>MNXJ01000033.1 GCA_001872455.1 Anaerolineae bacterium CG2_30_57_67 | reverse complement strand
AGAACGGCATCCTCCTGTTCCACTTCGCGCACTGTCGGTTTCACAAGTCTCCATAAATCTTTTGAGGTGAGTTCTTCTGCCGACAGAAAACGTGTGATTTGGTCATGAGTAACCTGCCCTTCAACCATCCGTGAAAGACCTGTTGCTGTTGCATAGCCAAATGTGCTGAGCAAATAATCTGTGTATAGTTCCAAGTGTTGTTTGTTCATGTACAAATTTTACTCGGATTCCGCACCTGCTGCGTAACATCAGTTAATAAGGGTCTCGTAAACCTCCGTTCTGAGGACGCTTTGTTAGCCGCCTTTTTATTTTAAGAGACCGATACTGGACTTTGGGCTTCTGCCATAGCAGACGAAATAATATCTTCCTTTACGCCTTTCTTTCGCAGGCTTTCAAGTAATGTTGAAATTTCTATGCCGCCTTCAAGCCGCTCAATATCTGTTCGCAACCCTTGACCGACATAAGCCTTAATCAAAGATTGATAACCAGAAAAGCCAAGCATAGGCGCAACACGTTTCAAATCTTCAATAACATCATTGGGGATGCGGATACTAACCATTGTCATCGGACGATTTTTTTGTAAACGCTGGGTAAGTTTATTGATTTTCATAGACTTCTCTCTCTGCATTTGTAACCAATCGAGCGGAAACGATACGAATAATGTCATCACGCAAAACGTAAACGATGTAAAGCAATAACCAAGTGGTAGTCAACCCGACAATTCTTTCTCGAAGTTCACTGCCAACAATCTCATCGTCGAGATAGCATACAAACGGATCGAAAAACGATTCGCAAGCCAACTCAAACGGACCTTGTGCTTGCGAAGATTGGTTGCCGCTTTTTGGCTATCCCATTCAAAGACAACATGTATGAAGCGTGTATTTGACATTCATCAAGGCAGAGTATAGTCGTATGTATATACCATGTCAATACGCTATTTTTGCTCGATTATGAATTGGAAAAGTGCAGAGAATTGCAAGGCAGTCGGCTAACGGTTTGCGTTAGCGGTTTGTGGGCAGGTTGGGATTCGCTTCGGGAGCAGAAAAAGCCCGAAGCCAGAAAAATGCTTGTAAGTCGGGACGAATCCAACCGTCCGCTACACCCAAGAAGATCGCGCGCGCGATCATTTTATACGAGAGAAACCGGCCAGAAAGCGACGACAACTAAAAGTATACTCCGAAGTGGCAAGCACGCAAGCCGTACAAAGCAATGGCGAGCATTCTATATGACTCCCGAACTGCACCATGGTTTCCGGTCAAATTGATTTAAATACTGGCGGCGCGCGTATCAAAGACCATGCTTTGGCAGGGCTGTAAGTTGATACAAAGCGACCCCGATGAGAAAGCTAACTTCTCTTAAGTGACCGGGCTTGCCGAAGGTGCGGGTTTTTTTTCCGCCCAAAATCAAATTCAAAGGAGAAAAAGGAAATGGGACGAAAAGGCAAATGCACGAAAGGCATTGAAGAAGCGCATCCATTTGCAGGTGCAAGTGTGAGCCATGTGAACCCGAATGCAGCGGGAGTGGACGTCGGAGCAGTGGAGATCGTTGTCTGCGTGTCTGGGGAAAATGACACGCAAATTGTGAAAGCATTTGGCAACTACACCGTGGACTTGCAAGCGCTCGGGAAGTGGTTGAACGAGCACAACGTAAAGACAATAGCGATGGAAAGCACGGGCGTGTACTGGATTCCGTTGTTTGAAGTGTTGGAAAGTATGGGCTTCAAATGTCTGCTGACACCTGCACTGCATCCGCAGCGCGGTGCAAGTGTTAGTTCGCGCTCATTGCGGAGAGTGCCAGGGCGAAAGAGCGACATCGAAGACGTGCAGTGGATTCAGACGCTGCATAGTTAGGCTATTGGAAAGTTCATTTCGACCGCAGGCAGACCTGGTGGCGCTGCGGACAATGCTTCGGCACCGTGCGTAATTGCTGGAGCATAGAGCGCCACACATCCAGCACATGCAGAAGGCGCTGTTATAAATGAACGTGCAGTTTGTCAGCGGTGCAACCTTGGCGGCAAGCCAGACTTGCGGCGAAGACCTGATTGGCCCGGCGCCAGCCGCACACTCGCCGCAGTCGCGTCTGGTAGATGGAATCACACTCAACCAATTTGAGCTGAATCTGGAACAGGGCACGGAATGCTTTTCTTCTCTTTCCAGGTCAGCCCCTCTTCGTTTTCCATCCGCTTTAACACCGCTTCAATATACGCGGTGAATTCGGACATGGAAGACGTTACAGAAAAATCCAGGTCTTCCGAAAAGCGCGGCGCCTGATAAACCAAATGAATCGCCGTGCCGCCCTTAAAAAAAATCTTCTGGCTGGGCGTCTTTTGATAAAGTTTTTGCAAAAAAACAAGTTGCAAATACTCCCGAAAAATAACGGTCTCGTTAATTTTATGTTTTTTTGCCAGCGCGCTTACTTGCTCGTGCGTTATCATAAAATATCCGTTTCTTTCAGCGCGGGGAATTTTTTCGCGTACAAGTGAAAACGCGCCCTGTCCAACTTCGACATATTCAATTCGTCCGCATGAACAACAGCAAGCCCTTTGGAAGTCAGATACAGCAAATCCAGCAGGGCTTTTTCGGGCTGGGCAATCAAAAATCCATCAAGCAGTTCGTACCCCCAAAAGAGCGATTTTTTGATTCGCGTATAGCGAAATATTTTCCCGTCAATTGTTTTGACAACGGGTTTTCTTGGCGTTATGCTGGCAATCTCATACGGAAATTGCGAAAGCACGCCGTAAAAATTCAGCGCCGCCGCCAGCGAAACATACGACGGCTCATACAAAAAATTGGCGACGCCGAAATCATGCCGCTGCCCGCCAACCAGCGCGTATTTCTCCCGCTCCAACTTTTGCAAAATATTCTGGCTGACCAAACGCGCCAGCGCTGAAAAGAAAGCCGCGTCTGAAACTTCTTTCCCCAACAGGTCGCGCAGCGTCTTGACGGTGAACAAGGATAGTTTTGACTGATAAATTTTTCCTGTCAGCAAGGCGAGATTTGACGTTTCCATATACTCTTGATTTTACAGAGTATATGGAAACGTGTCAAGATGACAAAACCGCTTCCAACTCCGTCACATCCAGCAACTCCACTTTCCCAATTTCTGCGGGCAGCGCAAAGCGGATGGTTTGCGCGTTTTTCTTTTTATCCATTTTCATGGCGCGAATGATTTCATTGTGCGGCATTCCGTCTGGAATTTGCGTGGGCAGTGTCAACGCTGAAAGCGTCTCCCGAATCGAATCCGCCACGCTGGCAGTTGTCCGCCCAATGCGAGCGGCATACGCCGCCTCCACCGCCAAGCCGATGGCGACCGCTTCGCCGTGACGCAGCGCGAACCCGCTGACGAGTTCCACCGCGTGACCAACCGTGTGACCCAAATTCAGCGCGGCGCGGAATCCCTTTTCATACGGGTCATCTTCGATGATTTGAATCTTGACCGCCATCGCGCGCCGCACAACTTCATCCAAATTATCTTTTACCCAACCCAGCCCGCGCGCGCACAGCGCGAATAATTCAGGGTCGGCGATGACGCCATGCTTGACGACTTCCGCCATGCCAGAGATTAACTCTGCTGCGGGCAGGCTTTGCAAAAATGCGGGGTCAGCCAAAACCAACTGCGGCGGGTGAAACGCGCCGATGAGATTCTTGCCTGCGGGCAGATCAAAGCCCGTTTTGCCGCCAATCGCCGCGTCCACCATCGCCAGCAGCGTGGTCGGCGCGGCAACCCAATTGATTCCGCGCATGTAGGTCGCGGCGGCGAAGCCCGTCAGGTCAGTCACCACGCCGCCGCCCAAAGCGAGTACCACGCTTTTGCGGTCGAGTCCGTTTTGCAGAAACGCCTGCCAGAGACGGGAAACCGTCTCCAGATTTTTGTGCGCTTCGCCTGCGGGCAGAATCACGGCGGGGACATTCAACGCAGATTTAATTTTTTCAAGATGAAACTTTGCTACGTTTTCATCGGTGACGATGAAATTAACATGGGACAAGTCTGAGACTTGCCCTACCGACACATCGTATTCGCCCATTGCGGAGAGATGGTGGCGTCCGATGAGCGTTTGCGCGGCGCGGGCGTTTTGCGCGGCGGTTTTGCCGTCCACGCGCAGGCGCCGGGGAAAGGAATCGTAGTGGGCGCGGCGCGCCGCCATCAGCGCGGGGAGTTTCTCGCGCAGGTCGCCTGCCAGCAGCGGGCGATTTTCCGCCGCGTGGCGCAGGCGTTCCAGCAGGGTGGATTCGTCTGCCATCAGCAGAATCACCTTGCCCGTCGCTTCAGCAGCGGCGCGGTTTTCATCACGCAGCAGCGCGCCGCCGCCCAGCGCGATGACGGCGGCTTTTTCGCGGGGGAGATTTTTCAGCGCGGCGGATTCCATCGCGCGGAAGGCGGCTTCGCTCTGTTCCGCCATGATTTGCGGAATGCTCGCGCCTGCGTTTTGCTCGATGATTTGGTCAAGGTCAAGGAAAGGCAGGCGCAGGTTTTCGGCAAGAATTTTGCCGATGGCGCTTTTGCCCGTGGCGGGGGGACCGTAGAGAAAAATGTGCATGGTGAAATTGTAGCGCGACATTTATGTCGCGTTATTCCCAAAAAACATGCGGAAAATTATCCATCGCTAAATCGGTCAGCGCGGCGCGGCGCAAGGTTTCAAAGCGCGGGCGTATTTCCGCCAGCGAGTCGCCGCCTAGTTTTTCGAGCAGGGCGTCTGCGAGAACGAAGGCAGCCATCGCTTCGAGAATCGGCACGGCGCGCGGCACGGGGCAGAAGTCGGAGCGCTCGTAGCGGGTGGGCGAATTTTCTCCGCTGGCAAGGTCCACCGTTTGTTGGGGCGTGAGCGTGGTGGCGATGGGTTTCATCGCGGCGCGAATGACAATCGGCTGCCCGTTGGAGATGCCGCCTTCGATGCCGCCCGCGCGGTTTGAATTACGAATTAGGGATTGGGAATTAGGAATCAGGTTGATTGGGTCATGGGCTTGCGTGCCGAGTCGTTTGGCATTTTCAAAGGCATCGCCAACTTCCACGCCTTTGATGGCTTGGACGCTCATCAGCGCCAGCGCGAGTTTGGCTTCGAGGCGTTTGTCCCATTGGGTGAAACTGCCCAGCCCAACGGGGACGTTGAGCGCGACAATCTCCAAAATTCCGCCGAGCGTATTTTTCGCGTGGATAGTTTTTTCGATGGCGGCGCGCATGGCAGCGGCGGATGATTCGGCGGGGCAGCGCACATCCGATTCTTCGGCGCGGGAAAAGCGCTCGGCGTAGGGCATTGCGCCCAAATCGGCGGTCACTTCGCCGATGGCGGTGACGTATCCGCCGATGACGATGCCAAACTGCGCAAGCAACTGTTTGCAGACCGCGCCCGCCGCGACGCGCATGGTCGTCTCGCGCGCGGATGCGCGTTCCAGCGCGGGGCGCAAATCGCTGTAGCCGAATTTGACCGCGCCCGTTAAATCGGCGTGACCTGGGCGCGGGGCGGTCATCGGCGCGATGGCTTTGCCCTTCCATTTGGCGTGGTCGGCGTTGACAACGAGCAGGGCAATTGGCGCGCCTGTGGTTTGCCCGCCCATCACGCCGCCGAGAATCTGCGCCGCGTCCGTTTCGATTTTCATGCGTCCGCCTGAACCATATCCGCGTTGACGGCGGGCAAGTTCGCGGTTGATGATTTCAGTTGTGATGGGTAAGCCAGCAGGCAACCCATCAAGGATGGCGGTCAAAGATGGTCCATGCGATTCGCCAGCGGTTAAAAAGCGTAGCATAATTTCTCCGTTTACAAAGTAGGGGCGACCCTTCATGTCCGTTTATGGTTCCAATTAATCGGAGCGGGTCGCCCCTACAGATTCAAATAAAAAATATCTTGGTGGGTTGCAGCCCGTCCAAATTTCAAAGGCGAGCGCGGCTTGTTCGATTAACATGCCAAGTCCAGTAGTGGCTTGCAACCCATTTGCGCGAGCGTCTTTCACTAATTTTGTTTCGCGTGGATTGTAGACCAAATCGTAAACTACGGTATTTTTATTCAGGACAATATTTTCTGGCAGCGGCGATGCTTCGATGTTGGGGGACATGCCGACGGGGGTTGTATTGATGAGAAGGTTGAAGGTTGGAAGGTTGGAAGGTTGGAAGGTTTCATAACTTGTAACTTGTAATTTGTAATTTGTAAACGAGTTTGCGAGTTGTCCCGCCTGTTCAATTCGGCGAGCAGCAAGGGTGACTTGCCAGCCGTCATGGAGCAAAGCGTAAATCACCGCCCGCGCCGCGCCGCCTGCTCCTAATACCAATGCCAATTTTCCAATTCCCAATTTCCAATTCCCGATATTTTTTTTTAAGTCAGATAAAAATCCTGCCGCGTCGGTGTTTTCGCCGATGAGTTTTTCGCCGTGTCGGTAGATGGTATTGACCGCGCCGATGGCTTGCGCCGTTGGGGTGAGTTCGTCCAAAAGTGGAATCACATTTTGTTTGTGCGGAATGGTGACGTTCAACCCCGTGATTTCACCAGAACGAACACGGTTGAGCAAATCTTTTAATCCTTGCTTGTCGTCGGGATGAATAGGGAATAAAGAATAGTCGCCCCGCAGCCCACACGCTTTCAGCGCGGCGGCGTGAATTTTGGGCGAGAGCGAATGTCCGAGCGGGTAGCCGATGAGACCCAGGTGAAAGGATGAAGAATTCATAGTTGGAGTCGAAAGTCTCCTGACTTTCGCTATTTTTTATCCAACGTCAGGAGACGTTGGAGTCCGAAAGGCGCAGTTGCGCTAGCGTTTCAAAAAAATTCGGAAACGTCTTGGCAACGCAGGACGGATTTTCAATCGTTACGCCGTCCACGCGCAGACCAATCAGCGAGAAAGCCATTGCCATGCGGTGGTCGTTGTAGGTTTGGATGGCGGCGGGCGTGAACGTTTGGCAGGGATAAATGGTCATGCCGTCGGCGTGTTCTTCCACGCGCACGCCGAGCCGCGTCAATTCGGCGCAGGTAGCGGAAATTCTGTCAGTTTCTTTGAGGCGCGCGGATGCGATGCCGCGAATCGTCGTCGGCGAATTGGCGAAGGGCGCAATCGCCGCCAGCGTTTGCGCCGTGTCGGGGATGTCGCGCATGTCCACGTCCACGCCGCGCAGGGGCGAGTGACCCGTGACCAGTAAACAGTTGTCCGATTCAGTCACGGTACAACCCATCTGTTTCAGAATTTCTAAAAAGCGGATGTCGCCTTGCACGGATTTGCGCGAGATGTTTTCCACTTTGACAGTCCCGCCGCAGATGGCGGGCGCGGCGAAGAAATACGATGCGGCGGAAGCGTCACTTTCAACAGGATACGAGTTACGAGTTACGAGTTGCGTATCCCGTAACTTGTATCTCGTAAGTGGAATCGTAAAGGAGCGATAGCCATCTCGTTCAACTTCCACGCCGAAATCTTGCATGGTGGCGATGGTCATGTCCACATAGGGTTTGGAATTTAACTCGGTGGTCAGTTCAATTTCAATGGGAGACTGGGCGTAAGGCGCAACCATCAATAACGCAGATAAAAACTGGGATGAAATATCGCCCGCAATTTTCGTCTTTCCGCCGCGCAGACCGTTGGCGATGATTTTCACTGGCGGATAGATTTTAGAATTCTGAATTCTGAATTCTGAATTCTGAATTGGTTGAATGTTTGCGCCAAGTTGAGTGAGCGCCTCTACCAAATCGCCAATGGGACGTTCACGCATACGCGGCTCGCCATCCAAAATATATTCGCCGTGTCCGAGCGTGAGAAATGCGGAGAGGAATCTAGCGGCGGTACCAGCGTTGCCGATGAAGAGTTCGGCTTTGTGCGCGGGGATTTTTCCGCCGAGACCTGTGACGGTCATTTCATGGTTGGTTTCGTCGAGTTGAACTTTAAAGCCCAAAGTTTGCAATGCTCTGGCGAAGTAACGCGAGTCATCGGAGAAGAGCGCGTTGGTCAGCGTGGTCGTGCCGTCTGCCAGCGCGGCAATCATCAGGGCGCGGTTGGTCAGCGATTTGGAGCCAGGCACGCGGACGGTGGAATTCAGGGGGCGAAGGATGGGAGTAATCAGCATAAAGTCATCAGTTGTCAGTTGTCAGTTGTCGGTAGGCTTGTTGAGATTGGGTCAGGATGGATTCGAGTTTGGCGAAATCTTCGGCGGTGAGCGCAGATTCAATTGCGGCGAGTTCGGCTTGCAAGGCGTGCAGCGCGGTCAGCACATTTTCACGATTCGATTGTAATACGCCCAGCATCATGGATGAATCTGTTCGCGCCAATCGGCTGGAAGATTTGAAGCCAGGTCCGATGAAGTCGGCGGCGGCGGGCGGAGTCGCCAGCGTCAGCGCGGATGAAAGCAAAAAGGGCAAATGGCTGGTGGCAGCCAGCATTTGGTCATGTTCTTCGGCGCGGACAATTTTCCGCTTCGCGCCGATGGCGGTGATGATTTGTTCGGCGGCGGCAAGCGCGCGCGGGCTGGTGCGTTCCAGCGGGGTGAGCAAAAACGGCGCGGCGTAGTACAGCGTCCGCTCGGCGTTTGCCAGCGAGAGTTTTTCTTTGCCGCAAATGGGATGTCCGCCGATGGGGTCGAAATTTTTTGGCAGGCGCGACATGGCTTCGACGATTAATTTCTTCGTTGAGCCCAAATCCAGCACGATGCAGGGCTTTTGCGTGAAGGACGGCAATTTTTCAAGCAGAGTCAAAATGGCGGGCACGGGCGCGGACAGGATGACGAAATCCGCTTCGGGCAGCAGGCGGGCGGGGTCGCTCTCAACGGCGTCCACGATATGTTGGGACAGAGCAGTTTCCAGCGTGGGAAGATGCGGGTCACATCCAAAAAGCGCGGCACACTTTCCGCGCAGCGCCAGCGCCAGCGAGCCGCCCATCAAACCGAGTCCGAGGATGGCGATTCGAGAAGTTGCGAGATTAAAGTTTGCGTCGTCCATATTTGGTAATTGGTAAATGGTAATTACAATTTACCAATTACCAATCTCCTATCCACCGCTTCCGCCACTGCCCGAACTTGCTTGACCATTTTGGCGAAGGCTTCGGGGCGCAGCGACTGCTTGCCATCCGAGACGGCGTGCGCCGGGTCGGGGTGGACTTCGACGATGATGCCATCCGCGCCCGCGGCGACGCCCGCTTTGGCGACGGCTGCAACGTAGTCCGAATCGCCCGTCGAGTGACTCGGGTCAATGATGACGGGCAGATGCGTCATTTTTTTGAGCACGGGGAAGGCGTTGATGTCGGTGGTGTTGCGCGTGGATGTTTCAAACGTGCGGATGCCGCGCTCGCACAGCATGACGCGCGTGTTGCCGCCGCTGATGATGTATTCGCTCGCCATGAGAAATTCTTCGATGGTGGCAGACATGCCGCGCTTGAAGAGTACGGGCGTGCGCGTTTCGCCGATGGCGCGCAGAAGATTGAAGTTTTGCATGTTGCGCGCGCCGAGTTGAAACACGTCCACATATTTTTCCATCATCTTGATTTGCGAAACCGCCATCACTTCCGCCACGATGGGCAGACCTGTTTTCTCGCGCGCTTCGACCATGTATTCGAGCCCTTCTTCGCCCAAGCCCTGAAAGGCATACGGCGATGTGCGCGGCTTGAAGACTCCGCCGCGCAGAGCGTTCGCGCCGCCTTCCTTGACTGCCTGCGCGATTTCGAGAATCTGTGCGCGGCTCTCCACCGAGCAGGGTCCCGCGATGATGGGAATTTCCACCCCGCCGATGGAGAAGCCATCCAACTGAAAAGCGGAATCCTGTTCGTGAAATTGACGAGACGCGAGTTTATACGGTTTGGAAATACGCTGCACTTCCATCACGCCTGGAAACGCTTCAAAAATTTCTTTGGCAACATAATGTCCGTCACCAACTGCGCCGATGATGGTTTGCTCCACGCCAAAAATGGGATGCGAAGATAATTTCTGTTTTTCAATTTCGGCAATCACCGCGTCAATTTGCGCGCGCGGCGCGCCAGGGTGCATGATAATCATCATGGGGAAAGTTCCTTTTTTGAATGTAGAATTTTGAATAAAAACGACTGACAACTGATTACTGGTCACTGATAACTTTTTCTACGCCCAACCCTGTTTCAACGGCTGATACGCTTCCGCCGCCGCCAGTTTTCTGCCCATAATCTGCGCAATTTGCCCAACCTGTTTAACCATCGCCGCGAAGGCTTCGGGGCGCAGCGACTGCTTGCCATCCGAGACGGCGTGCGCGGGGTCGGGGTGAACTTCGATGATGAGACCGTCCGCGCCCGCGGCGATGGCGGCGCGCGCAATTGCGGCGACATAATCCACATGACCTGTGGCGTGGCTGGGGTCGAGAATGACGGGCAGGTGAGTCAACTTTTTCAGCACGGGAATGGCGTTGATGTCGGTGGTGTTGCGCGTGGACGTTTCAAACGTGCGGATGCCGCGCTCGCACAACATCACGCGCGCGTTGCCGCCCGCCAAAATATATTCCGCCGACATCAGCAATTCTTCCACCGTGGCGCTCATGCCGCGCTTCAGCAAAACCGCCGTGCGCGTCTCGCCAATGACGCGCAGAAGATTAAAGTTTTGCATGTTGCGCGCGCCCACTTGCAGCACGTCCACATACTTGACCATCAAATCCACCTGCACCTGCGACATAATTTCGGCGACGATGGGCAGCCCTGTTTGCGCGCGCGCTTCTGCCAGATATTCCAACCCTTCTTCGCCCAAGCCCTGAAAGGAATAGGGTGACGTGCGCGGCTTGAAGACTCCGCCGCGCAGGGCGGACGCGCCCGCTTCTTTGACGGCGATGGCGGTCTCGATAATCTGCGAGCGACTCTCCACTGAGCAGGGTCCCGCGATGATGGCGATTTCGTCCCCGCCAACGTGGAATCCATCTACGGGGATGAGCGAATCTTCGGGGTGGAATTGGCGCGATGCAAGTTTATAGGGCTGCGTGATGCGCTGAACGATGTCCACGCCATCCAAGCCTTCAAATTGTTCCATCGGCAGGTTGTGGGTTTCGCCAATCGCGCCGATGATGGTCGCTTCCAACCCCTGCGAAAGATGTACCGCCAGCCCGGCGGCTTTGATGTGTTCAATGACGTGCTCCACCTGCTGCGGGGTGGCGTTGGCTTGCATGATAATCATCATAGTGATTTCTCCTGAAAAAAAAATAAAGGCGTAAACAAGTACACAGGTAGACAAGTACACAAGTCGGTCATATCGTGTTTACATGTTTACGTGTGTACCTGTCTACTTCCTCATTGCGCTGCGACCAAATCTGGTCTCAACTTGACGGCTTCGCGCAAATAAACGTGGACGATTTTGTCTTGCGGAATATCGGTATTCCAATGAACGAGAACACGGATAACGCGCGGCAGGCTGTTCGGCACGGGAATCTCGCGCGCGCACATCATCGGCACGAGCCCCCAGCCCATCTGACGGGCGGCCTGCGGCGGAAAGGTGGAGACCAAATCGGCGGTGACGGTGAACAGCGCGCTGGCAACATCTTCGGGGCGCATGGCGGGGTTCGCCGCCAAAATCGCTTCGAGCAGTTCGCGCGTCGCCGCGAGAATCAAGTCTGGCTGGTCGGCGTGAACGCTGGTCGCGCCACGAATTCCTCGAATGGACATAAGCAACTCCTTGAAAGAAAATATGCGGCGCATCGGCGCAAATCAAAGATTTGCGCCACGCCAAAATAAAAAAGAGCGAGACCGTGTGGTCTCGCTCTTTGCGCGAACAGGTTAATCTGTCTGCTTAAGCGTCGCCAACGGCAACCGAATTGCGGAGGCCGTAAAAGTAAAACGCAAAATAGAAGCGGACAGCGGGTGACATAATGGGCGCTATTCTATGCGTGTTGCGGCCTTGCGTCAAGGGGAAAATGAAAAGTGGGGGTGGTTGGTTAGGTTTTTTGTAGCGCCTGATGAAATTCCGCGGCGAATTGACGCGCCGTCTGAACGGGGTTTTTGCTCGCGCCGATGGCTTTGACGCACGCCGAGCCGACGATGACTCCATCTGCCAGCGCGCCGACTTGCTGCGCCTGTTGGGGTGTGCCGATGCCAAAGCCGACGCAGACCGGCGCGGCGGTGTGCTGCCGCACGCGGGCGATTAATTCGCCCAGCCCCGCCGAAAGGGCGGCGCGTTCTCCCGTCACGCCCGTCACCGAAACCAGATAGATAAATCCCTGGGCGCGGCGGGCGATGGTTTCCATGCGCTCGTCGGGCGTGGTCGGCGCGAGCATTTGAATCAGCGGCAGGTCGCCCGCCAGCGCAGTGAATTCTGCCGCTTCTTCGAGCGGCAGGTCGGGGATGATGAAGCCATCGGCGCCTGAGTCGCTTGCGGCGCGGATGAATTCTTTCAGCCCGTAGGCGAGAATCGGGTTGTAGTAGCCCATCAGAATCAGGGGAATTTCCACGCCGCGGGTACGCAGTTCTTTCAGCGCAGCCAGCGACTTCTTGACCGTGATTCCTTTTTCCAGCGCCATTTGGGTGGCGTGTTGGATGACGGGGCCATCTGCCAGCGGGTCGGAAAAAGACAAGCCAATTTCGATTAAATCTGCGCCGTTTTGGGCGAGCGCTTCGATGACATCCACCGACGTTTCCAAATTGGGGTAGCCCAGCGGAAAATAGGGCATGAAAATGGGTTTGCTGGCGAAAGCAGTTTCGAGGCGGTTCATATTCCTGACTCCTGCATGACCGTATTCAGGTCTTTGTCGCCGCGCCCAGAGAGATTGACCAGAATTATCTGGTTGGGGCGCATGGCGGGGGCGCGTTTGATGGCTTCGGCGATGGCGTGTGACGATTCGAGCGCGGGGATGATGCCTTCGGTGTGGCACAAGGTTTGGAAGGCGGCTAGCGCTTCGGCGTCAGTGGCGGAGGTGTAGAAGGCGCGTTCCATGTCGCGCAGCAGGGCGTGTTCGGGCCCGACGGCGGCGTAATCCAGCCCGGCGGAGATGGAATGCGTCTCGGCAATTTGACCGTCTTCGTCTTGCAGGACATACGTCCGCGTGCCGTGAATGACGCCGATGCGGGCTTTGGCCGAATCGCCAAAGCGGGCGGCGTGCCTGCCCGACGCGATTCCGCTGCCGCCTGCTTCCACGCCAATTAGTTCCACCCCGCTGTCAGCGATGAATCCGCTGAAGACGCCGATGGCGTTGGAGCCGCCGCCGACGCAGGCGATGACCGCGTCTGGCAGGCGACCTACGTCCATCAGCATTTGCTGGCGGGCTTCACGCCCAATGATGGATTGAAATTCGCGGACGATGGTCGGGTAGGGATGCGGCCCGAGCGCCGAGCCGAGCAGGTAATGCGTGCCGCGCACGTTGCTGACCCAGTCGCGGATGGCTTCGTTGATGGCGTCCTTCAGCGTCTTCGTGCCTGATTCGACCGGGCGGACTTCTGCGCCGAGCAGTTTCATGCGGAAGACGTTTGTCTCCTGGCGGGCGATGTCTACCGCGCCCATGTAAACCACACATTCCAGGCCGAGCAGGGCGGCGGCGGTGGCGGAAGCGACGCCGTGCTGCCCCGCGCCGGTTTCGGCGACGATGCGTTTTTTGCCCATGCGCTTGACGAGCAGGGCTTGCCCGAGCGCGTTGTTGATTTTGTGCGCGCCGGTGTGCGCCAGGTCTTCGCGTTTGAGGTAAATTTGCGCGCCGCCGAGTTTTTCGGAGAGGCGTTTGGCGTAGGTCAGCGGTGTGGGGCGTCCGACATAGGTCGCCATCAGGTTGTCAAATTCTGCGTGGAAGGCGGGGTCGCTGCGGGCGGAGACGAATTGGCGTTCCAACTCTATCAGCGCGGGCATCAGCGTTTCGGGGACGAATTGTCCGCCGTAGGGACCGAATTTGGGGGGGAGCAGGGTGGGCATGATTTTTTTCCTGTGCGTGTTTTGAGTTCATCCAAAAAATCTGGCAGGTGGGGCAAGTCTCTGGCTGGTTCGCGCAAATCACAGATTTGCGCCACGTTTGGCTGTGTATTTTGCCAATTTCACGGCGTTTACAAAGGCTTTCATCTTGGCGGCGTCTTTGACGCCCGGAGCAGATTCGACGCCTGACGCCACGTCTACGCCCCAGGGGTGAACCTGCCGGATGGCGGCGGAGACGTTTTCGGCGGTGAGTCCGCCTGCCAGAAAAATCGAATAGCGGCGGGCGATTTCGGCGGCGGCGTTCCAGTCGGCGGTGACGCCGCTGCCGCCGTAGACTCCTTTGACGGCGGCGTCAATCAGCAAGGCGGGCTGGGGCAGCGGATGGGGCAACGGATAAGCGGATTGGGCGGAGATGCGGAGGGCTTTGAAGGCTTTGCCGCCGAGGGCTGCCAGCGCTTCTGGCGGCTCGTCGCCGTGGAGTTGCGCCAAATCCAACGAGCAGGCATCCAGAATGGCGATGATTTCGTCTACGGGCGCATTGACGAAGACGCCGACGAGTTTAATGTGCGGATGTGCGCGCTTCACGATGGAAGTAATTTCGGCGCAGGCGGCGGGCGCGATGTAGCGCGGGCTTTTGGGGTAGAAGTTGAAGCCGAGATAATCCGCGCCCGCTTGGATGGCGGCGCGGGCGTCGGGCAGGTTGGTGATGCCGCAGATTTTGATTTTGGTCATAGGGTGACGCCGCTGAGTTCTCTCACTTTGGCGGGGATGTCTGGCGCGGTGACCAGCGCTTCGCCGACGAGAATCGCGTCCACGCGGGCGGCTGCCAGGCGCGAAACGTCGGCGGCGGTGAAGATGCCGCTTTCGGCGACAACGGCGATTTCGGGCGGAATCTGCGGGCGCAGGCGTTCGGTGGTTTCGAGTGAAACGTCAAAGGTGGCGAGGTTGCGGTTGTTGATGCCGATGAGTTTCAGGTTGGAAATTTTGAGGGCGCGTTCCAGTTCGGCGGCGTCGTGGACTTCGACGAGGGCGGTCAGCGCCAAATTTTGGGCGCAGGCGTGCAGGTCGGCGAGGCGGGCGTCGTCGGGCAGGGCGGCGGCGATGAGTAAAATCGCGTCTGCGCCAGCGGCGCGGGCTTGGTGGAGTTGGGCTTCGGCGATGAGGAAGTCTTTGCGTAGGAGCGGTAGGTCATTGATACTTCGTACTTGGCGCAGGGTTTCGAGTTTTCCTTGAAAGAATTTTTCATCGGTGAGGACGCTGATGGCGGCGGCGCCGTTTTGGGCGTAGAGTTGCGCCACTTGTAACAGGTCAAGGTGTGGGGCGAGGATTCCTTTGGAGGGGCTGGCGCGCTTCAGTTCCGCAATCAGGCTGGGGCGGAGTTCGGGACGGCGGCGCGTGATTGCGGCGAGGAAATCTCGCGGCGCGGGAGCAGAATCTGCGGCGCGGCGCAGCGCTGGGGCATCGAGCGCCGCGATTTCCAATTTTTTTTGAGCAATAATTTTTTCGAGTATGTTCATGGGCAGCGGATATTGAAACGGATACACGGATTAGGAGACAGAGTGGGAAAACTCGATGAGCGCGTTGAGTTTGTCAAGCGCGGCGCCGCTGTTGAGCGATGACTCGGATTCTTGTAGCGCAGATTTAAAATCTCCGGTTTCGGCGGCGAGCGCGGCGGCGGCGTTGAGAAGGACGGCGTCACGGATGGCGCCGCGCAGTTTTCCGCCGAGCAGGTCGCGCATCATGGCGGCAGATTGGTCGGGCGCGCCGCCGCGCAGGTCGGCGACTGTGCAGGGCGCAAGACCGAAGTCGGCGGGGTTCAGGTCGTAGGTGGTGACGTTGCCATTTTTCAGGTGGCTGACGCGATTGACGCCGGTGGGGTTGAGTTCGTCCAAGCCGTTTGCGCCGTAAATGACCAGCGCGGCGCGGCTGCCGAGTTCTTGCAGGACGTGGGCGAGCGGTTCGGTCAGGCTGGCGTCGTAGACTCCCGTCAGTTGGATGTTGGCGCCGGCGGGGTTGGTGAGCGGGCCCAAGATGTTGAAGATGGTGCGCTGTCCGATTTCCTTGCGCGGTCCAACGGCGTATTTCATGGCGGGGTGGAATTTGGGCGCGAACATGAAGCCGATGCCGACTTGTTGAATGGCGGTGGCAACCTGCTCTGGCGTCAGGTCGAGATTGACGCCGAGCGCAGAAAGCACGTCGGCGCTGCCGCATTGTGATGAAGCGGCGCGGTTGCCGTGTTTGGCAACCTTGCGCCCCGCGCCCGCCACGACGAAGGCGGCGGCGGTGGAGATGTTGAAGGTGTGCGTGCCGTCTCCGCCTGTGCCAACGATGTCGTAGACGGGTTCGCCGCCTGCTTCCAGTTTGACCTTGACAGACGCGGCGCGCATGGCGCGCACCGAGCCGACCACTTCGGCGATGGTTTCGCCTTTCATGCGCAGGGCAATCAGGTATGCGCCGATTTGGGCGGGGGTGGCGCCGCCGGTCATGATGACGCTCAGCGCCTGTTCGGCTTCTTCGGCGCTTAAATCGGCGCGGTTGATGACTTTGGCGATGAAGGGTTTGAGCAAAACGGGTTCAGTGGTCATAGGTTGAGCGGGTTTGATGTCGAGAAAGTTTTTGAGAATTTGTTTGCCGTGTTCGGTGAGAATCGACTCTGGGTGAAATTGCACGCCGTAGGTGGGATGCTGTTTGTGCTTCAGCCCCATAATTTCGCCTTCGGCGGTTTGGGCGATGATTTCCAACTCGGCGGGGACGGGTTCATAGACGATCAGCGAATGGTAGCGCATGGCGTCAAAGGGCGATGGCACGTCTTTGAAAATTCCCTGCCCATTGTGGCTGACAGGTGATGTTTTGCCGTGCATCAGGCGCGGGGCGCGCTCCACTTTGCCGCCGTAAATGGCGCCGAGACATTGATGCCCCAGACAAACGCCCAGCACGGGGATTTTGCCGGTGAAGTGTTTCATCGCTTCGGGCGAGATGCCGCCATCCTGAAGCGGCTCGCCCGGTCCCGGCGAGATGACGAGATGGTCGGGTTTGAGCGCAATCAGTTCGTTGAGCGAAATCTGGTCGTTGCGGAAGACGCGAATCTCCGCGCCGAGTTCGCCAAAATATTGAACCAGGTTGTAGGTGAACGAGTCGTAGTTGTCAATTAATGCAAGCATAAGGTTTCTCCGAAAAAATACAGGCTTCTGCGTTCATCATTCTTCATTTCCAAAAATATCCACTTCGTCTGTGAACAAATCCAGCGAGTAGGACAAGCCCGTTTTTTCGCGGACGAGTTTCATCGTCTCTTGGGCTTTGGCTTGCATGCGGCGGATGCCGTTTGCCAGCACATCGCGCGGAATGTTAGGGTGGGCGAGATAGTAGGCGCGTTTTTCGCGGAACGGCTCCAGAAAAACATTGATGGCGCGGGCGAGTTTTTCCTTCACTTCAACATCGCCGACTTTGCCCAGCCGGTAGCGTTCTTTCAGTTCGTCCACTTCGGCGTAAGACGGGTTGAAAGCGTCGTGATAAAGAAAAACGGGGTTGCCTTCCACCGTGCCGGGGTCGCTGGCGCGCAGGCGTTTGGGGTCGGTATACATGCCCATCACTTTTTTCGTCACCGTCTCAGCGTCATCTGAAAGATAAATGGCGTTGCCAATTGACTTGCTCATCTTGTTTTGCCCGTCCGTGCCGACCAGCAGCGGCACATCGCCGATGATGGGTTCCGGTTCGGGGAAGACTTCGCCGTACAGGTTGTTGAAGCGCCGCGCCATCTCGCGGGCGAGTTCGACATGTGATTGGTTGTCGCGCCCAACCGGGACGACTTGCGCGCGCGGCAAAAGAATATCCACCGCCTGCAAGACGGGGTAGCCGAGCAAACCAAACGGCATCGAGTCGATGTTGGCGTCGCGCGCCATGTCTTTGAGCGTGGGCATTCGCTCCAGGCGGGGAACGCTGACCAGCATCTCGAAGAGCAGATTCAACTGGTAGGTTTCTGGCACCGCCGATTGGACGAAAATCGTGCTGACAGCGGGGTCAATGCCCACGGCGAGATAATCCAGCACAATCTCGCGGATGTAGGTTGGAATCTCTTTGATGAACTGCGGTTCGGGTTTGGTGGTCAGCGTGTGCAGGTCGGCGATGATGAAAAACGATTCGTATTGATGTTGCAGGCGCACGCGGTTTGCCAGCGAGCCAACGTAATGCCCGAGATGCAGCCGTCCTGTGGGGCGGTCGCCGGTGAGCAGTCTGGGTTTTGTGGTCATGGTAAAAATCTCCTTTTGTTTAAGATGCCGTCATCCACGTTCAACTATTTGATTCAGCCGCGTCAATCGCGCGCAGCAGCGCCATCGCCTTATTGACGGTTTCTTGATATTCCGTTGTCGGGTCAGAATCGGCGACAATGCCCGCGCCCGCCTGCACGCTGACGGAATTTCCGCGCCCGACCATTGTGCGGATGGCGAGACAGGTATCCATTGCGCCGTCAAAGCCAAAGTAGCCGACCATGCCCGAATACGCGCCGCGCGTCATCGGCTCCAGTTCGGCGATGATTTCCATGGCGCGCACTTTCGGCGCGCCGCTGACTGTGCCAGCGGGGAAGGCGGCGCGCACCAAATCGAAGGCGGTCTGCTCGGGCTTCAACTTTCCTTCGACATGCGAGACGATGTGCATGACGTGCGAATATTTTTCGATGGTGAAAAAGTCCGAGACTTTCACCGTGCCATATTCGCAGACGCGCCCCAGGTCGTTGCGCCCCAAATCCACCAGCATTACATGTTCGGCGCGTTCCTTCGGGTCGGCGAGCAGTTCGCTGGCGAGCGCGGCATCGGCGGCGGAATCTTTGCCGCGCGGGCGCGTCCCGGCAATCGGGCGCAGCGAAGCGGTTCTGCCTTCCAGCCGCACCAACATTTCGGGCGAAGAACCCACCAAAAAGAGCGGCTCGCCGTCCACGAGTCCAAAATCAAAAAAGAACATGTATGGCGAAGGGTTCAGGCGGCGCACGGCGCGGTACACATCAAACGGTTCCACCGCTGTTTCGCGGGTGAAGCGCTGCGAAAGCACCACCTGGAAAATATCGCCCGCCAAAATATGTTCCTTCGCGGCGCGCACCATGTCTTCGTAAGTTCCCTGCGTGTGTGATGATTTGATTTTGGACGGCGCAGATTTTGTCTCGCGGGCGGGCGGCAGCGGCTGGCGGATGCGCGCTTCAATCGCGTCCAATTTCTGGCGGGCGGCAGATTCGTCGCCGTCGAGAAGATTCGCCATCAGGAAGATGCTGCGGCGGGCGTGGTCAAACGCGATGATGGTATCTGCCAGCAGGAAGATTCCATCGGGAAAGTCGCTGGGGTTCATCTTCCCGCTGAGCGTTGGTTCAAAAAACCGAACCGCTTCGTAGCCGAGAAAACCCACCAGCCCGCCGGTGAAGCGCGGCGCGTTGGGCAGGCGCAGGGCGGGAAAGCGGCTCATCTCGTTTTGGAGAAAAACCGTCGGGTCGGCGTTTTCCAGCGCGATGGTGCGCGCCGCGCCATTTTCGGTCACTTCAACCTGCCCGCCGCGCAAAAGATACTGCGCGCGCGGCTGTACGCCGATGAAAGAGTAGCGCGCGATACGCTCGCCGCCTTCGACCGATTCCAGCAAAAAGGACGCGCCGCCGCCGCTCAGTTTGAGATACAGGCTGACGGGCGTTTCCAAATCTGCGGCAATTTCGCGGATGATGGTTTGAACAGGTGTTGATTCAATCAACATAAAAAACTCCTTCTCGTCGTTTTGCATTTAAAAACAAAACCCCTACCGTCCATTGGGACGAGAGGGGAGTCTCGTGGTGCCACCCAGGTTTAACGCCGCTTTTAACAAAAAATCCCTGCGTGATGCACACAGGGGAAAAAGCCAGCGTCACTCTTGTAGTTTGCTAGCCAGCGAACCGGCTAAGAAACTCTACGGGATAACGGGAGCAGTTCCCGGCGCGGGTACTTGCCTTGCGGCGTTCACGTTGCAACTCGGCGGTCCATTCGGCTCCTGCGCTTTTACCCGGCTTGCACCAATTTTGCCCGGCTCTCTGAAAATCGCTTTGAAGCGTACTCGTCCGCGTCTGTGTTTTTGATGGGCGCTATTTTATTCGATGCGTCGGGGAAAGTCAAGCAGTTTGGTGGCAGCCTGGCGTGGAAAACTGGCGCGATAGGCGGCGCTCTGCTGCAAACTTTTTTGCAGATTGGAGAAACTCAGCCTTTTGGCGGATTCGTCCGGCGCGGCGGAAGCGGCCTGCAGGCGAATCTGCCCGCCGGAAAACCATTCCGCTGA
>MNXJ01000060.1 GCA_001872455.1 Anaerolineae bacterium CG2_30_57_67 | reverse complement strand
CTGGCGCAATCCGCCGCCCGCGCCGGAATCCGTTTTTTGCACATTTCCACCGATGCGGTTTTTGACGGCACCAAAGACGGCATCTACACCGAGTTGGATCAACCCAGCCCGCCGGGTGTTTACTCCGCGACCAAATTGCAAGGAGAAGTGAATGTACTCTCCACCAACCCCACCGCCATTGTGGCGCGGGTCAACTTCTTTGGCTGGTCACTTTCCGGCACGCGCTCACTCTCCGAGTTTTTCTACAACAAACTTTCTACTGGTCAGCCTGCCAACGGGTTCACCGACGTTTATTTTTGCCCGCTCTTCGTGGGTGACCTGGCGCGGCTACTGATTCAGATGCTGGAAAAAGGCCTTTCAGGGCTGTATCACACCGTCGGGGCGGAAGCGCTGAGCAAGTTTGACTTTGGGGTACGCATCGCCCGTCAATTTGGATTCGATGAAGGGTTGATTCGGCCCATCTCTGTCGAAAAAGGCGGGCTGACGGCGCGGCGTTCGCCCAATTTGCGGCTTTCCATCCACAAACTATCCACCGCGCTGGGGCAGGAAATCCCCGGCGTATCCACTGGAATCGCCCAGTTTTATGCACAGGCTCAACAGGGTTATCCACAGAAAATGCGTAGTTATCAACAGGGAACGAGTAAAAGCCAGTAAAAGGAAACAAGTAGACAAGTATACCGACTTGTCTACTTGTTTCCTTCTCCCGCTCTCTACTTTCACCGGAGGCACACATGGACTTCAAAATTAACAACCGGCTGATTGGCCCCAACCACCCCACTTATTTCATCGCCGACATCGCCGCCAACCACGATGGCGATTTGGAACGGGCGAAAATGCTGATTCGCCTGGCGAAGGAATCGGGCGCCGACGCCGCCAAGTTTCAGCACTTTCAGGCGCCCAAAATCGTCTCGGACTATGGCTTCAGCCACATGAACGTCCAGGTCAGCCATCAGGCCAAATGGAAAAAATCGGTGACGCAGGTGTACGCCGAGGCCTCAGTTTCGTGGGACTGGACGCCGATTTTGAAGGAAGAGTGCGACAAAATCGGGATTGACTTTTTCACATCGCCTTATGATTACGCTTCCGTCGAACACGTAGACCCGTTTGTTCCGGCCTACAAAATTGGCTCGGGCGAAATTGATTGGATTGAGGCCATGCAACACATGGCCGCCAAAGGCAAACCCGTGCTCATCGCCACCGGCGCGGCGACAATCGGTGAGGTGCAGCAGGCGGTTCACGCCATTTTGAAAATCAATCCACAGCTCTGCGTGATGCAGTGCAACACCAATTACACCGCCAGCCCCGAAAATTATGACTTCATCAATTTGAACGTGCTCAAAACCTACGCCGCCATGTTCCCGCAGGTGGTGCTGGGCCTGTCCGACCACACGCACGGCAACGCCACCGTGCTGGGCGCGGTGACGCTCGGCGCGCGGGTGATTGAGCGCCACTTCACCGACAGCAACGACCGCGAAGGCCCCGACCATAAGTTTGCTCTCAACCCGGTAGATTGGGCGCACATGGTGGCGGAAACCCGCTTGCTGGAGCGCGCGCTCGGCGTGGCCGATAAATTTATCGCCGAAAATGAGCGCGATACCAGCGTCGTCCAGCGCCGCTGCCTGCGCGCCGCGCGCGACATTCGCGCCGGAGAAGTTTTCACCCGCGAGATGATTGACGTGCTCCGCCCGGCCACCCCCGGCGCCATTAAACCCGATCAGATTCGCAACGTGATTGGCACGCGCGCGCTGAGCGAACTGCCCCTGGGCAAGGAACTGCGCTGGACGGATTTGGGTGCGTAAGAGCATCAGATACAAGTGGTATAAAGGTTTACTTATGAATCGTAAAGTTATACTACGCCTGTTCTTGATTGTTCTTGGTATCGGCCTGATTATTGTTGCCGTTTTCGCATTTCAGATTGGACTGGACAATAACTCGACTTGGGGGACAAAACGGTTTCAACTGATTGGTGTGGGTTTGTTACTGATTATATTCTCGCTGTCCTATTGGGTTTTGCCGGTTATTTACCACTTTTGGCCTCAAAAATTGGTAAAAAAAAGCCTGCCCCGCACGATTAATTTTCCCTTTTTGAGCGCGTTGATGCGTTTTTCTCCTAAAGTCGGTTTGTTCTTGTTGGCTATTCTGACCGTTTGGATATACGTCTGGATTTTTACTGCCGGCAGAGTAGATAAATGGCCGACTGGAAAGAACTACTATGGCTTGCTGGCCGAAGCTTTTCAGTATGGACAACTGCATTTGTTGATGCAACCTCCCGCGACTCTTCTCTCGCTTCCCAATCCTTATGACTATCACCAGCGTGAAAATCTAGATTACTTATGGGATGTGAGCCTATATCAAGGGAAGTATTATTTATATTGGGGGCCTGTTCCGGCTGTGATTGGCTTGATTATCAGGGTTTTTACATATCACTCTGTCAGCGATTCTGAGTTAACGTTGTTTTTTGTTGTATTAACGAGCTTTTGGGGTATTGCCGCGTTATTCCAATTTTCCCGCGATTTTGATTTCCCTGGTTGGTTGTTTTGGGGAGCGGCGCTAGGCTTAGCCTTGAATGTGCCTGCTCTCTGGCTGCTAACTCGCCCGCTTATCTATGAAGCATCCATTGCTGGAGGGCAGGCTTTTGGCATGGCCGGTTCGTTCTTTAGTTATCGAATATTTCGCTCAAAAAACGTTGGGCATCTGGATATTATTCTTACTGGATTATTATTGGGACTTGCAGCGGGTACCCGCACCAGTTTGCTGATTTCAGGTGTTGTTTTGGGTGTGATTCTGGTGGGTTATCTTTTGAGAAACTATTCTTATCCATCTTGTCAACTTTTTTCTCGGTTACTGGCGCTTGTTCTGCCATTGGGTGGCATTTTTTTTGCCCTATTAGCCTATAACTACGCTCGGTTTGGGTCTATTGTTGAAACCGGACATCGTTATCAATTAACAGGACCGGCTTTGCCACCCGATTACAAGGATGTTATTTCGTTGGCTTACGCTCTTCCTAACTTTTTTACATATATTTTCCGTTTACCCGCTTTACAAAATCAATTTCCATTTATAACCATTCCCTGGGTCAAAGAGACAATGTGGCCTGGCTTTATTCATTTGCCAGTTCATTACTACACTGAGCGCACCGCTGGTATATTATTTATTGTTCCACTTCTGGGATTTTCCGCAATCTTACTGCTCTCTTGGGTCTGGCGATGGTTGAATGGAGATGTTCGGTTTGAGTTGGTTGTAAATTCACGCCAATTTTTATTGCGCTGGTGGGGAGTCTATTTGCTATGTTATGTATCCATCCCTGCCATCGTTTTATTGCTGTTTATTTCATCTTCTCTGCGCTATTTGTTTGACATCACCCCATCATTGATTCTATTATCTGCTTTGTTCGTGGGTAGCCAGTACGGTAAGCTGGCTACGACACCGTTTCACGCTGGGTTTTTACGGGCAGGTTGGATAACAATGGCTATTTTAAGCGCTATATCTAGCGTATTTGTCGGAATTACTGGATATTCCCATCATTTTGCAGAGATAAATCCGGTGCTTTACCAACAACTTGCCAGTTGGTTTTATATTCCGTGAAACTCATTTATTTTTCCCTCGACTACACCCCCCACGACCACCGCTTCCTCTCCGTGCTTTCGGAGAGTGAGCATCGCGTATATTATGTCCGCCTGCAGCGCGGCGCGCGTCAGACCGAAAGCCGCCCCGTGCCGGAGAATATCGAAACCGTCCCGTGGGCGGGCGGGCAAAAACCCTTCGCCTGGCGCGACCTGCCTCGTTTGGCGCTCGACTTTCGGCGTGTGGTCCAAAAAATCAGGCCTGATTTGATTCACGCCGGGCCGATTCAAACCTGCGCCTTCATCGCCGTCCTGAGTGGATTCCGCCCCATCCTGACCATGTCTTGGGGCTTCGACCTGATGAAAGACGTTCAGCGCGGCAAAGGCTGGAAATTTGCCACCCGCTACACGCTTCAGCATTCCACCTTCTTCACCAGCGACGCGCAAGTCACCCGCGAGATGGCCGTCCGCTACGGCATGAACCCCGCCCGCACCGTCGTCTTCCCCTGGGGCGTGGATTTGACTCACTTCACACCCAAAAACCGGACAACCGCACAACCGCACAACGGAATGACTTTATTTTGCAACCGCTCCTGGGAGCCGAATTACGGCGTGGACGTGCTGGCGCGCGCCTTCGTCAAAGTGGCGCAGCAGCGCCCAGACGTTGCGCTGCTGTTGCCCGGCGGCGGCTCACTGGGTGGGCAATTGCGCCAGATTTTCATCAACAGTGGTGTGGATGCGCGCGTCAGTATGCCCGGCTACATCAACAACGCCGACCTGCCGCGTTTTTATCAGATGGCTGACCTGTACATTTCCCCCTCGCACGTCGACGGTTCCTCCGTCTCGCTGATGGAAGCCCTGGCCTGCGGTCTGCCCTGCCTCGTCTCCGATATTCCCGCCAACAAGGAATGGGTGCAAGACGGGTATAATGGCTGGCTATTCCCCGATGGCGACGCCGATGCGCTGGCCGCAAAAATTTTGCGGGCAATCGAACAGCGCGACACCCTGCCGAAAATCGGCCAAAATGCGCGCGTCACCGCCGAAGAAAAGGCCGATTGGCCGAAAAACGTGCAAACATTGATGGAAACCTACCGTTCCATGCTGGAGATGACCCGATGAAGAAAATGTTCTTTGCCCTGCTGATACTTTCCCTGCTGACGGCTTGCGCTCCGGTGGCAGCGACTCCCGCTCCCGCCACCCAAACTTCCACGCCGATTCCGCCCAGCGCCACTGTAACTCTCCTCCCGCCGACAGCGACTTCCGCTCCGACAGAAACCGCCTCCGCCACGGCAACGTCCGCGCCGACCGAAACATTCACCCCCGAACCGAGCGCCACCCGTGCTGAAACTATCAGCGAAATGCTCCAAACCCACATCGTCTTTTATCTCATCCTGCCCGAAAAAGGCCGCACCGACGCCTGCGGCAGCATCAGCGTTGAACCCATCATTTCGAAGCGCTACCGCACTGGCGATAAAATTCAAGATGTTCAAATCGCTCTCAATATGCTCTTCAGCGTTGGTACACAATTTTATAACGCCTACTACAACGCCCTCTGGAATACCAACATGAGCATCAACGCTTACACCTACGACAAAGAAAGGGATTACATGACGATTGACTTTGGCGGCTACCTGCCCCTCAATCAACTTTCCCGTTGCGACAAACACGGCATCCGCGAAGAAATTTGGAAAACGTTTTACCACTACGGCATTAAAGAGAAGACATTTACCTATTACGGAAAATTCATCATTGACCTGCTTTCGCGCAAATGAAAACGCTCGCCATCATTCAAGCCCGCATGGGTTCATCCCGGCTTCCCAGAAAAGTCCTTTTGAAAATTGGCGAAAAGCCAATGCTTCAGCATGTGATTGAGCGGACTCAACGCGCCCGCCGTATCGATTCGGTCTTGCTGGCAACAACAACCGACCCGGCAGATAACCCACTGGCAGATTTCGCGGTTTCGATGGGAATTTCTTGTTTTCGGGGCAGCCTGCACGATGTTCTCGACCGCTACTACCAGGCCGCTAAAATCCACGCCGCCGATGTCATCGTCCGCATCACCGCCGACTGCCCACTGATTGACCCGGCTGTCATTGACCAGACCGTCCAACTGATGACTGCTCATAACACTGACTTCGCTTGCAACCGTCTGCCGCCGCCCTTTACCCGCACTTTTCCCATCGGCCTGGACGTGGAAGCCTGCACCTTTGCCGCGCTGGAACGCGCCTGGCGTGAATCCAGCGAACTTTTCCACCGCGAACACGTCATGCCGTTTTTGTACGAGAATGTTACCCTCTCTCCTGTCGAACCGATTACTGATGACTGCTCACTGTCCACTGGCGTTTCCCCGCGCGGTTTCCACATCACCCAACTCCATCACCAGCCCGATTACGGCTCCCTGCGCTGGACGGTGGACACCCCCGAAGACCTGACCTTTCTACGCGAGATTTTCGCCCACCTGAACGGCAAACCCGACTTCACCTGGTACGATGTGCTGGAAATCGTCCAACGCGAACCCGAACTGGCCCAACTCAACACCGCCGTGCGCCACAAGACGATGACAGAAGTGGACGACCGGGCAACCGGTAAACTGGAAAACAGGAAAACCGGTAAACTGGAAAACCGGTAACTGATGACTGCCCCACTGATTACTATCTTCTCCGCCCCCAAGTCCTTCAGCGACGCGCACATCGCCACCATTCAACGCAACGCAATTGCCTCGTGGACGAAACTGCCCGGCGTGAACGTGATTCTGATGGGCGACGAAGCTGGCCTGGCCGAGGCCGCCGCCGACTTGGGCGTGGCTCACCAGCGCGAGATTCCGCGCAGCCCGAGCGGCGCGCCGCGCATGGACGCCATGTTCCGCCTGGCGCGTGAAACCAGCCCCAGCCCGCTTTACGCCATCGTCAACGCCGACATCCTCCTGTTCGAGGATTTTGTTGCAGCGGCCAAAACCGTCTCGGCGCAACGAGAAAAATTCGTCCTGATGGGCCAGCGCTGGGACGCCAACATCACTGAACCGCTCGATTTTTCTGCAGGCTGGCAGGGAAAACTTCGCTCCAGCGTGAAAAGTCAGGGTTTCCTTCACCGCCCCGTCGGAAGCGACTACTTCCTTTTCCCGGCGGCCTGTTATGTTAATTTGCCGCCCTTTATCATTGGCCGCGCCGGATGGGATAACTGGATGATTTACCACGCCCGCAAAAGCGGATTCCCCGCGATTGACGCCACCGCCGACGTGATGATTGTTCACCAAAATCACGATTACGCCCATCTGCCTGGCGGCAAACCGCATTATGACCACCCCGAAACGGAAGAAAACATCCGCCTGGCGGGTGGCCGCTCGATGACGCGCTTCACCCTGCTGGATACGGATTACCGCCTGGAAAACGGCAAAATTTTGCCGCAACCCCTCACCCGCGCCCGCCTGTGGCGGCGCATCGAAGCCTGGCCGCTGCTGACGCTCGGCTCAACGCGCCTCTCCAACCTGCTCTGGCGGCTGATGAAGATTGGCGGGGGGCGAGGAAGCAGGGAGACAGGGAAACAGTAAACAAGTAACAAGTAAACCAGTAAACCAGTAAGCACGGAAAAACTGGATAACCGGATAACCGGATAACCGGACAACCGGACAACCGAACAACTGGACAACTCCCCCATGCGCAAAGGCCAAAATCCCGCCAAATTTGCCAAAACCGTCGCCAAACCGGAACGAATCACGGTGGCGGTCTTGAACTACCTGCCCTTCCTGAGCGGATTCTACGCCGAGGGGCTGGACGTGCTGAAGGTCTCGCTCCAATCCATGCGCAATGACCCCGGCCTGCCCTTCGACCTGCTGGTCTTCGACAACGGCTCCTGCCCCGAAGTGCGTGATTTTCTGATCAGCGAAAAGGAAGCCGGCAGAATTGACTATCTGATTTTCTCCGGCAAAAACATGGGCAAAGGCGGCGCGTGGAACATGATTCTGGCGGGCGCGCCCGGCGAAATCATCGCCTACGCCGACAGCGACATTCTCTATTCGCCCGGCTGGCTGGCGCGCTCGGTAGCCCTGCTCGAAGCCTTCCCCGGCGTGGGCATGGTCACCGCGCGCCCCTTCCGCACCAACCCCGACTATCACAGCGCCACCCGCGTCTGGGCGCAGGAAAATGCCGCGCTGGAGAGTGGTCAATTCATCGGCTGGGAAACCTTCTGGGAGTTCAACCGCTCGCTCGGCCAGGACGAGGCCGAAAACCGCAAAATCTACGCCGAAACCGCCGACTGGAAAATCGAATATCGGGGCAAAACCGCCTTCGCGGGCGCCTCCCACTGGCAGTTTGTGGCCTACAAAACCCGGCTGGCTGAATTCCTGCCTTTCGACATGGACAAACCGATGGGGCAGGTCAAGCAGCTCGACCAGCGCATGAACGCCGCCGGGTATCTGCGTCTGATGGTTTCTGACCCGCTGGTGATGAATCTCTCCAACACCACCGATTATGTGACCGGCCAGGCCGTCAAACCCGCCGTCCGAAAATCATTTTTTCAGCGGCTGGCAAATTTCCCGCCTGTCAAAAAAGCGCTGCTGGCGGTCTATGATCAGATTTTCAGGTGGTACTATTCATGACCAAACGCATCTTCATCTCCGCCGACCACGGCATGGCGGTGATTTATTTTCTGCAATCCGATGTGATTTCCACGCTGCTCGACGCGGGTGTGGAAGTGGTCGTGCTGACCGATGACGATACCAAAGACAAAATCGCCGCCAAATTTGCCCGCCCCGGCCTGAGCTTTGCCGGTCTGCGTCTGAAGCAGGCCCAAGCCTACGCCGACAGCGTTCAGCCGCGCAGACAGTGGCTGTTGGCCTATCTGCGGCGGGTGGGCGGCTCGTGGCGCATCAACACGCAGGCGATGGACAGCCACATTTGGGAAGTTTGGGCCGAAAACGGCTGGAAATTTCGCCTGGGCGTTTGGCTGCCCGCTGCGCTGGCGATTCTGATTCTGCGCACCAGCCGCCTGGCCCGCCGCTGGCTGGTGCGCGCGCAGGAACGCTTCACCCCCGGCCTGTATACCGATTTATTTGAAAAATACCACCCCGATTTGGTCATCGCCTCCACCGCCGGGTGGCGTCTCGACCGCTACCTGCTGCGCGAGGCCCATCAGCGCGGCATTCCCACCCTGGCGGCCATCGTCGGCTGGGATAACTCCTCCAGCTACACCATCTCCGGCGCGCCAATGGACTACGCCACCTGCTGGTCGCAACTGCAGAAAGATGAACTCGTCCTCGGCTCCGATTGGCCGCCGCAGCGCGTTCACATCGGCGGCATTTCCTCCTACGATGGCTACTTCCGCCGAACCTGGCAGCTGCCGCGCGAGGAATATTTCCGCCTGCACGGCCTCGACCCCGCCCGAAAACTGATTTCCTACGCCTGTAGTTTTGTGCACTTCGCCCCCAACTTTCCCAACGTGGAAGCGCTGGCGCGGCTGGTGGCTTCCGATTCGCTGGCCGAACCGGCGCAACTGCTGGTGCGCCTGCACCCCAGCCACTTTCAGAACCGGCCAAAAATTTTTGCCGAGGAACGTGAGCGGATTTTCGCTCTTGAAAAACAATATCCGCAGGTTCATGTTGTGCGCCCGGTGGCGCTGGGCGGTTCGCTGGGCTATTACGGCGGCGAAGATATGGACGAAAAAGCCTCCATGATGGCCCATTCGGATGTTTTTGTGACGGTTTACTCGACGATGGTCGTCGAAACCGCCGTCCACGATACGCCAATTGTCGCGGCGGTGCTCGACACTCCCGGCGGCTGGAACCAGCCCGGTAAATTTTCGCTCTCGCTCAAAGAAATTGGCGACTGGCCGACCCATCAGCGCTTCCGCCGCGCCAACGCTGGGCGCGTCGCCAAAGACGAAGCCGAACTGCGCGCCGCGCTCAACGCCTACCTGGAGAACCCGGCGCTCGATGCCGCCGCCCGCCGCCAATTTGTGGCGGATGAAATCACCTGCACCGATGGCTCTGCCGGGCGGCGCACCGCCGAATTCATTTTGCAGGTTTTGCGTAGTCCGCAGTCTTTGACTTCGACGTCAAATCAGCCAAAGTAGCACGAACTTGAAAACGCACAACAGTTCTTACACAACTCTTACGCCTCTTTTCATCCCGTTTTAATTCTGATTTGTTATCATTAGAGCCAATTAATGGATGTTACACACTTTTTGGTTCATTTCTACTCTTTACCCGGTGTGGCCGTAACGTCAATGCCTGAGTTTCAATTTTCTTGGAGGTATCTGTGAATAAATGGTTGAAATATAGCCTGCTCGGCTTTCTCATCGTCGTTCTTACCCTGAGCGGATTCGCCGGTGGCTTTATCGCCGGGCATTCGATTGGGACGGGCAACCAACCACTTATCTCCCTACCGGGCGCACCCGCGCTGGTGACGCCGCAAACTGCCAACACGGCCACGCCATCTGACTACCAGACGCTGTTTAAACCCTTTTGGGAATCCTGGGACTTAATCCACAAACAATATGTTGACCAACCAGTAGATGACACGCTGCTGATGCAGGGCGCCATCCGCGGTATGTTGGCTTCGCTCGGCGACCAGCACACCTCGTACATGGACCCAAGCCAATTCACCCAAGCCAATGCCAGCCTTTCCGGCGAATATAGCGGCATCGGCGCATGGGTAGATACCACCGGCGACTGGCTGACCATCAACAGCCCGATGCCCGGCTCGCCTGCTGAAAAGGCCGGTCTGTTGCCTGGTGACGCTATCATCAAGGTAGACGGCGACGACATGACCGGCATCCCCGGTGAGTTGGTCATCAAACGCGTGCTCGGGCCAGAAGGCTCGCTGGTCAAACTAACCGTGATGCGTGAAGGCGAAAAACAACCGCTGGAATTTGAAGTCACCCGCGCCCGCATCGTCGTTCCCAGCGTGGAAAGCAAAATGCTGGACAACGGCATCGCTTACGTCAAAATCAACACCTTTGGCGACAAGACTACCGAAGAACTAACCGCCGCCCTGACCGATTTGATGAAGCAAAACCCGCGTGGCATGGTGCTGGATTTACGCAACAACGGCGGCGGCTACCTGCAAACCGCCATAGAAGTCATGTCACAATTTATTGACGGCGGTCAGACCGTGCTGATTGAAAAATATGGCGACGGCACGCAACAGAAATACGAATCGCAATCCGGCGGCCTGGCGATAAAAATTCCGCTGGTGGTACTGGTCAACGAGTACAGCGCCTCCGCCTCCGAAATCACCGCCGGGGCCATTCAAGATTATGGGCGCGGCAAACTGGTCGGCGTAACCACCTATGGCAAAGGCTCCGTCCAAATCTGGACGCCGCTTTCAGACGAAAAAGGTGCTGTGCGCATCACCATTGCCAAGTGGTACACCCCGCTCGACCGCACCATTCACAAAGTTGGATTGACCCCGGATGTCGTCGTCGAAATGACGGATGCAGATTACACTGCCAAACTTGACCCGCAGTTGGACGCCGCCCTGAAAACCCTGGAAGAAATTATCGCCGCGGCCAAGTAAGGAGATAAAATGCCCTTTCTCAACTTCAACTACATGATTTTCATGGTTCCCGCTTTCATCTTGATGGCGCTGACCAGTTGGTACGTTAAATCGGCCTACAACAAATGGAGCCAGGTCCGCGCCCGCTCCGGGCTGACGGGGGCAGACGCCGCCCGTCGTCTGGCATCTGCCGCCGGGCTGAGCATCCGGCTGGAAGCGATTGCTGGAGAAATGACTGACCACTACGACCCACGCGACAAGGTGCTGCGCCTTTCGCGCGGCGTGGGCGAGACCGCTTCGGTGGCCGCGGTAGCCATCGCCGCGCATGAACTCGGCCACGCCATGCAAGATGCGGAATCGTATTTTCCACTGCGCCTGCGCGCCGCGCTCGTCCCGGCGGTCAACATTGGCTCAAGCCTGGGTTGGATTCTGATTATGCTGGGGCTATTCATCGGCTGGACGCAAATCGCCTGGCTAGGAGTTCTCGTCTTCTCGGCGGGAGCGGTTTTCGCGCTGGCAACCCTGCCGGTGGAATTTGACGCCTCAGCGCGCGCCAAGCGCCTGCTGGCTGAATCCGGCATCGTCACCGGCGCAGATGAAATTGGCGGCGTCAACAACGTCCTCAACGCCGCCGCGCTGACCTATGTTGCCGCGCTGGTGACGGCGGTGATGCAACTGTTCTACTTCGTTTCGATGATTAACGGCCGCTCGCGCCGGTAGCGCCGCAAGAAACTAACCGCCAAAACGCGGAGAATGCCGAGGCGCTTTTGACCTTGTGCACTCTGCGGTTTGGCGGTTTTTTATTTCACTGCCTTCAGATGGTGGTACAGATGATAAAAACACTGGCTGAAAAAATACCCTGAATTGACGCTAAAATGAAATCTAAAATTCAAAAACCTGTTTTTACTTTTGCGCGGCTGGCGCTGGTGCTGATTTTTCTTGCCGGCTGCGCCGCGCCTGCGGTTATTGCCACGCCGACCCCCAGCGCCACCTCTACGCTGACGCTGACGCCCCCGCCGACTGCCAGCCCAACCCCCACAGAAGTACCATCCGCCACGCCGCGCCCGCAGGCCAAACGGGTTTTAATCATCAGCATTGACGGAATGCGCCCGGACGCCATCACGCTGGCGCCGATGCCCAACCTTCAGTCGCTGATGCAAAGCGGCGCGTACACGCTGACGGCGCAGACGATTTATCCCAGCGCCACCTTACCTGCGCACAGTTCCATGCTGACCGGCACCTGTTCCTCGGCGCACGGGATTTTGTGGAACGATTATCAGCCCGAAAAAGGCTATGCGCTGGGCGTTTCGCTTTTTACGCTGGCAAAACGCTACTCGCTTTATACCGTCATGTTCGTCGGCAAAGAAAAATTGCGCCAAATCACCCCGCCTGAAACTACCGACGTCTACCGCTTCATCAATGACCGCGACCTGGTGATTGCCGAACAAGCCCTGCCCGAACTGCAAAAAGGCTTCGACCTGGCCTTTATTCACTTTCCCACCCCCGATTTTATGGGACACGAATACGGCTGGATGTCGGATGAACAATTCAGCGTGCTGCGCCGCGCCGATGAAGCCCTCGGCAACCTGCTGACCGGGCTGGATGCCGAGGGAATGCGTCAGGATACGTTGATTATCGTCACCGCCGACCACGGCGGCCACGAACAAACACACGGCTCGAAATCGCCCGAAGATATGACCATCCCCTGGATTGTCGCCGGGCCGGGCGTTGTTCCCGGCGAAATCAGCGTCCCGGTCAACACCACCGACACTGCCGCCACTGCTGCCTGGGCGTTGCACCTGGATTTGCCCGCTGACTGGGTGGGGCTGCCAGTGCTGGAAGCTTTCGGCCAAACTTCCGCCAATCGGCCCGACCCGCGCTGCCCGTAAGCAAACGTGTGAATAAATTGCAGAGTGGAGCAAAGATGTGGGTAATCACCAGACTTGCCCTGGTGACATGTCACATGAAAGATGATAAATGTCCATGCTTTCGGGATGTTTGCCACTATGTCTGCCTTGCTCCCCGACTTATCATCTAAGGAATGTTAGATGTTTTGACACACTTTACTCCATTTAGTGACTTGGGTTCGGCGGATTTAAAAATCATCGCACCTTTGTTCTCTGCGCGCACTTTTTCAGCCAATGCGGTTATTTTTGAACAGGGCGAGCGCGCGACATGTTTGTATCTACTGACGCGCGGCGAGGTGGTCATTCGCTACAAACCCTACGATGGTGAGACGATGACGCTCAACCGGATTCGTCCCGGCGGGGTATTTGGCTGGTCCGCTGTGCTTGGGAATGAAACCTATAGTTCATCCGTCGCTTGTAATGAACCCAGCGAAACACTGGTGGTTTGTGGAGATAATTTGCGAACCCTGTTGGTAGAACACCCTCAAACCGGGCGGCTGGTGCTCGACCGGTTGGCGCGGGCGGTTTCTTCTCGCTGGGTCAATGCTCAGGCGCAAATCAAGGAAATGCTAAACGCGAGTATTTCGTCGCAACAACCACCACTTGGCAAAGGAGCGCATGACATGAATACGCCTGTGGTCAGCCCAAAAGAAGAACAATTGAAATCTCTACTCGAACAGTTGAGCGCCTACATCGAACAGTTTCATGGCGGATCGGTCGAATTTGTCGCTTTTGACGGCGAAAACCTGAAAGTGCGTCTTGGCGGCGCCTGCTTGGGATGCCCGCTTTCACCATCCACCTTACACGGCTGGGTAGAAGGCACGGTGCGACAGTTCTTCCCTGAAATCAAGAGCGTCGAAGCAGTGTGATCGCCTGTAATTTTCATTCCTGTTTTTGTCACTGTTCACCATGCGCAAGCTGCAGTTATTCGAAAACAAAGATGGACGCCGGTACATAAACCGGCGTTCATCTTTGTAATTTATGTCAGTTCGGGATAAGGTTGCGTTAACCCAACACGGCGGCCAGCGGCGCAGGCGCAAGCACCGCGGCAGACTGTCCTTCAGCGCGCGCCTTCTCGGTTTCACGCGCCCAAATGTACAGGCAAGTGTGGTAAGCCGTGCGTGTGTACGAGCTGATGACGCTGGCAACCATCACGAACGCGAAGAAAATCAACGCGCCCACCACGACACTCACCACAATTCCAAGCGTCTCACTTCCCAAAACCAGCATCAGGCCATAGCCAGTGCCAAAACCAAGCGCGGCGCCAATAACGCCCAGCGCAAAACCTATCAGCCCGGTGACCCAACCAACGCCAACCGTGCTGATTCCAATCAATAGCAGGTTTTTGCGGGTAATTTTTAGCACCCGTGCCATGCCATCCTTTAAGTTTAGATCGTCAATCACCATGGCGGGCAATACCAGCAAAGAAGCCTCCGTCCATAAGGCTTCCAGCGCTCCGGTTGCGGCGCGCGCCAGGCTGACCGCAATACCGCTACGCTGATTTTTCTTCGTCATCTTTCGCAACACATTGACCAGCGTCGAGACTGCCGCCAGCGTCAATAGGTCGAAAAAATCGCGCTTGACCACGTTCCAGGCCTTGTCCATGCGGCCATCGCCTTCTGAAAGGTAGCCGTAAATCAAATAAACCGTCATGGCCGAGAAAACATAGCTGACAACAAACTGCGCAAAAACCAGCGCCGCGCTCAATACGCCCAAAATTACCTGCGCGACAATGCCTTCGGTGCCAAAAATCAATACCGCCGCGCCCAGCGGGATGATGCCAATGACCGAGACAATCATCCCGGCGATCAGGGCGTAAACGGATGGCTGAATCAAATCTTTGTCTTTAAAAGCCATTGTCCAGGCTTGCTGAAGAAACGACCAACCGCGCGAAAAACTTTGCATGGTGAAACCTCCATAAAATGATAAAACGTCCCAAGTGCCCGTGATACAACTTGCTTTTCACAAAACCTTCAGGACGGGACGGAAAAGAGAATTATTCGCCCGCTGATGGCGGGAGCGCGGCAGAATCCACCATGATGGCAGGCTGGGCCGCCGTCAAAGCGGCGTTCTGCGTTCCGAAGCGCGTCATCAATACTGCGCCGAGTCCCATCAGCCCAACCACAACTTTCAGCATCCAGCTGACGCAGGGGACGGTTGCCACGCTGTTCGTGACCAATGTTAGCACAAAAGTTCCCAGCGCCGCAGAGGCAGCCAGCGGCCACTCGCGCTTACTCAGCGCTGCCAGGCGTTCGCCCGCTTCCGTGCCGATTGCCAGCCAGCCAAAGACCGAGCCAGCAACCAGCGCCAGAATAACCACCAGCAAGAGCGGTACGGTCAAAATCAGGGTGATAATCAGCACGCTGAACAACGCCAACGCCACAACCGTCACCACGAACAAAACATAAGTCAGAATGCCCATTCCACCGGCCATCAGCGGCTGATATGTGACCGTTTTGCCCACGCGCCGCAGCTGCGCCGGTAAAAAGAGCGCAATCAGCGCGGCCAGTGCGGCCAGCAAAACAGCGTTGAGAACAATTTTGACTGCTTCCATCAGAAACGAGGCCGGTTTTGAAAAATCAGATTGCGGAACAACCGGCGCGGCAGGATCTCCCGGTAGAGTCGGCGAAATGGGCGGGGAAACATTTTCCACCGTATCGCCATCTACCCGCGCGCCATCGGCTTTTTGCACTGTGCCGCCGATGGTGACCAGGCTCCCGCGCACATGCGCGTTTTCCTGTAGTTTGGCCGGACCGCCGATTACTACTACATCGCCACCGATGGCCGTATCCAGAATCAGACCGCCGCCGACGATGACGACTGCGCCATCTATTTTGGCATCTTTTGCCAGGGTCGCTGAGCCGCCGACGACAACCAGGTCACCATGCAGGGTGGAACCCGCTTCGAGGCTGGCAGAGCCGCCGACAACGACCAATCTGTCGGTCAGCGTTTCGCCGTTTTTCAGGGTGTAGCTGGAGCCGACGATGACGCGCCCGTTGTCTGGGGGCGGATTATCGAACGCCCTAGCCGACTGCCAGGGGAAAAGCAATAGCGCCAGAAGCGCCATCAAAACAAAAAGAGCGGGAATGCGTTTCATTGGGCCTCCTCAGGCAGGGCGGTGAATTTGGCGCTGTAGCGCAATGTTGCCGCCCACAGCGCGCCGAGCCCGCCAAAGAGTAAAAATACCGTCATCCATACGCCAGTCGGAATGACTTGAATGAAAATGCGCGCAAAAACTGCACTTACCGTTTGCAGGGTTTGCCAGACGCTGGCAACGTAAACGATGATATTAATCCAACTCATCAGCAACTGTGCCGGAGAGAGAGAAAGGTAGGGCAAAAACGGCCAAAGATTGTACATCAACGCGCCCATCCCGGCCAGGGCTAAAAAGACGGCGCCAAGCGTGGCGCGGCGTTGTTCCAGGTGGCGCTGTGTTGCCAGGCGCGCCTGAAAACGAACGGTGAAGCCGGGCGCGGGGGTTGCGATCGGCGCGGCGCGCAAAAAATAGTTGCTTCGTTCAAGGGCGGCGCATTGCGCGCAAACGGAAGTGTGCAGGCGCAGGACGCGCTTCTGTTCGGGGGTCAGGCGCTCGTCGTCGAGCAACCAGGTTTCAAAGGGCTGGTGTTCCATAGGGCATCCTTTCCAGGCGCGGTTCGGGCGAGTCTGCTTCCATGCGGGTTGCCAGTTCACGGCGGGCGCGGTGCAGGCGGCTTTTTACCGCTGGAATGGTGAGATTTAAATTTTCGGCAATTTCAACTTCTGAAAAATCGTACCAATAGCGCAAAATAATCGCGGCGCGGTCAGTGGAAGAGAGCGTTTGCAGGACGTTTTGAATGGTTTGCTGATCTTCGCGGCGCTCCACTTCGTTGGCCGGGTTGAGCGCGCCGGGGTCGGCAAACTCCATCGGATGGTCGTCATCGTCGGCCTGTTCTTCCAGCGAAATCAGGCCAAATTTACGGCGGCGCAGGCGGTCAATACAGTAATGCGCGGTGATGGAGAGCAGCCAGGTGGCAAAGGAACGTTGACGGTCGTAGCGCGCCAGGTTTTGGTAGACGCGCAAAAAACTTTCCTGAGCGGCATCTTCGGCAAGTTCCGGCTCGCCCAACATGCGGTAGCACAGATTAAAGACCGGCGTCTGGTAATGTTCTACCAGCAAGGTAAAAGCTTCGTCGTTTCCTTGTTGCGCCTGAAGAATCCAGGTTGTTTCTTCGTTCACGGCATCTCCTGTGGGATTGCTAACGCTGGAACTTTGTTTTTGTGAAGTTCTGGCATCGGTCAGGTGTACGCGAGAAAAAAAGGAAAGGTTGCAGAATCAAAAAAGGACAGGCTTTTGGCCTGTCCCCTGAAGTAATTTACGGCGCTGGCGATGGAGCGGTGGGCGACAGGCGGTTGATGTCGTCGCCGAGATTCTTGACTGCGGTGGCGAGCACTTTTTCGCCGACCAGATTCATCAGGCTCAGCCCCAACAACAGGGTCTTGACGCGCTCACTCATGCTGGCGTTGACCAGCAGGGCAATTTTTTTGGCAAATTTATCCTGCTCGTCTTGCGGCAGATTTTGCAACAGGCCAAAGCAGTAAGCCGGGAGCGCCTGCCAGGCGCGGTTGAAATCTACTTGAACCATGATTTGGCTGACGGCGATGCCGCGTTGTTCGGCGCGTTTGCGGTCAACCGCATCTTTGACGGATACCAGAACGATGTCAAGAAAGCGGCTGGGGCCGATGGTGATGATTTTTTCGCCGTCACGAACGTTGAAGAAAGAGGCGCGCAACAGCGCCATTGCACCAAAACCAGCCAGGACGACCTGCGCCCAGCCTGCCAAAATCGGGTCTTGCACGCCGACATTCCATCCAAAAACGCGGATGACGGCCAGTGCCAAGACTGCGGCCAGCGCGTTGAAGAGCATGTAGCCGAGTGCGGGAAACGTCATCAAGGCATCGTCGGGTTCATCTCGAAACTGGGCGACGATTTCGCCCGCGCCAATCAACGCGCCAAAAATACCGGCCACGATCCATTCCAGCGCCATTAACGGTCTCCATCTTCCGGATCGTCATCCGGCCAGTCGAGGCTCATGGTCTGTGCCCAGTGCGCGCCTTCGTCGGTCAGCAACAGCACGCCGCCTTCGTTATCATCTTGAATTTGCACCAGCCCGGCGGCCTGCAAGTATTTCAGGCTGTCATTGAAGTCAGACCAGGAGGCTTTGACGAGTGTCACCATTTGCGACATGGTGGTTTGTTTGCGGCGTGAAAGGCTGTGAATGATGCGCATGGAGGCGTCGCCGCCTTGCGGTTGGTTGACGGCGCGTTGTACGGTGGAAAGAAACGAGCCAAAATCATCGCTGGGGGTATATTTTCGTTCCATACAGTCTCGCTTTTGAGGTGAATAAGTTCCCAAACTCATTCTAGCCTGCTTAAATTGAGAAGTCAATACCAGGGTTAAAACCAATACTGTTTAGATAAGGAGTCCAAAGTCTCCAGACGTTGGACTCCGAAACCGCTAGCTAAACAGTATTGGGGTTAGAACAAGCCTTCCAGATTACTGAGTCATACATCATCTTCCTGAAAAAATGGCGCCAGCGTGGCCGGAATCGTTTGCGGCATCTTTATATCGTTCTTTCATTAACGCGGATGCTTACGGCATGGAAAAGGTGAAGCGCCAGTCGGGCGCGCCACCACTGAGGGCGCTGGTGGCGCCGATGACTTCAAACCAGGTATTGCCCGGCTTGAGCGGAAAAATCTTCCCCTGCGCGTCGGCCAGGGTGAAGCGCTGGTCGAGACCGTTGCGATACCAGGTCAGCGCAAACATCTGCCCGTCGCGGAAGAGGTAGGCTTTGCTGGGGCCGCTGACGACAATATCCACAATTTCGGGGTGGCGGCTGAAGTATTGATGGGTGATATACAGCACGACGACGTTATCGGCGCGGATGGGGTCGCCGGTGACGCGGTCGGTCAGCGGGGCGTAGGTTTCGTTGTTGCCATTCAGGTCGTTGTCGGTTTCGGCGAAGCGAATGTACTTGCCGGTCGTGGGGTCATAGTCCCAGCGGTTATAGATGGCGGCGGAAAAACGCACGAAGATTTTTTCGGCTTTTTCTCCGGTGGCGGGCAGCCGGTAGTTGAAGGCGAAGCCGTCCAGATTTTGGCGGCCATTGCCACCGGGGACGCGTTTTTCGTTAATCCAATCCGTCAGGGTGGCGGTGTCCGCCATCAGGAAGTTGAAGCCGTTCGGCTCGTAGCGGCACATCGGCGGGCAGGCGCTTTCAATCACCAGCCGGTCAGAATAGTCCTGGTTGTAGAGCAAATTGCGTATGCGATAATCTGCCGAACCAAAGGCGAAGTTGGCCTTGTACATCGTCATCAGGTGATGGTCAACCAGGCGCGCCGAGCGAATCGGGCCAACCTGAGCGGCGTCCTGGCCGTAAAACAGCGCGGCGAAGCGGGTGGTGCCTTCTTCGGTGTAATATTCAAACACCTGATCGGCGGCGTTCAGCCCCCACTGCGGGCGCACGTTGCGCGGCAGGTTGGAAATTTTTATCAGCAGCGGGCGGCGCTCCAACAGGCTGGGGTCGGCAACCTTCAGCCCGGTCAGCGGGTCAATGTTGGCGGGGAAATTATCGGGGCCGTAGCCCGCGGGCGGATAGTCGGGCGTGAGCGAAAGCGTTGGGCTGGGCGTCAAGCTTGGGGTGGGGGTTTCAGTGGAGGCGGCGGTCGCCGTCGCGGGGTCGGTCGGCCGAGGCGTGGCACCGATTTCCGTCGCCGGGGCGCAGCCCATCAGCAGCGTGGCGAACACAATCGCAAAAAAAAGTCTCATTTTTTCTCCATTCACAGGTCAGAGCGCCAGCATTGTGGCGCAGAGTTGCCAGTATTTCGGTATCATACCGCAATTCTGGCGGGTATAATCTGCCCCATGCGAACCCTTTCCCGCCTGCTCATTCCCGCCGCCGCGCTGACGGTTTTGCTCGTCTGGCTGTGGCTGACGCCGCCCGGCCTGCTCGGCAAGGCCGACGCGCTCGGTTACGCCGTCTGCCACCGCATTGACGAGCGCTCTTTTCATTTTGACGATGGCCGCCAAACGCCGTTGTGCGCGCGCTGTTCGGGAATGTACCTGGGCGCGGTGCTGGGGCTGATTTTCCTGCAATGGACGAATCCGCGGCGCAGCGGGTTCCCGCGCCGCGAAGTTTGGATTCCGCTGGCGGTTTTCGCCGCCGCCTTCGCCTTCGACGGGGCAAATTCCTATTTTTACCTGATGAAATCCGTCATCCCCGGGCGGCTGGATTGGATTCCAACTTTTTACCTGCCCAACAACACCCTGCGCCTGTTCACCGGTTCGGGCATGGGGCTGGGCATCGCCGCCCTGCTTTACCCGGCCTTCAACCAAAGCGTCTGGCGGCAGGCCCCGGCCTCACCCATTTTGAGCGGCTGGAAACAGCCCGCGCTTTTACTGGCGCTGATGGCTGCCGCCGACTTGCTGGTGCTGACCGATTGGGACATCATCATTGCGCCGCTGGCAACCATCAGCGCGGGCGGCGTGCTGCTGGTGCTGACCCTGGTTTACAGCATGGCCTGGTTAATTTTTATGCGCCAGGAAAACGCCTTCG
>MNXJ01000077.1 GCA_001872455.1 Anaerolineae bacterium CG2_30_57_67 | reverse complement strand
GGCGTGAGTCTTTTTCTGAATACAGAACCGCAAAGGATTGCTCGTCAATACGGCTGAAGAATTCTTTGTAGAAGGCGCCTGCCCAGGAGTTCTCCAGACGTTTGCGTTGTTTCTCTGGCAGTTCGCTGGCGGCGCTGATCAATGCGGGTTGTTGGTGTTTGGTGTTTTTTCTGAACATGCCCTGATTATATTAAATTTTTGCCAATTTGAGGAGGGGTGGCTACCCTTTTTGCAGTGGAGTCATGAATAGCAAAAAAACATTAAGATTATAATCCGCATCGGCAAGAAAAGCGTCAATTTTTTATTGACGGTACAAGCGGGTGTGTGGTATCATCACCCCCGCTCAAAAGCCAGCCCACGGCTGGTTGCCGTTTTTTTATCAAGGAGAACCCTATAGCTGAGCAAGAATTTCGCGTCAATGAAGGTATCCGAGTCCCCGAAGTGCGAGTAATTGGCGCCGCCGGGGAAAACCTGGGTGTATTACTGGTTCGGCAGGCAATTTTAGCTGCCCGCGAGGCGGAACTTGACCTGGTGGAAGTTTCGCCCAATGCTGCGCCGCCCGTTTGCCGGATTATGGATTTTGGCAAATTTTTGTACGAGCGTGAAAAGAAGGACCGCGAAGCCAAAAAAGCGCAAGTTAAAATCGAAATCAAGGAAATTCGCCTGCGCCCAAAAACGAATGAAGCCCATCGTGGTTTCAAAGTGGAAGATGCCCGCCGCTGGATCTTGCAAGGCCATAAAGTGCGCGTCACCATCAAATTCCGTGGGCGCGAGATGGATTATCCTGAAATTGCGCTGGAAGACCTGCGCGAAATTGCTCAATCGCTTTCGGATATTGCTGTCATAGAACAATCTCCGATGATGGAAGGTCGCACGATGCTGGTCGTCATGGGGCCCGGAAAATCAAAATTGGTCAAAAAAGAAGGCGACAAGCCTGAGCAGGCCTGATTTCAACCGTGTGTTTTACGCCGCGGAAAAGTTTTTCATCCGCGGTTTATTTTGCCCGAAAGGAGTACGTTGCTATGCCCCGCAAGCCTAAAGTAGGAAAGTTTAAACTCAAAACCCACAAGGCGACTTCCAAGCGTTTTCGTCTGACCGGGTCGGGTTTGGTTGTGCGCACCAAGGGCGGTAAAAGCCATCTGCGCCGCCGCACTTCGAGCCGCACCAAAGCCCAATTATCTGAGATGATTGTTGTCCAAGGACGCAGTTTTATCAAACGTGTCCGCCGCCTGGTGCCAAATCTTAAGGCCTAGGTTTCGTTTATTTTTTTATTTGCGACCGCTGGGTGTATGTAACTGGCATAACTTGCCGACGCCCTGGGGAATGCAGGAGGTTATATTATGCGTGTAAAAGGTGGTCCGCAAGGACATCTCCGCCACAAGAAAGTTTTAAAATACACCAAGGGGCAACGAGGCTCCAGACATTTACTTTTTAAGCGCGCTAACGAAGCGATGCTAAAAAGCATGTGGTACGCCACTCGTGACCGCCGCGTGCGTAAACGCGACTTGCGCCGCCTGTGGATTGCCCGTATCAACGCCGCCGCCCGGCTGAATGGTATCAGCTACAGCCGCCTGGTCGCCGCGATGCGCGTCGCCAACATCACCATCAACCGCAAGATGCTGGCCGACCTGGCCGTGCGCGACCCGCAATCTTTCGCGGCCATCGTGGCGCAAGCGCAGAAGTAAATTACACCGTTTTGATAAAAAATCTGACCGCTGAACAAGCGGTCAGATTTTTTATTGGCTGTCGGGGCTGATGTTTTTCCGTCAGTTTTGCATCACTTTCATCTCGCCCCAGCGTAAGCCGGAACGCGCCTCAGTGCAGAGCGGAATACTGAGCGGATAGGCATTTGCCATCGTTTGTTGAACTGTTTTGGCTGTTCGGTCCAGCTCTTGTTCAGGGCATTCTATGACAATCTCATCATGCACCTGCAAAAGCATTTTTCCACTCAAACCTGCCGCTTGCAACGCGGTCGGAACTTTCAGCATGGCAATTTTCATGATATCTGCCGCCGTGCCTTGAATGGGCGCATTGATGGCTTCGCGTTCCTCGCGGTTGCGCAGATTGGCGTTAATGGGACTCTTCAGTAGCGGGAAGTAGCGCCGCCGTCCCAGCAGGGTTTCGACGTAGCCTTGCTCATGCGCCAATTTGCGCGTCTCATCCAGATACCGCTTGACGCCGGGAAATTCCTGAAAATACGCCTTGACAAAGTTCTCCGACTCACCCAGCGTCAATTCGGTTGAGCGCGTCAGCCCAAAGGCCGACATGCCATAAATCAGCCCAAAATTAATCGCCTTGGCGTGACGGCGCTGCTCTTTCGTCACCTGCTCCAGCGGAATGCCGAAAATTTTAGCCGCCGTCGTGGCGTGAATATCGCGTCCCTGGCGAAAAGCCTCCAGCATGGCCGCGTCCCCGGCCACATGCGCCACAATTCGCAGCTCAATTTGTGAATAGTCCACCGAGAGCAAGACATTACCCGCCTCGGCGATAAACCCATTGCGCACGCGCCGCCCCATCTCGGTGCGCGTGGGAATATTTTGCAGATTGGGGTTTGACGACGACAGGCGTCCCGTCACTGAACCGATCTGGTTGTAAGACGTATGCACCCGTCCGGTATTTTTATCCACCGCCAACGGCAGCGACTCAACGTAGGTGGATTTTAATTTGGAAAGCTCGCGGTATTCCAGCACCAAATCCACCACCGCGTGCTGACCGCGCAACTCATCCAGCACATCTGCCGAAGTGGAATAATGCCCGCTTTGCGTCTTGCGTCCGCGGTTGGGCGGCATCAAATGCAGGCGTTCAAATAAAATTTTAGAAAGTTGCTGGGTCGAGTTTAGATTAAACGTCTCACCCACCAGCGCAAAAATCTGGCTTTCCACTTCGAGAATGCGCGCATTAATCTCCGTCGAAAACCGGCGAAAAAAGTCCAAATCCAGGCGCACGCCAGCCATTTCCATCTCGGCCAGCACCGCAATCAGCGGCATTTCCACCGTTGCCAGCACATCCAGCAGGTTCACGCGGCGCAATTCGGCTTCCAGCAGCGGCTTCAATTGCAGGCAGGTTTCTGCATCGGCGACAGCATACGGCGCGGCAGCTTCCACCGGCACCTGCACCATCGAAATTTGCGCCTTGCCCTTGCCAATCAATGCTTCGATGTGCGTCATCTCCAGCCCCAGCCGCGCCAGCGCCAGCGCCTTCAAACCCAAATTGTGCGAACCGGGGTCAATCAACCACTCGGCAATCATTGTATCGAAGGCCAGCGGCGTCACTCGCAAGCCGTTACGCGCCAACATGAGCGTATCATATTTGAGATTATGCCCAATTTTTGGAATATTGGGATTGGTAAGCGGATTTTTTAGCGCCGCGAGAATCTGCGCCAGGGGCAGGTTCTGCCCGCCCTGATGACCGACCGGAATATACCAGCCGGAACCGGTTTCCGTGGCGATGGAAATTCCCACCACCTCGGCCTGCATCTCCTCGGTGGAGGTGGTTTCGGTGTCAAAGGCAATTTCGCGCGCCGCAGAGAGCGCCGCCGATAGTTTCTCCAGCTTTTCGGGCGTATTCACCACCGAAACGTTGAGCGTCGTCGCCGGGGTTTTGACTTGAATCACCGGCGCGGGCGACTCGCCGAACAACGACATCTGCCCGCTGGCAATCGCCGGGCGGCTGGAGTAGCGCGTCGTTGCTGGGGCTGGCGCGCCCATCAGCGCGGCGACTTTGGGCAACAGCGTGCGAAATTCCAACTCGCGCAACAAGGCTTCGACCTTCGCTACGTCAAAATTACCGGCGCGCGCCTGTTCCAAATCGAGCGTGATCGGCAAATTGGTGCGAATTGTCGCCAGGTCGCGGCTCAGGTAGGCTGCTTCGCGGTTTTCTTCCAGTTTGGCGCGAATTTTGGGCGCAATTTCATCCAGCCGCGCGTAAATGTCATCGAGCGAGGCGAAGGTTTCGTACAGGCTTTGCGCAGTTTTCTCGCCAATGCCGCGCACGCCGGGAATGTTATCAGACGTGTCGCCGACCAGCGCCTTGTAATCCACCACCAGCGCAGGCGGCACGCCAAAATAGGCTTTGACCTGCTCGTCGGTGATGAAGTCTTGCGACTCCGACATTTTTCCGCGCTGCGGCAGGCTGACAATCAGCCGTTCGCCGACCAATTGTAACAAATCGCGGTCGCCGGTGATAATTTTGACGCCCAGTCCTTGCGCGGCGGCCTGTTTCGCCACCGTGCCGAGCACGTCATCGGCTTCGTAGCCTTCCATTTCCAGCCGCGGCATGTTGAAAGCATCCACCAACTGGCGGATGCGCTCCATCTGCGGGCGCAGGTCGTCCGGCATTTTGGCGCGCGTACCTTTGTAAGCGGGGAAAATCTCGTCGCGGAAGGTTTTACCCACATCAAAGGCCACGGCAATGTAGTCGGGCTTTTCCTGCTCCAAAATGCGGAGTAAAACGCTGGTAAAGCCATACGTTCCGGCAGTGGGTTCGCCTTTGGAAGTTTGCCAGCGCGAATTGCCGGGCGCGCCGCTGGTCAGTGCAAAATATGTGCGGTAGGCCAGCGCGTGGCCGTCAATCAGGTAAAGAGTAGATGCCATGTGATAAATTTACCATATTCCGTCAAAAAAGGGCATGCGTTTTGGCGCATGACAAGATTGCAGTACAATCGAATCATTCCATTCAGGAGATGAAACCATGCGCAACGTCATTGTTACCAAAAATGTCCCCCAGGCGATTGGCCCCTATTCGGTCGCCATCCAAACCGACAGTCTTGTCTTTTGCTCCGGTCAGTTGGGATTAAACCCCGCCACCGGCGACTTTGCCGCCGACGACGTGGCCGGCCAGACCCGGCAGGCGCTCACCAATCTGAAGCACGTCCTCGAAGCGGCTGGCTCCAGCCTGGAAAAAGTCGTCAAAACGACGGTTTTTCTGCGCGACATGGCCGATTTTCCCAAAATGAACGCGGTTTACGCCGAATTTTTCAGCGCCAACCTGCCGGCCCGCTCGGCGATTGCCGCCGCCGCCCTGCCCAAAGGCGGCGTTGTCGAAATTGAAGCCATCGCCCTGCGCTAAAAATGGACACCATTTTTCTGGTGGACGACGAAGCCTCCATCGTCTCACTCGCCAAAATGTACCTGGAACGCGACGGCTTTCGCGTCATTTCCGCTGAAGATGGCCTCAAAGCCCTCGAAACGGTCATCCGCCAACAGCCCGCCCTGCTCGTGCTGGATGTGATGCTCCCCGGCGCGGACGGCTTCGAGGTCTGCAAACGCCTGCGCGCGGCGGGCAATTCCATCCCCATCATCATGCTGACCGCCCGCGATGAAGACATTGACAAAATTTTGGGCCTCGAACTGGGCGCGGACGACTACCTGACCAAGCCCTTCAATCCGCGCGAGTTGGTGGCGCGCGTCAAGGCCTTGCTGCGCCGCGTCGAAAGAAAGCCCGGCGAGGATTCCGCCCCGGTGCGCCTCGGCGGCCTGGAAATTGATGTCACCCGGCACATTGCCACGCTCGACAACCTGCCGCTGAATTTGCGTACCCAGGAATTTGACCTGCTGCTGACCCTGGCAAAACAGCCAGGGCGCGCCTTCACCCGCGAACAATTGCTGGAACAGGCCTGGGGATTTGAATATTTCGGCCAAACCCGCACGGTGGATGTTCACATCGCCCAACTGCGCAAAAAACTCGGCGCGCGCGCCGCCATGATTGAAACCGTCACCGGCGTGGGCTACAGGATAAGTGCGGAATGATGAATGGTGAATGATGAATGCAGAATGATGAATGCAGAATGATGAATGATGAATGCAGAATGCAGAATAATCAATGGTGAATCCTGACAACCACCAACTGACCACGGCCCACTGACAACCGCCATGACCTCCCTCCGTTCCCGCCTTTGGCTGACCTACGCCCTGCTGGTGCTGACCGCGCTCAGCGTGGTGGCGGCGATTTTTGTCGTCTATTTGGTGCGCAACCCGCTGGCGTTCCGTCAGGCGGCGGTCAAAATGAACACCGCCCAAAAACTACTGGTGGCGCGCCAAGGCGAATGGGCCGACCTGCCGCCGGAAAAATTACAAACCGCCCTGCAACGTTTCGACTCGGAACTCGACCTGCGCCTGCTGGTGTTGACTGCCAAACGCGAGCCTGTCGCCGATTCGCGCCCAAACTCGCCCACGCTGGAAATCCGCCGTCTGGCGCGGTTGGCGCTCACCCCGCAAACCGCCAAAGACGCGGTGGGCAACACCTGGCTGTTTGCCACCCGCCGCCTCGACAACGGTAATTTTCTGGTGACAGCCGTACCGCGTCCGGCGGTTTCGGCGCTCAACATTTTGACCGATGAACTGCTGCCGCCGCTGCTATGGGGCGGCGCGCTGGCGCTGGCGCTGGCGCTTTTCTTGGCCTATGCCGTCGCCCGCTGGGTGGCCGACCCGCTACAGCGCCTGGTCAACGCCGCCGGGGAATTTTCCGGCGGACAAGCCCAACCGCTGGCGCTCAGTGGCCCGCAGGAAGTGCGCGACCTGCTCGGCGCGTTCAACGCCATGACGCGGCGCGTACAAACCGCGCAGGAATCGCAAAAAGCCTTTGTCGCCAACGTTTCGCACGAACTCAAAACGCCGCTCACTTCCATTCAGGGCTTCGCCCAGGCGCTGCTGGATGGAACCGCCGAAACCCCGGCGGAACGTCAGCAGGCGGCGCAAATCATTTACGATGAAGCAGCGCGTCTGCACCGGCTGGCGCTCGGCCTGCTCGACCTGGCTCGCCTCGATGCCGGGACGGCGAATCTGCGCCGTGAGCGGGTTGACCTGCGCAGCGTGCTGATTGCCGTAACCGAAAAATTCTCCCCGCTGGCGCGCGCCGCCGGGCTGACGCTGACTCTTGACGCCCCGGCGCTCCCGGCGCTGATGGGCGACGGCGACCGGCTGGTGCAGGTTTTCACCAATCTGGTGGAAAATGCGCTCAAATTCACCCCCAGCGGCGGACAGGTCAAAATTTCGGCGCGCGGGCTGAAAAACGACTTTCTGGTGGAAGTGGCCGACACCGGCCCCGGCATTGCGCCCGCAGCGCAGGCGCACATTTTTGAGCGTTTCTATCAGGCCGACGCCTCGCGGCAGGCGGGCAAGCAGCACGGCGCCGGGCTGGGCCTGGCAATTGCCCAGGAAATCGTCCGCGTGCACGGTGGTAAAATCAACCTCCGCAGCACCCCCGGCCAGGGCAGCGTCTTCAGCGTTTTTCTGCCGGGGAGCAGTGACCAGTAATCAGTAATCACCCGCCCAACCGGAAAACTGGATAACCGCCCAACCGGAACCCCAATCCCTTGCTTCCCACCGTCTCCGTCATCATCCCTTGTTTTAATGAAGAAAGACGCATTCAGTCCACGCTGGAGGCGATTTTTTCGCAAACCTATCCGCTGGCATTGTTGGATGTGACCCTGTCCGATGGTCACTCCACGGATGGCACGCGCCGGGTGATTGCAGATTTTGCCGCGGCGCACCCGCAACTGCGGCTGCAGGTCGTGGATAATGACGCGCGTTCCATTCCGGCGGCGCTCAACCGGGCAATTGCCGCCTCGCGCGGAGAAATCATCCTGCGGCTGGATGGTCATTCGCGACCTTACCCCGACTACATCGAAAAATCTGTCGCCGCGCTGCTGGCCGGGGCCGGTGAAAATGTCGGCGGGGTGTGGGAAATCCGTCCCGGCGACGAAAGCCGCCTGGCCGCCGCCATCGCTGTCGCCGCGGCGCACCCGCTGGGGGTGGGCGATGCGCTCTATCGTCACGCGAAACAGGCCGCCGTGGTGGATACCGTCCCTTTCGGCGTCTTCCGCCGCGCGCTGGTCGAAAAAATCGGCGGCTTCGACGAAACGCTGCTTGCCAACGAAGATTACGAGTTCAACGCCCGCATTCGCCAATCTGGCGGTAAAATCTGGCTCGACCCGCAAATCCGCTCGATATATTTTGCCCGCGCTACATTGATGGCGCTGGCGCAGCAATATTGGCGCTACGGTTTTTGGAAATGGCAGATGTTGTGCCGCTATCCGGCGACGCTGCGCTGGCGGCAGGCGCTTCCACCGCTGTTCACGCTTTCGCTGCTGATTAATTTTCTGCTGATGGCTTTTTCCCCGCTGTTCGGCCTGCTACTGGCCCTGGAAGTGACGCTTTACCTGGCCGTTTTAACCGCCGCCGGAATTCGTGCCGGGGAGCCGTTGTTGGCGCTGCCGGTTGTGGTGATGCACCTCAGTTGGGGCGGCGGTTTTTTGTGGAGTTTGTTATTTGGAAGGAAACGCGCCTAGATGGCTTCGGAAAACTTAAGACAACCCGTTTTGCGTTTGCGCCCAAGTGAGCAAAAAGCGCTAATTGTATTGGGGGATGTCATCGCTGCGCTGATTGCTTTTTTGGGCGGCGTTTATTTTTGGGCCTCGGCAGATCCGTTTTTGCAATTTTCGCTGCAATTTTTTGAAAAACGCTTGCAGGGCTGGTACTATCTGCTGCCCTTCATCTGGCTGGTGATGCTGGTGGAGTTGTACGATTTGCACCGCGCTGCCAACTGGCGCAAAACCGTGCGCGGGCTGATGATTGTGGCCGCCATCGGGTTGCTGGCCTACGCCCTAATTTTTTTCACCACCAATGAACCCAATTCGCTGCCGCGGCGCGGTGTGGCTGGTTTTCTGGTGCTGGCGTTTGTGCTGACGCTGGCCTGGCGCTTCATCTACATTCGCCTGTACACATCACAGGGGCTGATGGGGCGCGTGCTGGTGGTCGGCGCAGGCGAAAACGGGCGCAGTTTTGCCCAAATGGTCAACGAACTGCTGCCCGCGCCCTTCAACCTGATCGGTTTTATTGATGACGACCTCGAAAAAGTTGGCACCTCGCTCGAAGGTTTTCGCATTTTTGCAGGCAGTGAACGCCTGCTGGAACTGGTGGAGGAATTCAATATTTCGGACGTGGTGGTGGCAATTACCGGCGAAATGCGCGGCCAGACCTTTCAGGCGCTGCTCGACACGCAGGAGCGCGGCGTCGAAGTGACTCGCATGCGCACCATTTACGAAGAACTGATGGGGCGCGTCCCCATTCATCACCTCGAATCGGATTGGGTCATCCGCTCGTTTGTGGACGAGGCCCGCGCCAGCGGCTTCTACCTGATTGCCTCGCGCGCGCTGGATATCCTCGCCGCGCTGATTGGTCTGCTGGTCTTTGCGCTGATGTTGCCCTTTTTGGCGCTGGCGATTTTGCTGGATGACGGCTGGCCGATTTTTTACACGCAAGCCCGCCTCGGCAAGGGCGCCAAAGAATTTGAAATGCTCAAACTGCGCACCATGATCAAAAACGCCGAGGCTGACGGCAAAGCGCAGGTCGCCGAGGAACACGACCCGCGCGTGACGCGCGTCGGCCATTTTTTGCGCCGCACCCGGCTGGATGAGTTTCCTCAGTTCTGGAATGTGCTGCGCGGCGAAATGTCAATGGTCGGCCCGCGCGCCGAGCGCGCCGAACTGGTAGCCAAATATCAAAAGAAAATTCCGTTTTACCGCGCCCGGCTGATGGTCAAACCCGGCCTGACGGGCTGGGCGCAAATCAACTACGGCTACGCCTCCACTGTCGAAGACACCGAAATCAAGCTGGAATACGACCTGTACTACATCAAACACCGTTCGGTTTGGATGGACATTTTGGTCATTTTGCGCACCATCACCACCGTTTTAAGCCGCAAAGGAAGATAAATCATGACAAAATACCTCGTAACCGGTGGCGCCGGTTTCATCGGTTCACACATCGTCCGCGCCCTGCTGCAGCAGGGCGATTTTGTGCGCGTGCTGGATAACTTCTCCACCGGCAAACGCGAAAATCTGGCCGGGCTGCCCATCGAACTGGTCGAAGGCGATTTGCGCGACCCGGCTGCCGCCGCCGCCGCTGTCGCCGGGGTGGAGATTATCTTCCACGAGGCCGCCTTCGTTTCCGTGCCGCAAAGCATGGCCGACCCGCTGCCCTGCTTTGAAATCAATCAGCGCGGCACCGAAATTTTACTGGAAGCGGCGCGCAAGGCCGGGGTGAAACGTGCCGTGCTGGCTTCTTCGGCGGCGGTTTACGGTGATTTGGAGCAGATGCCGCTCGCCGAAGATTTGCCCCTGCGCCCGCTCTCGCCGTATGCGGTTTCCAAGCGTGTGGACGAACTTTACGCGCAAATGTACACCCGCTCCTTGGGGCTGGAAGTTGTCGCCCTGCGCTACTTCAACGTTTACGGGCCGCGTCAGCGCCCCGACAGCATGTACGCCGCCGCCGTGCCGATTTTTGCCCGCCGCCTGCTGGACGGCCAGCCAATTACCATCTACGGCGATGGCGGCCAGACCCGCGACCTGGTTTTTGTCGGCGACGTGGTGCGCGCTAACCTGATCGCCAGCCAGCATTCCGCCGCGCCGGGACAAATTTTCAACATCTGCACCGGCGCAGAGACGCGCGTGCTGGATTTGGTCGAAACCCTGCGCGGCTTCTTCCCCGCTGCCGCCGCGCCCGAATTCGCCCCCGCCCGCGCTGGCGACATTTACCGCTCGCTGGGCAATCCCGCCAAAGCGCAGACCATGCTCATCTTCCGCGCCCAAACTTCCCTGGCTGACGGTCTGCAGGCGGTCATCGAAGAAATGATGAATGGTCTTCCTAATTCCTAATTCCTAATTCCTAATTCCTAATTCCCATGTCCTTGCGTAACCGTTACGTTCTGCTGGCCGACATGCTCTTCATCATCCTGGCGGTGATGGGCAGTTATTTGCTGCGCCTGGAATATGTTCCCGATTTCTCGCGCTATTACGGCCTGTCGGCGCTGTGGCTGATTGGGCTGTCGCTGCTCATCAAGCCGATGGTCTACTATTTTTTCGGCCTGTACCGCCGCCTGTGGGTGTACGCCAGCATCGGCGAGTTGAAACTGATTGCCGTCGCCGTGACGACGGCCTCGGTCATTGTCTCGGCTTTTGGCGTGGCTTTTTACAGTTTTGGCTGGCTGGGAATTGGCTTCTCGCGCACGGCGCTGGCAATTGACTGGCTGCTTTCGCTGCTGTTTGTTGGCGGTAGCCGCTTCGCGCTGCGCGCCTGGGCCGATTCGCGCCATCCGCGCCGCAGCGGCGAAGCGAAGAAGATTTTGATTATCGGCGCGGGCGACGCCGGGGCGCTGGTCGTGCGCGAACTGCAAAAAAATCCACAGGTCAATCTTCAGCCGATTGGTTTTTTGGATGATGACCCGGCCAAACAAAACCATCAAATTCACAACGTGCCGGTCATTGGAAAATTGAGCGACCTCGCCAAAATTCTCGACGCGCGCCCAGTGGATGAAGTCGTCATCGCCATTCCGACCGCGCCCGGCAAAGTCGTCCGCCTGGTTTCGGATGTCTGCCGCCTGAAAGGCGTTCCCTTCCGCACCATGCCGGGAATTTACGAACTGCTCGGCGGCAAAGTCAGCGTCAGCCGTTTGCGCGAGGTGGACATCACCGACTTGCTGCGCCGCGAACCGGCGCGGATGCACGAGGAATGGATTGGCGCGGCGCTGGAGGGGCGGCGCGTGCTCGTCACCGGCGCAGGCGGTTCGATTGGCCGCGAACTCTGCCGCCAGATTGCCCGCTGGCAGCCGGATGAATTGGTGCTGCTCGGCCACGGCGAAAATTCCATTTTCGAGGCGCTGCTCGAGCTGAAGGCAGATTATCCGGCGCTGAAGTTGACCCCCGTCATTGCCGATGTGCGTGACCAGCAGCGCCTGAACGCCGTCTTTGCGGCGCACCGTCCGCAGGTTGTTTTTCACGCCGCCGCGCACAAACACGTTCCGCTGATGGAAATCAACGTGGAGGAGGCGGTTGCCAACAATATTCTCGGCACGCGCAACCTCGTCGAGGTTGCCGACCAGCATTCGGTGGAGCGGCTCGTGCTGATTTCCACCGACAAAGCCGTCCATCCGGCCAATGTCTACGGCGCCACCAAACGCATGGCCGAGATGATTGTCCTCGACGCCGCGCGGCGCACGGGCAAGGCTTTCGCGGTGGTGCGTTTTGGCAATGTGCTCGGCAGTCGCGGCTCGGTTGTGCCGCGCTTCAAACGCATGATTGCCGCTGGCGGCCCAATTCAAATCACCCACCCGCAAATGGAACGCTTTTTTATGACCATCCCCGAAGCCGTCCACCTAGTTTTGCAGGCGGCGGCGATGGGCAGCGGCGGCGAGGCTTTTTTGCTCAACATGGGCGAACAGGTGAAAATTTTGGATTTGGCCGAAGACCTGATTCGGCTCTCTGGCCTGGAGCCGGGGCGCGATATTGAAATCGTTTTCACCGGCATTCGCCCCGGCGAAAAATTGCGCGAGGAACTGTGGGAAGGTGATAAAACCTACGACAAAACCGCCCATCCCGACGTTTTCCGCTCAACCGGCGAAGACCTGGCCGACGCGGAAACCCTGCGCGCCGCGCTGGAACGTTTTGCCGCGCTGGTAGCCGCCAGCCAGCCCGAAGCAATTATTGACCTGCTCGACGCGGTTGTCCCCGGCTCGGCCATCCGCGCCAATTTCCGTCCGATTGACGTGACGGATGTGCTGGTGTAGGAAAAACGATGCCCCAGGTTTCCTTTCACGGCTGGCAAGAATTTATCGCGCGGCAGCCCAACCCCCACGTTTTACAAACCGCCGAATGGGGCGAACTCAAACGCGCTTTCGGCTGGGATGTGGCGCGCATCGTCTCTGGTGAGAACGGGATTCAAATTCTCTTTCGCAAACTACCGCTGGGCTTGACCATCGCCTACGCCCCGAAACCGGCGAACAGTAAACCGTTATCCGCGAACAGTGAAGAATTTCTGGCAGAAATTGACACCGTCTGCCGCCAAAAACACGCCATCTTTTTAAAAATTGAGCCGGATGCCTGGGCTGACGAAACGCCCGCAGACGTTGACCGCTGGCCGCTGGTCACTTCCCCCCACAACATTCAGCCGCCGCGCACCATCATCGTCTCGCTGGACGGCTCGGAAGAGGAAATTTTGGGGCGCATGAAACAAAAATGCCGCTACAACATTCGCCTGGCCGAAAAAAAAGAAATCAGCGTGCGCACCTGGGATGACCTGGACGGCTTTCAGCGGCTGATGCAAATCACCGGCGGGCGCGATGGCTTTGGCGTCCACGCCCGCGCGTATTATCAAAAAGCCTACGACCTCTTCCACCCGGCGGGCATGGCCGAAATTCTCGTCGCCGAATATGCCGGTCAGCCGCTGGCCGCGCTGATGGTTTTTGCGCGCGGCGGGCGCGCCTGCTACCTGTACGGCGCTTCCACCGACGAAGAGCGCAACCGTATGCCGGCCTACCTGCTCCAGTGGCGGGCGATGCAATGGGCGCGGCAGCGCGGCTGCAGCGAGTACGACCTGTGGGGCATTCCCGATGCAGACGAGCAAAGCCTCGAAGCCGGGTTCGAATCCCGCGCGGATGGCCTGTGGGGCGTTTACCGCTTCAAGCGCGGCTTTGGCGGCGTCGTCAAACGCGCCGCGCAAGCCCTCGACCGGGTTTACCAGCCACCGCTCTATTGGGCCTATCTCAAATTTATGGCAAAATGAACTGCGGTGATTACCCACATCTCTATCGTGGGGCTAAAGCCGCCTGCTCAGTTCGTGGAAGTCCTTCGGACTGGCGCAACGAGTCGGATTTATCCGACTTTCACGCTCTGAGGCAGGGCTTCCAGCCCGCCGAATCAGGCGATGCAAAGATGTGGGTAATCACCAGAGTGAACCTTCTTGAAAGACACCGCTGGCGGTGCTATAATGATGTCATGTTTTTGGTAAGGAGCATCCCATGAGCCGCCTGACCTTACGCCTGCCCGACAGCCTGCACCAACAGTTGGAACAAATGGCTGAGAGCGAGAAAATTTCGCTCAACCAGTACATCGTCTACGCGCTGACGCGCCAACTGACCATGACATACACCGTCCAGGCCGTGCCAGAGAAAGTCATCGCAGAAGAGCGCGCCGCCTATAGCGCTCTTTTACAAGCGTTGGGACGCGCTTCTTTGGCAGAAACGAAAGAAGCGCTTTCAGCCCCAAAAATCTCGTCCGGTTCCGCCCCGGCGCGCATCGCCAGCCCACGGCTGAAAAACCCGGCCCAGTGCGCCGATTTTCAAATGGAAGTGAGCCAGGACTCCCCTTATGCCGCAGTATGACCTCGAAAACTTTGACCCGCCAGCGCCCGTTGCTTTTGTTACCCTGCAAAACCCGGCAACTGGCGCTTTGTTATCCTCCGTGCCCCTGCTAATTGACAGCGGCGCGGATGTTACCCTGTTGCCGCGCCGCTGTCTGGATGGCCTGCAACTTACCCCAATTCCGCAGCAGAAATATGAACTGCAAGGCTTTGATGGCCTCACCTCGCAATGGCTGGAAGTGACGCGCCTGCAAATGAAATTTTTAGGCAAAAATTTTACGGGAAAATTCCTGCTGATTGACCAGCCGATGGGGATTTTGGGCCGCAACATCCTCAATTCACTGGCGCTGGTACTGGATGGCTCAGGTTTATCCTGGGCCGAGTTTAAACCCAATGAACCCCTGGAATAACCTGCTCACCCGCCTGCCCAACCCGCATTTTCTGCAAACCTGGGAATGGGCGCAAGTCAAAGCCCAGGGCGGCTGGCAGCCCATTTACCTGACCTGGGACGAAAAGCAGTTTTCAGTCATCAGTAATCCGTTATCAGAGATAGAGAACGGAACACGCCCGGCGAAACCGGAGATTGAAGCGGCGGCGCTGGTGCTGAAGAAGAAACTCCCCGCCGCCGGGCTGGCCGCCCGCCTGTGTCTTTTGTACTGCCCCAAAGGGCCGAATCTCGACTGGAGCGATGTCCCGCTGCGGACGCGCGTCCTGGCCGACTTGGAGCGCTTCGCCCGTCAGCAGGGCGCCATCTTCCTGAAGCTCGACCCCGATGTCCGGCTGGGAACCGGCATCCCCGCCACCGAAAGCGAATCCGCCGACCCGGCGGGCGCAGCCATCCGCGCCGAGTTACTGCGCCGCGGCTGGCGCTTCTCTGCCGACCAGATTCAATTCCGCAACACCGTTCTGCTGCCGGTCAGCGCATCGGACGAAGAAATGCTGGCGCGCATGAAGCAAAAAACGCGCTACAACCTGCGCCTGGCCGCCAAAAAGGGCGTGCGGGTGCGCGTCGGCGGCGAAAAAGATTGGCCGCTGCTCTACAAAATGTACGCCGAAACCGCCGCGCGCGACGGCTTTGTCATCCGCGATGAAAATTATTACCGCACCGTGTGGAAGCTGTTTTCCGGTTCTCCAGTTGAGCAGTTACAACCGGAAAACCGGAAAACCGAGCAACCGGCTGCCGCGCCCCTCGCCGAGCCGCTAATTGCCGAAGTGGACGGCGAAGCGGTGGCGGCGATTTTTCTCTTCGCTTTTGCCGGGCGCGCCTACTACGTTTACGGCATGAGCCGCACCGCGCACCGCGAAAAAATGCCGGCCTACCTGCTGCAATGGGAAGCCCTGCAATGGGCGCGGGCGCAGGGCTGCGCGGTTTACGACCTGTGGGGCGCGCCGGACGTGTTTGACGAAAGCGACAGCATGTGGGGCGTTTTTCGCTTCAAGGAAGGCCTGGGCGGAACCGTCGTCCGCACGCTCGGCGCCTGGGATTTTGTACCCAACCCGCTCTGGTACGCGCTGTATATCAAAGTTGTGCCTATGTTATTGGCTGTGATGCGCTTGATGGGCAAGGCGCAGGCAGGCAGAAAAAACCTGTAATTTGGCGATCATCCACATCTTTGCTCCGCCTTGTAAAGCGGCATAAATGGCGCACAACGTGGCGTTTTCTTGGTTCTGGTTTCGCCCGTACTGTACCCATTAAAAAAATTCTGGTGCTAGCCGTGATTGCGGCGGGCGATAATTTCGGCCAGGATGCTGACAGCGATTTCTTCCGGCGTTTCGGCGTGGATTTCCAGCCCAAGCGGAGAGTGCGCCCGGGTGATTTTTTCCGCGCTGACGCCGTTGGCCTGCATCCCGCGCACGGTGGCGGCCCAGCGCCGCTTTGAACCGATGACGCCGATATACGCGGCGGGGCTGTCGAGCAGGGGCGGCAGCCCGGGCACGTCTACCACGCTGCCGCGCGAGGTAACCACCAGATAGGTCTGGCGGTTGATTTTCAGCGCGGCGGGCAGTTCGGCCATCGGCATGGGGTAAAACTCATCAGCGTCGGGGTTGGCTGCGGGCGAGCAAAACTCGGCGCGGTCGTCGCTGACCGCCACGCGAAAGCCCAGCCATTTTGCCAGGTGCGCTACCGCCTTGCCAACGTGTCCACCGCCAATCACCACAATTTTTTCTGGGGGAAAAACCGGTTCCACAAAAACCTCCACCCGCCCTCCGCATACGCCCGGGTCGCCGCACGCCGGGTCAGTCAGCGAATAGGCTAGTTTGCGCGGTTTGCCCTCCGACAGGACACGCCCGGCTTCCTTCAGCACGCGGCTTTCCAACTCGCCGCCGCCGATGGTTCCGCTGAATGTGCCGTCTTCAAATACCAGCATTTTACTGCCCGCGTGGCGTGGCACCGAGCCGTGCGATTCGATGACGGTGCACAGCGCTGCGCTTTCGCCGCGCGCCAGGAGTTCGGTGATTTGGAGAAAGAGCGAATTTTCCATCATTGAGCCAAGGCTGTCAGATTTTTGGGTTTTCCAGCGTGGTTTTGATGCGCCGCGCCATTTCCAGGTGCGCCGTCTGCGCCTGGGAAAAAGCGTAGTCAAATAACAAATCTGGCGCTGTCAGGGTCATTTCGACGTGGATGTGGGTTTCGCCGCCGCTTTCGCTGAGCGTGGTGTGGTTGCGGACGGTGGTTCGTGGCGACTGGCAGGCTTCGGTCAGAATTTCCTCGTCGCTGACGCGTAAAATATCGGCGCGGTAGCGGATGTTGAAGGTGAAGATGCCCCATTTTAGCCGGTCGGTAATCCAGTAGCGGCGCAGAACGTCCGGCGGGGGCGGCGCAGTTTCCACCTTCATAATCAGCGGGTGAATTTGTGAATGCTGGCTGAATTCAGACAGCATTTTTTGCGCTTTTTCGCGCGGGCAGGTGGCGTGAATGTCGTAGGTGAAGGTTGCAGTTTTCATTGGACGATGATTTCGATGAAAATGGGTACACCGAAGGGTGCGCCTTCTGAGTCGTAGGCTTGCCAGGAGGAGCGATACAGTCCTGGCTCGTTGGGGGCGCTGAAGATGATTTGGAGTGTGGTTTCGCTCCCGGCCAGGGCGGGGTAGAGCGCCTGCTCTGGGGCTGCGCCCAGGGGTGAGAAGCCATCCACGAGGCGCAGGCGGTAGCCCGTGTTCCAGTTGCAACTGCCGCTGTTGAGAACGCGCCATTGTTTTTCGACGATGCTGCCCGGGGCGACGACAGTTCCATCAGGGTAGGTTAAATCGGTCAGAAATTCCAGGTTGGGCTGGCAGGTTGGGGTGGGGCTGGGCGCGGGTGTGGGTGTTTCGCTGGGCGGCAAGAGGGTGGATTGTAAGGCGGCGGTTGGCGGAGCGATCAGCCGGATTTCGGTGGCAATGGGGTTGATTTGTTCCGGGGCGGTGGGCGGCACAAACGGCGTGGGGGGTTGCGAGGCGCAGGCGTTCATCAAAGCGGCGAGCAGCAACCCGAAAACAAGTTTAAAAAAATAAATACGCGCTGTTTTCACGGCGCGTATTGTATCATTCTGGGCTAAAACTGGTTTATTCTTCTGCGCTGGTATCTGCGCTGCTGGTGTCAATTGGCAGAACCAACTCTCCGCCCATGGCTTTTTGGCGGATGACGGTTTCGATTTCGCGCGCCAGCTCGCCGTTTTGGCGCAGGTATTCTTTGGCGTTTTCACGTCCCTGACCGATGCGAATTTCGCCATAGGAATAAAATGCGCCGCGTTTGGTGACAATTTCCAGGTTGGTGGCCAGGTCGAGCAAGTCGCCCACTTTGGAGATGCCTTCGTTGAACATGATGTCAAATTCGGCGGTGCGGAAGGGTGGTGCGACTTTGTTTTTGACGACGCGCACGCGGGTGCGGTTGCCGATAACCTCGTCGCCAACTTTGATGCTTTGCACGCGGCGCACGTCCAGCCGAATGGATGCATAAAATTTGAGCGCCTGGCCGCCAGTGGTGGTTTCGGGGTTGCCAAACATGACGCCGATTTTCTGACGCAGTTGGTTGGTGAAGAGTACCATCGTTTTGGTCTGGTTGATGGCGCCGGAGAGTTTACGCAGCGCCTGGCTCATCAGCCGCGCCTGGACGCCCATCGTGGCGTCGCCCATGTCGCCTTCCAACTCGGAGCGGGGGACGAGCGCGGCGACCGAGTCGACCACGACGATATCCACCGCGCCAGAGCGCACCAGCGTTTCGGCGATTTCCAGCGCCTGTTCGCCGGTGTCGGGCTGGGAAACGAGCAGGTTGTCAATATCCACGCCGCATTTGGCCGCGTAGGCCGGGTCGAGGGCGTGTTCCATGTCAATGTAGGCGGCAGTTCCGCCCAGTTTTTGAACTTCGGCCACAATGTGCTGGCAGAGGGTGGTCTTGCCGCTGGATTCTGGCCCGTAGATTTCGGCGATGCGCCCGCGCGGAAGGCCGCCGACGCCCAGCGCGATGTCGAGCGAGAGCGAGCCGGTTGGAACGGTATCCACGACCATGCTGTGGGCCTCGCCCAGACGCATGATGGAACCGTCGCCGTAACGTTTGATGATGTCACCAACGGCTTTTTCCAGCATGGAATGTTTGGCATCATCCTGGGTTTGGCGAGTGGGGGCTTCAGTAGGTTGTGATTTGCGAGCCATGTTTTTTCTCCAGAGCAGTTAAAGGTAACGATGATAAGAGTATAGCACAGATGTTCGGTAGGTCAAGCGCTTTCTGTTAGAAATTTTTCCCGGTTGGCAGCGCGGGCGGTTTTGCCGCTGGATGTTTTGAGAATCCATTTTGCGCCGACGATGTGCGCGTAACGCAGCGTAATGGCCGAATTTTGGGTGACGTGACGCCGCAGGGCCTCGGCGATTTGCTCGCGCTCTTGCGGGTTGTCCGTGTCCACCTCGGCCACAATCACGGCTTCCTCGGTTCCGGCTTTTTCATCCTCGATGCCAAAGGCGACGGCGCGCCCGGCGTGAATGCAGGGAACTTCGTAGGCCAGGGCTTCCAGGTCTTGCGGGTAGACATTTTTCCCGCCGACGATAATCATATCTTTTTTGCGTCCGGCCACAAACAGCTCGCCGTTCAGCGTGTAGCCGTAATCGCCAGTGAAGTACCAGCCGCCGCGCAGCGCTTGCTCAGTGGCGTCGGGGCGGCGATAGTAGCCGGTCAACATACAATCGCTTTGCAGGGCAATTTCGCCAATCACCCGGTCGGGCAGGTCATTGCCCGCCTCGTCCACCACGCGCAGTTTGGTATTTGCCAGCGCCCGCCCGGAAGACAGCATCACCTGCGCCGCCTGGCCGGGCTGCGGCGGCAGGGCGCGCCGCTCGTTGATGTAGGCGGCGCGGTCAATTTCATCGGTCACCGGCAGCGTCCCCGCCGGGGTTTGCGTCACGCCGAAAACATTCTCCGCCATGGCGTAACTACAGGCCAGGGCGCTTTCCTTCAGCCCGTAAGGCGCAAATCGTTCGTAAAAAGCGCGCTGACTTTCGGCCTTGACCGGCTCGGAGCAGTTGGTAATCAGCCGCCAGCTGGACAAATCCACGCCCGCCAGGTCGCGCTCGCGCACTTTTTGCGCGCAAAAATTGTAGGCAAAGTTGGGCAGCCACGAAAGCGTGCCGCGATACTGGCCGACGCTCTGGAACAGGCGGTAGGGCGCGCGCACCCAATCGAAGGGCGACATCAGCACCAGCGTGACGCCGCTCAAAATGGGCATCAAGAACCCGGCAATCAGTCCCATGTCGTGATAGAGCGGCAGCCACGAGACGAGCACATCCTCCGGCTGAAGCTGAAGCGCCGCGCGATAGGCGGTTAACTGGTTGAGAATCGCCCGCTGCGAGAGTGCCACGCCTTTTTGCAGGCCGGTCGTGCCGGAAGAATGTTGCAGTAGGACAATCTCTTCGGATGAACGCGCCAGGCCGCCCGCCTGCTGAAAGTTGACCTCCGCGCTGGCCGGAATTTGGCTGGTAAGCAGTACCGCGCGGACGGAACTTCCCGGCCCAAGCGCGCCGCGCACTTCAGCCTCGAACTCGGGCGAGGTGACCATTGCCGCCGGTTGGGTGACGCCAACCAGCGCGGCCAGGTCGGCGCGGTAGCGCTCTGGCGCAAGTTTTTCGGTCAGAAAGGGCATGATGGACGGGATTTGCCCGCCGAGTATCGCGCCCCAGAAGGCAAAAATCAGGTCGGCGCTGTGCTGCAAAATCAGCACAACCACCTCGCCCGGCAAAATTTTCGCATTTTCGTAGGCGCGGGCGTACCGGGCGGATTGTTCCAGCAGGGTTTGATAATCAATTAAAACGTCCGGCTGCCCGGCGTGCTGCAAAATGACGGCCGTTTTTTGGGGCTGGTTCAGAAAATGTTGTTGAAGAAGAGAAAGCATGGGGACGGAAATTTCCAATTCCTAATTCCTAATTCCTAATTCCTTAATCACCCGTTCCAACTCTTCCAGGGTGTCGAAGGTTTCGGCATTGAGTTCAGTGTCGTCAATGCGCACGCCGAAATTATCTTCGATGAACAGTCCCAAATCCACCAGGCTGAAGGAATCAACCAACCCGCTGGAGATGAGTTTTTCTGTGGGGGTAATCACCCGCTTGGGCTGTTTGAGAATATCTTTGGCGATGTAGGTGGCAATTTTTTCGATGATTGCGTTCATAAAAGTCTCCTTGTGCTGAAATTATAACCTTTACAGGGGATGACCAGCGGGCCGCCCCTACTTCACGGGGGTGAAAATACTTTCCATGCCCGGAGGCATGGGGGGCGCCAGGCTGAAGCCGCCATCGCCGTGAAAGGTGAAATAAGTGACCTGACCGGGGCGAATCTCCAGCTCAATTTTGCGGGTATGTTCCCCAAAGGGCACAAAAACAGTGTAGCGCCCGGCGGGCAAATCGCTCAGCGCCATGTTTTCGTTGTAATAATCATCCGGGCGGACGGCTTCGGGGCCGTAGGTATAAACCGTCCATTCTTGCGTTGTGACCAGGGAGCGCACCAACACCGAGGCCTTTTTGATGGTTTCCCCGCTGCTTTCCATGATGCGCCCGGCCAGCACGCCCCAGCCTTGCGGCGGTGCAATCCACAATTCGGGGTTGCGGGTGTAATAATAGGCGTTTGCGCCAATACGAATTTCAAAGTGCAGATGCGGACCGGTGGTGAAACCTGTATCGCCGACCTCACCCAGCGCGTCGCCAGTATCCACCCATTCGCCGTAGGCCACGTCTACCTGGCGCATGTGAGCGTAAATGGTGTAGAGCGTTTGTCCGTTGTAACCGAAATCGTGACGGATGGCGACGGCCTGCCCGTAGGCGTCGCCGGTATTGCCGGGCTCACCGCTGAATAGGCCCCAGCCTGCCCAGACGACTGTTCCCGGCCCGGCGGCGTGGACGGTTGTTCCGGCTTTGGCGGGGATGTCTACGCCGGTGTGGGTGACATCTTTAAAAAAGACGCCGCCGTAGCGGTAGTTGGCTACCGGCCAGTTAACTTCATCTGCGGCGATGGGGCGGGTGAAGTAGAAGTGGTCGTAGGCGGCCAGCGCCCAGGGAACCGGGTAAAGCGGTGGCCGCCAGGCCGAGACGGGCTGCGCACCGGGAGTTGGCAGGTCGAAACGCAATGGCTGAGGGGTTTCGTCGCCGGGGATGGTGACAAGGCAATCGGGGTTGGGGCAGGCCAGGAGCGGCGAGAGAGTTTCCACAACGGGAGCCACAATTAGTGGAGACGTTTCTGTCTGCGGCGCGGGAGTTGCTGGCGGGGTGGGCGCGGCGCAGGCGGCCAGAAAAACTCCCAGGGTGGACATCAAAAAAAATGCTTTCCGCATGGGTGGTTACGGCTCCGGGGTGAAGGTCGGGCGCAGGGTAGGCGTAAAAGTGACAGTGGGCGTGGGTGTCTTGTAGCGGTAGCCGGTGGGTGTGGGGGTGAATGTGCGCGTAGGCGGGATGATGACGGTGGGGGTGATGAGAATCTCTGCCGGGTAGAGTTGTAGCATGGCGGCGCGCCAACTGAGGCCGCCGGGTTGGATAAATTCGTTGAAGAGCGCGCCTTTGAAGTAGGTGCGCCAGTTGGTTTGGGCGGGGGCGCGCTGCCATTCGTAGGCGCGCGCCAGGCGCGTCAGGTCTATCCAGTAGCCGGCGGGAATGTTTTTCATCAGTTGGCCGCCCTGTTCGTAGTTAAGCGGGTTGAGGTCGTAGCGGGCGTTCATGTCCCAGGGGCGGGCGCGCAGGGGTTCGCCCTGACCGCCGTCTTGGGACTGAGCGCGCAAGTAGATGCGCCAGTAGGTTTGGCCGTTGTAGTCTTCACGCTGAATATATATCCAGCCGACGTTGAGCGGGATGGCGTTGATGTCAAAGGCGCGCCCGGTGTAGAGCCACGAGTCGCCGCGCCCGGGGTCGAGGTGGGTGGTGAGTGGCGTGTAGGCGTTCTCCAGGCTGGCGAGGGTGTCCCAGCCGGTTTCGACGCTGACGCGGGCGCGCAGGGCGTTAAAAGATTCATCTACAGAATCGTGTAACAGGGCTTCCGGGGCGTTCAGCCCTTCCAGCGCGACGAGGATGGCGCGTTCTGGTAGATTCTCCTGCGGGGGTTGGGTTTGCGGCACAAAGAGCGGCGTCGGTTGGGCGGCGAAGCGTGAAAAAGCTTGTGGCAGGCTGTGGATAGGAATGGAACGCCACACAATGCTGCGAATTTGGCGGAGCGCCAGCGGGGACTGGGTAATTTGCCCTTGCAGGTTGTAGGCTACCAGATAATCAAGGTTGGGGTCTTGCAGGCGCGCCGCCACCTGGCCGCCGTCCTGATTCCAGACAGGGGCGGCGCCGGGGGCGATGGCGCTGGCGGGGGTGGTGGGCGCGGCGCTATCCCAGCGCATTACCTGGCTGGGTTGCGTCAGGCTGGCGGCATCCCAGGCCAGGTAACGCCCGTCTGGTGACCAGACGGGGTGGGTCTCGCTCATTTGCGGGTTGTTGCTGACGTTTTGAAAGCGGTTTTCGCCGGGAGTATCCAGGTTGGCGACCCAAATTTCTTCTTCGCCGCTGCGGTCAGAGGCAAAGGCAATTTGGCGTCCGCCCGGCGCCCAGGTGGGGTTTTGGTCGCTGGCAGGGTTGGTGGTCAGGCGCGCGCCCTGCCCGGCGGCGGAGGTGGAGAGAACGGCAATCTCAAAATTATTTTCGATGTAGGTTTCGTACACAATCCATTGTCCGTCGGGCGACCAGGCTGGGGATGCGTCGTAGGCCGGGCTGTCCGTCAGCCGTGAAACCTGGCCGGTTTGCAGGTCGAGCAGGTACAGGTCAAAATATTCGTTGCGGCTGGAGGCGAAAGCCAGTTTTGTTCCATCCGGGCTAAGCGCCGGGGTGATGTCGTCCCACGCGCCGCTGGTCAGACGGGTGAGCGGCAAAACGCCGGGGGCGTAGGCGAACAGGTGCTGGTAGCCGTTATCTTCGGCAGAGAGAAAAAAGACGGAGACGGCATCTGGAGGCAGGGGCGTGCTGGTTGGTGAAGGCGGCGGGGGCGTGAGTGTGGCCGTCGGCGAAACTGTCGGACTGACGCTTGTTTCCGTACCCGTCAGCGCCGCCGGGCTGACAGGCGTCGGGCTGACAGGCGTCGGGGCGCAGGCGGCCAGCAGGAGCAGCAGGAAAGTGGAGGAGAAGAGGATGAGATGATGAGAAGATGAGAAGATTTTTCGTCTCTCTCCTTGTCTGCCTCTCTCCTCATATCCTCGCCTCTTCATCTGTTGCTCTCCCTGTCTTCCTGTCTCTCTCCTCATCATTTCTTTTCTCCTGCCAGTATTTCCATCGGGTCGAACAAGTGAAAGGTGCCGCTCATGCGCCACAAGTCGTAATTGGCGCGTTCTGCCGCGCTGGTGTCGGCGCGATAAAAAGCCATTCCCTCGGAAAAATTGCTTCCGGCAGGCCCCCAGCGCGTTTCAAAATGGAGGTGCGGCCCGCCGGTGAAGCCGGTCAGCCCGGTTTCGGCGAGTTGCTCGCCGCAGGCGACTGCCTGCCCCAGCCGGAGCGGGGCGACGTTTTGCAGGTGGGCGTAGAGCGTGTAAAGCGAATTTCCGCTCATAATTTTTTCACTTTCCACCACCCGGCGCGGAATTTGCTCGAAAGGTGTTTCCAGCAGGATGGCGTTGCCGTAGGGCGGGCGGTCGGTCACCAGACCGGCGATTTGCCCGTTGAGCGCGGCCAGTACCGGCGTGCCGGTGAAATTTTCCTCATCGCGGGTGTAGTAGCCCAAATCCACGCCGTGATGGGCGTCATCGCTGTAGCGGCCATCGCTCAAAATGCGCGGCATGGCAAAGGGCTGGGTGATGATTTCGCTCAATTTTTCCAGCGGCTGAACTGCCAGCGGGGAGCAGAGTGGGCTTTTCGGCGGGGCGGTGTTCCGGTTTTCCGGTTGCGGGGAGAACTGGAGAACTGGAGAACTGGTCAACTGGATAACCGGAGAACTGGTCAACTGGACAACCGGAGAACTGGTCAATCGGCTGTCGGGCTGCGCGGCGCAGGCGGTCAGTAGAAGAATCAACGTCACCAGGCGGCTAACGCGCCGGAACCACAAATTCCGCCTCCGCCTGGTCGGCTTCGAGAATGGTCATCCCTGCCAGGTTGGTCGGGTCTTCGGCGTTGGAAGGGTAATACATGCGCGCGCGCAGGTGGAAAACGCCGGTCATTTTTCCGCCGCGCAGATGCAGGGTGAAGACGTGTTTGCGCTGCATCGGTTCGATGACGCTGGCAGTGGCGACTTCGGCGCCGTCTTCGTCCAGCAGAATCACCTCAATGTAGGGGCGTTTTTGGAAGGGTGTCACTTCGACATAGACGCGGGCGCGCAGCGGGTTGTCGTCCAGCACCGGCTCGCCGCGCAATTCCAAAAAGCGCATCGCTGCGGGGAGCAGCGGCACAACACCGTCTTCGGCGTTATTGAGTTCGGGAAAGAAAAAATTCATGTTATCAGTCATGGCCGGGAATTATAAATGCAGAATGCGGAATGAAGAGCGGTTCATTTTTCATCACTCATCATTCGTTTCAGCGCCAGCAGCGCCAGGGCCGCGCCGCCGCCGTCGAAGAGAAAAACATCCAGCAGCGCCGGGTGACGCCCCGGGGTGAAAGATTGATGAAATTCATCCGTCAGCGCATAGAGCAGCGCCATGCTCCAGGCCAGGGAAAACTGGCGTTTGTGGACGCCGCTACCCGTCAGCCCAAACCAGTAGGCCAGCGCCAACAGGCCATAGCCCGTCAGGTGTCCGCCTTTTTTGACCAGGGTATCCAGCGCGCCGTAGTCAGGTAGGTCTGCCGAGGCGGTGGACGATGCCAAAAAAATAACCGCCATGAGAATCATGGCGGGTGTCCAGCGCAAAACGTTTTTCATGCGGGCAATTTTACTTCATCCCGTCACCGGCGCTGTTTTGGCAGATGGTTTGGCCCGGCTGACGGCTAGAAAGGTGAAAATTCCGCCCAGGTAGGCCAGGTAGCCGAGCACTTCCGTCAGCGAGGGATTGCCGTTGTAGCCGAACAACGCTTTCAGTAGCAGGCCCAGATCACTTTTTTCGTCCAGCACCCCGTTCAAATTCCAGAGATGTTCGGTCACCGCGGGGATGATTCCGGCTTCGTTCAGTTCGTGAATTCCCAGCCCGACCATTCCGGCGGCGAAAATAATCAGCAGAAAATTGGTGACAGTGAAAAAGAGACGCAGATTAAGCCGCCGCGTGGAGGAAAACAGCGCCACCCCTAGCGTGGCGGCGGCGAACAGGCCGAGCGCTGCTCCGCCGATGGTTTGCAGCGGGCTGACGGTTTGACGCACGGCCAGCAAAAAGAGTGCCAGTTCGATGCCCTCCCGGAAAACTGACAGGAAAGCCAGCGCAAACAGCCCACCGCCGCGCAGCGCCAGGTGTGTTTTGGCTTCGATTTCGTTTTTCAGGTTGACCGCCGAGCGCCGCATCCAAAAAATCATCCAGGTGAGCACGGCGGCGGCAAACAGCAACACCGCGCCTTCAAAAATTTGTTCGGCGCGTCCGCTCAATTCCATGCCCAGCCAGTTCAGCGCCAGCGCTGAGAGCAGCGCCGCCGCCGCCGCTGAGGCCGCGCCCAGCCAGACCGCGCCAGTCAAATCGCGGCGCTGAAGTTTGTTCAAAACGCCGAGCACAATTCCCAAAATCAGGGCCGCTTCCAGCCCTTCGCGCAGTGAAAGTAGAAAACTTGCCAGCATCCGATCTCCTTTGGGCTTGACAGCCCTCTCTGCTATGTTAAAATGATTTTACATAATTTGTACTACAAAAGTTAGTATATACTAATTTTTATAATTCGTCCAGACTACGCCTTGCGCTTTCTAGGGTGATTGATGTCCCGCCATCCCGATACGACTCGCCCGACGCCCACCGTCGAAGATTATCTGATGACCATGCACGTGCTGGAACGCGACACCGGCGAAATTATCGCCGCGCGCCTGGCCGAATTGCTCAACGTCGCTCCGGCCACCGTCACCATGACGCTTAAGCGCATGGAGCGCGATAGTTGGATTCATGGCACGGGCCGCAGCGGGCTGAGCCTGACCGAAACCGGGCGCGCCGCCGCCCATTCGGTGGTGCGCCGCCACATGCTGACGGAATGGCTGCTGGTCAGCGTGTTCAAAATTCCGCTCACCCAAACCCACGAAGAAGCTCACAATATGGAACACGCCATTTCGCCCCTGCTGGAAGAACGCATGCGCGAGGCGCTCGGCGACCCGCAGGTTTGCCCGCATGGAAATCCCCTGCCGGGCTGTGAAAGCGTCACCCGCGCCTGGCTGCCGCTGACGGAACTGGCGGCGGGCGTCACCGTCACCTTGCGTCGCATCCACGAATTTGCCGAAGACAACCCGCAAATCCTCAACTTTCTCTACGAAAACGGCCTGATTCCCGGCCAAAGCGTTTTGGTGCGCGAGGTTTTACCCTTCAACCAAACCCTGACCCTCAGCGTGAACGAAAAGTCCGTCACCCTCGGCTTTTCGATTGCGCGCTTTGTCTACGCGGAACCATAGGAGCAAACATGGCAAAAAAAAATAAAATCATGCTGGTCACCGGCGCAACCGATGGAATTGGCCGGGCCACCGCGTTGGAACTGGCGCGGCGCGGCGCGCTGGTCATTTTGCACGGGCGCAGCCTGGAAAAGCTGGAACAAACGCAGGAGGAAATCGCCGCACAGGTCCCTGGCGCGCTGCTCGACATCGCTCAGGCTGATTTGGCCTCGCTCGAACAGGTGCGCGGCCTGGCGCTGGAAGTGGAAGCCCGCTTCGACCGGCTGGATGTTCTCATCCACAATGCGGGCGTTTTTCTGAAGGAGCGCCAGCTTTCTGTGGATGGGTTTGAACTGACGCTGGCAGTCAATCACCTCGCCCCGTTTTTGCTGACCTGGGAACTGCTGCCCCTGCTGGAGGAAAGCGCCGCCCGCGTGGTGACGGTTTCTTCAGTGGCGCATCGCCGCGGAAAAATTGATTTCGACGACCTGAACGCCGAAAAATCCTATGACGGCTACCGCGCCTACGCCCAATCCAAACTGGCGAACATCCTGTTTGCCAATCAACTGGCCGCGCTGGGGCAGGGAAAATTCACCTCCAACAGCCTGCACCCCGGCGTCGTCACCACCAAACTGCTCAAAGCCGGGTTCGACACCACCGGCGTCAGCACCGAACAAGGCGCGGCGACTTCCGTCTATCTGGCGACCTCGCCCGAAGTGGCGAAGGTGACCGGAAAATATTTCGCCGAAAGCCGCCCGGCCCCCGTTGTGCCGCAGGCGCTCGATTTGGAAACACAACAACGTTTGTGGAAAATCAGCGAAACCTGGACGGGTTGGAAAGACGAGCCATAACGTTGAGCGACATTTATGTTGCGGCTGATAAGGCCAAAATACCACCTTTGTTTTTTGAAATTTTGGATTATGACGATTTCATACAGTTGTTCTTATCTCAAAAAGCGGATATCAAGGAGATTTCGATGAAACATTTTTCTTTTCTGTTGGTTGTGCTGGCTTTCCTGCTGACCGCTTGTGCTCCGGCCTCCGGCGGCCCGGTTGCCGCGCAAAACGGCATTGAAATTTACGGCCCCTGGGCGCGCGCAGCGGTGACAGATGTCAGCGGCGCATATATGCTCATCAAAAATACCGCTTCTGCCGCCGACAAATTAGTTTCCGTCTCCAGCGACGTGGCCGAAATGGTGCAGATTCATGAGACGACGATGGACAATGGCGTGATGTCCATGCGGGAAGTGCCCGGCGGGCTGGAAATTCCGGCGGGCGGCGAGGCGATTCTCAAACCCGGCGGCTACCACATTATGCTGATGGGCCTCAAACGCGAGTTAAAAGCGGGCGAAGCGATTAGCGTGACTCTGGTCTTTGAAAACGCCGGAGAAATTACCGTCAACGTCCCTGTCAGTGACCAATGAATAACCGTCAAACCCTGATTTTTATGGCCGTTGTCGCTGCGCTGATGGGGGCGCTGGCGCTCTATCAATTTTTCCAGCCGCCGCGCTGGAATGGCAGTCACATTTCGCCGCCAGCGCCGATGCCCGGCTTCAGCCTGCAATCTGCCGCGGGCGCGGTGGATCTGCAGCAGTTTGCGGGAAAATACGTCATCTTATACTTTGGCTACACCGGCTGTCCGGATGTCTGCCCGACGACCCTGGCCGGTCTGCGCGAGGCGCTGAGGCGGCTGGGCGCCAACGCCGATAAATTTCAGGTGATTTTTGTCTCGGTGGATCCGGCGCGGGATACGCCGCAAATCGCCAGCGCCTACGCCGCCCGCTTCAACCCCGCTTTTCTTGGCCTGACCGGCAGCGCGGAAGAAATCGCGGCGACGGCCAAAGCCTTTGGCGTCTATTACAAATTAAACGACCCCGACCCGAAAACCGGCTTTTACACGGTTGACCATTCCGCTTCGGTGCTGGTGCTGGACCGTCAGGGAGCGTTGATTCTCACCTGGCCGTATGGCCTGACCCCCGTTGAAATTGAGGAAGATTTGCGGAATTTATTGCGGCAATAAACCGTAACGTGATATTCATGTCGCCAATTTTTTGTTTTTTGGTAATTACTCAGGTTTGTTGACTTTTTGCCCGTCTCGGCGGGCTGAATCTCTGCCTCATTACAAAAAAAAGCCCTTCGGGCTGTTCAAGTGAGTCGGCTTTAGCCGACTTCCATGACTTGAGGCAGGGATTTATCCCGCCGCCGCTATGCCAAAATATTTGGTGGCTGAGTAATTACGTTTTTTGTGCTGCTTTGCCGGTTGGAACGCCGTGAAAAAGTTCGGCGTTATGGCGCGACCATTTCGGCTTCTTCAGCGCGTATAATAGCGCCGAAGAAGTTTTTATTTTCCCAAAGGAGAATCGCCCATGTCATCCCCTCGTGTTGTCCGCGCCCCGCGTGGCACGCAGCTGACCTGCAAAAACTGGCTCAGCGAAGCCGCCTATCGCATGATTCAAAACAATCTTGACCCCGAAGTGGCCGAAAAGCCCGAAAACCTCGTCGTCTACGGCGGGCGCGGACAGGCCGCCCGCAACTGGGAATGTTTTGACGCAATTTTGGAAAGCCTGAAAAACCTGGAGGAAGACGAAACCTTGCTGGTGCAATCCGGCAAGCCGGTGGCGATTTTCAAAACGCACACAGACGCGCCGCGCGTGCTGATTGCCAATTCCAACCTCGTGCCGCATTGGGCCACCTGGGAACATTTTGACGAACTCGCCAAAAAAGGGCTGATCATGTACGGCCAGATGACCGCCGGTTCGTGGATTTACATCGGCACGCAGGGCATTTTGCAGGGGACGTATGAGACTTTCGGCGCGCTGGCAAAACTGCGCGGCTGGGGTTCGCTTAAGGGAAAATTTGTGCTGACGGCCGGCCTGGGCGGTATGGGCGGGGCGCAGCCGCTTTCCATCACCATGAACGAGGGTGTCGGACTGATTGTCGAAGTGGACAAAGAGCGCGCCGAGCGCCGCCGCGCCATCGGCTATGTGGATGTGGTGGTGGATACGCTCGAAGAGGCGATGACCCTCGTCGAGGAGAACAAAGCCGCCGGACGCCCGCTCTCCATCGGCCTGGTCGGCAATGCCGCCGACGTGTACAGCGAACTTTTCGCGCGCGGCGTCATCCCAGATGTCGTCACCGACCAGACTTCGGCGCACGAGGCGCTCTATTACGTTCCCTCGGGCCTGACGGTGGCCGCCGCCAATCAACTGCGCGTTTCTGACCCCGAGCAATACAAAAAAATGGCGATGGCTTCGATGGCGAAGCATGTGCAGGCCATGCTGGCTTTTCAGCGCGCGGGCGCAGAAGTTTTTGATTATGGCAACAACATCCGTCAGCAGGCGTTTAATTACGGCGTGAGTGACGCTTTTGAATTCCCCGGCTTTGTTCCGGCCTACATTCGCCCGCTGTTTTGCGAGGGCAAAGGCCCCTTCCGCTGGGTGGCGCTTTCCGGCGACCCGGAAGATATTTACACCACCGACCAGGCCATTCTGGAACTTTTCCCTGAAGACGACCATCTGCGCCGCTGGCTGAAAATGGCGCGCGAGAAAGTGCCGTTTCAGGGCCTGCCGAGCCGCATCTGCTGGCTGGGCTACGGTGAGCGCGTCCGGGCCGGGCTGAAATTTAACGAACTGGTGGCAACCGGCAAAGTGCGCGCGCCGATTGTGATTGGCCGCGACCACCTCGACAGCGGCTCGGTCGCCAGCCCCAACCGCGAAACCGAAGCGATGAAGGACGGCTCTGACGCCATCAGCGACTGGCCGATTCTCAATGCGCTGATTAACGCTGTCGGCGGAGCGACCTGGGTTTCCTTCCATCACGGCGGCGGCGTCGGCATGGGCTACAGCCAGCACGCCGGGCAGGTGATTGTGGCCGACGGCACGCCCGAAGCCGCCAAACGTCTGGAGCGCGTGCTGACGACTGACCCGGGCATGGGCGTCGTCCGCCACGCCGACGCGGGTTACGAAATCGCCATCGCCGCGGCCAAACGGCATGGCATCAAAATGCCAATGCTGAAGTAAAGGAAGAATGAAGAATGATGAATGACAACCGGACAACTGCACAACTGCACAACCGGAAAACTGGATAACTGCACAACCGAATAACCGGAAAACTGGATAACTGCACAACTGGACAACCGAATCCCCGATGAGAAACCTTGAAAAAGCCGCCCTGCGCGGCGAACCATCCTACGTTTGGCGCGCAGGGCAGGAACGCCGCCTGAAAATGATTCTCGCCGCCGCCGGGGAGCGCATTCACGGCAACCTCCTCGAAAACGGCTGCGGCGTCGGTATGTACGTCGAACATCTCGCCGCGTTGGGCGGGAAAATCTTTGGGCTGGAGTATGATTTTGAGCGCGCCGCCGAGGCCGGAGCGCGCTCCCCAAATATTCTCAACGCGGCGGGCGAATCGCTGCCCTTTGGCGACTCTTCCTTTGACCTGATTCTCAGCCACGAAGTGCTCGAACACGTCGCCGATGACGCCGCCGCCGTCCGCGAGATGGCGCGCGTGCTCAAACCTGGCGGGCGCGCCGTCATTTTTGTCCCCAATCGTGGCTACCCGTTTGAAACGCACGGCATCTACTGGCGCGGAAAATACCATTTCGGCAACGCGCCGCTGGTCAATTATCTGCCGCGCCGCTGGCGCGACCGGCTCGCCCCGCACGTGCGCGTCTATTCGGCGGGCGACTTGCTGCAAAAACTCTTTGCCGGTCTGCCGCTGAAGGTGGTGGAGCGCCGCATCATTTTCGGCGCCTACGACAACCTGATTGCCCGCTTTGGGCCGGCGGGGAAATTGCTGCGCGCCGCGCTGCAAATGTTGGAATCCACACCCCTGCAATTTTTTGGCCTGTCGCATTTTTGGGTGGTGGAAAAAAAGTAGACAGCCAGCCCAGGTTGTCATACAATTAAGCTCCCCATGAAAATTCTCGCCGTCAGCGACCAGATTATTGAGCGCCTGTTCACGCCCGCCGTGCGCGAAGCCTACCCGGACGTGCGTCTGCTGGTTTCGTGCGGCGACCTGCCCTACGAATACCTGGAATTTCTGGTTTCCCTGTATAACGTCCCGCTCATGTATGTCCCTGGCAACCATGACCCGGCCTACGACCTGCACGATTTGCGCTCGCAGGCCCAGGGTTGTGACAATCTGGATGGCCGGGTTGGCCTGGTACGCGGATTGCGCGTCGCCGGGTTGGGCGGCAGCGTCCTTTATCAACCGGGCAGCCCTAACCAGTACACCCAGCAAGAATTTTATCTGCGCGTTTTTCACCTGCTGCCGCGGCTGACATGGATGCGCCTGCTTGGCCGCCCGCTGGATTTGTTCGTCGCCCACTCGCCGCCGCAGGGCATTCACGACGACGACGACCCACCCCACCACGGGCTGGCTGCCCTTAACCTGCTCATTCGCCTGGCGCGCCCGCGTTATTTTTTGCACGGGCATACCATGTTCTACCGTCAAAACCTGCAAAACCATATCAGCGAATACTACGGTGCGAAAGTCATCAACATTTACCCGTTTCGGGTGCTGAAAATTGAGGAAACCGAAAAATGACCGAATTGCATCATCCCCTGGCTGGAGTTTACGCCGCCGCCCTGACCCCGCTCCAGGCTGATTTTAGCATCAGCCTTCAGCCGGTGTGCCCGTTACTGAGCCTGCTCGCCGCGCGAGGTTGTCATGGCGCGCTTCTGTTTGGTACGACCGGCGAAGGACCATCCTTCTCGGCGCGTGAACGCGAAATTGCTTTGCGCGTGGCGCAGGAAGTGCGCCAGGTTTACCCTAATTTTCGGCTATTGGTTGGAACCGGTACGCCCAGCCTGGAAGAGACCGTTACCCTGACGCGCCGCGCTTTTGAACTGGGTGCAGATGGCGTCGTGGTTTTACCGCCCTACTACTTCCGCGCCGCCAGTGAGGACGGACTCTTCCGCTGGTACGATTTGCTCATCCGCCAGGCCGTGCCGCAGGGAAAATATTTACTTGGCTACCACATCCCCGCCCAATCGGGCGTGGCGCTTAGCCTGGATTTGCTGGCGCAGCTGAAAGAGTCTCACCCCGAAAAATTTGCCGGAATCAAAGATTCCTCCGGCGACCCGGCGCACGCCATTGATCTTGGGCGGCGTTTTGGCGCTTCGCTTTTGGTGCTGACTGGCAACGACAAACTCGCCCTGCACGCCCTCGAACATCACGCTGGCGGCGCGATTACCGCCATGGCGAACCTGTATTCACCGTTTTTGCGCCAGGTCTGGGATATTTACAATCAGGATGGTGACGCCATCGAAGCGCAAGAGTCGCTCAATCGCCGCCGTAGAATTCTTGATAAATACCTACCTTTTCCACCGATTCTGAAAGCCCTGCTCCCACGCTTTTATCCGCTGGAACGCTGGTCGGTCAAGCCGCCGTTGTTGGAAGTCTCTGACGCGGTGGCAGATCAGGCCTGGTTGGAATTGAGCGCGTTGGATAAAGTATGAGCGTTTGGCGGCTGATTTTGCACCCGGCGGCGCGTGGCGCGTGGAATATGGCGGTGGACGAGGCCATTCTCGAATCCGCTGGGCGCGGCGACTCGCTGCCAACTTTGCGGCTCTACGCCTGGGAACCGGCCTGCCTTTCGTTGGGTTACGCCCAACCGGTGGCGGATGTGGATTTTGCCGCGCTGGCTTCCTTTGGCTGGGAGGTGGTGCGCCGCCCAACCGGCGGACGGGCCATCCTGCACACCGATGAGTTGACCTATTCGGTCTGTGTCGCGCCGGACGAGCCGCTGTTGGTGGGCACGGTGCTGGAAAGTTATAACCGTCTCTCGGCGGCGCTGGTGGCGGCCTGCCGCGCGCTGGGGTTGGATGTCAGCAAGGCAGAGCGCGCCGCGCCCTCCGCCGCACAGGCCGGGCCGGTTTGTTTTGAAGTGCCGTCGGCCTATGAAATTGTGGCGGGCGGGAAAAAACTGATCGGGTCGGCGCAGGCGCGTAAGCGCGAGGGAATTTTGCAGCACGGTACCCTGCCGCTGACGGGCGACCTGACGCGCATTACGCGCGCGCTGGTCTTTGCCGATGAATCGGCACGGGCGCAGGCGGCGCAAAAATTGCTGGCGCGGGCGGTGACGGTGCAAACCTGCCTGGGCCGGGGAATCGCCTGGGAGACGGCGGCGCAGGCCACAGTCGAGGCGTTTTCCCAAACGCTGGGCATCGCCTTCCAGCGGGGCGAACTTTCGCAGGCCGAGCAGGCGCGCGCGGCAGAACTTCTCCAAAATAAATACACCCGCCCCGAATGGACGGGACGGGTGTAACGGATTGTGGAATTTTTATTGAAGACTCCTGCAAAAAGGCTTTTGACCACAAAGGTTACAAAGTACACGAAGGTTAAAAAAGATTTTCCTTTGTGTTCCTTCGAGGCCTTCGTGTTTAACGAATTTTTGCAGCAGAGTCATTGAACAAAGGTCACGTTTTTGTAGCCGAGCGATTGGAAAAATTTGAACAGGAAAGTTTCGGCGTTGCTTTGCGCCTGTTTCAAAATGCCGTCATCGATGGCGGCTTTTTGAATCTCGGCTTCGGCGCTCTGGCGGGCGAGGGTTTCCAGGTCGTTGACGCCTTGCGTCAGCAGGCCGGTTGAGCGGTCGTAGACGTAGGATTTTTGGTTGTCAATGGTGGTGATGAAAACCTCGGCGGCGGGCAGGCGCACTTGCAGGGTTTCGCCGCTCAGACGCAGGTCGGCGGGTTGAATTTTGTTCATGTCGATTCCGGCGATGACGATGCCGTGGGCGACGAAGAGCAGTTTGTCGCCGAAGAGAAAACCAAAACTGCCCTGGCCGATTTCGGCGGTGATGACTTTTTCGACGCTGTATTGGATGGTTTCGAGCCGGGCGAGGGCGCGCACTTCGGTAATGTAAGTGACCGGGTCGGGGATGATGGTGGGCGTGGGATTGACAAGTTGCGAGACTTGGGTTTGCAGGGCGGCGTTGCTTTGCTGAAAGGGGGCGACAGCGCCGTTGATGGCGCCTTGGGCAGTCTGCTGAATAGATTGGACGAGGTAGTAGGCCGCGCCGAGAATGAGCAGGATGACGATGAGGAAGAAAGTGACAGATTTTTTATCCATATATTCATTATACAAACTTTAAGGCGATTTATGTGCTATTTTGCTTTGGCAATTTTAAATAGGGCAAAAATGCCCATAGTTTCACGCCAAAAGGAAACTTTTCGCGTAGATGCTCACCCTTCTGGTCTCGCTGGGGGCTTGCCCCGGCAGTGGTCGCAAACGCCGCCCAAATATTTACATCTGGGTGTCGCAAGGGAGAAAGCACTATGCCTAAGTAAGTTGTTGGTGTTACTTTTGACTCTATTGTGGGATTGTATGAAAACAAGGATACTGTACTATGGGAGACATTCAGGCCCTTTCGAACTGTGGCTTGTTGTTGTCCTTGGAAAGGAGTACAGTATGAACTACAATCACGAAAGTATCGTTGTTTGTAGTAGGTTTTTTTTATAGGCGCGCAGTGAGCGGGTTGTGACTATGCCTGCTCATTGCGTGTTGTTCCCTCACGTTCACTCTGTTGCCACGTTAAATTTATTTTTGTCAGGAAAGCGAATGATGCGAATATTGGTATATGGTATTGCGTGTGTATTATTGGTAAATGCCCAAAAGCCAGTCTTAACCAGCGCCTTCTATCAGTTCAGGCAAAGTGTTTTTGATTCCTACAATAGATTTCTCGGTTTGCCCGTTGCCTTTACCGGTGCGAATTTGTCAGTGCAAGGGAATTCTAATTATTTGCTTTATTTGCCGCTTGTGGTGAAAAATTACCCATCGCCTGCAGATATCTTAACTTTTTGCAAGCGGCCTTATCAAGAAACGTCCATTTGGAATACGCCTATTAACTGGGTAACGGCGCGTATTCATCCAGATAGTTCGCAAATGATGAGCGCATTCTTTAAAACCCGCACATCTATTGGTTCAGACCCTTCACAATATGCGCCAAATATTTATTTTGTAACCAATCAAACGCCATTGGTTTCAGTAGCGCTTTGGAGCAAAAGCAGATTTCAAGATGCGATAGATGATACCGTTGTTTATTACGGACAAAAGGGAGCGTCACAATTAGCCCCCATTCCGCTTGGGGCGCTGCCAGCCCCGGGTACGGATGGCGAACTGGTTGTTATTAACATAGATACTGGCGAGGAATGGGGCATTAATCACGGTCAAGTTGACCAGAGTGGTCATTGGACAGCAGGCGGACTTTATCGTTATCATATCTGGAATTCTGGTTTGCCGCCCGCGGGGTTTTCTCAACGAGGCGCCGGAGTGGGCGCGCTGGCGGGCATTGTGCGTCCCTGTGAAGTCCAGCGTGGCGATATTAACCACGCTGTCACCATTGCGTATAACTATCCTTGCTCACCATCCAACTGTGTGGCGAACGGTTTCCCTGCATTCATACCGCCCTTTAAAAAAACAGATGGCACGGGTTCGTGGCGTTACGATATTCCTGAAGGCGCTCACCTTGCCATTCGCCCTGAAATTACCCTGCTCGAAATTGAGCAAGTTTGCGGTGGCCTGAAGGGCTGTATTGTCTGGGCGCGTGCTATGCAAACCTATGGCGGGTATATTGTTGATCGAAGCGGCCATCCCAAAACCTATGGGGAGGGCAATATCACTGCGCAGTGGACGCCTGATTTATGGACAAGCAATATGCTCACTAACATTCCTCAATCATGGTATGTGATATTAGATTGGCGTGTTCAGGGGTAGCACCTCAAGAGTCGAGTAAAATAACATCGTGTTGTCTTCATCCGTCTCCATCCTTTTACTGACCTGGAACAGCGCGGCCTACTTGCCGCGCTGTTTGCGCTGTTTGCAAGACCAGACCTTTAAGAATTTTGAAGTTGTGATTATAGACAACGGCTCCACGGATGGTTGTGTAGATGGAATTGAAAGCCGCTGGCCGGGGCTATCTTTGCGCGTGGTGCGTTTGTCCCAAAATACTGGTTTTACCGCTGGCAACAATCTGGGCGCGCGTCTGGCTACAGGTGAGTGGTTGGCGCTTTTAAATACGGACGCATTTCCTGAACCAACCTGGCTGGAAAATTTATTGCGGGCTGTTCGTCACAGCCAACAATATAGTTTTTTTGCCTCGCGTCAGGTCAGCGCCATAGATTCCAGCCTGCTGGATGGCGACGGTGATGCCTATCATGTGAGCGGACTGGCCTGGCGTTGGGGATTGGGCTATCCGGTAAATAGCCGTGGTTTGGAAAATCGTGAAGTTTTTGGCGCTTGTGCCGCCGCCGCTTTGTATAAGAGAGATATCTTTTTGCAGGTCGGCGGTTTTGATGAAGACTTGTTCAGCTACCTTGAAGATGTAGACTTGAGTTTTCGTCTGCGTTTGATGGGACATCGTTGTTTATATGTCGCAGATGCGGTCGTTTATCACATCGCATCCGCTTCATTGGGCATCGCTAGCGATTTTGCCATCTACCATGCCAACCGCAACTTGGTATGGATTTGGCTTCGCAATATGCCCGGCCATTTGTTCTGGCGCTTTCTGCCTCAGCATTTACTCGCCAACCTGATTTATATTGGCTATTATCTCTTGCGCGGACGTGGACGTGTCTTGATACGTTCCAAACTGGATGCCGCGCGTGGATTGCGGCGTGCGCTGGAAAAGCGTCGCCAAACACAATGCCAGCGGGTTGCATCAGATGCCGAAATATTAACATCCATGGAGCACGGTTGGTTTGAGCCTTATAACCGTGGTGTTGAATTGCGCCGCGCCCTCAAAAAAATATGAAAATTCTGCTTCTCGCTCGTTATGCGGCGCTTGGCGCTTCCAGCCGGGTGCGGTTTTATCAATATCTGCCCTTTCTGCGCGCAAATGGAATTCATCTGGATGTTGCTCCGCTTTTTGATGATGACTACCTGCGCGCTTTGTACGCCGGAAATAAGCCATCTTTGACGAGCGTTGCCCGCGCTTATTTTTCCCGCCTGACTGCATTGTTACGCCTCGCTCATTATGACTTAATCTGGCTGGAGACACAACTGTTCCCCTGGCTCCCCGCCCGGTTCGAAAATTTCTTGCCGCGTCCCTATGTGGCAGATTACGACGACGCTGTTTTTCATCGTTACGACCAACATTCCAGCCGTGTGGTACGCGCCGTGCTCGGCAAGAGCATTGATTCTGTCATGCGCCATGCGCGCATCGTCATTGCAGGCAATGATTACCTGGCCGCGCGCGCCCGGCAGGCGCGCGCTGTACAGGTGGAAATTTTGCCCAGTGTGGTAGATGGCCTGCGCTATCAGCCGGCTGTTGCGCCGCCGCAAGGAAACTTCACACTTGGTTGGATTGGCTCTCCCGTTACTGCGCCTTTTCTGACGTTGGTAAAACCTGCTCTGGAAGAAGCGCGCAAACAAGCTGGCGTGCAGATTACGCTGGTGGGCGGCTCCCTGCCTGGGCTGGAGGCTGTTACCGTGCCATGGAGCGAATCTGGCGAAATTTCTGCCATTCAGGGTTTTCACGTTGGCATCATGCCTCTGCCTGATGCGCCATTTGAACGTGGTAAGTGCGGTTATAAACTCATCCAATACATGGCCTGCGGCTTGCCGGTGATCGCCTCGCCTGTTGGTGTTAACCGCCAAATTATCCGCCACGGCGAAACCGGCTTTCTGGCCGAAAGCCATGCTGAATGGTTGGATGCCATCCTTACGCTGAAAAATTCGCCAGCCTTGCGCCAGAAAATGGGGCGGGCTGGGCGGCTTCGTTTTGAAGCCGAATATAGCCTGCAAGTGACCGCTCCCCGTTTGCTGGCGCTCTTGCAACAGGCCGCGCAAATTTGAGCTTTGCAACCTGAAACCTGGCAACTTCGCGGTTGGCGAGTTGATCTACTGCCTGTTTGATTTTGATCTGCGCCGTGTGACGCGCGGACTCGTATCTACTCCAGCCCGTTCAGGTAATCAAGCAATAGCCGCACGCCAAAGCCGGTTGCACCTTTTTGGCAGTAAGGCGCGTCGCGTTCTACGTCCGCCGTTCCGGCGATGTCGAGATGCGCCCAGGGCATGTCATCGGCCACAAACTGCTTGAGGAAAATTCCGCCTGTCACCGGGTGCGCCTTGCGAATGCCAGACGAGTTTTTCATGTCGGCGTCATCCCCTTTAATCAATTCAAAATAATCGTCATCCAGCGGCAGACGCCACAGCCGCTCGTGGGTGCGCTCACTGCTGGCGAAAAGCGCCTCGGCCAGGGCGTCGTTGTTCGCCATCAATCCGGCGCGGGTCGAGCCAAGCGCAATCACCACGCCGCCGGTTAAAGTTGCCAGGTCAATCACGGCACGCGGGGCGAACTTTTGCTGGGCGTAGGTCAGCGCATCGCACAAGACCAGGCGGCCTTCGGCGTCGGTGCTGATGATTTCTACTGTTTTGCCCGAAAGCGTTTTGATGATGTCGTTGGGGCGGTAGGCCACATCCGAAACCATGTTTTCGGCGGCGGCGATGATTCCGACCAGCGGCGTCTTCAGCCCCAGGCGGGCGGCGGCCACCAGCGTGGCGATGACCGCCATGCCGCCGCATTTGTCATATTTCATGCCCACAATGCCATCCACCGGTTTCAGGCTGTAGCCGCCGGTGTCAAAGGTGATGGCTTTGCCGACCAGCGCCAGCGGCTTTTCGTCGCTTTTTCCGGCATACTCCAGCACAATCAGGCGGCTGGGCGTGGTTGAGCCTTTGCCGACGGCCACAATTGCGCCCGCGCCCATTTCATTCAATTGTTTATCATCCAGAATAGTGCATTTCAGGCCGCTTTCTGCGGCCAGGGTTTCCACCCGCGCCGCCAGCGTCATGGGGTTGATGACGTTGGCAGGTTCATGCGCCCAGGCGCGCGCAAGATTGACCGCTTCGCAGGTGATGCTGGTTTGTTGCAGGAGTGTGGATAATTCGTTTGCGCTGGGTCCCGTTTTCGGATCCATCAGAAGAGTTAAATTTGTGGAGTTTTCCTTACTCTCCGATTTGTAGGCTGAAAAAGTGAACGCGCCCAGAAGCAATCCTTCCACGAGGGCGTTGAAAGCGCTGAAGGGGGGCATCCCCAACATAAAGAGCGGGCCTAACTCGATGGCGGATTCGGCGACATTGTTGTTGGCTAACCATTTGGCGAGTGCTCCGCCCGCGCGGCGGATGGACTCGGGGTTGAGTTTTTTCTGCATTCCCAGTGAAATGATTATTTTCCCGTTAATGGTGCGGATGTCGCCATTTTCGGCGCCGGGGGCGTTTGCGGCGGGAGTTTCCGGTGCTAACGCCGGGGTGAAAATCGGACCTGTGGTAGCGGTATCAAGTTTCAGTGTAAGCATGGGGGTCTCCTTGAAATGGTGAATGATGAGTGATGAATGATGAATGGTGAAAATCAAGTCATCTTTTCATCTCTTGCTCTCATTTTCTTAAAGCACAAACGGCACAAATAGCTTACTCTTTTTCTTGTATTCGGAAAATTGCGGGTAGCGGCTGAGCGATTTGTCTTTTTTGAGCATGTTCGGCAGCCAGATGACGGCCAGGTAAAGCGCAATCACTGCCAGCGGAATCCAGTGCATGGCGAGCAGGCCGAAGCCGAGATAGATGAGCATTTCTCCAAAATAGTTGATGTTGCGTGTGCGCGCCATCAGCCCGTCGGTAATGAGCTGGCCGGGATTGTATTTCAACTCAATGTATTTTTGCGTGTCTGCGGCGTAGTGAAAAAAAATGCCAAAGGTGTACAGGCTGACGCAAACGCCCATCAGCCAGGCCGGCGCCTGGACGTTTTGCGAAACAAGTATCAGCGGGGCTATCCAGTATAAACTCAGCCCGGCCCAGATGAACAGGCCGTAGCCCAATTTGCAGTTGGCATCCCATTGTTTGTCGGGGAAAATTTGGCTTTTTAGTGTCCATAACAGGCCGTATGAGCCGTGCAGCGCCAGGTAGAGCCAGGCGGTTGGGCTTTCCCAGCGGCGAAACCAGGCCATCAGCGCCAGAATTAACAGAAAAGTGATGGCTTTGTGGCTGTCAATAAAGTATTTTTGTTTCACGGCCTGCTCCAAAAAGCGCAAAGCTGAGATTCGCGTTACGGGCGTGTTTGTAGGTTATTTTTTCGGCCAAATGCGTTGTGGGCGCACGCGGGTTGAAGGTTCCACCATCAGCATGGGCAGGGTGAAGTAAAAGAGACTGCCCTGTCCGGATTCGCTTTCCACGCCCACCTCGCCGCCGAGTTTTTCCACCACGCGCGCCACAATTGACAGCCCCAGGCCGTGCCCTTCGGCGCGTACCTGGTCGAGGCGGGTGAATTCGCTGAAGAGTTGTTTGCGTTCTTCGGCGGGGATGCCTGTGCCGTTGTCGCGCACCCAAAAACGCGCCATACTGCGTCCTGCCGCCGATTTGCAGAAATCGGGATCAACGCCCAATTCCACCTTTGGGGGGGTGCCGCCATACTTGATGGCGTTGCTGATGTAATTAATCCAAACTTCCTCAATCCATGGCGCGTAGCCAATGACCTTGGGCCAGTTGGTGGCGTCTGGCAAGGTGACTTCTGCTTCGGAACTGCCGATGATGCCTTGCAGGCGTTGCTTCACCTGGCTGAGTGTTCCGTTCATTTGCATTGGGCCGGTCTTGACGAAGGATTGGCGCACCGCTGCCAGCAGGAGCAGTTCTTGAATGATGTTATTCATCTTCAGACTGGTGCGCACGATGGTTTGCAGGGCTTCCTTTTGCTGTTCGGGTGGTAATTGTGCCTGATGGTCGGCTAACATACTGGAGAAACCAAGAATCGTTGTCAGCGGGGTTTTCAGGTCGTGCGCGACGGTTTGGGCAAACGAGTTCAAGTCGCGGATGAGTTGGTCTTTTTCGGAGCTGTCTTTTTCGGAGGTTACTTTTTTCAGGTAATCAATTTGGGTTTCTTTGCGGCTCAGGTCAATATCGGCTTCTTCCAGATGGAACCACATGGTAGAGACCAGGTAGGCCAGCGGGGTGACGATGACCAGCGGTAACACGATCGCCAGTATCAGCGCGCCAAAGCCGGCGCGGCCACTAAACTGAATGACCAGCCCAATCAGAAGTGAAACGACAATTGCCGCCAGGGTGAGAACCAAGGTTGCGCCGACAACACCCAATCGGTTAATCCATTTGTCTATTTGCATTACTGGCCTCTTTTTTAAGAATTGCTGGGATTATAAGCGCGGTTTGGTTGGAATGGAAGCGATGAAGAAAAGAAACGCCCCGGCTGGGTGTTTTTCCGCCGGGGCGCGGCCTGCTCCTGTTAAACGGGTTTATTTCTTCTCGCCGGGTTTGGTTTCTGTGGCGGCGGTTTTATTTTTCATACTTTCGTAAATTTGCTGTCGCAGGGCTTCCGCTTCGGGTGAGCGTTCCGCCTTTTTCGTGGCATCCTCTGCCAGTGCGCTGAAGCGGTCGGAGAGCAGCATCGTCAGCAGAGATTCCATCACATTGCCGCTGCTACCCTGTTCGCTGTTTCCGGCCACCATCACGCGCGGAACGACATCCACGCCCGATTGCTGAATGGCTTCCGAGAAGTGGTTGAGCGCCTGCTGTGTCACCTGGAACTGCGGCCCCGCCATAGGCGCGGACTTGTTCCTCGGTGGCAAGCGCCTGCGCGATACCGATGCGGTTGTTGGGGATGAAGCGGATGCCCGACAACAATACCAGCGTGGCAATTGCAATCAGCGCAAACAGCAACAGCCCTAAAAGTGTCAGTATTCCGTTCGTGAGTTCTCCTTTTGATCTGAAAATGTTTTGCCCATATCTACGTAAATTAAATTTTATAGATGTATGCGGACATTTTACCGCAATCGCGTTGCGCGTATATTTTTGTGTCTCATGACAGGGATTAAATAGCAGCGCCGCCTACTGTTAGAGCAGCAAGCGGCGCTTAAACGAACGCCCCGAGGGTAGCGGTTTGTTTTGTCTGCGCTAATTATATCCTGTATTCGGTATCTTGCGAGAGCCTTTTTACATCTGAAAGAGCGTCCATGAGTTTTTTTGCGAGATTTCGACCGTTTTTTAGCCTTTTGGGCGATTATTTCAGTAGAAAAATATCTGAAACAAAAATTTCAGGTCCTTTTGAACCTGAAATTTTTGTTACCCGAAACAATTTTTATTGCTACACAAGGAGAAGCGGGTTATTCCTTGAGCGCTTTGCTAAATTCGTGCAGCAGGTCGAGCGGGATGGGCAGGATGGTGGCGTTCTTTTCGCCAGCCATCTCAACCAGGGTTTGCATGTAGCGGAGTTGCAGGCTGGCTGGGGAGGCGGCGAGTGTGTCGCCAGCTTTTGCCAGGGATTCGGAGGCGATCAATTCGCCCTCGGCGTGAATGATTTTGGCGCGTTTTTCACGCTCGGCTTCAGCCTGACGGGACATGACGCGCTGGAGCGCTTCGGGCAATACCACATCTTTGACTTCGACGATGTTGGCTTTCACGCCCCAGGGTTCGGTCTGGCTGTCAATGATTTCGCGCAGGCGTTGATTAATCTTATCGCGGTGCGCCAGCAGTTCATCCAGGTCAGATTGGCCCAGCACGCTGCGCAGTGTGGTCTGCGCGATCTGGCTGGTGGCCTTGCCATAATTCCCGACTTTGATAATCGTATCGGTAGCGTTCACGGGCTGGAAAAAGATAACCGCGTCTACCTGCACGGTGACGTTATCGCGGGTGATGACTTCCTGCGGCTGGACGACCAGCGTCTCGACGCGCATGTCCACTTTGATCAAGCGGTCAATGTACGGAACGATGACGTTGAAGCCAGGTCCGCGCTCGCCGACCAGTTTGCCAAAGCGGAAGACCACGCCGCGCTGATATTGCCAGATGATTTTGACGGCTGGCAGGACGAGCAAAAGCGCCAGGACGGCAATTCCAATAAGCAATGGGATGTTCATGAGATGCTCCTTTTTGAGATAGACAGATTTATTTCTAGCCCTATCTTACTCTCTCGCCGCGCAGGCGCAATCGCAGGAGCCATGAACTTGACATCAAAAAAACGCCAGATAATCTAGCGTTTTTTACGAGGCAAGGGAATAAGTCATGTTTCAAACGCGAATTTTTTCGCGTTATTCGCTTCATTCGGAAAATTTGCGTTAAGATTTTTGTTCTTTGAACGACCAAGCCTTGCAGCCTGCACACTCTTTACACATGAACCAAGATTTCATTGTTTTTCTTCTTCTTCTCCTCTTTTGCGCCGCGGCATTTCTGTCGTATTTGTTCAAAAGTTGGCAGTTTTGCGCTACAATGGGGAACATCTGCTTGAGGGAGAAACGCTATGCCCGAAAAACGTGACCTGGAAACCCCGCTGATTTTGCATGACGAGCCGCTGCGCGACGACGACCCGGCCTATTTCCATTTTGACGATTTTGCCGTGACCCTCGCCCGGCTGGTGGCCGATAAAAATACCCGCACCCCGCTGACGATTGGCGTCAGCGGCGCCTGGGGCAGCGGCAAAACCACCCTGCTGAAGCGCGTCCGCAAAATGCTCGACCAGGCCGCCAGCGGCGGGGAAAACCCTTTTGCCGGAAAAACTGCTCCCGGCCGGTTCCGCGCCTGCAAAACGGTCTGGTTCAACGCCTGGAAATATCGCCAGGAAGAGGAACTGCTGGCCGCGCTGGTGCGCGTGATTGTCCAGGCCATGAAAAAAGAGCGCTTTCTGACAAAAATCAGGGTTGGCTTGGAAGACCCCGAACAGCCCGGCTACGACTTCCCCGCCATGTTTCTCAACAGCCTGAAGGTGGATTTTGGCGTGCTGGGCCTGCAGTTTGACCCCCAAAAACACAAAGATATTTCACCCATCAAATCGCACAGCGCTTTTTTTGACCATTTTGACGAGGCTTTTGAACGCCTGCTGGCTTTGTGGGTGCACGGCGCGCCTGAAAGAAAAATTGACGAAAAGCGCGGCGCGCTGGTAATTTTCATTGACGACCTCGACCGCTGTATGCCCGAGAAAACTGTTCAGGTGCTGGAAGCGATAAAATTGTTCGTGGATAAAACCGGCTGCGTTTTTGTGCTGGGCGCCGATGCGGGTATTGTGCAAGACGCCGTAAAAAAATATTACAGCGAAAAAAGCGTCACCGGCGAAAACGCCGAAGACTACCTCGAAAAAATTATTCAACTGCGCTTCAACCTGCCGCCCATTTCGACCGATAAAATGGATGGATTCGTCCGCCAGCAACTCCCCAAAGATTCACCCCTCAGCAAACACTGGCGCACAGTGGCCGAAGGCGCGGGAGGCAACCCGCGTAAGGTTAAAACCTTCCTCAACGATGTCAACCTGCGCTGGGCGATGTGGAAAAACAGCGGCGACGGCCTCAAGGTGGAGTACGACGTCTACGTCTCTTGGGAAGTGTTGATGCGCGCCTCCAGCCGCTTCCGTGAACGCCTGTACCGCATCAAACCTACCAGCGAGGGCCATTACAAAATCATTCAGGAACTCTTTGAGAATGCCTTTCTGTGGGCGCATGGCGATTTGGAAGCCGCCGCCAGTTTTAAAGCCGACCTGAACGACGAAATGCTGCGCGTGCTGCTGGAAATTGAACCCTACAAAGCCAAACTGACCCGCCGCGACAGCCTGCAAAGCCTGCTTTACCTGGCAGACCTGGCCCAGCCCGAGACGCCGCCCGCTGAAAACGAGCCCGCTTTCGGCGGCGAGTTGCTGGCTGGCAAAGAGCCAACCCGCCGCGGCGCGGCGCAGGCTATAACGGCAGAAGCCGCCCCGCCGCCTGCCAACCGCTTTACCCTGGCGGGCATTGAGTTTGTGCGCATCCCGGCTGGTTCTTTCCTGATGGGCAGCAGCGCTGCCGACAAGGAATCATCCGATGACGAAAAACCGCAAAGCGCCATTGCTCTGCCGGAATACTGGATGGCCGTCACCCCGCTGACGGTGGCGCAATTTGCCGCCTTCATGCGAGCCAACCCGGGCTACCAGACGACTGCCGAAAAAACAGGCAGCGGCTACGTTTATACGGGTAGTAAATGGGAAGAAACCCGGGGCGCGCGCTGGGACGACCCGCGCGGCGATAAAAAAGGCGTGAAAAATAAGCAAAATCACCCGGTTACCCAGGTCTCGTGGGAGGACGCGCAGGCCTGCGCTGCCTGGCTGCAGCGGGAGTTTCGGGCTGGCAACTTTGCTGCCGCCTGCCCATTGGCTTCGACGGCGTTTGTCTTGCGCCTGCCAACCGAGGCCGAATGGGAAAAAGCTGCGCGCGGTACGGCTGGTAACCTGTTCCCCTGGGGCAACGACGACCCCAATCCAAAACGCTGTAACTTTAACATGAACGTCAAAGACACCACGCCGGTTGGGCAGTATTCGCCGCAGGGCGACAGCCCCTATGGCTGCGTGGACATGAGCGGCAACGTGTGGGAGTGGACGCACAGCCTGTATAAGCCGTACCCCTACCAGCCGGACGATGGCCGTGAAGCGGAGCAAGATTCGGGCTTCCGCGTTCTGCGCGGCGGCTCGTTCTACAACGATCGTCACTACGTGCGCGCCGCGGTCCGTCGCTGGAACCTTCCGAACTACCGTTTCGACTACGGCGGTTTTCGGTTTTGTGTTGCTCCCATTTCTCCTACCCCTGAACTCTGAAACTCTGGTCTCTGAATCTCTGATTCTCTAAAAAACCGATTGCTCTTTGTTCTTTTCCATCCCCCGCAGTTGAGCGATGGCGCGAGAAAAACCGCATAAAAAAGCAGCCGCGCCGCCTGGGAAGTTCTCCCCGCGGCGCGGCGGTTTCATTCCCTATTCCCTGCTACACCTCCACCGCCAGGCAGGTCAGGGTCTGCTCAATGCCGGGGATGGGCTGAATTTCTGCGGCAATCAGCAGGCCCAGTTTGTTCAGGTCGGCGTGTTCCAAAACGGCAATCACGTCGTAGGGGCCAAAAGTCATTTCCGCGCTTTTGACGTTGGGCATTTTGCGCAGTTGCTTGACGACTTCCTTGATTTCTCCGGTGCGGACTTTGATGAGTACGTAAGATTTCATCATTTTTCTCCTTCCAATCTTGTGTGCCGCGACATTCATGTCGCGCTGGTAACTGCTCAGCCGCCTGTTTTTCCACTTGGTTCGGCGGGCTGGAAGCCCTGCCTCAGTACACCGAAGCCCTTCGGGCTGGCGTAACGAGTCGGATTTACACCGCGCCGAATTAATTCTCGCGCTGGTGCAGGAACACCGCCCAGTAAATGGCCGCCACCAAAAGCGCCCCGCCGATGACGTTGCCGAGCGTGACGGGAATTAAATTATTAACGAGGAAGTTGCCCCAGGTTAGCGCCTCCAGCTGCGGCACTTTCGCCGCCACACTGGCGACAAAATCCGGGTCAAACTGCGCCATCAGCAGGCCGTACGGCACAAAATACATGTTGGCGATGCTGTGCTCAAACCCCGCCGCCACAAACGCCGTAATCGGTGGAATAATCGCCAAAATTTTATCGGTCGTACTGCGCGCGCTGAAGGTCATCCAGACTGCCAGACAAACCAGCGCGTTGCACAAAATTCCCAGCGCCAGCGCCTGCCAAAAGGTAAACTGGCATTTGGCAACCGCCGTTTTCAGCGCGGCGACGCCGACCGCCGCGCCGCCAAAGGTGTACTGGCGCGTCATCAGCATCAGAAAAACCGTACCGATCGAGCCGACAAAGTTACCGGCGTAGACGATGCCCCAATTGCGCAGCAACGCCGCCGTGCTGACCTTTTTGCTGGCCCAGGCCATCACAATCAGATTGTTGCCGGTGAATAATTCCGCCCCGCCGACCACCACCAAAATCAGGCCGAGCGAAAAAACCAGCCCCGCCAGCAGGCGCGTCACGCCGTAGGGCATCCCGGCGCTGAAGGCCGCCGTCCCATCCGCCGCGCTGATGGCCATGCCGCCCGCGCTGACCGTCGTGGCGAAAATTGCGCCCAGCGAAATAAACGCCCCCGCCAAAACCGCCAGCATAAACATTTTCAGGGCGGGCATTTCCGCTTTGCGTACCCCCAAATATTCGGCGCGCGTCGCCATTTCGGCGGGCAACAGCGCGTCAATGCGAAGTTCACTCATAAGCGCCTCCAGGTAAATTGTGATATTTGTCACAAGTGAGTGTATCAGAAATCAGTGTTTTTTTCTCTGGCCGGATGTCACCAAAAGCGGGTGATGTTTTCCATCTTCTCGGTCACTTTCTTCTGCGGCGCGCATCTGATAAAATGACTCTATCGAAAAATCCACAGTCCGAGGTAAAAATGTTCAATTTGGGAAACCTTTCTGCTCCTTCTGCATCCACTGCCACCAAAAAAGTTAAAGTGCTCGTGCTGGGTTCTGGCCCGGCGGGGCTTTCCGCCGCCCTCTACGCCGCGCGCGCCGAACTCGAACCGCTGGTGCTGACCGGCATGGAATTCGGCGGCCAGGCCGCCCTGACTCACACCATCGAAAATTATCCGGGATTTCCCGAAGGCGTCGGCGGCCCCGAATTGGGCGAACTCTTCCAGAAACAGGCTGAGCGCTTCGGCGCCAAAGTGGAGTTTGACACGGCCCAAAGCGTAGACCTGAGCCAGCGGCCCTTCAAAGTTACCGGCGACAACGGCGTTTATCTGGCTGAAACGCTGGTCATCGCCACCGGCGCGCGCCCCAACCACCTCGAAGTTGGCGGCGAAGTCGAATTAACCGGCAAAGGCGTTTCGTACTGCGCCACCTGCGACGGCTGGTTTTTCAAGGATAAAAAAGTGATTGTCGTCGGCGGCGGCGATTCTGCGTTGGAGGAAGGCTTGTTTCTGACGCGTTTCGCCGCCTCGGTGACCATAGTTCACCGGCGCGACACACTCCGCGCTGGGAAAGTTCTGCAAAACCGCGCCTTCCAGCATCCCAAAGTGAATTTCATCTGGAACAGCGCTGTTACCCGCATTGTGGGTGGCGACAAAGTGACCGGCGTGGCGCTGAAAAATTTACAAACCGGCGAGGAAACCTCGCTCGAAACCGACGGCGTTTTCATCTTCATCGGCCACACGCCCAACACGCAAATGTTTCGCGGCCAATTGGAAATGAACGAAGCTGGGTACATTCAATCCAACGTTCACATGGAAACCAGCCTGCCCGGTGTTTTTGTGGCGGGCGAAGTCACCGACGACCACTTTCGCCAGGTGGTCACCTCGGCTGGGATGGGCGCCGCAGCAGCAATTCAGGCCACGCATTTTTTGGAAAAGCAGTTGGTTTAGTCCATTTTTTTGTTACAATTTTGTAGAAAAAGTGTGACAAAAAGAACTATGTCCCTACCGCTCGGTAGGGTATAAAGAATCTACTTTTTGCTTATGGAGGAGCAATGAACAAAATCTCTATCATCGGCGCTGGCATGACCGGCGCAAGCACCGCTCACTGGCTGGCTGAACGTGAACTGGCCGATATTGTGCTGGTGGATATTGTGGAAGGCGTACCGCAGGGCAAAAGCCTCGACCTGCAGGAAGCCATGCCCATTGTGGGTAAGGATGTTTCCCTGGTGGGCGCGAATGATTATTCCGCCACCGCCGGGTCGGACATCGTCATCATCACCGCTGGCCTGCCGCGCAAACCGGGCATGAGCCGCGACGATTTGCTCTCGGCCAACGCTGGCATTGTCGGCCCGGCGGCGGAGCAGTGCCTGAAGTATTCGCCCGATACCATCTTCGTCGTGCTGACCAATCCGCTCGATACGATGGCCTACCTGGCGCTGAAAAAGACCGGTCTGCCGCGCGAGCGTGTCATTGGTCAGGCCGGGATTTTGGATTCGGCCCGCATGCGCGCCTTTGTCGCCATGGAAACCGGCGTCAGCGTCGAAAATATCAACTGCTACGTGTTGGGCGGCCACGGCGACGAGATGGTTCCGCTGACGCGCCACTCCAACGTAGCCGGGATTCCGCTGCGCGAGTACCTGCCTGCCGACCGGCTGGAGGCGATTGTCGCCCGCACCCGCAAAGGCGGCGGCGAAATCGTCAACCTGCTCAAAACTTCGGCCTATTACGCGCCCGCCGCGGCTTGCGCTCAAATGGCTGAAGCTATCCTCAAAGACAAGCACCTGATTGTGCCTTGCTCGGCCTTCATGCAAGGCGAATACGGCCTGAACGACATGTTCTTCGGCGCGCCCGTCCAGTTGGGGCGCAAGGGCATGGAACGCATCGTTGAATACAGCCTGGATGCGGACGAAAAAGCCGCTTTTGAAAAATCGGCGGTTTCGGTCAAAGAAACGCACGACGCGCTCAAGAAGTTGGTCGCTCTCTAGCCTGTAAAAACCCCAAAGGGAAAATCGCCCTTTGGGGTTATTTTTCTCTGTCAAAGGAGTCGAAAATGATTCTTCACGAAAAAATTGCCACTCAACTCCCCTCCTGGCGCGAACGCTACAAGACCCTCGCCAAGGAACACGCCGATGTCGTCGTGGCGCAGGTCACTGTTGGTCAGGTGGTCGGCGGAATGCGCGACATCAAAAGTCTGGTGACGGATATTTCCTACGTGGACCCGGCCACCGGAATCAAATTCCGCGGCATGGCCATCCCCGAAGTGTTGAAGGCGTTGCCCAAGCCGCGCGGCGCGAAAATGCCCTACGTTGGCGGCCTGTATTATTTGCTGATGGTGGGCGAGGTACCGACCAAGGCTCAGGCTGAAGAAGTCGAGGCCGATTGGGCCAAACGCGCCGACGTGCCGGATTACGTCTACAAGATGCTGAAATCCATGCCCAAAGAGACGCATCCGATGACGCTTTTTTCGCAGGCGGTGCTCGCTCTGCAAAATGGCTCGGTCTTTGCCAAGAAGTATCACGAAGGCATGAAGAAAGACGTGTACTGGGAAGCTGCCCTCGAAGACAGCATGGATTTGACCGCCAAACTGCCCGTGATTGCGGCGTTTATCTACCGCATGAAATATTTTGGTGAAACCAAAAAGCCGAAATATAACGCCCGCCAGGATTATGGCATGAACTTTGCCCGCATGATGGGCGTGGCAGACGTGAAGGGCTACGCCGAGTTGGCGCGACTGTATTTCATCCTGCACAGCGACCACGAGTCTGGCAACGTTTCGGCGCACACCATGCACCTAGTCGGTTCTGCGCTGTCGGACCCGTACTATGCCTTCTCTGCCTCGCTGAACGGTCTGGCTGGCCCGCTGCACGGCCTGGCGAACCAGGAATGCCTGGGCTGGCTGATGGATGTTCACAAGCAATTTGGCGGCGTGCCCTCGCGCGAGGAACTCTACAAATTCGCCTGGGACACGCTCAACAGCGGCAAGGTCATCCCCGGCTACGGCCACGCGGTTTTGCGCGTGCCAGACCCGCGTTACATGGCGCAGATGAATTTTGCCAAAGCGCGCTTCCCCGAAGACGAGCTGCTGCGCCTGGCTGACCTGGTCTTTGACGTGGTTCCGGCGGTGCTGAAGGAACAGGGTAAGGCGAAAAACCCTGCGCCGAATGTGGACGCCATCAGCGGCACGCTGCAGTATTATTACGGCGTGCGCGACTTTGACTTTTACACCGTGCTCTTTGGCGTTGGCCGCGCCCTCGGCGTGACCCCCAACTACGTTTGGGCGCGCGCCCTCGGTCAGCCGATTGAGCGTCCGAAGAGCCTTTCGACGGCCATGCTCGAAGACGTGGTTGCCAAAGCCGCCGCGTAGATTAATATGAATCAAAAAAGACTTCCGCTACAACGGAAGTCTTTTTTTTGTATCGCCAATCCACATTAAAAGGGGGGCAGTTTTACTGTTTTTTGCGTCTACGGTTGCGGTGTGCCTGCCGGGGCGATTCCTTGCCACGAGAAGACGCGTTGCGCTGATTGCGCTCCCGCTGTTACCCAGATGGGTTGTCCCTGGTCATCCGACCCGTTTTGGCGGACGGTGGTGACCCACCAGCGGAAGACGTGCGGCAGGCTGTCTGTCGGGCGGAAGGATCCCGGAACGATAAACTTGGTATCCGTGACATATTCCACTTTGCGGCGTCCCTGCCCATCGGTCACATCTTCCACCGTCACCTGATAGGCTTCATGGTCGCGCAGTGTGCCAATCGAAGCCCATTGCAGGGTGATGGAGTCATTTGCCAGGGTGAAAGATGCGCCATCCGGCGGCAGGAGCAGGTTGGCGGCGGGGTAGGGCGGCGGAATGGTCGGCGTGGGAGAAGGCCCGGGCGTGGCGGCGCGCTCACACAGCGGAATGATAATCTTCATATCCAGATAAACCTGGTCGGTGGGCAGGCCATTGTAGGCTTTGATGGCGTCCATCGGTACGGCGTAATTGCTGGCAATCGACGAAAGTGTGTCGTTGGCCTGCACGGTGTAATAAACTTTGTCACAGGCTTGCAGGGTCGCGGCGGCGGGTTCAAGCGTATTGGTGGCCTGTGGCAGCGGCGTAGGGGTCGGGTACGGAACTTTGAGTTTTTGCCCGATATCGAGTGTGTTACAGGCGACTGGCAGGTTGTTCAGCACGATGATGCTCTGCGCCGAAACGCCAAAAGCAACGGCGATGGAGAGGCAGTTATCGCCGCTGGCAACGGTGTACTCCTGCGGCGGTTGGGTGGTGGCGGTGGGGGCGGGCGTGGCGGTGAAAAATTCGGTTGGCGTGGCAGTCAGCGTGGGCGTGACGGTAACGGTGGCGGTAGCGCCGTTGCCAGCCGCGGCTAGATTGGCCCCGGTAACGCGCAAAACGATGAAGACCAGCGCCGCGCCAACAATCAGAAAGAGCGCCAAAAGCCCCAGCGCCAGCGGCAGGCTGAGGGTGATTTCGGGCATGCGGCTGGCTTGCACCGATGCGGGCTTTTTGATTTCTGCGCTGGCGGTTAATTCGGTGCCGCACACCAGGCAGCGATTGGCATTTTCGGCCAGGCGCGTGCCGCAGGTGGGGCAAACTTTGGTTTGTTGGGGAGTAGGTTCGGCCATAGTTTTTGGTGAAGCGAAGCGGGATTATACCATAGCGCTTTTTGTGCGTAGCATTTCTTGCACCGGAGGCTGTAATTTTTTTTCCAGCCAGGGCAGGGTGCGGCGAATTGTGAGTATTGGCGCGGGCCGGTTGAGTGCGCGGATGGTTTTTCGCAGAAAATAAACCGTTTCGACGGGTGAGGCGCGGTAGAGGGCGTTGATGACCAGCGCCAGTTCATTTTGCAGGTTGGACGAGGCATTTTCCAGCACGGGCTGGAAGAGGTCGAAAATGGGCGGCAGGTTGTCGTAGCGCGGGTCATCAATCAGCGGCAGCAGGGCTTGCAGGCCGTCTGACCACATTTTCGGCGTTAGAGGCGAAAGCCAGCGCTGCATGAGGCTTAAGAATTGGTTGGGGGTTTCTCGCCGCAGGCGTTTCAGGCTGATGGTGAGCAGCGCGTTTCGCAGGGTGGCGTCGCGGGTATGTGTTACCCAGTCTGTCAGGCGGTCGGGCAGTTGTGGCGTACCCGGATCAATGCGTCCCAGCAGGCTGGCGGCCAGCAGGCGGGTTTCGAGCGTGCCATCATTCCACAGTGTGTCTGCAAGAAGCATGGTTTGCGCCGGGAAGGTGGCTATCAGTGGGCTGAGCTCCATTTCAATTTGACGCAGTACCGCCTGCGGAGTGTGGTAGGCAGGTAAAACCGAAGCCGGGGCGGTGACGTTGGCGCGCAGCGTGCGATCGGCGTACAGGTCGAGAATTTCGCGCAGGTTTTTGAGAAAGAGCGCCGGCTGGTCAAATTTTTCGACCAGCACGGCGGCTTGAATCTTGAGACGGGCAATATCAATGGCAGGCATTAGTATGACTTGGCGAAATACACCTTGCGTGTAGCGGGTTTTCCACACACGATGCAGGTTCCGGCGTGGTCAGGCTGGCCTTCGAGCGGAATGCAGCGCGTGCTGGCTTTGGTATCTTCTTTCACTTTGGCTTCGCAGGCTTTGCTTTCGCACCAGTACGAGAAAGCCCAATCGTTTTGGACGACCTGTTTGAGTTCCTCGTAGTTTTTGGGGTCGCGGATGTGGCTGTCGCGCATGGCGGTGGCCCGCTCCAGCAGGGCGGCCTGAATGGTGACCAGCATTCCGCTGACGCTGGCGGCCAGATTTTCCTGTGAGACGAAGGATTTGCCGCCTGCCCCTGGTTTTTGGGGGTCTCTGCCGGGTTTGTCGCGCCGGGCGAGCGCCACGGAATTTTTCTCCACATCTTTGGGGCCGATTTCCATGCGCAGGGGCACGCCGCGCATTTCCCAGTCGTTGTACTTGAAGCCGGGAGTCAGCCCCTCGCGCTCATCCACTTTGACGCGGATTCCGGCGGCTTTGAGTTCCTGCCAGATGCGATTGACGACCGGCTGCACGGCGGCCTTTTCGGCGTCGTTCTTGAAGATGGGAATCATCACCACCTGAATGGGCGCCAGGCGCGGGGGCAAAATCAGCCCCTGGTCGTCGCCGTGCGTCATGATGATGGCGCCAATCATGCGGGTGGAAAGTCCCCACGAGGTGGTGTGGCAATATTGCAGCTCGTTGTTCTGGTCGGTGAATTGGATGTTGAAGGCTTTGGCAAAATTCTGCCCCAGGTAGTGGCTGGTGCCGCTTTGCAGGGCGCGCGCGTCTTGCATGATGGCTTCGATGGTGGTGGACATGACCGCCCCGGCAAATTTTTCCGTTTCGGATTTGATGCCTTTCAGCACGGGCACGGCGGCTTCGTTGATGGCGAAATCGGCGTAAACATCCAACATGCGCAGGGTTTCTTCGCGGGCTTCCTGCTCGGTGGCGTGGGCCGTGTGGCCTTCCTGCCAGTAAAATTCGGTGGTGCGCAGGAAGAGTTTGGTGCGTAGTTCCCAGCGCACGACGTTGCCCCACTGATTAATCAGCACGGGCAGGTCGCGCCAGGATTTAATCCACTTGCTGTACATGTAGCCGATGATGGTTTCGGAAGTGGGGCGCACCACCAGGGGCTCTTCCAGTTTTTCGCCGCCGCCATGCGTCACGACTGCCAGTTCGGGCGCAAAACCTTCCACGTGTTCTTTTTCTTTTTCAAAGAAAGACATGGGAATGAACAGGGGGAAGGCGGCGTTGACGTGACCGGTATCCTTGAAGCGTTTGTCCAGCGCCTGCTGAATGTTTTCCCACAACGTCCAGCCGTAGGGGCGCACGACCATGCAGCCGCGCACCGGCGAATAATCGGCCAGCTCGGCTTTGAGCACCAGTTCGTTGTACCATTCCGAAAAATTTTCGGCGCGGGTGGAAAGTTTTTCTTCTGCCATTTTGTCCTCTTCTCGTATTTTTGAGTCCAAAATTTTTCAATTTTGAACCGGGGTTTTGTTTTAATTTCAACATCAGGAGACGTTGGAGTCCAAGATGCCGATGGCCGCTTCCGCATCCTCCGCAAAAGTCAGCAATTTTTTTGCGCTGGCGGCAGTGGAAGCGCCGGTGGAGTGGAAAATCTGGTCGAAGATGGCCCGCCAGCCCTCGCCAACCAGGATGAGCGGCCTGGGGGGCAGCGATTCCACAATCAGCAGATTCCATAGCAGGCTGATTTCGGTCAGCGTGCCGGGGCCGCCGGGCAGGGCGATGGCGGCCTCGCTGGCGCGGATGAGTTCCTCCAGCCGGGACAGCAGGCTGGGAAATTTGCGTTCCTCCTGCACCCAGGCGTTGGCTTTCGCGCCGCGCCAGGTTTCGATTTCCTGACAGGTGACGCCGATGACTTTTCCGCCCGCTTCGCTTGCGCCGCGGCTGACGGCTTCCATCGTCCCCATGTAGCCGCCGGTGATGACGGTATGTCCGCTCCCGGCCAGTAATTTACCTAGCGTGTAGGCGTCCATATACGCGGGGCTTTGAGGTTGGGGTTGTGAACTGCCAAAGACGGTGATGTTCATGGGTATTTTCCTGTTCGCCTGTCTACTTGTCTACCGCCACTCCCTCGCCGCATTCAGCGCCAGTTTATCCAGCACGGCCTGTTCCAGGTCAACGCCGCTGATGGAGGCCAATTGCAGCAAATACAGGCTGATGTCGGCCAGTTCGGCGGCCAGGGCATTTTTGTCGGCGGGCGTTTCGCGCCACTGAAAATGTTCCAGCGCCTCGGCGCTTTCCAGCGCGAGCGAAATTGCCAGATTTTTGGGCGTCTGCGGGCGTTGGCTTTCGGCTGCGTACCAGCCTTTGGAACGCACGAAGTTGTCCATCAGTGCGGTTAATTCGTCCAAACTGCGCCCGTTGGCGGCGGTAGAGCCGGTTTCGGCGATGGGTTTGCAAAAGTGAATCAGCCGTTCGCTTTCGGTGTAGCCGAGCGCCAGATGCGCGGCGCGGCTGGTTTCGTTGTCCAGCCAGGTATCGGAGGCCATTTTGGTACAGCCTTGTTCGCGCGCCCATCTTTCCAGCGCGGCGACCAGCGCGCGCCCCACGCCCTGACGGCGCAGATCTTCATCTACGTACCAGCCTTCAATATAGCCGACCGGGCTGCTGTCGCAGCCATCGGCGTAGCGGCGCAGGCCGCCTTCGACGAATCCGCCCAGCCCTCCGCTGGGGCGCGCCGCCACAAAGACCGGCGACCAGCGTTCAGCCAGCAGGGTTTCCATTTCGGGCAGCAATTCTTGCGGGCTGTGATGCGGCCAAAGGGCCAGCCGCATTCTCAGCCAGTCTTCTGTATCGGCAGGGGTTGCGCGGCGAATGAGCAAGTGGGTCATGGCATACTCGCAAAGAAAAACGGCTCGCCAGGTCTGGGAGCCGTTTGTCAAAACCAAACGAACCTATCCAGCCTGGCAGGTGGGGTGGTGCGGGGCAGGGGACGGGTTGGTGAACATGGCGGCTATTATACCCGCAAAAAATGAATTTGCTCACGGCTGGGAGAAGTCTAGTATACTTTTTGCATGTCCCTGTTCGATCTTTTGCCCGCCCAGCCCCTGCTTCAGCAAATTGAACGCCTGGCCCCCGGCCAATGTTACCTGGTTGGCGGCGCCCCGCGCGACTTGCTGTTGGGCTGTCCCGCGCTCGACCTGGACATCGTCATCGAAGGCGACGCGCCCGCCGTTGGCCGCGCCCTGCAGCGCGCGCAGGGTGGAAAACTAACCCAGCACGCCGCCTTCCTCACCGCCACCTGGCAGGCCCCCGGCGGCCCCGCCCTCGACCTGATTACCGCCCGCCGCGAAACCTACCCGCGCCCCGCCGCCTTGCCGCAGGTCACGCCGTCCACGTTGGCCGACGACCTCGCCCGCCGCGACTTCAGCCTCAACACGCTCGCCATCCGCCTGGCCGACGGCGCGCTGCTTGACCAGCACCACGCTCAGGCCGACTTACAAAACGGCCTTATCCGCGTTTTGCACGACGCCTCGTTTTTCGACGACCCGACCCGCCTCTACCGCGCCGCGCGTTACGCAACCCGTTATGGCTTTTCCATCGCCCCGTCCACCCTCGCGCTTTTCCCCGCCGCCCTGCCGCTGGTCGCCCGCCTCAGCCCGGAACGCCTGCGTCACGAACTCGACCTGATTTTGGACGAGCCGCGCGCCCTCGAAACGCTGATGCGTCTCGACCAACTTGGCCTGCTGGAAATCATTGCGGAGGTTCTGCCGCGCGGCGCTGACCTGCGCGAAAACCTGGCGCCTGCGCTGGGCGGTTTATCCGCCCCCTGGTCGGGAACTTCCCCGCTGAAAGCGTACCCGCCGCAACGAGCGCTGACCTACACCTTGTGGTTTTCCCCGCTCCCCGCCAGCGATTTGCAAAAACTACAGGCGCGGCTGATTCTGCCAGCCTGGTTGTACCAAACCGTCAGCGCCGCCGCCGCTCTGCGCCGCGAACTGCCCACTCTGCGCGGCAGCCGTCCCTCCGCCTGGGTCGCGCGCCTCGAATCCGTCCCGCTGCTGGCGGTCTATGCCATTTTCCTCGCCACTCGCCAGCCGGAATTGGAAATCTACGCCCAAAAATGGCGGGACATTCACCCGCACCTTTCCGCCGCCCGTCTGCAGGCCCTGGGCGTTGCCCCCGGCCCGCGCTTTGGCGAAGTGTTGCGCCGTCTGCGCGCCGCCCGGCTGGATGGCGAAATTTCCAGCGCAGCCGAAGAAATGACGCTGCTGCAAAAACTTTGCGGTACACCGTAACGTGAGATTTATCTTGCGTCTTATTGAAAAGATTCGTCCCGCGGTTATAATTGACTTGCACTCCCTCGTTTATTTGATTTATCAAGGAGCCCGTCATGTATGACCGTGAGAAGCTATCCACATTGCAGGAATCGCTCAAAACTTGGGAGGAGAAGAACCTCGCCAAGGCGCTGAAAAATTTACCAGAACGCAAAAAAAACTTTCTGACTACCTCTTCCGAACCCATCAACCGCCTCTACACCCCGCTGGATGTCGCCGAGCAAAACTATCAGCGTGATTTGGGTCTGCCGGGGCAGTACCCTTACACGCGCGGCGTGCATCCCACCCTGCATCGCTCCAAACTGTGGACGATGCGCATGTTCGCCGGCTTCGGCACCGCCGAGGAAACCAACGCCCGCTTCAAATATCTGCTCGAACAGGGCCAAACCGGCCTGAGCATCGCCTTCGACCTGGCAACCCTGATGGGTTACGACAGCGACCAGCCGGAAGCCCTGGGCGAATTTGGCAAATGCGGCGTGGCGATTTCCTCGCTGAAAGACATGGAAATTTTGCTGGAGGGCATTCCGCTCGACAAAGTTTCCACCAGCATGACCATCAACTCCCCGGCGGCCATCATCTGGGCTATGTACATCGCCGCCGCCGAAAAGCAGGGCCTGCGTCCCGACCAGCTGCGCGGCACGACCCAAAACGACATTCTTAAAGAATTTATCGCCCAAAAAGAATACATCTTCCCGCCCGAACCTTCGATGCGGCTGGTGGTGGATACGATGCAATTTGGCGCGCAAACCGTCCCGCAGTGGAACAGCATTTCCATCAGCGGCTACCACATCCGCGAGGCGGGTTCCACCGCCGCGCAAGAACTGGCTTTTACTCTCTCGGACGGCATGGAATATGTGCGCTGGGGCATCGCGCGCGGCATGGACGTGGACGAATTTGCCCCGCGCCTCTCGTTCTTCTTCAACGCCCACAACGACTTTTTTGAAGAAATCGCCAAATATCGCGCCGCCCGGCGGATTTGGGCGCGTGAAATGCGCGAAACCTTCGGGGCGAAAAATCCACGCTCCTGGCTGCTGCGTTTCCACACCCAAACGGCGGGCGTCTCGCTGACGGCGCAGCAGCCGCAAAATAACGTGGTGCGCGTCGCCCTGCAGGCGCTGGCCGCCGTCTTGGGCGGAACACAATCCCTGCACACCAACAGCATGGACGAAGCTCTGGCCCTGCCCTCCGAATCAGCTGTCACGATTGCCCTGCGCACCCAGCAAATCATCGCCGAAGAATCCGGCGTCACCAACACGGTGGACCCGCTCGGCGGCTCGTTCTTCGTCGAAGCGCAAACCGACCGCATAGAAGCGCAAGCCTATGATTATTTCCGGCGCATCGAAGCCCTGGGCGGTGTCTTGCCCGCCATCGACAAAGGTTTCTTCCAAAGTGAAATTTCAGACGCGGCCTACCGCTATCAGCGCGAAATTGATAGTGGCGCGCGCAAAATTGTCGGCGTGAACGCTTATGTGGAGGAAAAACCAATCAGCGTGCCGATTCTCGAAATGGACCCGCAAGGCTATCAGCGCCAGGTTGCCCGCCTGGAGCAGGTGCGTCGCGAGCGAGATTCTGCCCGCGTCGGCCAGGCGCTCGACCGGCTGAGTATCGCCTGCCAGGGGACGGAAAATACCATGCCCTACATCCTCGACGCCGTTCGCGCCTACGCCACGCTGGGCGAGATGATTGGCGTGATGAAACAGGCTTTTGGCGTGTACGAAGAACCCACCTGGATTTGAAAATTTAACGAAAAAGAGCGGGGACGGCCATTCGCCATCCCCGCTCTTTTGATTTTTTAATTTTAGCGCGCCAGCGTGCGCGCCATGTTGTAATAATCCAGATTGACGGTACGTTTGTGGCTGAGAACTTCCTCTAGAGCGACGTAATCTACGCCGCGCCCCTTTAGCCCGGTCATCATGCCGCTTGTGCCGGCCAGCAGGCCTTCCACCGCTTTGACTCCCATCTGCGAAGCCAGCAGGCGGTCATAGGCGGTGGGCGACCCGCCGCGTTGAATGTGGCCGAGAATTGTCACCCGTGTTTTAAAACCCACGTCCATATCGTCCAGCGCTTGCGCCAATTCGGCAGTTTTGTGTCCCGAGCCTTCAGCGTTGATGATGATGGCGTGGGTTTTGCCGCGTTTGTAGGCGTCTTCGATGGCGTCCGCTACTTCTTCTACGGTTATTTGCACTTCGGGAATGAGAATAATTTCGGCTCCACAGACAATCCCGGCCATAGCGGCCAGGTAGCCGCTGCCGCGTCCCATGGTTTCGATTAGAAACGCGCGGCCATGCGAAGAAGCGGTATCGCGCAGTTTATCAACGGCTTCCATGATGGTGTTCATGGCTGTGTCCACACCAATCGAAATATTGGTGCCCCAGATGTCGTTATCAATGCTACCCGGCACGCCGATGACTTTGATGCCCTGGTTGTGCAGGGCGAATGCGCCGTTGAGTGAACCGTCACCGCCGATGACGACCAGCCCGTCCATGCCGGCTTCGTTCATGCGGCGGATGGCTTCGCGCTGGCCGCGCGCCTCGCGGAACAGGTCACTGCGCCGTGTCTGAAGAATTGTGCCGCCGCGCTGTAAAATGCCGCCCACATCGCGCGGCCCCAGGTCACGGAACTCGCCGTTAATCAGCCCGTCGAATCCGTTGCTGACGCCGATTACCCGGCAGTTGTTGGCGATGCCGGTGCGTACCACTGCCCGAATGCAGGCATTCATTCCCGGGGCGTCGCCGCCCGAGGTAAGAACACCCAGCGTAAAAGACTTGTCGTTCATTTTGCTATCCTTCTCGTTTAATTATGAAAGCATCAAAGTCGCGCGCCACTTGCGCCGTTGGAAAAATTGCTTGGGCCGCAGTGACCACATCTTTTTCGCGGTAGCGGCGCGAAATATGCGTAAGAAGCAACTGCTTAACCCCGGCTTTGCGTCCCAGTTCCGCTGCATCGTTGGCGGTGAGATGGGAAAATTGGCGCGCCATTTCGACATCTTCTTCCAGGTAGGTTGATTCAATCACCAGACCATCAGCGTCGCGCACAAATTCGAGCAAGTTGTCGGTGCGGCCCGTGTCGCCGATGACGACCAGTTTCGTGCCCCGCTCCAGCGCGCCCAGCACATCTTCTGGCGAGATGATTTTTCCATCCGCCAGGGTGATGCTCTGGCCCTCGACCAGCAGACGGCGTTCCGGGCCGAAAGGTACGCCCAGCGCTGTCGCTTTGTCATTCAAAAACGGGCGGCGCGCCTTTTCCTCGAAGATGTAGCCAAAACAATCTGTGCCGCGATGGGTGACGGGGATGGCGCTGATGGTGAAATCGTCGGCCTCGAAAATTATCCCTGGCACAATTTCTCGAAAATAAAGCGGCATGGGCGGTTTGCGTCCGGCCAGTACCACGTCAAAAACCAGCTTTTTTACTCGTTCCAGCGCTGTTTTGCCGCCGAAGACTTCTAATTGCTCAATGGCCTCCCAGCGTAAAAAGGTGGACATTAACCCGCCCAGCCCCAAAATATGGTCGAGGTGGTGATGGGTGAGCAAAATGCGGGTGAGATGTTTGAAACCCAGCCCGGATTGCAAAATTTGGCGCTGTGTGCCTTCGCCGCAGTCAATCAGAAAGCGGTATTCGTTGTGTTGAACGATGGAAGCGGAGAGTCCGCGCCTGGCGGATGGCGCAGAAGCCGAAGTACCTAAAAATAAGATTTCAAACACGATATGTCCTTTGAATAGAGAATCGGGCGATTTTACCCTACCCTGCCTGAATTTTTGGGTCTTCGCGCGTCGGTTTTTGATTTGGCGGTAATTCGGCCAGCCTGTATTTTTGACGAACATCGTCCAAACTAATCAAGCCATCATTTTCCTGTAAATACCAATATTCCCATCCGTTGCAGGGAGAACCGTTCATGTAATGGCTGCCAGCCTGATGAATACTCCCTTCAAAACCGTCTGCTGTACGAATCCGCGCATCTGGTTTGATGGTTGCTGAGCGAGCCGTATCTTTTAAAAAGAACAATTTTTGGCCTGCTTGTAAAAAACCATTTTCCACCAGCGCAGAAAATGCCACTTGGGGTGCAGATTTGGCTTTGCTTCTTGTATCAAAAGTGTGCGGGTCAAACGTCTCTGGTTGAATGGCGTCAATTCGTTTTTGCGCCACCTGAATATATTTTTCTTCTCTTTCAAGCCCAATCCAGTTTCGATGCAGGCATTTGGCGATCGCGCCTGTTGTGCCACTGCCAAAGAATGGGTCTAGGACAACATCGCCGGGGTTACTCGATGAAAGAATTACGCGATACAACAAAGCCTCGGGTTTTTGAGTAGAATGCGCCTTGGCGCCATTTTCATCCTTGATACGTTCCGAACCCGTTGCCAATGAAAGCAACCACCAATCAGAGCGCATTTGCTTTTCTTCATTCAGGCCTTTCATGGCCCGATAATTAAACGTATATTTTGCACCCTGCTCTGGGCTGGCCCAAATCAGTGTTTCGTGGGCATTGGTAAATCTTACGCCGCGAAAATTAGGCATTGGATTTGTCTTGACCCAAATCACGTCATTTAATATCCAAAAACCCAAATCTTGCAGGGTGGTTCCAACTCTAAAAATGTTGTGGTAAGAACCTATTACCCAAATTGAGCCGGTCGGTTTCAAAACCCGTTTGCAGGCCGTGAGCCATTTTCGAGTGAATTCATCATACGCTTCAAAAGTATCAAATTGATCCCAAAGGTCATCTACTGCATCAACTTTGGTCATGTTGGGGCGGTGTAATTCGTTTTTTAACTGCAAATTGTAGGGCGGATCTGCAAATACCAGGTCAATGGATTTTTCAGGCAGTGAGTTTAAACTTTCAACACAATCACCCGTTAGGATTTGGTTGAGGGGTAATTTCATTTTGTGTCTCCAACTAACGATTATAAGGCTATTTTATTGCAAGGTGCCTTGCCCCGTGATGCAGGTGTTTCTTGAAGTCACGATGCTTTTTATCGCGAATGGCGCGAATAACCCCAGTAAAATTTGTGGAATTTGCTCATTCGCGTTAGATGTTTTTCGACTTTAAGAAAGCCCTGCTCCGTGATGGGTCTCCCGAAGATTTCCAAAGTGCCTCCGTGATTATTAGAGTTGTTCCTGAATAGAAAATTTACTGCAATTTACCGCTTGGAGGATGTCATTGCGAGCCACACCGGCCCTGGCGGGCGGGTGTGGCTCGCAATGACATTTTTGAGTGGATTTAAGGACAAACAGCTATTCAGGAACAGGTCTATTAAATACACTGCTCAAAACGATGTTGCTCGTCAAAAAACCGTGCTGGTAGCAGCCGGTCTGCGCCCGGAACAGGCATCGGCTTGGGTGCGCGCGAACCGGGCCAGGCATTCCCCCCGAACACATTTCACACTTGTTCGACCGCTTCTACCGCATTGACAAAGCGCGCGCGCGATGAATCCAGCTCCGCCGCGACGCCCGGCGGCAGTGGGCTGGGACTCGCCATCGTGGCAAGCATCGCCCGTCTGCACGGCGGCCACGTCAAAGTCACCAGCCAGGTGGGACAGGGCTCCATCTTCGAGGTCATCTTTCCTACCGGTGAAGTGTAGCGCAAGCCTTTCGGTTAGACAAAAGCGGCATCAATGTTGCACAACGTAGCGCGACATTGATGCCGCTTTTGACATCAGGACGAAAGTTGGTGACTTGTGGGCAATCGCCAGAAACTAACATCTTGTATTTTGAGCAGGTTGTTATATACTACGCCCCGGTTTATTCAACCATCAAGGAGCAAACAATGGCCACACCCTCGCAACCGGAGACTGAAAAGCCTCCCAGTATTGTCCGTCCAGCAAAACCCTGGCGGGTTGCCGTACTCGCCAATACCAAGGACGAAAGCCTGCCGCCGCAGGCGGATATTCCCGCTGACGCCCTGGCGGATTATGACCACATCGAAACCATTCAGGCCATTCAGCGCGTTATTGAAAGTGACGGTCATTCGACAGCTTTCATTCCCGCCGACCAAAACCTGCCCTACGCCCTGAAAGAAATTCAGCCCGATATTTGCTTCAACATTGCCGAAGGACTCGGCGGCGACGCGCGCGAAGCGCAAACCCCGGCCCTGCTCGAAATGCTCCAAATCCCCTACACCCACTCGCGCGTGCAGACCAACGCCATCGCGCTCGACAAAACTCTCACCAAACGCATCTGGCGCGACCGGCGCTTGCCTGTTGCTCCTTTTCAGGAATTTACCAGTGGTGACGAATCCCTGCGCCCCGAACTGCGCTTTCCACTTTTTGTCAAACCGGCGCGCGAAGGCACTGGCATGGGTGTAGACGCGCGCGCCATCGTCTATACCGTGGAAGAACTGCGCGAGCGCGTGCGCTGGATTATTAACATGTATCGCCAGCCCGCCCTGGTGGAACACTTCCTGCCAGGGCGCGAATTCACCGTCGCCGTTATGGGACGCCCCGACGCCAAGCGCTACTCGCGCCACCCGGAATGGTACAACCCCGATGGCTTTCACCGCTTTCCCATCGTCGAACTCGACAGCACGCGCTCGGTGACGCCCGGCGTGTACAGCCACGCTGCCAAATCCATAGACATTGGCGCAGAAGGCGCGCCCGGCTACTACTGTCCGGCGGAAGTTGAACCAGAGTTGATGAAAAAACTTCAGCATTACGCCTGGCGCGCGCATGTCGTGCTGGGCGCGCTGGATATTTCACGGGTGGATATTCGGCTGGACGAAAAGGGCACTCCCTGTCTAATCGAAATCAATCCCCTGCCCGGCATCACGCCCGATTTTTCGGACCTGTGCCTGATTTGCAACGCGGATGGAATTTCTTACACTGAATTGATTCTGGAAATTCTTTATCTGGGCGCCAGCCGCTGGGGGCTGCTGGAACCGCGCGCCATACCGCCCGAACCCAAACGCAGCGGCGGTGGAAAAACCACCTATCTCCGGTAAAAAAATGGCGCGGGATTAATCCCGCGCCATTTTTTTGTATATCACCGCATAGCGCGAAGTGAGATGAATCAGCGGCGAGGAAAGCCGGGTATGGAAGCGCGCGGCGGGGAGAACCGCCTTGAGACTCTCGGCGTCACTGAATTCGGCCAGCGCCAGCGTGGCGCGACCCAACTCCCAGGCGACGTGCGCGTCCGAGCCGACGGTGGCGAGCAGGCCATTTTGGCGGGCGCACGCCTCGGCGCGGCGATTGGGTTCATTCGTCATGCAGCGGGAATTGAAAATTTCCAGCGCGTCCACCAGCGGCAGAATCGCCTGCAGGGCAGAAAACTGCCAGCCGCGGCGCGGGTCGAAGGGGTGCGAAACGCTGATGAAGGCGCCCTGCGCTCGCAGGCGGCGAATCACTTCCAACGGAGGCAGGCGCGCGGGGATTTCCTCGCGCACGAAAGCCGCCAAAATTTCGCCCGCGCTGGTGAGAATTTCCTCGCCGACGATGACGCGCGCCGGGTCCAGCCGCTGTGCTTCCAGCGCCCCGGCAATCGAATTGTGGTCGGTAATCACCACTTTGTCCAACCCTTTGCGGCGGGCGGCGGCCAGCAAATCGGCGGGGCGCAGCAGGCTGTCTTTAGAGTAGAGGGTGTGGCAGTGAAATTCGAGGGTAGGCATGGAGGCTAACAGAATGAAAGGGATAAAGGGGATTTTTTAAACCCGCTCCAACGCCTCCCGATTTTTGGCTAATCGGGCGTTCCCGCTGGTTTGAGGTCTTTGACGTTGAGTTGCAGGCGATTTTGGCCGTTGTATTCGTTGTTTTCCAGCGTGAACATCACATCCACGCGCTCCGGCAGGCGGGCGGCGGCTTCGCCAAAGCGGAAGGCGATGGCGTCGAAGGTGATTCTGCCATCGCCGAGGGTCAGTTTGAGATGTTTGGCGTCTGCGCCGACAGTGCGCTTGGAAACAATCCGCGCGCTGCGGGCGACGAAAACCGCGCCGGGGTTGCCGTAGCCGGTTGGCTCCAGGTAGTCAAGTTTTTTGAGCAGGTCAAAGGTCAGGTCGGAGAATGTCACTTCGGCGTCGGCGCGCAGGGTTGGGCGCAGGTCGAGGCCGGTCAGTTCACGGGCGGCGATTTGGCGCAGGCGCTCCTTCAGCGCAGGAAAATTTTCATTGGCAAGGGTGAAACCGGCGGCGGCGGCGTGCCCGCCGTGGCGGAGCAGCAAGTCGGCGCATTCGTCGAGGGCTTTGGTGATGTGAAATTCGGCGATGGAGCGGCAGGAACAGCGCGTTGTTTCACCGTCCACATGGCCGACAATCGCCGGGCGGTAGTAGCGCTCGGCCAGGCGCGCGGCAGCGAGACCGACCACACCGGGGTTAAACTGCGGGTCAACGGCGAACAGAATCAGCGGGGAAGAATCTTCAGCCAGCGCCAGCGTTTCGGCGCGGGTTTGAATCTCACGGGTGAGAGTCTGCCGCTCGCGGTTCTGCCCATCCAGTTTTTGGGCAAGCAGACCGGTTTCGCCGATGTCGCGGCTAATCAGCAGGCGGTAGGAATCGAGCGCGGTATCCAGCCGACCGGCGGCGTTAATGCGCGGGCCGAGGCCGAAGCCGATATCCATGGCGGTGACTTTTGTCAGGCTGATTTTGGCAACCGCCGCCAGCGAAACCAACCCCTGACGCGCGCCCTGCCGCAGTTGGCGCAATCCGCCGCGCACCAGCGCACGATTTTCGCCGTTGAGCGGGGCCAGGTCGGCGACAGTGCCGAGAGCGACCAGGTCGAGCAGGTTTTTCAGGTTTTCCGGTTCACCGATTTTCCCGCTGTCCGATTGGAGGGTTTCGTAGAGCGCCTCGGCAATTTTGTAGGCGATGCCCACCCCGGCCAGGTATTTTTCGGGGTAGTCGTCGCCGGGCTGTTTGGGATTGAGGACGGCATAAGCGTTGGGGATTTCGCCCGCTGGTTCGTGGTGGTCGCTGATAATCAGGTCGAGGGCGATGGCGCGGGCGTGTTCGGCCTCGGCAGGCGAGCGGATGCCGCAATCCACGCTGATGACGAGCGCCGCGCCCCCGGCTTTCAGCAGGCTGAGGGCTTCGTTGTTCAGGCCGTAGCCTTCGTCGAAGCGGTTGGGGATGTACTCGCTGACGCTGCCGCCCAGCGCGCGCAGGGCTTCGACCAGCAAAACGGTGGCGGTCACGCCGTCCACGTCGTAATCGCCGTAGATGACGATTTTTTCTCCCCGCTGAACCGCGCGGGCGATGCGTTCCACCGCGCGGCGCATGTCCTTCATTTGCCAGGGCGATGTGTCGAAAGCGACTTCGGCGGCCAGAAAGCGGCGCGCGTCTTCGTGGCTGGCATAGCCGCGGCTGAAGAGAATCCCCTGTAGGGCGAGCGGAAAGCCGTTTAACTGTTGGCTGGCGGCGGCGGAAAGCGGGTCGCTGACTAGCCAGCGTTTGGAATGTTGTTCGCTCATGGGCGGGGCGCTTCCAGCCGGTAGAGCCGCCCGGCGGAATAATCGGCCAGGTAAATTTCGCCGTTTTCGTCCTGCCCAAAAACGCTGATGCCAAAACTCGTCCGGTACAGCGGCGCGTTCAGCCAGGAATCGCCAGCGCGCAGTAAACCCCAGACCGTGCCAGAGCAGAAATCGCCGTACAGGTAGACGCCCTGCCAGGCGGGCATCGCCCCACGATAAACCGCGCCGCCGGTGACGGAACAGCCGTCACTGTGAGAATATTCGGCAACGGGCGCGGTCAGTTCGGCAGAATCCGTGCCGTTGAAGGGGTGACGCGCTTCCATTAAACTCCAGCCAAAATTCGCGCCGCCGGGCGTTCCGGCGGGCAAAAAGTCCACTTCCTCCCAATCGCCCTGGCCGACATCGCCGATGTACAGGTCGCCGGTGGCCGGGTCGAAGGCGAGTTTCCACGGATTACGCAGGCCGTAGGCCCAAATTTCGCCGCCAAAAGGGTTATCGGCGGGGACGGCATAGGGCGCGGCGGAATCGACGTCCAGCCGCAGAATTTTTCCCAGCAGGGTGTTGAGCGACTGGCCGTTGCCGAGCGGGTCGCCGCCAGAGCCGCCATCGCCAACGCCGACGTAAAGAAACCCATCCGGGCCAAAAGCGAGCGCGCCGCCGTTGTGATTTTCGTAGGGCTGGTCAATTTTCAGCAGGTCGAGGCGCGAATTGGCGTCGGCGCGGTTGGGGCTTTCGGCAGAGCGGGCATAGCGGGCGATGTGCGTATTGCCGTCGCGGTCGGTAAAATTAATGTAGAAGAAGCCGTTGCGGGTAAATTTGGGGGAAAAGGCCAGGCCAAGCAAGCCCTGTTCCGAGCCGTCGCTGCCGACAATTTCGTGAATATCCAGAAACGGGTCGGGCAAAAGGTTTCCGTCCTGCCAGACGCGAATCGCGCCGCGCTGTTCCAGGATGAACAAGCGTCCCAGCCCATCCCCGGCGGCGCTGATGACGGTGGGATGATTGAGTCCGCTGGCAATTTCGACCCAGACCGCACTGGCCGGGTTGGGCAGGTTGGCGGCAGCAGTGACCGGCGCGGTTAAAATTTCAGGCGTTGGCTTGGGCGCGCGGGTCGCAGAATCAACCGGCGCGGGGGCAGCCGTCACCAGCGTGGGCGCGGCCACGGTGACGGGAATTTGTCGCGGGGCGCAGGCGAAGAGAAAAGGGAGGGTGAGAAAAGAGAGGAGAAGATGGGTTTTCATAATTCTTTATTCTTCATTCATTCTTCCTTCACTTCGCCGTCAATCACCTCTTCTGCTTCCGGCGCACCCTGGCGGGCTTCTTCGACGATGGTATTGTTACTGCCGGTCAGTTCTTTGACGTATTCGCGGATGACATCGGCAGGACAAAGTTCAATGAAAAAATAACTGGTCAGCCAGACCAGCGCGGCGTCATCAATGACCGGAATCATGTTGTCAATTGGCAGGGGCAGCAGCCAGTAGAGCAAACCCGCCACCGGCAGCAGTTTCACCAGCGGCGAAACGCGCCGGTCGCCCATCAGACGAAAAATCAATTTGGCGCGGAAAGTCAGTTCTTGTAACATGCCCGGTTGGGCGGGGATGAGTTGTCCAGGTTTTTGATTCATACAGTCTCCATGTGAATGGGGGGATTATATCTGGTTCTGTCTAACCCGTAATATGTCAAGATTTGTGGAACGTTTCAGGGTTTCTGGCAACCGTTGCAGGGATGAAAATTTGGCTCATGTGTAAAGAGTTGCAGGCTACAAGGCTTGGCCGTTCAAAGAGCAAGAATCTTAACGCGAATTTTCCGAATGAAGCGAATAACGCGAAAAAAAATTGTGTAATTCGCATTGAAAGGGTTTGGCTTATTGCACAGAGTCTACACATGAGCCATAGTCTTTTTATGAAGATCATCATCTAAATCCCCTGCTGTACTGTGTTGATCGGCTTCAACCGTAAGATATTGGGGGGATTGAAAAAGAACGAAAACGCTATACAATTTAAATATCTGATGTTACGCAGCAGGAACCTTGTGGCGCGACATTTGTGTCGCGGTTGCGCCGCAGAAACCGGAAAACTGAAATTTTAGAGCCGTTTGATAGGCACTGAACAGATAAGAACCCGTCCAAAAGATTGGCAAAAGGGGCAGCCAACGGTGGCGCAAATCTGCGATTTGCGCGGGCCTTGCTCCACCTGCCCCGTTTTTCGGATAAACTCTAAAAATTGGCGTCAGCCAAATTGGTGTATCGCGTAACATCAGTTAAATATCAAAAGCGAAATAATTTATGCATGTGGTTCCTATAAGCCGGTTCGGCGAGTGGAAAGGAGTGCGCAAGGGGCG
>MNXJ01000027.1 GCA_001872455.1 Anaerolineae bacterium CG2_30_57_67 | reverse complement strand
AACCTGTTTGAGGGCGGCGGCGTGAATGACAATATCCACGCCGTGCATGGCGCGGACGAGCCGCTCGCGGTCGCGCACGTCGCCGATGAAATAGCGCAGGCGCGGGTCGGTGTAGCCCGCCACGCGCATTTCGTGCTGTTTGAGTTCGTCGCGGCTGAAGATAATCACCTTTTTGGGGTTCTTTTCGGCCAGCAGCGTTTGGGTCATTTTTTTGCCAAACGAGCCGGTGCCGCCGGTGATGAGGATGACTTTATTGGTCCAGTCCATGAGGTTGCTCCGTGAGTGGTAGGTGGTAAGGGACGAGTGGTAGGGGCGATTCGTAATTACCAATTACTTTTTACGAATCACAACCATCGGATACTGCCCATTTTGCGCAAAAAAACGGGGGAAGACACCTTCCAGCCAGAAAATGAAGCGCAAAAAAGTTTTGCCACCCAGTTTTGGCTGCACAAACCAGCGCAAAATGCGCGTGGATAGGCTGCGCCAGGGACGAATTTCCAGCGGAATCTGGCTGCCAATTTCGCGCTTGAGCCATTGAGGCGTCAATTTGGCAATAAACGTACCTTCGGGGTCTTCGGCGTTGAGCCAGTCTTTTTTCTTTTTGGCGCCCTTGCCAGCCAGACGGCGCATCAGCCCAATCAGCGGCTCGGCGGCGCGGATGAGCAGCGGTTCGTGCCAGCCGTTGACGATGACGCCCGTCCGACCTGCTTTCAGCACCCGGTGCAGTTCGCCGTAAGCGCGGGGGTGTTCCTCCAGCGCCAGATGGTGAATGGCGTGCATGGAAACAACTCCGTCGAAGGCGTTTTCCTTGAAGGGCAGATGCGCCAAATCGCCGACCACGAACAGGCCGTGAGCGCCAATTCGCGCGCGGGCCTCCTTCAACGCCTGAATGGAAATATCCAGGCAGACGCGTTTTTCGTAGCCATCGGAATAGGTCAGATAGTCGTCGTACTGCACCGGGCCGGAACCGGCATCCAGCAAAAACTTGCCAGGGCGGGTCAGCCCGGCGTTGACGCGCAGCCGCGTCTTGTGAATATACTCTGCCGAGACGGGGCGCAGGTCTTCGTAGCGGGCGTTTTGGTAGTTGCCGTCCGCTTCCTGCTTCCAGCCAATCTGGTCATAAAACTCGCGTACTTTTTGTTTGGTGTCGGTCATAATTTCCAATTTTCTCTACCACAACGGCAACAACGGGACACGACGGAGAAACTTTAAATCTTTTCCGTTGTGCGCCGCCGTTGCCTTTGTGGTTAATGGTTTTTTACCATTTCACGCGGTTTCCCGCCAGATAATCGAAGATTTTGCCAAACTCGGCGCGGCCTTCGGCGGAAAGAACACGCTCCAACGGCCAGACTTCCAAATCTTTCCAGAAGTGCATCAGCCGCCAGGGGAAGGGGAAAGGATACTCAAAAAAGAAGCGGTAGGCGTATTCCCAGGCGGTTTCGATTTGCTGGTCGGTGTTCCAGTATTCCGGTTGTCCGGTTGTTCGGTTGTTCGGTTGTTCGGTGTTCCGGTTGTTCGGTTGTTCGGTTGTTCGGTTGTCCGGTTGTCCGGTGTTCCGGCTGTCCGGTTGTTCGGTCAATCCAACCGGCGAGCTGGATAACTGTCCAACTGGATAACTGGATAACTGTCCAACTGGATAACTGGATAACTGTCCAACCGGCGAACCGGATAACTGGCGAACCGGATAACCGGATAACAGATTGTCCAGCATCGCAAAATACTCGTCATAGGTTAGCGGGTCAAAGGTAAAGCCGCGCCGCCGATAATGCGTCTCGCCGCAGGCAATCACCGGCAGGCCGCGCAGGGCCATTTCCATGCCGGTGGTGGTGGTGTAGACCAGCCCCAGCGCCGAAATTTCCATCAGGTCGTAGGTGTTGACCTTTTCCAGCGGCCCAATTACGCGCATGTTTTCGGGCAAGTGGGGTAGCGCCTCGCGCACCACGTCCACCATGGATTTTCCATGCGTCAGCCGCTCGCCAGGGTGAACGCGAATCAGCAGTTGGGCATCCGCCCGTCCGGCAAAATACTGCACCGTGCGCGTAATCCATTCCGCCATCGAGGCGGCGAAAATGTTTCGGCCCAGGGTCAGGCTGTCGCCGAGCACATTCGTCGCCAGTAAAACCACGGGGCGCGCATCCAAGCCCAGGTCGGCGCGCATTTTCTCGCCGCCGACGGTTTCCACTTCCTGCCACTTGCGCGCCGATTTGCCAAACGCGCGTCCGCCCATGCGCGCCGCCTCCAGCGCCTCGATTTTCTCGCGCTGTTCGGGCAAAAGCGCCCGCCCGCCGCGCGCCGCCCACAGCGCATCGGTATTCTGGCGCATCACTTCGTCATTGCGGGCAATCCAAATTTGCTCGCGCTGGTCGTTGAACTCATAGGTGACGGTGTCCAGCCCCAAATGACGCGCCGCGTGGTAGACCGCGCCCAGTTCGGTAATCGTGCCATTCGGGATGAGCACGCTGTCGGGGCGAGATTCGGTCAACAGGCGCAACGCCGCCCAGGCCGCCTGCCGGTTTCGCGCCAGCCGCAGCCGGTAGAGGCTGCCGTTGATGTCAACGTTTTCTTCCTGGTTGGTGTACATCGCGTCGTAGGCGGCGACAGTTTCAACGGCTTTTTCCAGCGCTGCGGGCAATTGCCGCGCCGCGGGGCTTTCCAACAGCGAGACGATTTTCACCAGCCCGGCCAGTGGTTTCAGCGCGCGGCGGGTGTACAAATCCTGGCGGCGCAAATCGAAGGCGTTGATTTCCTTGCGCCAGTCGCCGTAAGGCCAATAGGCAATGGTGACTTCATGCCCCAGGCCGCGCAGCGTAAGCGCGAGGATGGCGGCCTGTTCCACCCAATAATGCAGGCTGGCGAAGAGCACAATCTTCTTTCCGGCGGGCGCTTTTGCGATGAAAGACCGCGCCTGTTCCACGGCGGCGGGCAAATGCGCGCGCAGCTGCTCCAGGTTGTAGCGCGTGCGTGGACGGCTGCGCCGAACGGCATCGTACAAATCGGCAGAGTAGGGAATTTTGGCGAGGAGGTCTTTGAAAGTCATAGAAAAAAAGGGAAAGAGATGGCGAGATGAGAAGATAAGGAGAAGATGATGGTTCGCGCGAACGTTCTCCTGACTCTTCTCTCCTATTCCTTCTCTTCAATTGTCCAGGCCAGCCGCGGGCGCAGCAGACCGTTGCGCGGCTCGGCCCATTGCATACCGGGCGCGCCCATCGGGTCAATCGTCAACGCCAGCGCGTTTTCGTCCATAAAATAGCGTTTGACGCCAAAAGACGAAGCATTGACGCCCAAAATAAAACGGCCTTCGTTGAGCAAATCGGCAGGAATTTGACAGCGCGAAGTGTAAGTTCCCGCCGGGCGGGTGGAAAATTTTTCGTACAAACCGGGGTCATCCACGTCAAAGGAGGTGAAAACGTATTCGCCGCGCACGGTGCTGAGGTAAATCCCCACGCGCAGACCGGTAATCGGCGCGGCCAGGCGGTATTCCATTTCGAGCGTGAGCGGTTCGGCGGAGCGGAAACTATCCGCCACCGCGCCGCGCGGGTCGCGGACGCGCAGCGCAATCGGCGTAAAGGGCGCGGCGGAGGCGGGAACATCCTCCGCCTGCCAGGTTCTTTCTCCGGCCTGCGCCTGGCCGCTGGCGAGGTAAAAATCCACCGCTTCGGGCGTGGGCGCGCGTTTGACGAGCTGCCCTTTCTGCATGACGATGGCTTCCTGCGTCAGGCGCAGAATGGCGCTCATGTTGTGGCTGACGAATAAAACCGTGCGCCCCTGATTGGCGACATCGTTCATTTTGCCGAGGCACTTGCGCTGAAATTCCGCATCGCCGACGGCCAACACTTCGTCCACAACAAGAATTTCTGGTTCAAGATGGGCGGCAACGGCAAAGGCCAGGCGCAAATACATGCCGGAGGAATAGCGTTTGACGGGGGTGTCTATAAATTGCGCCACCTCCGAAAATTCGACAATTTCATCAAATTTTGCGGCGATTTCGGCGCGTTTCATGCCGAGAATCGCGCCGTTGAGGAAGATGTTCTCGCGCCCGGTCAGTTCGGGGTGGAAGCCGGTGCCGACTTCCAGCAGCGAGCCAACCCGTCCGCGCACGGCGACGGTGCCCAGGGTCGGTTCGGTGACGCGGGATAAAACTTTCAGCAGGGTGGATTTTCCCGCGCCATTGCGCCCGATGATGCCGAGCACGCGGCCTTCTTCCAAATCGAAGGAAACGTCTTTGAGCGCCCAAATAAAATTGACGCCCGCCCGGCCTTCTTCGCGGCGAAAAAGTTTGCGCGGCAGGGCGGCCAGCTGGTCGCGCAGCATTCCATAGCGGAATTTGCCCGGCGCGGTGCCGATTTTGTATTTTTTACTGATGTTTTCTACGCGGATGGCGATGGTCATGGGATGGGGTGGGAGATGAGAAAATGAGAGAAGGGGAAAAAGAGAAAAAGAGATGAGGAGATGAGGAGATAATCTGTCTCTTTATTTCTCTTCCTCTTCTTTTCTCCTCTCTAAACTAAATCGTATCTGCAAACGTGCGTTCCATATTGCGGAAGTAAACCAACCCGCTGACCAGTACGGCCAGGGCGATGCCGACCGACAGCCAGAGTTCGGGGCTGGGGCCGGTTCCGATTCCGAGCAGCGCCCAGCGGAAGCCGTTGACCACGCCCGCCATCGGGTTGAGCGAGTAAAGCCATTGCCATTTACCGGTGACGACGGAGGACGAGTAGGCAACCGGGGTGGCGAACAGCCAGAACTGAGTCAAAAACGGCAGGGCGTAACCGATGTCGCGGTATTGGACGTTGAGCGCGGCCAGCCACAAACTCACGCCCAGCGCGGTGATAATTGCCAGCAGCAGGAACGCCGGCAGCGCCCACCAGATATGCGCGGTCGGCGCGACGCCAAAATAAATCATCATGCCAATCAAAATGACGAAGGCGATGGCAAAATCCACCAGCCCGCTGAGCACCGAGGCAATCGGCAGCACCAGGCGCGGAAAGTAGGTTTTGCTGATCATGTTGTGATTGGCGGTCAGCGAGCGGCTGGCGGTGTTAAGCGCGGTGGAGAACAAGCCCCAGGGCAGCAGCGCAGCAAACGCAAACAGCGGGTAGGGAATATTTCCATCAATCGGCACTTTGGCGATGCGGTCGAACAGGAAGGTGAAAACCAGCATGTTCATCACCGGCTGAATAATGGCCCAGGCCGCGCCGAGCGCCGTCTGCTTGTAGCGCACCATGATGTCGCGCCAAATCATAAAGACGACCAGTTCGCGGTATTGCCACAAATCGCGTAAATTGAGCGCGGCAAAGCCGGTGGTAGGTTTGATGTAGATGGTGGTAGGTTCGGGCATTTTCTGTTTTCCGGTTGGACGGTTGAGCGGTTATCCGGTTATCCGGTTTCGCGGTTATCCGGTTTAACGGTTTTCCGGTTTCGCGGTTATCCGGTTAACTGGACAACTGGACAATTGGATAACTGGACAACTGGACAACTGGATAACTGGATAGCTGGACAACTGGACAACTGGATAGCTGGATAACTGGATAACTGGATAACTGGATAACTGGATAACTGGATAACTGGATAACTGGATAGATGGACAACTGGACAACTGAATAACTGAATAGCTGGACAACTGGGTAACTAACGAATTTTGTCCCGATTGGCCTTGAACCACGCAATCGCGCGGCGCATTCCGTCTTCAAATTTGGTTTGCGCGCTCCAGCCGAAGCGTTCTTTGGCACGGCTGACATCCAATCCGCGGCGGGGCTGGCCGTTGGGTTTTTCGGTATCCCAGACCAGTTTGCCATCAAAGCCAACCATCTTGATAATCATCTCCGTCAGGTCTTTGATGGAAATTTCGTAGCCGGAGCCGAGATTGACCGGGTCGGACGAATTGTATTTTTCGGTGGCAATCACAATGCCCTCGGCGGCGTCCTCGACGTAGAGAAATTCGCGCGTCGGCGAGCCATCGCCCCAGGCGACGATTTCTTTCGCGCCGCTCTCCTGCGCTTCGACGGCTTTGCGAATCAGGGCCGGGATGACGTGCGAAGATTTGGGGTTGAAGTTGTCGCGCGGGCCGTAGAGATTGACCGGCAGCAGGAAAATCGAATTGAAGCCGTACTGGTCGCGGTAGGCTTGCGACTGAACGAGCATCATTTTCTTCGCCAGGCCGTAGGGCGCGTTGGTTTCTTCGGGGTAGCCAATCCACAGGTCATCTTCGCGGAAGGGCACCGGGGTGAATTTGGGGTAGGCGCAAACCGTACCGATGGCGGTGACTTTGCCAACGCCCATTTTCCACGACTCGTGCATCAGCTGCGCGCCCATCATCAGGTTGTCGTAGAAAAATTCGGCGGGGTGTTCGCGGTTGGCGCCGATTCCGCCGACGTTGGCGGCCAGGTGAATGATGACCAGGTTTTCCGGTCGGGCGGTTGTCTGGCTGACCGGCTGGAAGGCGGCAGATTTCAGGTGAGCGGGGATTTTCTCCGCCGGTTGCAAAGAATCTGCCAGCAATTGCTGCAGGGAAGTTTTTTCGGTCAGGTTATAGTTTTCGATGCGCGGAATCAAAATCTCTTTTGCGCCGCGCGCAATCAGTTTTTCGGTCACGAACGAACCGAGAAAGCCCGACCCACCGGTGACAATCACCCGTTTGCCCTGCCAAAAATTATCTGTCATAGATTCTCCTTTGATTTTGGACTCGAAAATCTTCCGATTTTCGAATATCACGGACTACTGCACAATAAAATGCGCGTTGCGGTAGCGCTCATCCGACGGGTTGCGAATCATACCCGTTTTGAGGGCGGTCACCACCTCGCGCACGCCGTCATCCACCGTCAGCGTCGCCTTGAAGCCTAATTCGCGCTGAATTTTCTCAAACGAGACGGTAATATCACGCATATCGCCGCCAAAGGTCAGGTTTTTATATTGCACCATCGTCTCCGGCAAACGCTTAAGAACATACCCGACAATTTGGTCTTTGGTGTAATTGCCTTCCGGCGTGCCCAAGTTGAAAATTTGTCCGCCGGGGGCGGTCAAACCAATCAAAAGCCCGCGCACCACATCACGCACATGCACAAACGAACGGTTGTACCCGCGCTGATAAATTAACAGCTCGCGTTTGGCGTAAGCGTCCAACACAAACTGATTGACAATCAAATCGAAGCGCGTGCGCGGCGAAAGCCCGTAGAGCGTTGCCAATCGAAAGATAACCGCCCCGGCAGGTTGCAAAAACGCTTCCGCCGCAATTTTTGTCTCGGCATAGAGCGATTGCGGATTTAATGGGGAGGCTTCCGTTACCGGTTGCCCGTCGCCCGAAAGGCCATAAACGCTATAGGTGGAGGGGTAAATAAATTTTTCCACGCCCAGACCGGCTGCCTGCTCGAAAACATTTTGCGTCGCCTGAACGTTGTAGCGCCACGCCGCCGGTTTGCCAATCGCCTGGCAGGCCGGAAAACCCACCACCGCCGCCAAATGAAACAGCGCCGACGGTTTTTTCCAGCCCCTTGGCAGTGAGTCGCGCACACTGCGGGCTTCGGTTACATCGGCTTTGGCAAAGTGAAAATTAGGATGCGAAAGAAACGGCACCAATGACTCGCCACCGTACAACAACGAATCAATCGCCGTGACGCGATAACCAAGACGCAACAATTCGCTCACCAGCAGCGAGCCGATGTAACCCGCCGCGCCAGTCACAATCACATGGCGGTCAGTCATTTTTTTCTCCGGGGCGCAGCAGCGCCACGCTCAACCCGCGCACTTCAAAAGTGGGCAAATCGGCGTCTTCCGCGAGCGTCAGCCCCTGCTCCAGACAGGTCAGGCGGCAGATGTCGGCCACGTCGCCTTCGCCCAGCAGGCGCACGCGCTCCACGCCTTCGGAACGCAGCGCAAGAGCGGCATCCTTCACTTTTTGGCGCACACGCCGGTAAAGATGAAACTGCTGTTCGACATAATCCACCATCAGCCGCGCGCGCAGCGTCAGCCCTTCGGGGGTGATGATGTACTTAAGCTTGCGCCGCTCGGCGCGCTTGACCTTGACGTAGCCTTTTTCCACCAGCCGCTTCAGGTGCCAGTTAATTGTCCCGACCGCCACGCCCAACTGCGTTGCCAGGTCGGCCTGGGTCACATCCGGGTCGCGCTCAATCTGCTCCAGCAGGGGTAAATCGTGGGAAGAATCGTTTTGCGTTTCCATAATCAAAATTCAATCGTTGAATTATACCTGATATTCTCACGGGCAAGCCTTGCCCCCCGCGCGCGGAACGTAAATCACAATTTTATCGGCGGGAAAAGCCGCCGCTTCCTGATACCAGCACAACACCGGCTTGACCACGCGCCGCGCCCAAACATTATTTTCCTCGCCCATCGCATAAGAGATTCCCAACAAATTGAACTTGAGCGGGTCCACCACAATCAGCACAAAACGCTGATTTTCCACATCGCGCGCAAAACGCTCCAAATACGGCGTATTGTTCGCCATCGCCATTTCCATCAAATCTTCGCGCTCATATTCGGGGACAAGCGTCACCCCGTGAATCATGTTCATCGCCAGCAAATGGCGCTGGGTGATGAAGAGAACCTCGCCCGAGGCAGAATCCACCCGCTGCTGCAGCGCGGTTAAGGTGCTTTGGGCGGCGTCCCGGTCGTAGCGAAAGACCCCGCTGTTGGCCTGACAGCCTAACCAGGCGGAAATCGCCACGAGCAGGGCGGCCAACTGCCAGGGCAGCGGTTTTTCGGCGCGAAAAAAAGCGTAGGCAGCCAGAATCAACAGTAGCGCGGCGTAGGCGTCCAGGTTATGCAAATCGGCACCGCCGCCAATTTTCAGGCTGACGAGCAAACCGCCCGCCAGGAGCGCAGCCAGCGCCAGTGCCAGCCCGGCGCGCCAGCGCCCCAGCCCACGCCAACCCCAAATCAGCAGCCCCCACAGCGGCGCCGAAAAAATCAGCGCGCCGGGAATCAGCCCCAGCCGGTAGGTTTCATTCGGCCACAGACGATACCAGAGCAAATCGGAACTCAGGCTGGTGAAAAAATCAGTCTGCGCCGCGCCAGAAAAAGCGATGTAGACGCGCGCCGTCAAAAAAGCGGTGATGGAACCGACCCCAATCAGCGCGGCGGGAAAGAGGAGCGTGCGCCAGCCTTTTTTCTCTTCGGCTGATTCGAGCGCCCATAAAGCGGCCAGCAAAATGCCCGGCATGGGATACCAGTTGAGGCGGCTGAGACCGGCGTAAATGGAGGCGAAAATCAGCAACAGCCAGGCGCGGCGCGCGTTGCCGGGGCGGTAAAGCCACAAGGGCAGGAAAATCATCGGCGCCAGGTGCAGATACAGCGGCAGGGAAAAAAGATAGACGAAAACCCAGGCGGCTAGGAAAAATTTCAGCAGGCGGTTTTCCACGCGGAAGCGGGAAAGCAGCGCCGGGGCGATGGCGCCCACCAGCAAAAAGCGAATCGCCACCTGCCAGGCGCGGTGAAGCCAGAGCGGCGCGTCAAAAAAATAGGGTGGGGTCAGCAACAGGTGCAGGCTGGGATGCAAAACCGGCCAGGGGAAGGCTTGGCCGTATATTTTTTGCGCCAGAAACAGCGACGGAAAGTAAAAGCGGCTGGTTTCTGACCAGCCCAGGGCAAACGGGTAATCGGTGATGGCGGGCAGGTAGGCGGCGATTTGGTTGACGGCGGTTTGCAGGGTGATGAACACGCCCAACGCGGCGAAAAAACCGGTCGCCGGGCGGATGGTTTGCAGGGCGGCCATGCCTGCCAGCGCCATCAGCCAGAAGAGCAGCAGGCGCGCAAAGGGTAAATCGCGCAGCAGCGCCAGGGCGGGCTGGGCCAGCAGCAGCGGATAGGCGGCCAGCAGGAAAATCAGCGCAGGCCAGGCGGCGGGGCGCAGGCGCGGAGAAATTTTCCGCTGGGAAAACGCCGCCAGGCAGAACCGGCTGACAGCGGGGAAAATTCCCGCCAGCAGGGAGAAAACCGTCAGCAGCGTCATTCCCGCCAGCAGCGCTAGCCAGGTCTTGCTCGCCAGAACCTCCACCCCCAATTTTTGCGCCAGACCGAGCAAGTCATAGACGGAAGCGGCGGCGAGTAAGCCAGTGATGGTGGCGATCAGGCGAAAAAAAGCAAGGCGGGATGGGGAGGTCATGCCGAAATTATACCGATGAAAAAGGGAAAGGGCGAAAGATGAATGCTATAATTTTGGCGGCATTTTGTAATTTGGTAACGCGACATTTGTGTCGCGGCAAAAGTTGATTGCGGCTGGATGCCGCGCTATGAATGTATCACGACATCAAAAAGAAATTTTGCAAAATTACGCCTACTGGGAAAAAAAGCCGCTGTTGCGCGAAATTTACCGCGAGTTTCACCGCAAGATTGCGGCGCGACTTTCGGGGCTGGAAAATCCGCTGGTGGTGGAATTGGGTTCGGGGATTGGCAATATCAAGGAAGTCATCCCCGGCTGTCTGCGAACGGATTTGTTCGCCAACCCGTGGCTGGATTTGGTGGAAAATGCGTATGCGCTCAGTTTTGGCAATGCGAGCGTCAGCGATTTGATTTTGTTCGATGTTTTTCATCATCTGCGCTACCCCGGCACGGCTTTGCGTGAGTTTGCGCGCGTGCTGCGCCCCGGCGGGCGGGTGATTGTTTTTGACCCGTTCATCAGCCTGATGGGGATAGTCGTCTACGGTTGGCTACACCCCGAACCGGTGGCCTGGAATGACTACATTGACTGGTTCGCGCCCGCCGGCTGGAATCCGTCTCAGGCGGATTATTACGCGGCGCAGGGTAATGCTACGCGAATCTTTTACGGGCGTCTGGCGGGCAGTTTGCTGGCCGATTGGCGGTTGGTGGCAAAATATCGCTATGCGGCATTTTCGTATGTCGCCAGCGGCGGCTATTCAGGCCCGCAACTTTACCCGGACAAGATGTACCCTTTTATGCGCGGGCTGGACGGGGTTTTGGACGCCCTGCCATTTTTATTTGCCACGCGCGCGCTGGTGATATTACAAAAGCCGGGGATTGAATCGCCATCTTAAACCTTGTACAATGAAACTTAGATTTTGCCCCATCCTTGATCCAACCTGAAGGGAGCAACACCATGGATATGATTAAAGTTTCTGCCACCTCCCGCACTTCCGCCGTGGCCGGGGCGATTGCTGGAGTCATCCGTGAGCATAAACATGCAGAAGTGCAGGCGATTGGCGCGGGCGCAGTCAATCAGGCATTGAAGGCGCTGGTGCTGGCGCGTGGGTACTTGCAGGGCGATGGCATTGATGTCGTCTGCATGCCCGAATTTGTGGAAGTGGATATCGAAGGCAAGGAACGCACCGCCATTAAAATGGTGGTGGAACCGCGTTAGCCCCAATACTGTTTAGATAAGGAGTCTAACATCTCCAGACTTTGGCGCCAACGTCTGGAGATGTTAGACTCCAAAACCGCTAACTAAACAGTATTGGCGTTAGCCCGCTTTTTGGGGCGGTATAATGCGGACAGGATGCATGCGATGCCCGTTACACATTTTCTCTCTGAATTTTCCAGGCGACCAGACCGACGGGTCTGGCTTCGCCGTTTAATCAGCGGAATTGCGCTGACACTGGCGTTGACGGTTGAACTGCTTGCGCCGCTGGCGCTTTCGGCAGGGGCGCGGCCTAATCAACTGCTGGGCGCCAGTATGGTGATTAGCGAAATACGGTTTCACGGCTCAGCCCAGGGCAATGATGAATTCATCGAAGTGTTCAACCCAACCCAATCGGCAATTGATATCACCGGCTGGAAATTGGTCAGATCTACCAGTACAGGAACGAGCCCATCCACAAGACATGTTTTTGGCACAGTCAGCCTGCAACCAGGTCAGTTTTATCTGGTTGCCAGCGCAAGTTACGACGACGCTGTTCCACCAGACGCCATTGCCAATGGGAGCGGTGCAGCAACCCCCGCAGTTAATAGTAATTTTGGCATAGCCGACGACGGCGGCGTCGCGTTGGAAAAACCTGATGGCACAAAAATTGACCAGGTCGGGCTTGGAACGACATCCTACGGCGAAGGTAATTTATTGCCGCAACTCACCGCAGATACCGATCAAGGCTACGCCCGCGTCAATGTTTGTGAAGACACCAACGACAACGCCACTGATTTTGTTTTAACCAACCCCAGCGACCCGCAAAACTCTAGTTCCACATTTAGCATTTGCCCGGCGCCCACCGCCGTCAACACCGCCCCGCCCTGGTATCACCGCGTCATCATCAACGAAATCGCCTGGGGCGGCACGCCCTCCGACGGCACCGCCGGCCAGTGGATTGAACTTTATAACCCCGACACGACCAATCCCATTGATATTACCGGCTGGCACCTGGTTGCCGCCGACGGCGTGCCAGATATTTCACTGAGCGGTAGCATCGCCCCCGGCGGCTACTTTCTGCTGGCGCGCCGCAGTGACGTTTTTACCACCCTGCCGATTAACCAGGTGTTTCTAGACGCGCTCAACCCCGGCGGTGAAAGCCTGCGGCTGGTTACATCAACAGGTTCGCCGGTAGATAGCGCCAACGGCGACGGCGGCCCCTGGCCTGCCGGCAGTGGCTTTGCCCCCTACGCCAGCATGGAACGCAACGGCCGCGCCGCCGACAGCGACGCCATCTGGATTACCTTTGCAGGAACCCCCAGCGTACAAGACCGGCTGAATCAAAACGTCAACGGCACGCCCGGCGCAGCCAACTGGGCAACCGGATTAACCCAGACCCCTTCACCCACACCGACGGCCACGTTCACCGCTACACCTACGCTCACATCCACGCCGTCACTAACGCCCACCCAAACTGCCACCGACCTGCCCAATCAAGCGTTGCTCATCAACGAGGTGGCTTGGGCCGGCACAGCAGCCTCCTCCAGCGATGAGTGGATTGAACTCTACAACCCGGGCATCACCGATATCGCCCTGACCGGCTGGACATTAACATCCTCCGACGCCACCCTCAACATTTCGCTCAGTGGAACCATCCCGGCGCAGGGCTACTTCTTGCTTGAACGCAGCGATGACAACACAATCTCTGACATCACCGCCGACCAGATTTACAGCGTCTCGCTGACAAACACCGGACAGTCCTTGCGCCTCAAAGATACCTCCGGCCAAACGGTGGACACCGCCAACAGCAACGGCGGCGGTTGGCCTGCTGGAAATGCCACCACCTTTTGCAGCATGGAACGACGAAGCGCAACCATCACCGATTCTGATACCGCGTGGATTACCAATACCGGCATCGTCAAAAACGGTTTGGATGCCAACAGCAACCCCATTTGCGGCACACCCAAAAATGTCAACTGGGCTTACTTCGTAACCCCAACGCCTTCGCCGCGCCCTTCCAGCACCGGAACCCGCACCCCCACCAAAACGCCCACCCGCACCCCGGTCACCCTTTCCAGCGTGGTAATTAACGAATTTCTGCCGCACGCCCGCAGTGATTGGAACCGCGATGGCCGCGTGGACTACGGCGACGAATTCATCGAAATCATCAACGTCAGCACGCAAAGCGTCTCATTGTCGGGCTGGTGGCTGGACGACCAAACCGGCGACTCGCCCACCTTCGCCCTGCCTGCCGTCAGCCTGGCGCCCGGCGCAAAACTGGTCTACTTCGCCTCCGAAACCGGCATTCTGCTCAGCAACCGCGGCGACAGCGTGCGCCTGTATAAATCAACCGGTCAGCCGATGGATGTTTTCACCTATACCCGCGTTCCAGAACCCGACCAAAGTTACTGCCGCCTGCCCGATGGCCGCTCCGGCTGGCAAAGCGGCGGATGCGCCCCGACGCCCGGCGAAAACAACAAACTGGCTGAAATCGTCTTTGTCGGTGAACAAACCCTGCCCGCTTTCTGCCTGCGGAGCAGCGTCCCCGCCGCGCTTTTTCCCGCTGAATGTTTGCCCTCCGGCCTGGAAGCCTGGTCGCGCGCCTGGTGGGATGGCGTTTTGCCCGGTTTCCAGCGTTGGTTGGAATGGGACGGCGAAAACTATTTGCTGGAGTAACTTGCCAGCGCCCATAAAAAAACGTACAATCAGAACATGAATGCTGAACAAGTTCGCGCCCTGCTGATAGGTTACGCCGTTTTGGCGGCCACAATCAGCCTGTTCTACCTCTCGCGGCGGCGATTAAGCCTGGGGGAGTGGTTGCTGTGGGGCAGTCTAACCCTCAGCCTGCCCGTGCTGGGAGCGTTTCTCGCCATCAGCGCGCGCCCCGGCCCCGGCGCGCGCCGCCGTACACGTTATCATCCCCACTAACGAGGAAAAATGAAACAGGATAAATTTCTCACCGGAATTCTAATTGGAATTGCCGTTCTTGTTGTCTTAGCGCTGGTCGTTTTTTTTCTGCGAAAAGACGGCCTGCAATACGGCGCGGAAGATACACCCGAAGGTGTGGTACGCAACTACGTCATCGCCCTGCACAAAGGCGAATATGACCGCGCCTACACGTACCTTGCCAACCTGCCCAACAAACCTGCCGTCGAAAAATTTCGCCAGGATATCGGAAACGGCAGCGTTAACCTGGCCGCAGCGGGTATCGAGATTTTGAAAACCGACATTTCCGGCGAGACCGCCTACGTCAGCGTAGCGATGGTTTATGGTTCATCCGACCCATTTTCCGGCGGATACAGCGGTAACACGACAACGGCGCTGTTGGTCAAGCAATCTGACGGCTGGAAAATCAAAGAAATGCCATCCCCTTATTGGGGGTACGACTGGTATCAAGGGCAATAGGCCGCTAAACCTATACCCAATCTAACCTTTTTGTAGCAGAGGCCTTCATGCAAGCCATTCGACGTTTTTATTTTTATCTAGTCGCGCTCATCAGCCTGGAAGTCGTTCTGTGGGGCGTCATCAGGCTGGCGCGCACCCTTTTCAACGGCAACGCGCTTTTTTCCAGCGGAGAAACGCTGGCGCAGGCGTTGGCATTGATTTTGGTGGGCATCCCCATTTTTCTCATTCACTGGCTGTGGGCGCAACACGCCGCCGCGCGCGATGCGGAAGAACAAAGCGCCAGTCTGCGCGCGCTGTTTCTGTACGCCGCCCTGTTGGGGACGCTTGTTCCGGTTATTCAGAATACCCTGGCGCTGCTTAATCGCCTGCTTTTGCAGGCGTCGCAGATTAGCCGTGACCTGGCCTTGCTGGGCGGTGGACAAACCCTTTCCGATAACCTGCTCGCCATCGTCTTCAATCTGTTGGCCGCCGCCTACTTCTGGAATATTCTGCGCGGCGCATGGAAAACGCTGGCAGAGCGTGAAAATTTCAGCAACGTGCGCCGCCTGTACCGCCATCTCTGGCTGGCCTATTCGCTTTTCATGCTCGTTTTTGGCGCACAGAAAATTCTCTACTTTGCGCTGTTGCAATTCTCGCCAGTGCTGGGGCTAACCGGCAACGATATCCTCCTCAACGGCCTGGCGCTGACGCTGGTTGGCGCGCCGCTGTGGGCCTACACCTGGCAGACCTGTCAGCGCGCACTGAACGACCCATTTGAACAAGCCTCCGGCCTGCGCATGGGCGTTTTGTATGTACTGGCGCTCAGCGGCGTTGGCGCGACGCTGGTTGCCGCCGGAAACGTCCTCTATTTCATTCTGTTGTGGGCGCTTGGCAGTGCAACCACTTTTGCCAACTTTCTACAACAAATCAGCGGGCAGATTTCTGTTGCCGCACCGCTCGCGGTCATCTGGGCCTATTACGGCGGGTGGTTTAACCGCGAGGCCGGGTCAGCGCCCTGGGCAAACCGCCGCGCTGAAATCCGACGGCTTTACTTTTATGCACTCGCGCCTGCCGGGCTGGCGACAACTGTGACCGGAGTTGGCATACTTCTCTCGCTTTTAATTAATATCAGCGTTGGCGCACAAACGCTGTGGGGGGATTTCTTACGCCAACAACTGGCTATGGCGCTGGCGACGCTGGCGGTGGGCATTCCGCTCTGGCTGGCGACCTGGCGACCGATGCAATCCGAGGCGCTGACTACCGACGAGGCGGGCGAACACGCCCGCAAATCAGTGATTCGCCGCTTTTACCTGTACGCGGTCATTTTTGTGGCAGTCATCGGCGGCATGTTTACGGCGGTGGCGCTGGCTTACACCCTGCTCAAAACTGCGCTGACGGGCGACACACCGCCTACGTTGGCGGCAGACTTGCTCAATTTACTGATGATGGTGATGTTGTTCGCGGCGGTGCTGATTTATCACAGCGTCACCTTGCGGCATGATGTCAGCCAAACCAGTAACACGCTGGCAGAAAAACACAAAGCCTTTGAAGTTTGGCTATTGACCGGTGAAAGCGCCGATTTTGGCGCCCGCATGAGCGCCGCCCTGCAGCGGCAGGCCACCGATTTGACGGTAAAGACCATCGCAGCGGGCGAGGCGCTTCCGCCGGAAACATCCACTTCGGACGCAGTCATCCTACCAGCGGCGCTGGCGCTGAACCCGCCTTCCGCCTTGAGAACCTGGCTCGAAGCGTATCGCGGCCTACGGGTGATTGTTCCTTCCCCGACGCAGGGCTGGCTTTGGGTGGGCGCATCCGCCTCGCATCCCGAAGCGCAAGCGGCGCAAATCATCCGCCAATTGGCCGAAGGCGAGAAAATTCGTTTAACCGCGGGAACTTCGGCCTGGACGGTGGTAGCCTATATTTTTGCGGCGTTGTTTGGTTTGCAGTTGCTATTCGGGTTGATTGGGTTGATAATTGCGCTACTGACGAGTTTTTAAGCGTGATATACTTTTTGCAATTTATTATAGGAGAAGATGCCCATGAAAGTCACCGTCCTTCAAGAAAATCTAGCTCGCGGGTTGAGCATCGTCTCGCGCGCGGTTTCGCCACGCAGTACCTTGCCCGTACTGGCAAATATCTTGCTCGCCACCGATGATGGCCGCTTGCGCCTTTCGGCCACCAACCTGGAGTTGGGAATTACCTGTTGGATTGGGGCAAAAATCGAGGAAGAAGGCTCCACCACCGTTCCTTCACGCACCCTGTCAGATTTGGTGGGAACGATGCCCGACCCGCAAGTCAGCCTGACGCTGAACGCGCAGACCCAAACGCTGAATGTGCGCTCCGGTTCTTCGACCAACGACATCAAAGGCATTGACGCGCAGGAATTTCCGCCCCTGCCGGTGCCAGATTTTGCAGACGCAATTCAGATTAACGTGGCCGATTTCAAAGAGATGATTCAGCAGGTGGCGTTTGCCGCTTCGACAGATGAAGCCCGCCCGGTGTTGATGGGTGTGCTGGTGCAGGTGGAAAAAGATGTGGTGACGATGGCCGCCGCTGACGGGTTCCGCCTTTCGGTGCGCAAGGCAACACTTTCCAGCGCCGTACCGCAGACGATTAGCGCCATCATTCCAGCGCGGGCGCTCAACGAATTGGCGCGCATCGCATCGGATGGCGAGCCGAGTATTCAGATGGTACTGCCAAAAGGACGCGGGCAGGTCGTTTTCCACGTCAAAGATGTTGAGTTGGTTTCGCAGTTGATTGACGGCACATTCCCCGATTATCAGCAGATTATTCCGCGCTCCTACAAATCACGCACGCTGATTGCGACGGCTTCGTTGTTGAAGGCTTGCCGCCAGGCGGAAATTTTTGCGCGCGAAGGCTCCAACGTGGTGCGGCTGAACATCAAAAACAGTGGTGAACTGCAGCCGGGCGAGGTGGAAATCTCGGCGCACAGCGAAGAAACCGGCAGCAATGAGACGCTTGTGGAGGCAACGGTGGAAGGCATTCCGTTGCTGATTGCCTTCAACGTCAAGTATCTGCGCGAGGTGCTGGAAGTCATCAAGACGCCCAACGTGGCGGTCGAAACTTCAGCGGCGAACGCGCCAGGTGTGGTGCGTCCCGTAGGCGACGACGACTTTTTGCATGTGATTATGCCGATGCATTTGGGATAATTGCCGGTCGTTCAATCTCAGTAGCGCAGCCTGAAGGCTGCGCTATTTTTTTTACTGCCTGTTACGAAAATTATCCCCGTACCAGCGCAAATAATCAGCCAGGTGTGCGCTCCAGTAGGCCTCGTTGTGAAAACCAAGATTGTAGTGCCACTCGTATTCCAGATTTTGACTGTCAATCAGCGTAACAACCTGTTGAATCAGATCAAGATCAGGATCGTTGTCGCCTGCGTCAAGGTAGAAGAGCGGCTTTTGTCCGTCGGGCAAGTCGCGCAAGCGCAAAGGAAACGCGCCCATATCGGCATAAAACAAAGCGGGAGAGTGTGCGCCGATGAAGCCGAACAAATCCGGGTGACGCGAGCCGAGATACAATGCCCAGGCGCCGCCGCGCGAAAGTCCGCCAATCGCAGCGGAGGCGCGCCCGGGGCGCAAGCGATAGTCCTGTTTAATTTTGGGTAAAAGCAACTTGATAAAAACTTCCTCGAAGGGATATTGCGTCGGTTGTTTGTACGAGTAGTCAAAAGGTAACACCACCACAAACCGAGGAATTTCTGCGGCGGCGAGCAAGGTGTCCATTTCTCCGGCCAGACCAATTCTCAGCCATTGCGTTTCGTCAAAACTTTGGCCGTGCAGCAGATAGAGTACCGGGTAGCGGGTTTCGGCATCAGCGGCGTAACAGGGCGGCAGATAGACGCAGTAGCGCATCGGCTTGTCAAGCAAATCAGTTTCGATGACGCCCGCATCAATCGCTCCGACAGTTTCACGGCAGGCGGGCGCGGCAGCGGTGAGGATGGGTAGGCTGGTTGCCGTGGCCGGTAAATTCGTCCGCGTTGACGCAGGCAAGGCGGATGGCGGCAGAGGCGCGCCAACCGGGGCGCAGGCCGCAAAAAGCAGAAGCAACATCAGCAAGATGGGTTTTGTTCGTATCATTGACGTTTCCAGCCGCCTGGCATTATACTTTGCAACCTGTTTCAGGTTCGGGGTGTAGCGCAGTTGGTAGCGCACCGCGTTTGGGACGCGGGGGTCGTCGGTTCGAGTCCGACCACCCCGACTATACAGAAACCGACGGCCATAAGGCCGTCGGTTTCTGTATAGTCGGGACGATATGCAAAGATTTTCCCAAAATATGCCGGTCAGTCTTCCACAAACACGCGCGGCACGCGCGCCGAGATGTTGGTCATCACCTCGTAAGCATTGGTTCCCGCCCACCCGGCCAGGTCTTCAGCGCTGATTTGCTCGCCGCTGGCGGCGCGTCCCAGCAAAATCACATCGTCGCCAAGCTGGGCCGAATCACCCATCAGATTAACCATGAACTGGTCCATACAAATTCGCCCAACCTGAGGGTATTTTTTGCCATTGACAAGGACGCTGGCGCGGTTGGTCAGACGACGAAAATAACCATCGGCATAACCGCACGGAATCGTGACAGTTTCCAGCGGCTGTTCGCCGTGCCAGAGCGAGCCGTAACTGACCGGATGTCCGGCGCGGGTGGTCTTGGCATAAAAAACGCGCGAAACCCAGGTCGCCGCCGGAGAAACATTCACCGTGCGCGCGGATTGCTCACCCGGGTAAATGCCATAAAACAAAATTCCGGGGCGCACCATCTCAAAAAAACTTTCCGGCAGGTTCAAAATTGCGCCCGAATTGGCGGCGTGACGCAACGGCGGCGTGGGCAAACTGCGCCGCACGTAAAAATCCAACGTCTCGGCAAAGCGCTCCAGCTGCGTGGATGGCGCGGCGTACCCGCGTTTACGCTTCAGATGCGGAGTTTCCGGGGTTTCAGAATTGGCAAAATGGGTGTAAATCCCCTCGACTTCAACCCGCTGACAGTGCAGCGACTGCTCCAACAACGGCGCGGCCTCGTACCAGCGAATTCCAGCGCGCTCCATGCCGGTATCAATTTTGATGTGGATTTTAAGCGCCCGCCCGCCCGCCTGGCTGACCGTTTCAGCGGCGCTCAAAATCTCTGGCGAGGAAACCGTCAGGGTCAGGTCATGCTCCAGATAATATGGAATCTGCTCCGGCAGGCAGCCTCCGGCGACGAGAATCGGCTTGCGAATCCCCATCTGACGCAGAGCAATCGCCTCGTTCAGCACCGCCACGCCGATGTAATCCACGTCCGGCTCGATGAACGCGGCAACGCCCTCCAGGCCGTGGCCGTAGGCGTTCGCCTTGAGCATCACCAGCACTTTGGCCGGGCGAACGCGCGCGCGGATGGCGTTCAGGTTGCGACGCAGTTGAGAAAGGTTGACAATCAGTTGGGTCGGGCGTAATGGAATTTGCGGCACGGTTCAAAACTAAGTAATGCGGATTAAATAACTAACGGTTGGCTGGGGTAGCCGTGTAATTTCAAGCCGGTAGGAAGTCGTCGAAAACAATGCGCATGTTTTGTTTGAAATCACCCGCAGCCTTCCGGCCTGTTTGGTAAACCTGCTCGATGATGTCAACAAAAACTTTGAGACCCTGGTTGGTCTTGGTTTTCAGGATCAATTGCTTAACCAACTGATGTTACGCAGCAAGAACCAGTGGCGCGATATATATGTCGCGGTTGCGCCGCAGAAACCGGAAAACTGAAATTTTAGAGCCGTTTGATAGGCACTGAACAGATAAGAACCCGTCCAAAAGATTGGCAAAATGGGCAGCCAACTGTGGCGCAAATCTGCGA
>MNXJ01000053.1 GCA_001872455.1 Anaerolineae bacterium CG2_30_57_67 | reverse complement strand
ACCCAACACTTTGGCGATATAACCCTGGCCGCCAACACCCAATTTTAACGCCTCCACGCCTGCATAGCGACGCCGATCTTTTTCTGAAAGCGTGACATAATACTTTCTCATGATTTTCTCTATTTCTTGGCTGTAAAACTGTTTCATCTGCACTACTCCTCACGGACTGGTTTTACCACCAAGTTTATCAGACCTAACCTTAAAGAAGGCGCTTACCCCTTTGAAGAATTTTATTAAATCTGCATTACTTACCCGCTCTGCCGGGCTACTTCGTTTGTACCCGGCAACAGTCCATGGCATAATTTGTAAAGCTGCTGTGACCCCTTTTTAACCTTTTTTGAACCGTGCCGAATTTGCATTTATTTCCGTCCGAAATCAGCGGGGATTTCGCCCCAGTGAACGGTATCCCATTTGAGAATTTTATTGGGGTAGGTGTTGGCCGCCAGCCAGGCCTCGGCGCGTTCCACCAGTTCAAACAGCGGACGGTTGTATTCGTGGCGCGCAATTTTTGTGCGGCATTTTTTGGCGCGCACCCAGGCGGCGGCAGTCCGCGAGTCGCTGTAAATGGGCAGAGTCTCACCAGTTTTTTGCATCATCGCCAGAGCGTGGACAATGGCGAGAAATTCGCCAATGTTGTTGCTGCCGCCCGCCAGCGGGCCGAGATGGAAGATTTTTTCACCCGTCGCCGTGCGCACGCACTGATATTCGACCGGGCCGGGGTTGCCGGGGCAGGAGGCGTCCACACAGTAACTTTCCGCAACTGGCGCGCTGGCAGACGGTTGGTCGGGCGCGGCAGGCGCAGGCTCGCGCCGCGCGACGAGGTGAATGTGCGCTTCTGCGCCATCTTTGAAAGCCTGGTCGGCCTCGCGCAGCGTGGCGAAGGCTTTGTAGCGCGCCCCGGCAAAACCGTTGACCTGCAAAGCGCATTCGCTCCAGCGGGTGAAAACGCCGGTTTTTCGTCCGGCCCAAACTACATAAAATTTTTGCGCGGCCATCTAAACCCAGTCAAAGGTGCGGGTGACGGCTTTCTTCCAGCCGGCGTACAGGCTTTCGCGCGCGGGCGCCTCCATCAGCGGCGTCCATTCCTTATCTTTGCCCCAATTTTCGCGCAGCGAGGCGATATCTTTCCAGAAGCCAACCGCCAGCCCGGCGGCATAGGCCGCGCCCAGCGCCGTCGTTTCCGACACCTTGGGGCGAATGACCGGCACGTTCAAAATATCAGCCTGAAATTGCATTAGCAAATCGTTGAAGACCATGCCGCCATCCACTTTGAGCGCGGTGAGTTGCACGCCGGAATCTTTTTGCATGGCTTCGACCACTTCGCGCGTCTGATAGGCGCTGGCTTCCAGCGCGGCGCGGGCGATGTGGCCTTTGTGGATGAAGCGCGTCATGCCGACAATTGCGCCGCGCGCGTCTGAACGCCAATAGGGCGCAAACAGGCCGGAAAAGGCCGGGACGAAGTAAATGCCGCCGTTGTCGTTCACCGTCAGCGCCAGGTCTTCCACTTCGGCAGATTTTTGAATCAGGCCGAGGTTGTCTCTCAGCCACTGCACCAGCGCGCCGGTGATGGCGATGGAACCTTCCAGCGCGTAAACCGCTTTTTGCTTGCCTATTTTGTAGCCAAGCGTGGTCAGCAGGCCATGCCTGGATGCGACGGGTTTTTCGCCGGTGTTGAGCAGCATAAAACAGCCCGTGCCGTAGGTATTTTTGGCTTCGCCGGGGCTGAAGCAGGTTTGGCCGAAGAGCGCCGCCTGCTGGTCGCCCAAATCTCCGGCGACGGGGATGCCATCAAAATCGCCGCTGGCGTAGCCGTAGATTTCGGACGAGGAGTGGATGGCGGGCAGCATGGCGCGGGGAATGCCCATCAGCGCCAGAATATCGTCGTCCCAGTCGAGCGTTTCCAGGTTCATCAACAGCGTGCGGCTGGCGTTGGTGACATCGGTGACGTGTTCGCCGGTCAGATTCCAAATCAGCCAGGTATCCATATTGCCGAAGAGCAGTTCGCCGCGCCAGGCTTTTTCGCGCGCGCCGGGAACGCTGTCCAAAATCCATTTGATTTTCGGCCCGGAAAAGTACGTCGCCAGCGGCAGGCCGGTGCGCGCGCGCAGGCGGTCTTGCCCGCCGCTGACGGCCAGCGCCTCGCAAATTTCATCGGTGCGCGTATCCTGCCAGACGATGGCGTTATAAATTGGCTGACCGCTGGCTTTGTCCCAAACGACAGCCGTCTCGCGCTGGTTGGTGATGCCGATGGCGGCGACCTCTTTGAGCGTACATTGCGCCCGCACCAGCGCGTCGCGCATCACTTCGCGCGTGTTTTTCAAAATTTTCAGCGGGTTGTGTTCCACCCAGCCGGGCTTTGGGTAAATTTGTTCGTGTTCCTGCTGCGAAACCGAAACCACGCGCCCGCGCTTGTCGAAGAAAATGCAGCGTGTGCTGGTGGTTCCCTGGTCAATGGCGGCAACGTATTTTGGCATGATTATGACTCCTTAATCGTTTTCCCAGTTCTTGATTCCCGCCAAAAAGGCTTTGCCGGGCATGGGTCTTTTTCCGGCGGGTTGCAGTTCATCCAAAACGAACAAATCGGTGGCAGTGTGCAGGGCGGGCAGGCCGCCGGTGATGACGGGCGTTCCCGGCGCGGCGCGGCGGGCGGCGGGCGCGACATGCGCGCGCAGTACCTTCAGCGGGGCGCCGCGCCACAGAAAAAATGCGCCCGGCCAGGGGAACATGGCGCGCGCGCGGCGTTCCAATTCTTCGGCGGGGCGGGTGAAGTCGAGCAGGCCGTCTTCTTTTTTGAGCATGGCGGCGTAGGTGACGCCCTCAGCCGGTTGAGGCCGGGGGAGCAGTTCCCCGCGCAGGTAAGGCGGAATCGCCTCCAGCAGCAGATTCGCCCCCAGCGCGGAGAGCGTCTCGAACAGGCTGCCGCCGGTTTCCTGTTTGCTGAGGGCGATTGCCCGCTGCAGCAGAATCGGCCCGGTATCCAGCCCGGCTTCCATTTTCATAATGGTCACACCGCTTTCGGCGTCCCCGGCCAAAACGGCGGCCTGAATGGGCGCCGCGCCGCGCCAGCGTGGCAAAAGCGAGGCGTGAACGTTGAGACAGCCAAAACGGGGCAGTTCCAGCGCTTCGGGTTTGAGAATTTGCCCGAAAGCGGCCACCACCACCAGGTCGGGCGCCCAGGCTCGCAGGCGTTCCATCGCTTCGGGTTGGCGCAGACGCTCCGGCTGCATCACATCAATCCCCAATTCCTGCGCGGCGCGTTTGACCGGCGGCGCCTGGAGCGTTTGCCCGCGCCCCGCCGCCCGGTCGGGCTGGGTGACCACGCCGACGACGGCATATTCTGCGGCCAGACGGCGCAAAATCGGCACGGCGAAGTCGGGCGAACCCATAAAAACGATGCGTGTATGAGACATGCGGTAATTCTAGCACAAGGGTTGCGCGGTTTGGCGCAAAAAAACGTAACTGCTTATGTCGTTACCGTTTTACGAAATAAGCAGTTACCGAAAATTTTACTTTTTGCAGTGGGTTCGCTATTTGCTTTGATTAAATTCTGCAATCGCCTGTTGAATGGCGGCTTTGACTTGAGTATCAGGGACGGCTTCGAGCGGTTGGCGGGTGATGCCAATCAGCACCAGCACTTCGCCTGTGGCGCTTTCTTCCAACTTGATATTGCGCGCGGCCAGCGGGGTGTTGGCGATATTTTTTTGCAAAATATTGTCAATCAGACCGACGATGGAGACGATCGGCGGGGTATCTATTTTTTTGCCCTGAATTTCGGTTTCCAACACCGAGCGAAATCCGCGGCCAAGGCTGAGGCGCGGCGGCGGGGTGGTGGAAAGCGCATCCGATGCAGGGGCGGCGGGTGTTGGATGAACAGGGGCCATCACCGGCCGGGACTCTGCCGAAATGGAAGGGACTGCAGGTGCGGGAGAAACTGATGAGGCGGGAGCACCGGGTTTATTCTCCAACCAGGGGCGAATTTGTACCAAAATAGTGACCAGCCGTTGACGTTGTTCAGGGGTCAGGCTGTCGGGTGTTCCTTCCAGACGGTTGCCATCAATTTCGAGCCACCATTTGAGATGTTTATCTATGCTGACGCGCAAAGCGGTGTGCCCGTCATCGGGTGAGGCAACCGGCGCAGGGGTGGGCGCAGTTTGTTCTGCAATGATTGCGACTGGGGCTGGCGCAACCGGCGCGGCTTGCGCTTCGTCGTAATCTTGCTTGCGCCGCGCCAGAATGCCAACAGCGTAGCCGACTGCGGCAGCAATCAAAATAAAGACGATGGAAAAAATGGAGTTTTGCATATTACCTCAGCTGGCAAGCTGGGCAGAAATGCGTTCCGCGCTGCCCGATGACGATGCGTTGGATGGGCGCGCCACAGACCGGGCAGGGCTGGCCGGTGCGTCCATAGACACGAAAGTGGTTTTGAAAGCTGCCGCCGCGGTAGACCCAATCAATGCTGGCGCCGTTGTTGTCGATTCCGGCGGTCAGCGCGGCGCGAATGGCCTGATGCAGGCGGACGGCTTCTTGCGTTGAAATTGTAGCGGAAATACGCGCCGGGTGCAAGCCCGCCAAATGTAATGCCTCGTCGGTGTAGATGTTGCCCAACCCGGCCAGAAAAGTCTGGTCGAGCAGGAGCGGTTTCAATTGGCGGTGACGCGCTTGCAAGGCGGCGTACAGCCATTCGGCGCTGAAGTTATCTTCGAGTGGTTCGGGGCCGAGACGGCCTAAAACGGGGGCAGCGTCATTGAGAAACCAGATACGCCCAAATTTGCGCGGGTCGTTGAAGGCCAGTATCCGTCCGTTGTCCAGTGTCAACGTCAACCGATCATGTTTGCCCGGCGCTTCTCTGGCGGCCAAAAAACGCAGGTCGCCGCTCATACGCAGGTGAATGAGCAAATTGCCGCGCTTGAACAATAAAAGCAGGTATTTGGCCCGGCGGCTGACGGATTCGATGGTTTCCCCGCTTAGTGCGCGGCCAAATTCGGCGGGTGTGGCAGGCGCAGCCAGGGTGCGCGGCCAGTAAACTTGAGCGGCAACAATTCTACGCCCGATCAACTCCGGACGCAGAATACGGGCAATGGTTTCAACTTCGGGCAGTTCGGGCATGGTTATTCGTTGAACATTTCGCCAACGCTGCGGCCTTCATGCGCGCGCAAAATAACTTCGCCCAGCAGGGAGGAGACAGAGAGAATTTTGAGCCGGTCGCCCAGCAACGCAGCTTTTTCGGGCGAAATCGGGACGGTGTCGGTGGTAATGAATTGCTTGACCGGCAAGGCCGCCAGCCGTTCGGCGGCGCTGGCTGAGAAGATGGGGTGAACGCAAATGACATAAACGTCGCGCGCGCCGTATTCTTTGACGAGGTTGACGGCTTGTACAATAGACCCGCCGGTGTCAATTTCGTCATCTACCAGTACCACGTCGCGGTTTTTGACATCGCCAATGACGGTGAGCGCTTGCGCTTTGGCATCGTTGGCGACGCGCCGTTTTTCGATAAAGGCAATTGGCGCGTCAATTTCGGCGGCGACATTACGCCCTTTTTTGGCAAAACCCAAATCCACCGTCACCACCACAGGGTCGTGCAATTGCGGCTTGATGCTTTTCAGGTGATCAGCAATCATGTGAAAGGCCGTCAGCACGTCGCCGGGGACAGAGAAAAAGCCTTGCACCTGCCCGGCGTGCGGTTCGATGAGAATATAGCGGTCAGCCCCAGCCACTTCCATCATATCGGCCACCAGGCGGGCAGTAATCGGCACGCGCGGCTGGTCTTTTTTGTCGGAGCGGCCATAAGCGAAGTACGGCACAACCGCGGTAATGCGCGCCGCCGAATCGAGGCGCAGCGTTTGCACCATAATCAGCAGCTCCATCAGGTTGCGATGCACCGGCGAGGATGTGGTCTGAATAACATACACATCCTGTCCGCGCGCACTGGAATGCAACTTGACAAACAGATTTTCATTGGGAAACTGAATAATATCGCGTCCGCATAGCGGTTCGCCCAAATAATCGGCCACTTTTTGCGCCAGTTCTGGCGAGCCGGTTCCGGCGTACAATTTGATGCCGCCATACATTTTCATGTCGTGATGAGCAAGATGAGTCATCGGGGCATTTCCTCCAATAATTTGGCTAAAACTTCGCGCGGCGAGGCCTGACGGCTGTGAATGGATGCGATGGCAGACTGGAGCCGTGATTCCGTTAAATGAGCGCGGAACTGCGCTACAAGCGTTTCCTGCAACAACAAATCAAACTCAGCCTCCAGCCTGGCGCGGTCTCGACGAATCCAGTCACCGCTCTGACGCAGGTAATCAGCGTGCTTTTCGATGGCCTGAACCAATTCGGGCAGGCCACTGCCATCGGGGGCGACGGTCTTGCAAATTGGCGGAATCCACAGCCCGGCGGTGGGTTCTTCGCCTGCCAACGTCATCATCTGCCCGTGATGCAGGAAAATCCGCTGTACCGGGTGCGCCAGTTCGAGCATGGATTTTAGCGCACGCTCCGTGCTTTCCACACCGGGCCGGTCGGCTTTGTTGATGACCAGAATATCGGCGATTTCCAAAATTCCGGCTTTGATGGCCTGAATGTCATCGCCCAAGCCGGGCGCTTCCACCACCAGCGTGGTATGCGCCAAGCGGGCAATATCCACTTCGCTTTGGCCTGCGCCGACGGTTTCGATAATAACAATTTCGAAGCCCGCCGCGTCAAAGACCTGAGCCATTTGCGCGGTGGCGGTTGCCAGCCCGCCGAGTGAGCCGCGCGAAGCCATGGAGCGGATGAAAACGCCGGCGTCGCCCTGCAAATCTTTCATGCGCACACGGTCGCCCAGCACCGCGCCGCCGGTGAACGGGCTGGAAGGGTCTACTGCAATAATGGCGACTTTCTGGCCCTGCTGGCGAAAAAACACGGCCAGTTGATTGACCAGCGATGATTTTCCTGTGCCGGGAGCGCCGGTCACGCCGATGAGATGCGCCCGCCCGGTGAGCGGGAAGAGTTCATCGAGCGCGGCGCGGCCCTCAGCAGTGTCGTTTTCCACGCGCGAAAGCAGGCGCGCGAGCGCGAGCCGGTCGCCCGCTAAAACGGCCTGAGCCAGTGAACTGTTCACAGGTCAGGCTACCAGGGGAATGGAAGCGCGGATGTCGGCGACAATATCATCGGTGGAAGCGCCGGGACCGTAAACGCCGGTGACGCCGATTTCCTTCAGGCGCGGCAGGTCTTCATCGGGGATAATTCCGCCGAGAAATACTTTAACGCCCTGCTGGCCGTTGGCTTTGAGCAGTTCCAGCACACGCGGCACGAGCGCCATGTGCGCGCCAGAGAGAATGGACAGGCCGACGGCGTCCACATCTTCCTGCAGGGCGGCTTCGGCAATCATTTCCGGCGTTTGGCGCAGGCCGGTGTAAATGACTTCCATGCCGGCGTCACGCAAAGCGCGGGCGACAACTTTTGCGCCGCGGTCGTGTCCATCCAGGCCGGGCTTGGCAACCAGTACGCGGATTTTTCGTTCTGTCATAGGAGTCTCCATGAACACAAGGGAAAATTCACGGGGCAAAGCATGTAAAATCGCCCGCTTGATGAATCAATGGCTTTTCGGTAGTAATTATACTATCCAGTATTCGATTTCAACGGGCGGCGTGTTTTTCCGTGAATACATGGCAAATTTGCAAAAATGTACACGGGTATAAAAATTCCTGGAGAATTTTCTCTCCAGGAATTTTACTTTACTCACCACAAATCACGGTTCACGGTCTCACAGCCATCTGTTCTTGAGCAATTGAGAATCCTTTGCGCAGGGCCTCGAAGTTCTTGGGAAGCAATTTTTGATGGCGCACGGGCAGGTGGTTTTTAAGCGCAGTTTCGAGCGCCTCAAGTGAGATTTCCGGCAAACCTGCCAGCAGAGCGCCAACCATAATCATGTTGGCTAATTTTTTATCACCAATTTGCTCGGCCATTTCATTGGCGGGGATGAAGACTGTGACAATGTCATTTCGTTTGGCAAGACGGTCTACCATGGATTGATTGACGACCAGCAGGCTTCCCGGTTGCATTAGCGGCTCGTATTTATCATAGGAAGGCAAATTGAGCGCAATTGCCAGCGGCGGATACTGCACCAGCGGCGAGCCAATTTCTTCATCGGCAATGACGATGGTGCAGTTGGCGGTGCCGCCGCGCATTTCGGGGCCATACGATGGAATCCAGGTCACTTCCATGCCCGAATCCATTGCGGCGTAGGCCAATACCTGCCCGGCGAAGAGGACGCCCTGCCCGCCAAAACCGGCGATGAGAATTTCTTTTTGCATGGCTTTTCCCTTTCCTAAAACTTGATCTGCGCTACCGCCGGGCTGACCTTGTAATCACCCAGCGGAAAAGCAGGAATCATGTGTTCGTTGACCCAACCAAGCGCGTCCACCGGGGTCATGCCCCAGTTGGTCGGGCAGGTGGAAAGTAGTTCTACCAGCGAAAATCCCAGCCCGTGCTGTTGAACTTCAAAGGCGGTGCGGATGGCCTTTTTGGCTTTACGGATGTTGGCCGGATCGTGCAAAGAGCGGCGCACAACGTAGCCCGCGCCATCCATCTGCGCCAGCATTTCGGCCATACGCACGGGATAACCCTGCGTTTCCACATCGCGCCCATTCGGAGAGGAGGTTGTTTTCATGCCCGGCAGGGAGGTCGGCGCCATTTGGCCGCCGGTCATGCCGTAGATGGCGTTGTTGATGAAAATGACGGTAATGTGTTCACCACGCGCGGCGGCGTGCATAATTTCGGCCATGCCGATGGAGGCCAGGTCGCCGTCACCCTGGTAGGAGAAGACCACTTTATCGGGCAAGACGCGCTTGATGCCGGTCGCCATGGCCGGGGCGCGGCCATGTGCAGCTTCGACAAAATCGGTGTTGAAATAATTGTAGGCAAAGACCGAACAGCCAACCGGCGCGACGCCAACCGTATTTTCGCGGATGCCCATCTCGTCAATGACTTCACCAATCAGCCGGTGGGCGACGCCGTGCGTACAGCCGGGGCAGTAATGAGTGGAAACATCGGTAAACGCCTGGGGGCGGCAGTAAACGGCGTTTTGTTCCATCGCAAACGTGGGTTTTATCAGAGTAACCATTTTTACCTCTATTATCTTGCCAGGGCGCGTTCGAGCCAGGCCATGCGCGGGTCGGTTTGGGAATTGAGTTTGGCATGGGTCATGCGTTCGATTTCGCTCATAATTTCATCGGGGAAGGGGACAACTCCGCCGGGGCGGCCATAAAACTCAATTGGCGCGCGTCCGCGCACAGCCATGCGGACATCGTCCAGCATCTGTCCGGTGTTCATTTCCACTACCAAAAAGGCTTTGGCGCGTTGGCTGAGTTCGTCCATCACAGCAACGGGGAAGGGGCTAAGGGTGATGGGGCGCAACAGGCCAACTTTGATGCCTTTGGCGCGGGCGGCGCGCACGGCTGAAAGCGCAATGCGCCCGGCAGTACCGAAGCCGACGATAACGTAGTCTGCATCATCGAGATAGTATTCCTTGTAGCGCACTTCGTTGGTCTGAATATCCTGCCAGCGTTTGAGCAGGCGCAGATTGGTGATTTCCTCGTCGTGCGGCTCCAGATAAATGGAGGTCAGCTGTCGGCGTGGACGGTTGGGGTTGCCGTTGGTGGCCCATTCGGGGTCTTTGCGCTGAATGGGACGCATTTCAGGCAGTTCAGCAGGCTCCATCATTTGGCCGATGGAACCATCGGCTAAAATCATGGCAATCGTGCGGTATTTTTCGGCCAGGTCGAAAGATAGGCCCACCAAATCAATGGCTTCCTGCACCGAGGCGGGCGCCAGGACGATGTTGCGATAGTCGCCATGTCCGCCGCCGCGCACGGCCTGGTTGTAATCACTTTGCGCCGGGGCGATGTTGCCCAACCCGGGGCCGCCGCGCATGACGTTAATCAGCACTGCCGGGATTTCTGTTCCGGCAATGTAAGAGATGCCTTCGCTCATCAGCGAAACGCCGGGGCTGGAGGATGAAGTCATCACCCGCACGCCAGTGCAAGCCGCGCCGTAGACCATATTGATGGCGGCGACTTCGCTTTCCGCCTGAACAAAGGCGCGCCCAAGTTCGGGCATGCGCTTTGCCAGGTGCTCCAGCAGCTCCGTCTGTGGAGTAATTGGGTAGCCAAAATAGGCTTCCAGCCCGTAGCGGATGGCAGATTCAGCCATGGCTACATTCCCTTTAATCAGTTCTCTCGCCATTTTTTCTCCGAAATAATCAAGAAACCGCTGCTGCTTTGGTAACTTCGCGGTAGACAGTAATGGCTGCATCTGGACAAATTACTGCGCAAATTGCGCATCCAGTGCAGCCATCTTTGAAGAGATGAGCGGGGTGGTAACCCCTGTGAGTCAGGCGGGTCATTTCTAATTCAATGACCTTTTGTGGACATGCGTTAACGCAAAGTTCACAGCCTTTGCAATACTGGTCCGAAACATCAATCCAGCCTTTTGCGGCCATTCCTTACTCCTTTATGAGAAGTTGGACAAAATTTAGCAGATTTACGCTACGCTTTTCATTATGTCGGTTTCAGACAAAAGCGGGTAGTGCAATGCGTCATATTTCAAAGTATACATAACTCCTCCCTTTTTGGGGATTGGCGTGAATAACCCCAGTAAAATTTGTGGAATTTTCTCATTCGCGTTATTCGCGTTGGCTGTTTTTCGATTTCAAGAAAGCCCTGACCTTATATATGGGGACGGTTTTGCTAAAAATCGTCGCTTTCACCGTCATAAATGAACGTCTCTGCCAAGATTTTCAGGTGCCCAATAATCTTCTGGCGATTACCCGCAAGCCGCCAATTTTTGTCCTGTGGATAAAAGCGACATTTATGTCGCTTTGCAGGGTGGAACAGAGATGCAGGTAATCACCTAATAAACTTCTCGTAATGCAATTCGGGCGCGAAGCGGAGCAAGCGAAAGGAAGTATAATTTACCCATACCCAAAATCGGAGGAGGCATATATGAGTGACCTGGCTATTTTTCCGTTAAGTGACGAGCACAAGATGATTCAAACCGCCGCGCGCGACTTTGCCCAAAATGAAATCGCGCCGATTGCGGCCAAGTTCGACGAAAGCGGCGAATTTCCGCGTGAAACCATCAAAAAAATGGGGGCAATGGGCTTCATGGGCATTGAAGTGCCGGATGAATACGGCGGGGCCGGCATGGATACCCTGGCATACGTTCTGGCGCTGGAAGAAATTGCCCGCGCGGACGCCTCGCACGCCGTCATCATGTCGGTCAACAACTCACTGTATTGTCACGGCTTGCTGAAATTTGGCACCGAGGAACAAAAACGCAAATTTCTCCCGCCCATCGCCTCCGGCAAAGCCATCGGCGCCTACTCGCTGACCGAGCCGATGAGCGGTTCAGACGCGGGCACGATGAAAAGCCGCGCCACCCGCGACGGCGACTTTTACGTCCTCAATGGGCGCAAATCCTGGGTCACCAGCGGGCCAGTGGCCGAATATATGGTCATCTTTATGATGACCGACCCGGAAAAAAAGCAAAAGGGCGTCAGCGCCTTTTTGCTGGAAGTCAACACCCCCGGCGTGACGCGCGGCAAAAAAGAGCCAAAAATGGGCATCCGCGCCTCGGCCACCAGCGAAATGATTTTTGAAAACGTGCGCATCCCCGCCGCCAACCGCCTGGGCGCGGAAGGCGAAGGCTTCAAAATCGCCATGACGGTATTAGACGCCGGGCGCATCGGCATCGCCTCGCAAGCGCTGGGCATCGCCGAAGCGGCTTACGAAGCAGCGCGCGTCTATGCCGGGGAACGCATCGCCTTCGGCCAGCCGATTGGCGCGTTTCAGGGGACGGGCTTCAAACTGGCCGATATGAAAACCCGCATCGAAGCCGCCCGCCTGCTGATTTACAACGCCGCCCTCTCCAAAGAACGCGCCAAAACCAGCGGTGGGCGCTACTCCGAAGAAGCGGCCATGGCAAAGCTATTCGCCTCAGAAACCGCCATGTTTGTCACCCACCAATCACTGCAAATTCACGGCGGAATTGGCTACAGCAAGGAACTGCCGGTGGAGCGCTACTTCCGCGATGCCAAAATTACCGAAATTTACGAAGGCACCAGCGAAATTCAACGGCTGGTCATCAGCCGGCAGGAACTGGGTTTGAAATAAGCGTTTATGAAACAAAACGCCCGCAATGCAACGCTGGTCTGGCTGGCTGGCGGCGTTTTTTTGCTGATTACCGGTTCATCTATTTGGGCCGCCGGGCGTTCTGAATATCCCATTGTCGTCATATTGATTCTGGCCCTGGCAGTTTTCTTCCTGCTGGCCGGAGCAACCAAGATTCAACCTGGCTGGCCTGTTCGCGTGGAACAAGCCAGCCAGCGTATTTGCGCTTGGTTAAGCGTAAGCGAGGCCCAACTGGCTGCCCTGGCGCTTTCTCCGGCGCTGTCACTGACCGTCTGGCTGGCCGCTGGGAAAGCAGATTTAATGACCTTCCCGCTGATTGCCTGGCTCGCTTGGGCGCTGGCGCTCACGGCGGCTGTCTTTGGCGGTTTCGAACAAGCTTCCAGCGTGCCACTTTCACGCAAAACGCTCATCAGCCTGGCGGGGGTCTTTCTGCTGGCTTTACTTCCACGCATTCTATTTTCCGAGACCATCCCCATCTTCCTGAGCGGAGACGAAGGCTCTGCCGGAATTGCCGCTGCCCGCATGGCAAACGGCCAGGTTAACAACCTTTTCCGGCTGGATTGGTACAGTTTTCCCACATTCTATTTCAGCATCCCCGCTCTCTCCATCCGCCTGTTTGGACAAACCCTGACAGCCCTGCGCGTCCCTGCCGCCATCGGCGGCGCGTTGACCGTCGTGGCCGTGTTTGCGCTGGCGCAAACAGCTTTCGGCGCGCGCGCGGGCTGGTTTGCCGCTATTTTCTTGACGTTTTCCCACTTTCACAATCATTTCAGCCGCATCGCGCTTAACAATATTTGGGACGGCCTGTGGTTCACCGTTGTCTGCGGAGCGTTATGGTACGGGCTGGAGCGCAACCGGCGCAATGCTTTTATGCTGGCCGGGCTGACGCTCGGACTTTCGCAATATTTCTATACCAGCGGCCGCGGCCTGCTGGTTGTTGTTATCCTATGGATGATTTTTCTGGCCGTAAGAAACCGCGCCAGATTGCGCGCACGTCTGCCAGACCTGACGCTGATGTGGCTGACAGCATGGGTCACCGCCCTGCCGCTGGTATTTTTTGAGATTCAATTTCCCAATGAATTCGCCGCGCCCTTCAACCGGGTCACTATTTTGGGAAAATGGATGACGGTTACCATGCAAAGCAGCGGCCTGCCCGCCTGGCACATTTTGCTTGATCAACTCTGGCTGGGGTTCGGCGGCTTTGCCTGGGTGCCAATACGCCATTGGTACACTCCCGGCGCGCCCATCCTGTTGCCATCCTCGGCCATTTTTTTCGCGCTTGGGCTGATTTTTCTACTCTGGAAACGTGACTCGTTTCGTCTGCCGCTGCTGCTCTGGCTCGCCGCCTACGGGCTGATGGGTTCGCTCAGCGAAAGCGCCCCGGCCTCGCAACGCTACCCTGGCGCCGCGCCCGCCGCCGCCCTGCTGATTGGCTACGGCCTGGAAAACAGCCTGCGCCTGCTGACAAGATTCTTCCCAGCAGGCGAGAAAGCCTTCCACTGGCTGGGCGTCCTTATAATTTTGCTCCTGGCCGGAGTGGAAGGCGAATTTTACTTCTTCAAATACACACCACAATCTGCCCTCAGATTGACGCATACCAACAGCATGATTGGCGACCGCATGGGACACTACCTGGCGCAGCAACCACCAGATACGCAAGTTCTTTTTCTGGGTGGCCCGTACATGAGTTTTAAATCCATCCCCAGTACACAATATTACGCCCCAGCCATTACCGGCATTGACATTAATTTTCCCTGGGGCGACCCGCAAAACCCGCCCATCCCCACCGGTAAAATTCTCTTCATCATCCTGCCGTACAACCAAGACCAGATTGCGCTGATTATGCGCGCTTACCCCAATGGCCGCCTGACAGACCAGATGGACAACGACGACAGCCCACTTTTCTATATTTACGACCCAAACCCGGATAACCCATGAAAACAATTCTCTTTCACCAGCACGGCGGGCCCGAAGTGCTGGAATACACTGATTTTCCCAGCCCCCAGCCCGCCCCCGGCGAAATTTTAGTGCGCCTGCGCGCCGCCAGCCTGAACCGGCTGGATTTGTGGGTACGCGCCGGTTGGCCGGGCATCAAACTGCAGTACCCTCACATTCCCGGCGCGGATGGCGCGGGTGAAGTGGCCGAACTGGGCGAGGGCGTCAACGGCTGGGAAATTGGCGAACCGGTGGCGATCAACGCCAACCTCGGCTGCGGCGAATGCGCCGAATGTTTGCGCGGCAACGACAATCGCTGCGCCCGCTGGCAGCTGCTCGGCGAAACCCGGCGCGGCACCTACGCCGAATTTGTCAGCGTCCCAGCGCGGCAACTTTTCCGCCTGCCGCCAGGTTTCGATTTTCGGGTCGCCGCCGCCGCCGGGCTAATTTTCCTGACAGCCTGGCACTCGCTCACCCGGCGCGCCGCGCTTTCAGCGGGCGAAACCGTCGTCGTGGTCGGCGCTTCCGGCGGAGTCAACACCGCCAGCATCCAGATTGCCAAATTCCTCGGCGCGCGCGTCATCGTCATCGGCTCGGACGAGGAAAAACTTTCCCTGGCGAAAAGCCTGGGCGCGGATGAACTCATCAACCGCCAGCAAACCCCCGAATGGCACAAGGCCGTTTTTACGTTGACGGAAAAACGCGGCGCCGAGGTGATTGTGGACAATGTCGGCGTAACCTACCCGCTTTCGCTGCGCGCGGCGGCCAAAGGCGGGCGCATTGTGACGGTCGGCAACACCGGCGGGCCGCTGGTTGAAATTGACAACCGCTTTGTTTTTAGCAAACATCTTTCGCTGCTCGGCTCCACCATGGGGACGCTGGCCGATTACCACGAGGTGATGCGCCTGGTGACGGCAGGCCGCCTGCGCCCGGCGCTCGACCGTTCCTTTCCGCTGCGCGAGGCGCGCGCCGCCCAGGAACGCCTGGCGCGCGGCCAACAGTTGGGAAAAATCACCCTGGAGATTTGACGCCTTTGAAACTGAGCCGCCTGCGCACTTTGCCCCTTTTTGAAATTGCCCTCGCCAGCCTGGTGCTGGGCGTTCATCTATACGCATCCCTGGCCGGGTCGCATTTCCTGCCCATGCGCTGGTTTCTGCGTGATGACGCCTACTACTACTTCAAAGTCGCGCAAAATATCAGCCAGGGGTTGGGTTCCACCTTTGACGGCCTCAACCTGACCAACGGCTATCACCCGCTCTGGCTGCTGATTTGCGTCCCCATTTTTGCGCTGGCGCGTTTCGACTTGATTTTGCCCCTGCGGATTGTGATTCTGGTGCAGGCGGCGCTCAGCGCGGCCAGCGGCGTGCTGCTCTACCGCCTGCTGCGGCGCAGCCTGACGCCGGCCATCGCCGTTCTGGCAACCAGTTTTTTCACCCTGGATTTAACCCTGCACAACACCATCACCCAAATGGGGCTGGAAACCGGCCTGCTGGCCTTCAGCCTGATTCTTTTGCTGACGGCGCTGCAACGCTACCAGGCCGCTTCCAACCGGCGCAGCCTGCTCTGGCTTTCCGCCGCCGCCTGCCTGACCCTCTTCAGCCGCCTCGACAGCATTTACCTGGTACTGGTTCTCGGCCTGTGGCTTGTCTTGCGCGGCAGCGCCCTGCCCAAACTGCTGCTGGCCGACCTGTTCATCAGCCTCAGCGCGTATGTGCTGGCCGTTTTACAGCGCACCAGTTTGCCAAATTACCTGCCTGTTTTTTCCAGCGCCACCCTGCTGGCCGCCGCGCTGGCCTTCGGCCTGCAAAGCCTGATTTTTTATTTTCTCGGCCTGTACCAGCACCCCAAAGGACAAAATCTTCTGGCGCTGACGGCCAAAACCGCGCTGGGAAGCGTGGCTGCCAACACCAGCGTTCTGGCACTGACTCTGCTTTTCGGGCTGGAAATTCCGCGCAGTGCGCCGCTGCTCGCCCTGGGCATCTCCCTGCCGCTCAGCCTGGGGTTCCGGCTGGGGCTTGGATTTTTCTCCCCGTGGCCTGCCATGCCGCCCGAAGAGCAAAAATCGCCGCTGACAGAATTGCGCTCCGCCTGGCGCGGCTGGCTGGCGGATGCGCTCGCCTACTTCGGCCCGCTGGGCGCGACGCTGGGCGGCTACCTGCTCTACAACCGGCTGGCCTTTGGCACGTTCATGCCGGTTTCCGGGCAAATCAAACGCTGGTGGGGTCTGCTGCGTCACGACATTTACGGCGGCGAAGCCAAAACCGCGCTCGACATTTTTGGCCTCGACCCGCACTTCAGCGCCGCCTGGAATCCCTGGCTCAAAACGCTCTTCAGCCTTTCCGAATCTCTCGCCGCGCGCCTGAACAGCCTGACCAACACCACCTTTTTGTGGACGCTGTTTTTCGCCGCACTGCTGGCGCTGGCGCTCATTTTCGCCCGCCGCAAGCAGAATCTGCCGGTTTTGGCGCGTCTCGGCCTGTTCCCCTTGTTGATGGCCGCCGAATTGCACGTCTTTTTTTACGGCGCCCTGCCCTACGGCGGAAAACAGGAATGGTACTGGGTGCTGGAAATTCTCGCCGGGCTGATTTTGCTGGCCGCGCTGACGGATTTTGCCCTGCGCCTGCTGCCCTTTCCGCGCCTGACGAAAAGCCTGGCCTGGGGCGTCTCGCTGGCCCTCAGCCTGAGCCTGGCCTGGAATTTTGCCTTCGCCCTGACGGCGCGCATGCCGCTCTCAGACGCGCAGTACGCCGGGCAAGCCTACCTCGACATGGTTCCTCTGCTGGAACAAAACACCGAGCCCGGCGCGCGCATCGGCATGACCGGCGGCGGCAATGTCGGCTACTTCATCCAGGGCCGCACCATCATCAACCTCGACGGGCTGATTAACAGTTACGCCTACTTCCAGGCCAGCCAAAACGGCCAGGGCGCCGAATTTCTCTCCGCCATGGGGCTGGATTACATCTTCGCCAACCCCGAAATTCTGACGCAAACCGAGCCCTACGCGCGGCAATTCAATGGTCACCTGGAACCACTGCCGGGCGCGCCGGTCTACGGCGGCAAACAAATTTTGCGGTTTCTCCCATGAAAACACCCCAGCCTCGAATTTTCGCAACCATTTCCAGCGTGCCAGTGTTTCTGTTCTCGTCCTGGAATTTCGTGCGCTTTTTGGCCGCGCTGCAAAACTGGCAAACCCTGCAACACCTGGGCGCCGACCCGCTTTACCTGGCGGCAAGCGGCCTGGGCTGGAGCCTGACACTTTTCATTCTGTTTGGGGCGCAGTCAAAAGGCTGGAAACCGGCCCCAGTTGCCGGAATTCTGCTCAGCCTGGTGTATTTTGCCTTTTACTGGTTCGAGCGCCTCAGCCTGCAAGATTCTCCGGCCAAAAACTTGCCGTTCAGTGTGATAACATCCATTTCTGTATTTCTATTGGTGACAGCCCTTTTTCTGATGGCGGCCAAAGAGGAGAACAAATGAGCCAGACAAAAAGTTTACACGAGCGCCGCGCAAAATCACGCCTGGGAGGCGGGGCGGAACGCATCGAGGCGCAGCACGCGCGCGGAAAATTGACCGCCCGTGAGCGGATTGACCTGCTGCTGGATAAAGGCTCCTTCCGCGAAATTGACCCGTTTGTCGTGCACCGCACGCATGATTTCGGCCTGGAAAAACAAAAATACACCGGCGACAGTGTCGTCACCGGTTGGGGAACGATTGACGGGCGGCTGGTATATGTCTACTCGCAAGATTTCACTGTTTTTGGCGGCTCGTTGGGCGAAGTTCACGCCGAAAAAATCGTCAAAATTATGAAGATGGCCATGAAAAACGGCGCGCCGATGATTGGGCTGAACGATTCGGGCGGGGCGCGCATTCAGGAAGGCGTGGTTTCTCTGGCCGGCTACTCGGATATTTTCCTGCAAAATACGCTTGCCAGCGGCGTCATCCCGCAAATTTCGGCCATCATGGGGCCCTGCGCTGGCGGCGCGGTCTATTCTCCGGCGCTGACCGATTTGATTTTCATGACACGCGGCTCGTCGTACATGTTCGTCACCGGGCCCGAAGTGGTCAAAACCGTGACGCACGAGGAAGTTTCCTTTGAAGACCTGGGCGGCGCCAGCGTCCACAGCGAAAAATCGGGCGTGTGCCATGTGGCCGCCGACAGCGAAGCCGACACGCTCTACCTGATTCGAAAAGTGCTGGGCTATCTGCCGCAGAATAATATGGAAGACCCGCCCTACGTCAACACCGGCGACGACCCGCTGCGCGCGGACGCGGCGCTCGATTCGATTGTGCCAGCCGACGCTGGCAAACCCTACGACATCAAGGACGTGATTCGGCTGGTGATGGACAACGGCGAATTTTTCGAAATTCACGAAAATTACGGCATGAACGTGGTGGTCGGTTTTGCCCGCCTCGGCGGTCACAGCGCGGGGATTGTCGCCAATCAACCGGCGGTGCTGGCCGGTGTGCTGGATATTGACGCCAGCGAGAAGGCGGCGCGCTTCATTCGTTTCTGCGATTCGTTCAACGTGCCGATCATCACCTTTGAAGATGTGCCCGGTTTCATGCCGGGCGTGACGCAGGAACACGGCGGCATCATCCGCTCTGGCGCAAAATTGCTCTACGCCTACTGCGAGGCAACCGTACCCAAATTAACCGTCATCACCCGCAAAGCCTACGGCGGCGCCTACTGCGTCATGTCGTCCAAGCACATTCGCGGCGACGTGAACCTGGCCTGGCCGAATGCCGAAATCGCCGTCATGGGGCCGGAGGGCGCGGTCAACATCGTCTTCCGCAAGGAATTGGAAAAAGCCGAAGACCCGGCGGCGCGTAAAGCCGAGTTGGTGCAGGAATACCGCGAAAAATTCGCCAACCCGTTTGTGGCGGCGGAACGCGGCTACATTGACGATGTGATTGAACCGCGCGAAACCCGCGCGCGCCTGATTAACGCCCTCGAAATGCTGCAAAACAAGCGCGACGCCAACCCGGCCAAAAAACACGGCAACATTCCGCTGTAAGAGAAGGTAGAAAGCAGAGAAGTAGTAAGTAAACAAGTAAACAAGTAGACAGGTAGACAAGTCCTTGTTTCCTTGTTTCCTTGTTCCTTGTTTCCTTCCTCCCTGCCAAAGGAGATTTCATGTTCAACAAAGTTTTGATTGCCAATCGCGGTGAAATTGCCGTGCGCGTCATCCGCGCCTGCCGCGAAGTCGGCTTGGAAACGGTCGCCGTCTTCTCCGAGGCCGACCGGCAGGCCCTGCATGTGCGCTTGGCCGATGAAGCCTATCTGCTTGGCCCGGCGCCCTCGCGCGAATCGTATTTGCGCATGGACAAAATTCTGGAAATCGCCCGGCTCTCCGGCGCAGACGCCATTCACCCCGGCTACGGATTTTTGGCCGAGCGCGGAGATTTTGCCCAGGCCTGCCTGGACGCGGGCATCACCTTCATCGGCCCCAACCCATCCTCCATCGCCGCCATGGGCGACAAAATGACCGCCCGCGAAACGGTGCGCAAGGCGGGCGTGCCGGTCGTCCCCGGCACGGAAGATGTCGGCAATCTGAGCGACGCCGACCTGCTGGCGATTGCCCCCAAAATTGGCTTTCCCCTGCTGATTAAAGCCACCGCTGGCGGCGGCGGCAAAGGCATGCGCGAGGTCTCCTCGCTGGAGGCCATGCCCGAACTGCTGAAATCGGCCCGCCGCGAGGCCGAATCCGCTTTCGGCGACGGCAACGTCTACCTGGAGAAACTCGTCGAAGGCGCGCGCCACATCGAATTTCAGATTCTGGCCGACGAACACGGCAACGTCATCCACCTCAACGAGCGCGAATGTTCCATTCAGCGCCGCCACCAAAAGCTAGTGGAAGAATCACCCTCCTCGTTTATGGATGAAGACCTGCGCCGCCGCATGGGCGACGTGGCCGTCAAAGCCGCGCAAGCCGTCAACTACGTCAACGCTGGCACGATTGAATTTTTGGTGGACAAAGACCGCAATTTTTATTTTTTGGAAATGAACACCCGCCTGCAGGTTGAGCATCCCGTCACCGAACTGGTGACCGGCATTGACATCGTCAAAGAGCAGCTGCGCATCGCGCGCGGACGCCCGCTGCAATACCGCCAGGAAGATGTCAAAATCAACGGCGCAGCCATCGAATGCCGCATCAACGCCGAAGACCCGTTTAACGGATTCATGCCCTCCACCGGGAAAATCACCCACAGCATCATCCCCACCGGCCCCGGCGTGCGCGTGGATACGGGCGTTTTCCCCGGCTTTGAAATCAGCCCCTACTACGACCCGATGATTTCCAAACTGATTGTCTGGGGCGAAACCCGCGCCCAGGCCATTTTGCGTATGCGCCGCGCGCTGGAAGAATTTCGCATTGTCGGCGTGCGCACCAACATTCCCTTCCACCAAATGCTGATGGACAGTCACCGCTTCATGGGCGGGCAGTACGACACGCGCTTCATCGAAGAACGTTTCTCCATTCAGGAGGGACGCGACGAAGAAGCCATGAAAATCGCCGCCGTGCTGGCCACCCTGGCCGCCCACGAGCAAACCGAGCGCGCCGCGCAATTCGTTCAGCGCAATGCCCGCGACACCTCCAACTGGAAGTGGGTGGGCCGCTGGGAACGCATGCACCGGTAATCAGTGATTAGTTGTCAGTTGTCAGTGATCAGATTTAACCGGACAACCGAATAACCGAATAACCGGACAACCGGAACACCGGAACACCGAAAAGAGAACTCATGAACTACATCACAACGATTGATGGCAAAGAATTTAACGTGGAAATCGTGGACGAAAAATGCGTGCGCGTCAACGGGCAGGAACTGGCGGTGGATTTTCAATCCGTCAGCGGCCAGCCGGTTTTTTCCCTGCTGATTGGCGGAAAATCCTACGAAGCCTACATCTACCCCGATGAACGCGACTGGCAGGTGCTGCTGCGCGGACGGCTTTACCAGGCTTCGGTGGAGGACGAGCGCGAAAAGCGGCTCAAAACCGCCGCTGGCAGCGGAGAAGGCGCGGGCGGCGAATACCACCTGAAATCGCCCATGCCGGGGCTGGTTGTCGCCATCCTGGTCAGCGATGGGCAGACCGTCGAAAAAGGGCAAACCCTGCTCATCCTCGAATCGATGAAAATGCAGAACGAACTCAAAGCGCCGCGCGCCGGAACCGTCCAGCGCATCCGCGTCAAACCCGGCGAAACGGTCGAACAAAAAGCCAACCTGCTCAGCATTGTCTGAAATAATTTTCCACCCGTACCGTGGCGCAAGCCTCTGGCTTGCGCGGCAAATCAGAGATTTGCCCCACCCATCAGGCCAAAAAATGCCGCTCGAAATCGAATCCAAGTTTTACGTCCACAACCTGCCCGCCATTGAAGCGCGTCTCAAAACCCTGGGCGCGGTCTGCCGCGTCCCACGCCAGTTGGAAACCAACCTGCGCTTCGATGATGCACAAAACCGCCTGCAAACCGAGCGCAACGTGTTGCGCCTGCGCCGCTACGACGAAGCCCGCCTCACCTTCAAAAGCGGCAAAACCAGCGCCAACGGCGTCGCCACCCGCCAGGAAATCGAAGTCAGCGTCTCCGATTTTGAGCAAACCCGCGCCCTGCTGGAAGGCCTCGGCTTTCGGGTTTTCTTCACCTACGAAAAATACCGCGCCATGTACGAGTTGGAAGCGGCCAGCATCACCCTCGATGAACTGCCCTTTGGAAATTTTGTCGAAATTGAAGCCGAAACCCCCGCAGAAATCGCCCGGCTGGCGCAGCGGCTCGGCCTGAATCCCGCCGCCGCCAGCGCCGAAAGTTATCATGGGCTATTTCAGCATTTGAAAAGCGCGCGCGGGCTGACGGCGCGTGACCTGACCTTCGACACGTTCAGCCACCAAATTTTTGCCCCCTCTGATATGAAAGTCACGCTGGCCGATTAATCACCTGGTTGAGTATTGACCAGAATAACAGACTCATTCTTCAGCAAGGCAGCAACCTCGGGCGCATGGCGAATGCTGATGGCGCGTGTCAACAGCGCGCGCGGGTGGAAAATGGTCACCAAATATAAGCCAGAATCATTCCCATTAAACGGGAGCCAGCGCACGGCTTCGAGAATTTGCCAGCCTTCATCCAGCGCAGAAAGCAGAAGCAGAAAATCAGCCGGTTTGGTGCTGGGACGTGCCGGTTCTTGCAATCGGCTCCATAAGGGTTCCAAAATAGTTTCAGTCATTGTTAGCATTTTTTATTCCTTTGGCTCAAGTGTAGCGCGGCTATTTTATGAAAAGATTAACAAGGGGTAAAGGTTCAGTCAAAACAGACAGAAAAATCGGTCACTTGACGCTTTAGAAAGGTTATGCTAGTATCACCCTGCCCACCCACACCCACGATTATTCGCCGTCCCTTTGCTTGGAGGAGAACATGAAATCGAGTAAGTTAGTTCGTTTGTTTGTTTTGGTATTTCTGGCGATAAGCGCATCGGCCTGCACACAGCGGGCATCCACCGCGCCAGTGATCACACCCACAACCTTGTTTCCGCAGGCCTCAGCCGCTACGCCCGGAATGGGCATGATCGAACAGCTGGCGACCCAAACGGAATTGGCAAAACTGGGTGGTTTACCGTCGGTTGGGCAGGGTACGCCCGGGACACCTGGTACGCCACCGGCTATTGCCATCACGCCATTGCCGTTTACCACACCGCTGGATGGTGGAGCAACCGCTCTGCCAAGCCTGACACCCGATGCTGGCGCGCCCGCTGTTCAGCCGCCTGCGGCAGTGACGCCTTTCCCCACCGTCCCAGTTTCGCGCCCGGCGAGCTACACCCTAAGCGTGGGAGAATTCCCGTATTGCATCGCGCGCCGCTTCAACATCAATCCCGATGAACTGCTGACCCTCAACGGGTTAAGCGACGGGCAAATTCTTCAACCCGGCCTGACGCTGAGAATTCCGCAAACCGGCATCTTCCCCGCCGACCGCGCACTGAAACCACATCCAACCACCTACACCGTCTACAGCGGTGACACGCTCTCTGGCATCGCCTGCAAATTCGGCGATGTAGACCCAGTCAACATTGCCACCGTCAATGGGCTGAGCGCCACCACCACGCTAACCGTCGGCCAGGTTCTGCAAATCCCCTAAAAAAACGCTTTTCATCTCCGGAGGAAAGACACCCGTCTTTCCTCCTTTTTTTAAGGAAACCCATGCAAAAATTTGACCTGCTCGCCAGCGAAACCGTCTACAAAGGGCGCGCCTTCACCATTCGGCGCGACCTGCTGCGCACCCCCTCCGGGGCAGAAACGCGCTTTGACATCATCGAGCATCACGGCTCGGTGATTTTGATTCCGCTCGACGAAGCGGGAAACCTGATTTTCGTGCGCCAATATCGCCACGCCGCCAGCGTTGACCTGCTCGAACTGCCCGCCGGAACGCTGGAAGCAGGCGAAGCCCCGGCAGATTGCGCCCGGCGCGAACTGCGCGAGGAAACCGGGATGAACGCCCGCGAAATTACCGCGCTGGGAAGTTTTTACCTGGCTCCGGGCTACTCTACCGAGCTGATGCATGTTTACCTGGCGAGGGGACTATTCCCCGACCCGCTTGAGGCCGACGCGGATGAATTTTTGCAAAATGAAATCATCCCCGCCGCGCGCGCATTGGAAATGTCACTCAACGGCGACCTGCCAGACGCCAAAACGCTGGCCGCGCTGCTGCTGGCGCGCAGCCACTTTTAGCCCGACCAAACTGCCAGCCACAACACAAAAATTCAATTCTTACAAACCTGCGGGTTATTGTCCGAATATATGACAACCCGCAGGTTTTTTATATGTAAAATATTACTTTCCTAAAAAGCGCGGGGCGACTAAACTTGTACGGATATTTCGCCATTCCACCAGGACAAGACTGTCCTGTTTATTTCAAGGAGTTTTTTCCACATGGCAAAAAAACAATTCATCACCATTGACGGCAACGAAGCCGCCGCATCCGTTGCGCACCGCACCAACGAAGTCATCGCCATTTACCCCATCACGCCGTCTTCGGGCATGGGCGAACTTTCCGATGAGTGGTCGGCCAAGGGCAAGCGCAACATCTGGAACACCATTCCGCTGGTGGCAGAAATGCAATCGGAAGGCGGCGCGGCGGGCGCGGTACACGGCTCGCTGCAAACTGGCGCGCTGACAACCACCTTCACCGCCAGCCAGGGCCTGCTTTTGATGATTCCCAATATGTACAAAATTGCAGGCGAGCTGACCAGCACCGTTTTTCATGTGGCCGCGCGCTCCATCGCCGCGCAATCACTCTCCATTTTTGGCGATCATCAAGATGTGATGGCGACCCGTCAGACGGGCTGGGCGCTGCTCAGCTCGGGCAGCGTCCAGGAGGCGCACGACTTCGCCCTGATTGCGCAAGCCGCCACCCTGCAGAGCCGCATCCCGTTCATGCACTTTTTTGACGGGTTCCGCACCTCGCACGAAGTTGCCAAAATTGAATATCTCGAAGATGACGTTTTGCGCGCCATGATTGACGACGACCTGGTGCGCGCGCATCGCAATCGCGGCCTGAAGCCCGAAAATCCGTTCATTCGCGGCACCGCCATGAACCCGGATGTTTACTTCCAGGGGCGCGAAAGTTCCAACCCATATTACAGCGCCGTTCCTGGCATTGTTCAGGCGCAGATGGATAAATTCGCCGGGCTGACCGGACGCCAGTATCACCTGTTTGATTATGTCGGCCACCCGCAGGCCGAGCGCGTCATCGTCGTGATGGGTTCGGGCGCCGAAACCGTCGAGGCGACGGTCAACTTCCTGGTCGAAAAAGGCGAAAAGGTCGGCCTGCTGCGTGTGCGGCTGTATCGCCCGCTTTCGGTTGAGGCGCTGGCACAGGCCATTCCGACCTCGGCCAAGACGCTCGCTGTGCTCGACCGCACCAAGGAACCCGGCTCGGCTGGCGAACCGCTTTATTTGGACGTAGTCAACGCGCTGGTGGAGACGGGCCGCAACGGCGTCAAAACCATCGGCGGGCGCTACGGGCTTTCTTCCAAAGAATTTACCCCGGCCATGGTCAAGGGCATTTTTGATGAAATGACCCGGCCCCAGCCGAAAAATCACTTCACCATCGGCATCAACGATGACCTTTCGGGCACCAGCCTGGCCTACGACCCGTCTTTTTCGGTCGAATATCCTGAAACCGTGCGCTGCGTTTTCTTTGGCCTGGGTTCGGATGGCACGGTCGGCGCGAACAAAAATTCCATCAAGATTATCGGCGTCGAAACCGACAACTTTGCCCAGGGCTATTTTGTCTATGACTCGAAGAAATCCGGCTCGATCACCATCTCGCACTTGCGCTTTGGGTCGAAACCGATTAAAGCGCCGTATCTGATTGCGCCCAACACCGCCAACTTTGTGGCTTGCCACCAGTTCAGCTTTTTGGAACGGATTGACGTGCTGAAATATGCCCAGCCGGGCGGGATTTTCCTGCTCAACAGCCTGGAAGAACCCGAAAAGGTGTGGGACACCCTGCCGCTGGAAGCGCAAAAAGCCATCCTGGAGAAAAAGCTCAAGGTGTACGTGATCAACGCCTACGACGTGGCGGAAAAAACCGGCATGGGAACGCGCATCAATACCATTATGCAGACCTGCTTCTTCGCCATTTCTGGCGTTTTGCCGCGCGAACAGGCCATTGAAGAAATCAAACACGCCATTCAAAAAACCTATGGCAAACGCGGCGAGGCGGTCATCAAGCAAAACTTTGAGGCGGTGGACCAGACCCTCGCCAACCTGCATGAAATCAGCACGCCGAGCAAACTGACCAGCGTTACCAGCCGCCGCGCGCCCGTCCCGGCGGGAGCGCCCGAATTCGTGCGCAACGTGCTCGGCCCGATGATTGCCTACGAAGGCGACGATGTACCCGTCTCGGCCATGCCGGTGGACGGAACCTATCCCAGCGCCACAACCCGCTGGGAAAAACGCAACATCGCGCTCGAAATCCCGGTTTGGGAGCCCGATTTGTGCATTCAGTGCGGCAAATGCGTCTTCGTCTGCCCCCACGCCGTCATCCGCCACAAGGTGTATGACAAAGCCGCGCTCGAACAGGCGCCCGAATCCTTCAAGCACATGGACTCCAAGTTCAAAGAATTCCCCGGCATGGCCTACACCATTCAGGTTGCGCCCGAAGATTGCACCGGCTGCACGCTGTGCGTGGAAGCCTGCCCGGCCAAAGACAAAACCCAGGTCGGGCGCAAAGCCATCAACATGGCACCGCAGCCCGCCATCCGCGAGCGCGAAGCCGCCAACTGGGAGTTCTTCTTCAACCTGCCGGAAGTTGACCGCACCCAAATCACCCCGAACACCATCAAAAATTCGCAGCTGCTGCAACCGCTCTTTGAATTTTCGGGCGCTTGCGCGGGCTGTGGTGAAACCCCCTACATCAAACTCGTCTCGCAGTTATTCGGCGAGCGGGCGGTGATTGCCAACGCCACCGGCTGTTCCTCCATCTACGGTGGCAACCTGCCGACGACGCCCTGGGCGGTGAACAAGGAAGGACGCGGCCCAGCCTGGTCCAACTCGCTGTTTGAAGACAACGCGGAATTTGGCCTGGGCATGCGTCTGACGCTTGACAAACAGCTGGAATACGCCCGCGAGCTGCTGCCCCACTTCGCGCCGGAACTTGGCCCGGAACTGGTGGATGGCCTGCTCAACGCCGACCAAAACAGCGAGTTGGGCATCCAACATCAGCGCGCGCGGGTTTCCATCCTGAAGGAACAACTCGCGAAACTGAAAAATGACACCAAAGCCAAAGATCTGCTCTCGCTGGCCGACATTCTCGTCAAAAAATCTGTCTGGATTTTCGGCGGCGACGGCTGGGCCTACGACATCGGCTACGGCGGTCTCGATCACGTGCTGGCGTCTGGGCGCAATGTCAATGTCATGGTGCTGGATACAGAAGTCTACTCCAACACGGGCGGGCAGGCCTCCAAATCCACGCCGCTGGGCGCTGTCGCCAAGTTCGCCATGGCAGGCAAAGGCACCGCCAAAAAAGACCTCGGCCTGATTGCCATGTCGTACGGCTATGTTTACGTGGCCCGCATCGCCATGGGCGCCAGCGACCAGCAAACACTGAAAGCCGTCTTGGAAGCCGAAGCCTTCGATGGCCCGTCGTTGATTATCGCCTACAGCCACTGCATCGCCCACGGCATTGATATGTCGAAGGGCCTCGAGCAGCAAAAATTGGCTGTTCAGTCCGGTCACTGGCCGCTCTACCGCTACAACCCGGCTCTGGCGACGCAAGGGCAAAACCCCCTGCAAATTGACTCGAAAGAACCCAGCATCAGCCTCGACCAGTACGTCTACAACGAAACCCGCTATCGCATGCTGCTGCAAAGTGACGAACAACGCGCCGAACTTTTACTTAAAGAAGCCCAGCACAACGTCAAAACCCACTGGGAGTTTTACCAGCAAATGGCCGCCATGAGCTATTCCAAAGAAAACGACCAGAAAGAAAATTAATCGCTTTCGCCAGAGATGGACGCCTGAACGCGTCCATCTCTTTCAAATGGACTTTCCTCCGGAGAAAATCGTATGACTGACCTGACTACCCATTACCTGGGCCTGACCCTGAAAAATCCGATCGTCGCTTCGGCCTCGCCGCTTACCAAAAAAATTGATAGCGCCAAAAAATTAGAGCAGGCGGGCGTCGGCGCAATGGTAATGTACTCGCTCTTTGAAGAACAAATCATCCACGAAAGCCTGGAACTTGACCACTACCTGACGCGCGGAACTGAATCTTTTGCCGAAGCCACCTCCTACCTGCCCGACAGCGGCACCTACGCCATGGGGCCGGGCAAATACCTCGACCATCTCAGCGCCGTCAAAAAAGCCGTCTCTGTGCCGGTCATCGCCAGCCTGAACGGCGTCTCCAAAGGCGGCTGGACGCGCTACGCCCGCCACATGCAAGACGCCGGCGCCGACGCGCTGGAACTCAACCTGTACTACATCGCCACCGACCCGGCGCTGACTGCCGCCGAATTGGAAAATACCTACGTCGAGCTGGTGGCCGATGTCAAGAACAGTGTCACCATTCCGCTGGCCGTCAAACTTAGCCCCTTCATTACCGCGCTGCCCAACTTTGCCACGCGGCTGGTACAAGCCGGGGCCGACGGCCTGGTGCTGTTCAACCGCTTCTACCAACCCGATTTTGACCTGGAAAACTTGGAAGTGACTCACACCCTTCACCTGAGCAGTTCCGATGAACTCAACCTGCCCCTGCGCTGGATTTCCATCCTGCACGGCAACATCCACGCCGATTTCGCCCTGACCAGCGGCGTCCACACCGGCCAGGACGCGCTGAAAGTCATGATGGCGGGCGCAAAAGTCACCATGCTGGCTTCCGAACTGCTGGCCAATGGCTATGGCCGCGTTGCCGACATGCTCGGCGTCATGCAGTCGTGGATGGAGCAGCACGAATACACCAGCATTCAGCAAATGCAAGGCGCCATGAGCCAGAAATCGGTGCGCGAACCCGCCGCCTTTGAGCGCGCCAACTACATGCGCGTGCTTTCCTCCTGGAAGAGTTTGCCGTAAGCTCAAAATTAAAATCAGACAACGAAAAAGGCAGGGGATGTATTCCCTGCCTTTTTGATTGCGCTATCTGGCGGTATGGCTATTTACTATCGAGCATGAATTCGCCGCTGGCCGTTTTCTTTTGGCGATACGTAATTCGCCCACGGGTCAGGTCATAAGGCGACATTTCTACCTTGACATGATCTCCCAACAGGATGCGGATGTAGAACTTGCGCATCTTTCCCGAAAGATAGGCCAGGACCTCGTGACCGTTGTCAAGCCGGACTTTGAACTGCGTCCCAGGCAAGGCTTCGATCACCAGACCTTCCATCACCAGTTTATCGTCATCTTTCGCCATACACACCTCCAACCAACCTACTCAAAACTTTTTACTTGGCGACGCTTCAGACGGCGAATCGCCTTTTTTTCATCCATACGGTGTTGTTCACTTTTGGAAACAAACCAACGTTTGCGGCGTATGGTGCTTAAAACGCCACTCTTAACTACCTTTTTGCGGAAACGCTTCAGCAGTTGATCTTGAGACTCATTTTGTCGTAAATAGACTGCGGTCATGTAAATTCACCTCCCTTCCATGAGGGAATGAAAAAAAGAAAACTCGGCGCGTCACAGACACAGCCGAGCATCTTTGCGTAGAGGAATGAACTAGATAACAAAGAACAATTCCTGCAAAACTCCTTGAGAGTCAACGAGAGCTGAACTGTAACTTTAGAATTATACTACACACCTTCTTCTGGTGGAAGCCGCAAATTTTGGGGGTGCACGCAAATCATGTCAGGGATGGAGTCGAAAGTCTCCTGACTTTCGAGCAAAATCAGGAGATTTTGTACTCCGTCCACTGCGCCCTGACAACCTTGTGCGTGCACACTATTTTGGGACACTTATTCTTGCCATGGCTTGAGCGTGCTATGCTTCATATCGATACTCCTCGGTAGTCAGGTGTTTGGCAATACCAATTTTACCGAGGATGATCTTTTTATCTAGCAGTCAAGCATTTTTGAGAGGCTATACTTGTTTAATTATCCACCTCGGCTTGCAGGGCGGGGCGCAGGGTTTCAAAATCCAGGCCGTTGGCGGTGGCGTAATCTTTGACGGTCATGGCCGGGTCGGGCAGCGGCGCGCCAATCAGTTTTTCGATGACGGCCTGCGGCACGCCCCAGTCCAGCAACTCGCCGAAGGTGGTTTTGCCTTTGACGGTGGTCGCCGATTCGGTGGGGGCGGGCGCTGGGGTGACGGTAGCCGCTTCCGGCGCGGGGGCGTTTTCACCCGCCAGCAGGGTGTGACTCTCTACGAAAGCGAGCCGCTCCGGGGGCAAGTCCCCAGTTCCCGCAGCATCTGCGCGGCGGATTCGGGCAGGTAGGTGGTTTCGGCGGTGGTCAAATCAAAGGGCAGACCGGTGTAAAAGGCGACGAACAGACGCACCGAGCCGGTGCCGATTTCCTGCGGGCTGTCGGCGTAGATGGTTTCCAGGTTTTTGACCGGGTAAGCCGCCGGGTTGGCATTGCTGACGGCGAAGGCGGCAGAAATATCGCCAAAGGTATACGAGCCGCGAATGTCGGCGGGGTTGGCCTGCCCGGCGAATTCGCCCTCGCTGAAGGTGGCGGGCTGTTTGGTCGATTCGGTCTGCCACCAGCCGAAAGCAGAGGAAATCAGAATGCCGCCAAAGAGAAAAGTGACCAGGACAACGGCCAGCATTTTGGATTTGAGTATCATTTCAGGCCTCCACTGGTGAAAACGAAGGTTTTCGCAACCGGGCAAATGGCTTCGGAGGTGCATTCCAGGCAGGAAATGCACTGATGGTCGCGCACGACAGTTATCGAGCGGCCTGACGGCCTTAATGTTTGACGCGGCCAAAACCTGGCTAAGCGGCGGCGTGTGGGCGCTCTCGGCGGCGACGGTCATCCTTTCCAATTTGGTTTCAAATGTTCCAGCGGTTTTGCTGCTGCGTCCGGTCGTGGCGAATTTACCCAACACGCACGCCGCCTGGCTGACACTGGCCGCCGCCTCCACCCTGGCCGGGAATCTCACCCTGCTCGGCTCGGTCGCCAACCTGATTGTGGCCGAAGTCGCCGGTCGACGCGACGTCAAACTGGGATTTTGGGAATACACCCGTCCCGGCCTGCTCATCACCCTGATTTCTCTGGCGCTCGGCATCGGCTGGATTCAGATTTTCATTTGGAAGTAACCCAACAGGTATAATCGGGCGCATGATGAATCCTTTAGAAATACAGACCCAGCTTGACCAAATTTTGCTCAAAGTCGCCAAACCGGGGCGCTATGTGGGCGGCGAACTCAACATCATCCACAAAAACTGGGACAAAATTTCCACCCGCGTCGCGCTGATTTTCCCCGATATTTACGACATCGGCATTTCCAACGTCGGCATCAAAATTTTGTACGACCAAATCAACCAGCGCCCCGACGCGCTGGCCGAGCGCGCCTACGCGCCCTGGCACGACATGGAAGCCCTGATGCGCGCGCGCAACATTCCGCTCTACGCGCTGGAAAGTTTCCACCCGCTGATTGATTTCGACATGCTCGGCTTTACCCTGCCCTACGAAACGCTCTACACCAACGCGCTCAACATGCTCAACCTGGCCGGGATTCCCGTGCGGGCGGCGGAGCGCGGCCCACAGCATCCGCTGGTGATTGCGGGCGGACATTCGACGATGAACCCGGAACCGATGCACGCCTTCCTGGACGCTTTCGTCATCGGCGAGGGCGAGGAAGTCATTCACGAAATTATCAACGCGCTGAAAAGCTGGAAAAGCGGAAACAGGGAAAACCGCAAAGCCTTGCTGCTGGCCCTGGCGAAAATCCCCGGCGTGTACGTTCCCTCGCTCTACGCGACAACCTATCAGGATGACGGAACCATTTTGCAGACGCGCCCGCTCTCGCCTGCCGCACCGAAAAAAATCGTCAAGCGCATGGTCGCCAAACTGCCGCCCCCGCCGGTTAAGTTCATCGTCCCCAATATTGAAAGCGTACACAACCGCGCCAGTGTCGAAATCATGCGCGGATGTACGCGCGGCTGCCGCTTTTGTCAGGCCGGGATGATTGTGCGCCCGGTGCGCGAGCGCAGCGTGGACGAGGTGCTGGCCGCCGCCGAAGCCGCCATCGCCAACACCGGCTTTGAAGAGCTGGCGCTGCTCTCGCTTTCCTCGTCAGATTACACCAACATTGTGGAACTGGTGACCCGCCTGGGAGAAAAGTTTAGCGGGCGGCATCTTTCGATTGGCCTGCCATCCCTGCGCATCGAATCGGTTTCGGTGGATTTGATGGATAAACTGCGCAGCCAGCGCAGTTCGGGTTTTACCCTGGCGCCCGAAGCCGCCAGCGAGCGCATGCGCCGCATCATCAACAAATTCATCCCCGATGATGAAATTCTCGCCACCGCGCGCGAAGTGTACAGCCGCGGCTGGAGCACGCTCAAATTGTATTTTATGATTGGGCATCCCAGCGAAACGCTGGAAGATGTGCAGGCAATTGCCGACCTGTGCAAGCGGGTGATTGCCGAGGGGCGCAAAGCGATTGGCAACAAGGCCAAACTCAACGCCGGGGTCAGCACGTTTATCCCCAAACCGCATACGCCCTTTCAGTGGGTCAGTTCCGACGCCGATGAGCAAATCCGCGCTAAGCAGGCGCTGCTGCGCCGCGAACTGCGCGACCGCAACATCAAACTTTCACTGACCGACCCGCAAGACAGCCTGCTGGAAGCCTGGCTGGCGCGCGGCGACCGGCGCATGAGCGAGGTCATTTTCAGCGCCTGGAAAAACGGCGCCAAATTCGACGCCTGGAATGACGAGCGCCGCTTCGACACCTGGTCGGCAGCCTTCGCCCAACACGGCCTGGACCCGGCCTTTTACACCCAACGTCCGCGCCGCCTGGACGAAGTTTTCCCATGGGACCACATTTCCAGCGCGGTGCGCAAGGAATACCTGTTTCAAGATTTCCGCATGTCGCTCGAAGGCGAAATCCGCGCCGACTGCCGCCAGCAGTGCTACGCCTGCGGTATTTTGCCCACCTTCAACGCCGTCCGCCGCGAAAACCCCGGAGAGTATTGGAAATGCCCGGAGGTGAAGACGGTGGTCAGTGGGTAGTGGTCAGTGGGTAGTGGTCAGTGGTCAGGCCGCTGCTTCTCATCATCTTCTTCTCTTCTTCTCTCCTCCCCCTTCCCCCCATGCCCATTTTTGCCGATTTTCTCGTCTCTCTGCCCGGCGGAACACTGATTTTTATGAGCGTTCTGCTTTTTGGCACGCTTCTGCGTCGCCTGAGTTTTTTTGCCCCCTGGATGGACCTGCCCGCGCTGGCGCTGGCCGCCTTCGCCGTCGGCGCGCTCCTGCGCCTGATACGCCCCAGCCGCGCCAGCCTGACGGCGCTATTCAGCGGGCTGGTCACAGTCGCCTTTTTGGTTTACCTGCGTTTCAACGCCCATCCCAGCGACGCCTACAACCCGCTCACCTTTGGCTGGCCGGGTATGTTAACTGTCTTCTTCTGCGTTCTAGCCGGAGCCAGAATCAAGCCTTGACACACACCAGCCCCTTGAGATACGCCCCTTCGGGGAAATGAATCGAAACCGGGTGGTCGGGCGATTGCGCCAGATATTCCACAATTTGCGCCTCCACCCCGGCATCCAGCGCCGCCGAAGCGACAATTTTCTGAAAGAGCGCGGCGTCAATCCCACCCGAACAAGAAAACGTGACCAAAATTCCGCCGGGGCGCAGTAATTTAAACGCCAGACGGTTGATGTCTTTGTAGCCGCGCGCCGCTTTTTCGGCTTGGGCGGCGGTCGGCGCAAATTTTGGCGGGTCAAGCACAATCAAATCCCAGGCGCGATTCTGGTCGCGGAATTTTCGCAGGGCGGTGAAAACATCCGCTTCGAGCCATTCCAGCGCCTCGGGCGAAAATCCGTTTAGAGCGGCATTTTCCTGGCCGATTGCCAGCGCATCTGCGGAAGAATCCAGCGAAAGCACATTTTTTGCGCCGCCGCGCGCCGCGTGCAGGCTGAAGGCGCCGGTGTAGCAGAAACAATTTAACACCTCGCGTCCGGCAGCCAACTGCCCCACCCGGCGGCGGTTGAGATGCTGGTCGAGGTAAAAACCGGTTTTGTGGCCGAAAGCGACATCCACAATAAATTTCAGGCCGTCTTCGTCAATCGTCAGGCGCGTGGCGGGCAAGGTTCCGCGCAGCAGGCCGGTGCGCGGCGGCAAACCTTCCAGCGCGCGCACGTCGGCGTCTGAGCGTTCGTAAATGGCGCGGGCGCCGGTCACTTCCAGCAGCAGGTCGGCCAGGGTTTCGCGCCAAAATTCGACGCCCGCCGTGAGTACCTGCAGGACGAGCACGTCGCCGTAGCGGTCAACCACCAGCCCGGGCAGCCCGTCGGATTCGGCGTGAATCAGGCGCATCGCGCCGGAGGCCGGTTGCAGCGCGGCGGAGTCGCGCGGGGAAAAGTTCCAGGCGGCGCGGCGCTCCAGCGCGTTCCGTATTTTGCGGCGAAAGAATTCCACGTCCACCATTTCGTCGGGGTCAAACGTCCAGACGCGGGCGCGGATTTGGGAGGTGGGGCTGTAGGCGGCACGCGCCAGAAATTGGCGGTCGGCAGAGAAAATTTCCACCGTTGCGCCGGAGGCGGGGTCGCCAATCACTTGCTGAATGGCGCCAGAAAAAACCCAGGGGTGGCGGCGCAGCAGCGATTTTTCGCGGTCGGGTTTGAGAATAAGAGCATCCATGGGCTGAGTTTATCACGGAGGGTGGTATCATCGGACATCGTTTTTAAAGGAGCGTTATGTTCAAACCGATTCGCTGGGAGACGTTTGCGCGTGATTTTTTGGTGATGCAGGTGGGGCTGGGCCTGTTTGGTTTTGCCATCGCGGCCATGATTCGCGCCAATTTGGGCACGAGTTCTTGGGCGGTGCTGGAAGTGGCGCTGGCAAATTTGCTCGGTCTGACGCCGGGCACGATGATGGTGCTGATGGGCGCGCTGGTGCTGACGGGCGATTTTTTGCTGCGCGAAAAGATTGGCTGGGGGACGCTGGCAAATATGCTCAGCATTGGCCCCTGGGAAGATTTGGCGCTGCGCCTGATTCCGCCGGTGCAGGGCAATCTGCCGCTGCAAGCGGCCATGCTGCTGGCGGCGATTGCCGTGATGGGGCTGGCGAGCGCCATCTACATCGGCGTGGATGCGGGCGCGGGGCCGCGCGACAGCCTGATGCTGGCAATTAAGCGCACGACGGGCGTCAGCATTCGCGTGGCGCGCGGGAGCATTGAGGTGACAGTGGTCGCCCTGGGCTGGCTGCTGGGCGGCCCGGCGGGCATTGGCACGGTCATTTTTGCGCTGCTGATTGGGACATTTGTGCAGTGGGGCTTCAAATTGCTAAAGGTGGAACCGCACAAAGAAGCGGAGAACGTATAGAATGCGCAAATTTTGTGCGGTTTCGGAGTCTAACTTCTCCCGACGTTGGCGTGAAAATCTGGAGGCTTTGGACTCCTTACTAAACAATATTGCTTGCAAAACGGTATAATGAACAAAATTCGCCCGTCAAGGAGCCGTCATGTCGAACGTCCACGAATCGCAGCACCCGCTGGTCAAACACAAGCTCAGCCACCTGCGCGACACCAAGACCGACCCCAAAAAATTCCGTGAGTTGGTGCAAGAAATCGCCTGCCTGCTGGCCTACGAAGCCACCGCCGATTTGGCCGTTACGCCGCGCGCCGTACAAACCCCGCTGGCAGCCATGACCGGCTACGAACTGCAGGAAAAAATCGGCCTGGTGCCAATTTTACGCGCCGGACTGGGCATGGTGGAAGGCATTTGGGAACTCATGCCAAGTTCCGAGGTCTGGCACATTGGCCTGTACCGCGACGAAAAAACCCTGCGCCCGGTGGAATATTACAACAAACTGCCGCTGGAGCCGACTGTCTCAGTTTGCCTGATTCTCGACCCAATGCTGGCAACGGGCGGCTCGGCCACCGCCACCGTCGCAGTGCTCAAACGCTGGGGCGTCAAGAAAATCAAATTCGTTGGGCTGATTGGCGCGCCAGAGGGCATCGCCCACATGCAGACCGAACACCCCGACGTGCCGATTTACCTGGCGGCAATTGACGACCACCTCAACGAAAAAGGATACATCGTCCCCGGGTTGGGCGATGCTGGAGATAGACAATTCGGCACGGCCTAATGCAATCAAACAGGCAAGCCCGCACGGGCTTGCCTGTTTTGTAAGTATTTTTAAGAACAACATGCCCACCGAATCTTATTTTTTATTGCAAGCATCCTTATTCTGGGGAATTTTCATCCTGGCGATTTGCGCAGGTTTGGCATTCGTCACGCTAAAATTATCGCAAAAGCTGACCCGCTTGCGCGAAAAAGCCTACCTTCATCAAATCATTGCCAGCGTAGCAAATAGCCCAAACGCCGTCATCATCACCAACCCACAAGGAATCATTCAGTACGTTAACCCGTATTTCACCCTGCTGACGGGCTACACGCCCGAAGATTCTATTGGCCACAAAACCAACCTGCTTCAATCCGGTCAGACGCCGCCCAAAATCTATGAAGAACTGTGGCAGACCATTCAGATCGGCCAACTCTGGCAGGGCGACCTGCTCAATCAACACAAAAGCGGCAAACAATACTGGCAAGAAACCTTCATCCTACCCCTATTTCAGAACGGGAGAATTGCCCACTTCATCGCCACCTGCGCCGACGTGACCACGCACAAATCTCTTGACGAAATCATCAATCACCGCCTGGACGAATTGTCGCTGGTCAACACCATCAGCCTGGCCGCCGCTTCTCAACTGGATGCCGACTCACTCGTAAATTTGGCAGGGCGGCAGTTAGAAGACGCCTTCAATGTCAAATCGGTGTTTGTCGCCCTGTACGATAGTGAAAAACAGGTCATCAACACCCCCTATTGGAGCATCGACCGCGAAAAAATGGACGCGCCGCCGATGCCCTACGGACAGGGGCTGACTTCCATTGTCATTCAGCGGCGCGTGCCGCTGCTGATAGACGAAGATTTTGAAACCATTGCCCCACCCCTGGGCGCCAAATTGATTTTCGCCCAGGCCAAAGGCTTGCCCAAAACCTGGCTCGGCGTACCATTGTTGATTGGCGCAGAGGTATTGGGCGTCATCAGCCTGCAAGATTATGAGCACGAACACGCCTTCAGCGCCGAAGATGTGCGCCTGCTGACCACCATCGCCGCCAATATGGGCATCGCCCTGCAAAACGCGCGCCTCTTCAACGAGGCCCAGCAAGAAATTGCCGAACGCAAACGCGCCGAAGACGAACTGCGCCGTCACGCCGAAGAAACCGCACTCTTTTACGAAATCAGCCAGGAACTTTCTGCCGACCTGAATCTTAACCAAGTTCTGCGCAATCTGTTGGAAAAATGCCGTCAATTGCTTCCGCTCGACTCGTTTTATATCGCCCTATACGACGATGCATCGCAAACCATTCATCACCCGCTATTCTTCGACCAGGGGAAATTCAAGAACGTCCCCGCGCGCGACCTGCACACTACGCCCGGCATCATCGGCGAAATCATCTTCAGCCGTAAAACCCTGTACCTGCCCGATACTCTCGTGCCAGAAATTGCGAAAAAGTATCAGATTATCCACGCAGGCGGTACGCCCAGCCGTAGTTTTGTGGGCGTGCCCATGCTTTCACACGGTCAGATCATCGGCGCAATTTCAATGCAATCCTACCAACCTCATTGCTACACGCCAAACCACATTCACATGCTCGAAGCCATCGCTTCACAAGCGGCCATCGCCATTCAAAACAGCCGTCTCTACGAAGCCGCCTGCACCGAGGCGCAGGAACGTCGCCGCGACCAAGAAAACTTGCAACAAACCAATCTTGCACTACAAACACACATCGAACACATTGAAGCCATCAAAGACGAACTGCGCGAACAATCCATCCGCGACGCACTCACCGGCCTGTACAACCGGCGTTATTTGAACGAAGTTTTCAAATCGAAATTGGAATATGCTCACCGAAAATCAACCCCATTCAGCGTCATTATGTTGGATATTGACCTTTTCAAACAATTTAATGACACCTATGGACACGCCCAAGGCGATAAATTGCTGGCAATACTGGGGAATTTGCTCCGCAAGCAAACCCGCGCCAGCGACATCGCCTGCCGTTACGGCGGCGAGGAGTTTCTGATTCTTCTACCCGATACCCCGCTCGAAATTGCCTATCGCCGCGCCGAAGAAGTACGCCAACGCTTTGAAAGCACACAAATTCAGGTCAACCACCAGCCAGTCAGCGCCACCATTTCATTGGGAATTGCGGGCTACCCCAAACACGCCCAAACCCCTGAAGGTCTCATCGTCCAAGCCGACCAAGCCATGTACGCCGCCAAAGCCGCCGGGCGCAATCGCGTCATTGTTTGGGAGCAGTAGATAGTTGTTGCTTGGCCTGATTCCACAAATCATCCAACGCTTGCGGGCTCATCTCTTTCAGTGAACAATTCATCACACGGGCGCGGCTCTCCATCCAGGCGAAGCGCCGCCGAAACTTCAGGTTGGCTTCACGCAGCGCCGATTCAGCATCCACGCCTTTCCAGCGCGCAAAATTAGAAAGTACAAAAAAAACGTCACCCAGTTCTTCTGCCACTTCCGGTTGTGTTTCAGCGCGGTTAACCTCGTCAATTTCCTCGCGGATTTTTTCCAACACGCCGCTAATTTCCGGCCAGTCAAACCCAACCCGCGCGGCGCGGTCTTGAATCTCCTGCGCCAACGAAAGCGCCGGAAGCGCGGCGGGCAAGCCGTCCAACATCCCCTTTTCCATTTCTCCGTCTTGACGACGTTCTTCCTGCTTCAAGTTTTCCCAATTGGATAGCACCTGATTGACGCCGCTCACCTGCACTTCACCAAAAACATGCGGATGCCGGCGGATAATTTTGTCGTAAACGCCCTTAATGATTTCGGCCATATTAAATTCGCTGCTTTCAAAACCAATTTGAGCATTCAGCACAATCTGAAGGAGCAGGTCACCAAATTCTTCACGCATTTTGGTCGCATTACCCGCGTCAATGGCATCAAGCGTCTCATAGGATTCTTCCAGAAGATGTTTCCGTAACGTTTGATGAGTTTGCTCGCGGTCCCAGGGGCAGCCATCCGGCGCGCGCAGATGTGCGATAATTTCTTGGAAAGATTCAAGGGAAGAACCGTTTTCGAGCGGGGCAATGTAGAGCGTGCCCCCTGCTGGGGTGGGAGATTGCCAGGTTTGCAGGGAAAAGATACGGGATGGCTTTTTGGGAAGTACCCACATCAACGGGTGATCGGCCGGATAAACGGTCGCCAACAAGTGGCGGGCATGTTCCTCCAGCGGAGTATTCCACTCGCCCAGGAGCAGTGTGGCGCTATCCGGCGAAAAAGGTGGCATGTGAGCGGCGCGAAGTGTTTCCACAGCAATCAGGTTAAGCCGTTGAGTGGCTTGTTCGGGTAAGGTGTTTAATATTTCGGACAGATTGGCAGGAAAAAGGTGCATGAGAAATCTCTTTTTGATAACGCAAAAAACGCGGGGGCGCAGAGTTTCCTCCGCGTCCTCCGCGTTCTATGCGGGGGAAAATTGGCCGAAGCAGGCTTAACGCTTGGTGTAGGTAGGAGCCTTGCGGGCGCGCTTGAGACCGGGCTTCTTGCGTTCCTTGATGCGAGCATCGCGGGTTAACAAGCCAGCCTTGCGCATGGCCGAGTTCCATTCGGCGTTCATCTTCACCAGAGCGCGGGCGAGACCCATTTTGACCGAATCGGTCTGACCAGTGACGCCGCCGCCCGTGGCAACAACAGTCACATCGTAGGTTTCGCGCGCTTCGCCGATGGCTTCGAACGAACGCAGAATGTCGCGCATATCGCCTTCGCGAGTAAAGTATGCGGCGGCCTCTTTGTTGTTAACAACAAACTTACCAGTGCCACTCATCACACGCACGCGGGCGGTGCTTTCCTTGCGGCGGCCAATGCCTTCAAAATATTGAGCCATAAGTTCTTTGCTCCTTTATGCTTTCGCGTTCACTTGAGCGCTATGAGGGTGTTCAGCGCCACCGTAAATCTTCAACCGCTTAATGATGTGGCGGCCCATGATGTTGTGCGGGAGCATGCCCCACACAGCGGCGCGAATCACCCGATCCGGACGATTCTTAAGCTGATCGCGCAGAGAGACGGTCTTCAACCCACCGGGATAGCCGGAGTGATGGTTATAGACTTTGTCATTCATGCGGTCGCCGGTCACAGTGATATGCGCGGCGTTAATCACGACCACGTAGTCGCCCATGGCGACGCCGGGGGTGAAGGTGGGCTTGTTTTTGCCGAGCAGAAGCGCGGCAATCTGGCTGGTAATGCGTCCCAGCGTCAGACCAGCGGCGTCAATCACGACCCATTGCGGGTTGATTTCAGCGGCTTTAGGATAATACGATTTGTACACGGTCGTCTCTCCACTTACAGACATAATTGCGATTTTCAGGCCAAATCATCAGGATATTCCACTTCAACGAGCATCAGCCCGTGCGCCGGGGCCAGACCAGCGGGGAGCAGGGTTCCGTCAGGAATTAGCGCCCTGGCGAAATGCTCCAGTGAAAATTTATTTTGCGCGACGGCTACCTGAGCAAAGACCATTCGGCGTACCATCCGGTACAGGAAAGCATTTGCTCGTACCTGAAACAGCCAAGAATTTTCAGCTGTTTGACACCACTCCGCTTGCAAAACAGTGCGATCAGTGCTGCCTCCGGGCCGGGGCGGGGTACCGAAAGCCGCAAAATCGTGCGCGCCAACCAGCAGACGGGCGGCATCGGTAAGGAGTTCCGCGGTCACTACAGGCCAGACCCGCCAGGCAAAGCGCTCGCGCAAAGGGTCGCGCACAGGCTGGCAGAAAAGACGGTACTGGTAGCAACGCGAGCGGGCATCAAAGCGCGGATGAAAGTCCGGGCGGACCTGCTCCACCAGACCGACGGCCACATCAGACGGCAGAAGGCTGTTGAGCGCACGAAGCAGGTCTTCAGGGGCATGTCTCCATTCGATGTCACATGCGGCTACCTGCCCAGCGGCATGAACACCGCTATCAGTGCGACCAGCCAGGAGAATTGATTCTCCCGACCACCCCAGACGATGCAGGGCCTCTTCAAGCCTGCTTTGCGCCGTGGGACCTTGCGTTTGTCGCTGGCTGCCGAGGAGTTCGGTGCCGTCGTAAGCAAAAATGATTTGGTAACGTGCCATCATGAAAGCAGGCTGATGAAGTCAAAACGATGAATGCTACTGGTTTTCATCATTCTGCATTCTACATTCTGCGTTCTACACTCATTTTACTCTTCAACCAGTTCGAGCCTGACCATTTCGGCGGCGTCGCCCTGGCGAGGGCCAAGTTTGAACATGCGGATATAGCCACCGGGGCGTTCCGCAAAACGAGGGGCAATTTCATCAAAGAGTTTTTTGATGATTTCTTTCCCGCCGCCGAGTTTGGATTCTACCAAGCGAATTGCATTCATCTTGATAGGGGCTTCGGCCTTGGCAGAATTGCGGGCGATGGTAATCATGCGTTCCGCATCGCCGCGAATGGCATCTGCCTTGGTACGAGTGGTGGTGATCCGCTCATGGGTAAAGAGCTGTTTGATCAAATTACGGCGCAGGGCGATACGTGCGCCCTTGCTACGCCCCAGTCGGTAACCTGCTATTTGATGTCGCATTTCAACTTACTCCGAATCGATTGTTTGGTCGCGCAAAAAGCCTTTTTCGCGCATTTTTTGTCGCAATTCGTCCAAGCTTTTCTCACCGAAATTGCGAATGGACATCACCGCCTGCTCGCCTTTTTCAAGCAAGTCCAGGACATCGCCCACCGTGGTAATACCGGTGCGCTTGAGTGAATTGAACACCCGAACTGAAAGATCAAGAGCCTCGACCGGAGTCTCTGCCATCTCACTACTAAGACGGGTGCCAGTGCTTTCTTTTTCGATGGTAATGGTCAGCGTTTCCTCGCTGATACCTGCCACATAACGCAGATGCTCAATCATCACCTTGGCGGCTGCTGACAGCGCTTTTTCGGGAGCCACAGTGCCATCCGTCCAAATCTCAAGCGTCAGACGGTCATAGTTAGTGCTCTGCCCGACGCGGGCATTGGAAACATCCCAGTTGACACGCTTGATGGGGCTAAAAATGGCATCTACCGGCAGTTCCCCAATCGGCAAATGCCCAGAGCGGTCATTTGACGGAGAGTAGCCGCGCCCCCGCTCCACGGTAAATTCCAAATCCAGTTTGGTTTTGGGGTTATCCACCGTAAAGAGGTAAAGGTCTGGGTTGATGATTTCCACTTCGGACGAGGTAATGATATCCGCTGCAGTCACCATACCTTCGCCACGCACTTCCAAGTGCATTCGGGATGATTCAGCGCCAATTAGCTTCAAACGCAATTGCTTGACCTGAAGCATGACCTGAATAACATCTTCGCGCACACCCGGGATATCGCTGAATTCATGCAAGACATCCGTGATGCGTACAGACGTCACAGCAGCGCCTTCCAGCGAGGAAAGCAGAACACGGCGCAAAACGTTGCCTACAGTGTTGCCAAAGCCGCGTTCGAGCGGACTGATAATAAATTTCCCGTAATTTCGAGCTTCCGCTTCACGCTCGATCTTCGGCATGACCATATTCAATAAACCGGTCACAGTTCACCTCTCCCTTGTTGAGAAAAACGGCAAAAAAACCGTTCACAGTCGCAAGGACTGCCGAAGCACACTAGCGCGAGTAATACTCAACGATAAGCTGTTCGTTCAGGTTGCCGTCAATTTCAGCGCGTTCGGGCAGGCGCTGCACGGTGCCGGTCATGTTTTTCAAATCACGCGCCAACCAAGCCGGAAAATTGCGGGTTTCGGCCAAAGTGCCTAGTTCTTTGAAATAAGTCGTATCGCGTGAGCCATCACGCACCTGCAAGATGTCGCCTGCTTCAAGGGTGGTAGAAGCAACATTAAGACGACGACCATTGACGATGAAGTGACCGTGACTGACCAGCAGACGAGCTTGAGCGCGGCTGGTAGCAAAACCCAGACGATAAACGACATTGTCCAGACGGGTTTCGAGAATTTGCAACAGATTCAAGCCAGTCAGACCATGGTGCTTGAGGGCAATGCCGTAATAGCGGCGAAATTGACGTTCAAAGACACCATAGACGCGGCGGGCGCGTTGTTTGGCGCGCAGCTGGCGCGCGTAGTCGGATTCACGACCAGTGCCACGACGACCGCGGCCAGGGTTTTTGCCGTGCTGACCAGGGGGAAAACTGCGCTGTTCAAAAGCGCACTTGGGGCTAAAGCAACGCTCGCCCTTTAGAAATAATTTTTCACCTTCGCGCCGGCAGAGTCTGCACACCGGACCAATATACTTTGCCATTTGTCTTACCTCTCCAATAACAAATTACACGCGGCGTTTCTTCGGAGGACGGCAACCGTTGTGCGGCACCGGGGTAATATCCGAAATCGTACGGACACGGACGCCCATAGATTGCACGGCACGGATGGCCGACTCGCGACCAGGACCGGGTCCCGTAACAATCAATTCGGCTTCCTGCAATCCCATCTGCTGGGCGGCCTTGATAGCCTGTTCAGCGGCTAGACGAGCAGCAAAAGGCGTGCTTTTACGCGAACCTTTGAAGCCAGCTGAACCAGCCGAACCCCAGGCGACAGTATTGCCAGTCGTATCAGTCACCGTCACAATGGTGTTATTGAACGAGGCAAAAACATGCACTTGCCCGGTAGATAACGTGCGCTTGGCTTTTTTGGCGCCGCTTTGACGGCGCGCCTGACGTACACTTTGTGCCATAAGTCTTTATTTCCTCTTGCGAATCGGTTACTACTTACCACCACGACGACGCCCACGACCAGCCACCGTCTTCTTGGGGCCTTTGCGGGTGCGCGCATTGGTGCGAGTGCGCTGTCCGTGCACAGGGAGATTGCGGCGATGACGCATGCCGCGATAGCACCCAATTTCAATCAAGCGCTTAATGTTGAGTTGCTCTTCACGGCGCAAATCACCTTCCACCATATAGTGCTTGGAGATGTATTCGCGCAAAGCAGCAACATCAGCCTCACTCAGGTCTTTGACACGAATATCCGGGCTTACCTTGGTTTCGGCCAAAATCTGATGAGAGCGCGTAAGACCAACGCCATAGAGATAGGTCAAACCAATTTCTACGCGTTTGTTGCGGGGCAGGTCAATACCTTCAATTCTCGCCATGGTATTCTACCCTTGCCGCTGCTTGTGTTTGGGATTTTCGCAGATGATAAACAATCTGCCGCTGCGTTTAACGACTTTGCATTTAGCGCAACGTTTACGGATGGATGGTGATACTTTCATAAGTGCCGTTCTCCTTAGAAATGACACAGAGTGTCAGTGCAATCAAACGCTTGATTATACTAGTCTCTGGCTTTTTCGTCCAGAAGGAAAGTTGAATTTTCTACCAGATCACAGGACAGTCAGGAGAATGGGTTCTCCTTCGGTTACGGCAACACTATGTTCAAAATGTGCCGTCAGCGATCCATCGGCAGAGACAACCGTCCACTTGTCTGCCAGGACTTTGGTGCGCGAAGTTCCGACCAACACCATAGGTTCGAGCGCGATTACCATGCCAGGGCGTAAGAGTACTCCGGTACCAGGTTTGCCATAATTCGGCACCTGAGGACCTTCGTGCATATTTCGACCAACGCCATGGCCGGTGTATTCGCGCGTTACAAAGAAGCCATGACTTTCAACATATTGCTGTATCGCCGCGGAAACATCTCCTGTGTGGTTGCCTGAGTGCATCTTGGCAATTCCCTGTTGAAGCGCCTGTTCAGTCACATCAAGCAGTTTTTGCGCACGAGCAGAAATTTTTCCCACCCCAGCGCTAAAAGCTGAGTCACCCACATAGCCTTCCAACAAGGTTCCACAATCCACCGAAACCAAGTCGCCTTCTTGTAACTTGCGTTTGGCGCTGGGGATGCCGTGCACCAACTCTTCATTGATGCTAACGGTGATGGAATTCGGGAAAGGCGGATACCCGTACCCTTTGAAGGGCGATACTGCCCCGTGTTTCCTGAGGACTTCCTCGGCAGCCGCGTCGAGGTCAGCAGTGGAAACACCGGGCTGCAAAAGTTCACGAATCGCCGCATGTACACTGGCATTGACACGCCCTGCTTCACGCATGATGGCGATTTCTGCCGGATTCTTCAGAATGATTTGGCGATCCCATGACATGGTTTATTTACCTGTTACTTATCTTTTCAGGGCGGTCATCAACTGGCCGCTGACTTGCTCAATGGGTTGAAAACCATTGATTTCCACCAGAGTACCTCGGCTACGATAATACTCGATCAGCGGGGACGTCTGGTCGAGGTAGACCTGGATGCGATGTTTAACAGTTTCGGCCTTATCATCGTCACGCTGGTATAGTTCAGAACCATCCAGGTCGCAACGGCCAGGCTGTTGGGGCGGGTTAAATTTCTCGTGAAAGATATGCCCAATTGCGCGGCACGTCCAGCGTCCGGCAAGACGTTCAATGAGAACTTCTTCCGGGGCGGTGATGTAGGGAACCAAATTCACACGCCCACCAAAATCTGCAAGCGCATTTTCTAGAGCGTCTGCCTGCGTTGGGGTACGAGGAAAACCATCTAGAATCGCACCATTTTCACAGTCGGGGCGTTCAAAACGCTCCCGAATCATTGCAATTGTCACGTCATCTGGCACAAGTTCGCCTTTACTCATAAAAGTTTGTGCCAGCTTGCCCAATTCTGTACCATTTTTCAAGTTTTCTCGGAAGATATCTCCCGAAGAAATATGAGGCAGGCCAAATTTTTGGGCCAAGACCTTCGCCTGTGTCCCTTTTCCCGCTCCGGGGGGACCCAACAGAACGATGTAGGTGGGCATGAGCGGTATTCCTTCCCTTTCTTGGGGTCTTTTTGGTCGGAGCAGCCAGTTGATTGCCGGCGCCCCGACCATGATTAGCGAACCAGGATGGAATCTTGATAACCGTGCAATTTCAATTCTGCATCAATGACAGAAAACGTGTCGCGAACAACGCCCACCACAATCAGCAGACCAGATGAACTCGCCAGAAACAGACCTGACCCAGAGCTGGAGCTTAGGGATCCGATGCCAAAAAGCTGCAGGCCCTGACTGATAATGAAAGGCAGGATGGCAATCAGGCCGAGGAAAAGCGCCCCCGGAAGTGTGATGCGACGCTGAACACGGCTGAGATAATCTTGCGTCCGTTTGCCGCGTTCCACACCCGGGATTTGCGCACCCGCCCGCTTGAGATTGTCGCCATAATTCTGTTGGGCAAAAAGCACATCAGTGTAGAAGAAGGTGAAGGCGACCACCATCACGAAATATAAAATCCAGTAGGTAGCTGAATTCGCGCTGAACAGGCTTTGAGTTTGTTGAGCCAGACGTGAAACAGTCAGATTAGTGGATGTCAAAAACCAAGCCGATAGAATGGCAGGAAATTGCAGGATGGCGCTGGCGAAGATGAGCGGAATCATACCTGCCAAGTTAACCATCAGCGGCATAGACGCCTTGACCGGCATCGACATGCGATTACCGACCCGCCGTCCAGGGTACATCACCGGAACGTTACGGCGACCTTGCTGGATGTAAACAATCGCCAGGATGGTAGCCAAAATAACCACAATCATCAAGGTAAGCATGATCGGCCAAGTAGCCTGATCTTGAAAAATGCTGATGATGTTGGAAGGCATTTGCGCCACGATACCCGCAAAGATGACCAGCGAAAGCCCCTGCCCGCGGATGCCATATTCAGAAATGAGTTCGCCGATCCAGATGGCAAACATCGTTCCGGCAATCATACTAATTAGCACCGTAGCAGAAGCCAGGATTGTTTCTGGAGAGCCAACAAAACTAAACTCAATCACTTTTTTGCCAATGTTCGGCTGACTCAAGGTGATTTGGTTGAAGATGTTGATTTGCCCAATGGCCGAGAGTGCGGCCATTGGGACAGACAGGTAATACGTCCACTTCTCCATCCACTTGCGGCCTTCGGTGGGGTTCTCTTCCATGCGCTTTTGCAGGGAAGGAATAATCGGCACCATCAGCTGCAGGATGATTTGGGCTGTGATATAGGGGTAAACGCCCATCGAGAGGATGGAAAAATTGGTGATCGTACCACCCGAAAGCAGGTTGAGAAATTGAACAAAGTTGCCCTGTTGCGCGATAAAGGCCCGCATTTGCGCCAACACGACCACATCCACACCCGGAACGGGCAGGTTGGCCGCCAAACGGTAAATGGCAAGCAGTCCCAAACTAACCAGCAACATGCGACGAATGTCGTCCGATTTCCACAGATAGCGCCAAGCCGTCCAGGTGTTTTTCATCTGCCAATCTCCTTAAGCCAGGATCTCTACAGAACCACCGGCGGCTTCAATTTTGCTTTTAGCACCAGCGCTGACGCGCTGAACGCGCACATTAAGCGGAAAAGTCACTTCGCCACGGCCCAAAAGAACCACGGGGTTGCGCGAATCGCGCAAAAGGCGGGCGCCAGCCAGCGCTTCGGGCGTAATAACTGCATCAGCCTTGAACACAGCAACAACTTGGTCGAGGTTGACCTCATTGTATTCCACTGTATTGATCGGGCTGAAACCTTCACCACGCATAAAAGGCAGACGGCGGTAGAAAGGCAGGTTGCCGCCCTGGCGATAAATATGCCCGCCCTGACCAGAGCGCGAGCCTTCGCCTTTGGTACCACGACCGGCAGTTTTACCCTGTCCGGCAGAAATACCACGGCCAACACGCTTGCGGTTTTGTTTGGAACCCGGATTGGGGGATAAATCATGGAGTTTCATAAGAAAAGTCCTACTCTTCAATCCGAACCAGATGAATAATTTTTTTGAGCATACCGCGCAAAGCGGGGGTGTCGAGGTGCTCAACGGTCACGTTCATGTGACCCAGCCCAAGCGCCTTAGCGGTACGCTTTTGCGGGTAAGGGAAGCCAATCGGGCTTTTCACCAAAGTCACACGAATGGTTTTTGGGTCAGCGTTTTGATTAGGCATTTTTTCTCCTGCGTTCCCAGAATGGAGTCAATTCTTCCACCGGTTTGCCGCGGCGAGCGGCTTCTTCGGCGGGCGATTTGAGACCATCAAGGGCATCGAAAGTAGCCATGACGCCATTGAGAACATTGGAACCGCCCAATGATTTGGTGAGAATGTTGCGTACACCAGCGGCTTCCAAGACGGCGCGTACGCCACCGCCGGCGATGACTCCGGTACCAAGCGAGGCGGGCTTGAGCAGGATGCGCGAGCCACCCACGCGACCAATCACCTCATGGGGAATGGTCGTGCCCAGTAGATTGACATCACGCATGTCTTTGCGGGCATGTTCGCTGGCCTTGCGCATGGCATCGGGGACGGCGTTGGCTTTGCCAATGCCCATGCCAACTTTACCGTGGTTGTCGCCAATGACGACGGTCACGCGAAACTGGAAGCGGCGCCCGCCTTTGACCACTTTGGCAACGCGGGCAATTTCAATGACGCGTTCATCCAGTTCAGCCTGTTGTTCACTATTAGTATTTACGTAATCCGACATTGTCGTTCTCCATCAGCACTAGAATTCCAGGCCGCCTTCGCGAGCGCCATCAGCGAGGGCCTTGACGCGGCCCATGTAGCGGAACCCGCCGCGGTCGAAGACGACCGCATTGATGCCCTTGCTTTTGGCGCGTTCAGCCACAGTTTTACCTACCAAGCGAGCCTGTTCAGCCTTTTTCAGGCCGCTGGCTTTACCGCGTAGTTCGGCGTCCACGGTCGATGCGGATACCAGGGTGTGCCCATCAACGTCATCAATGACTTGGGCGTAAATTTCGTTGAGACTGCGGAAGACACTAAGGCGCGGGCGTTCGGTAGTGCCGAAAACGTTCTTGCGCACGCGCGTGTGGCGCCGAATGCGGGCCGCAGAGCGAGTTTTTTCAGCCATAGGTTACTTCTTCCCTTTCCCAGATTTACCGGCTTTACGGCGAATTTTCTCGCCCAGATAGTGTAAGCCTTTGCCCAAGTAGGGTTCCACCGGGCGCACCTTGCGAATATCTGCGGCAACCTGACCGACCACTTCTTTGTCGTAGCCCATTACCTTAATCTGGCGGGCTTTAGCATCTACTTCAAAAGAAATTCCAGTGGGAGGTTCGACAGAAATGGGATGCGAGTAACCCATGTGTAACGTCAGGGTTTTGCCGCTCAGTTCGGCGCGGTAGCCCACGCCATCCCATTCCAAAACGGTTGTGAAACCGGCGCTAACGCCGAGAATCATGTTGTTGATTACAGCCCGCGTTGTCCCGTGCAGTGCACGTTCAGGAGCCAAGTCAGAGCGACGGGTGACGGTGATTTGACCATTTTCAAGAGCGATTCCCATCAGCGGAGAGAAAACACGCTGAAGTTCGCCCTTGGGGCCTTTCACATTCACATCCGTTCCCTTGACAGCTACTTGAACGCCCGCGGGGACAGTGATGGGCATGCGTCCTATACGCGACACAGTACCACCTCCTTTACCATACCTTGCAGAGGATTTCACCGCCCACGCCCAACTGGCGGGCACGTTGGCCGGTCATGACACCCTTGGGCGTCGAGAGGATGGCAATACCCATCCCGGAAAGAACCCAGGGGATATCCTGTTTTTTGGTATAAACCCGACGTCCAGGGCGGCTTACGCGCACCAGACTATTGAAAACGGGTTTGCGCTCACGGCGTTCACCAATGTATTTAATTTTGACACGCAGCATCTTCTGGCCCACGATTTCGCCATCAACGATTTCAAAGCCTTCGATAAAACCTTCTTCCTTCATGATTTTGGCAATTTCCACTTTCACTTTGGAAGACGGCATAGCTACGTTCGGCTGACCAATGGCAACCGCGTTGCGGATGCGAGTCAGCATATCAGCAATCGGATCAGAAACACTCATTCCAGCACCTCCGCCCGGTTTACCAGGACGATTTCACGACACCAGGAATTTTGCCATCCAGCGCCAACTCACGGAAGCAAATCCGGCAGAGACCGAAGCGACGGATGAAACCACGCGGGCGGCCACAGCGATTGCAGCGGTTGCGCACCCGAGTAGGAAATTTCCGGCGCTGTTCACGATAAGTCATGCATTTCTTCGCCATAGGTTAGGCATCCTTCCTGAAAGGCATTCCAAGGAACTTGAGCATTGCGCGAGAGTGCTCATCATTTTGGGCAGTCGTCACAATCGTGATTTCCATCCCGCGAAGTTTGTCAATTTTGTCATACTCGATTTCGGGGAAAATCAACTGGTCGCGCAACCCCAAGGTGTAGTTACCGCGCCCATCGAAGGCGTCCGGCGAAACACCGCGGAAATCGCGCACGCGTGGCAGGGCAATACTCAACACACGGTCGAGGAACGACCACATGCGCTCGCCGCGCAGGGTGACTTTGACACCAATGACGTGACCTTCGCGCAACTTGAAGTTGGCGATGCTCTTGCGTGCCTTGGTTTGGATGGGCTTCTGGCCGGTGATGGTGGTTATATCACCCACAGCCGCCTCCATGACTTTGGAGTTGTCCATCGCTTCGCCCAGGCCGATGTTGACAACGACCTTCTGGATGCGCGGAACTTCCATGGCGTTCCGAAACTGGAACGCCTTATTCAAAGCCGGGACGACTTCTTTAAGATATCGTTCTTTCAATCGGTTCATTTCTAGGTCTCCTGTCCAGTACCCGCAGGATTAGTCAATCTGGGCCTGGCAGTTTTTACAGACACGATGCGTGCCTTCTTCGTCACGGGCTACGCCAACGCGGCTCGGCTTATCGCATTTTGGGCAGACCAGCATTACATTGGAAATAGCGAGCGGCCCCTCAAATTTGATGCGGCCTGGGTCAAGGTTGCGGCCCTGTTGGGTTTGCACCTGTTTTTGGTGCTTGGTACGGAGGTTAATACCCTGCACAACGACACGGCGCTCTTCGATGAGGACGTTAATCACTTCGCCGCGTTTGCCCTTATCTTCGAGACGCCCGCTGATGACTTCAACGGTATCACCTTTGCGAATCTTTACTTTCATGGCGTCACTCCACTGCTGGCTAGAGAACTTCCGGAGCCAGCGAAACAATCTTCATGAAGCCCTTTTCGCGCAGTTCACGCGCGACAGGGCCGAAGATGCGGCTACCCTTGGGATTTTGTCCATCTGCGTCCAAAATCACCGCGGCGTTATCATCGAAGCGAATGTGCGAACCATCTTCGCGGCACCATTCTTTGGTGCAGCGCACGATGACCGCTTTCACCACTTCACTCTTCTTCACGGCACCCTGTGGAGCAGCAGATTTGACAGTCGCCACCACCACATCTCCCACCGATCCGTACCGGCGGCTGGAACCACCCAGAACGTGGATGACCAGCAGCTCGCGCGCGCCGCTGTTATCGGCTACTTTGATACGAGACTCTTGCTGAATCATGGCTAGGCCTCCACGCCGTTATCGGCGGTTTTGGTTTCACGCTTGACGACGGTTTCGACCACCCAGCGCTTCTGCGCAGAAAGCGGGCGGCTTTCCACAATTTGTACTTCGTCACCCACCTGGCAACCAATTTCATCATGCGCTTTGACGCGCTGGCTCAGGTGAACGACTTTGCGATAGAGCGGGTGGCGAAAAGTACGGCTGACCTCCACCACGACGGTCTTCTGCATTTTATTGCTGGTGACAACACCAATCAGACGACGACGATTATTCATTACGACCTTTCTATTCTGCCGCCTTATTCTGTTGGCCCAAAATCGTCTCCATGCGAGCGATTTCGCGGCGCAGAATGCGCAGACGACTGGTATCCGTCAACTGGCCGCTGACCTGCTGAAAGCGAAGTTTCATCATCTCTTCACGATTGTCAGCAATCTTGGCCTTAATCTCATCGGCGGAAAGAGCGCGGATATCTTTAGAATTCATGTCCTTACTCTCCTGCGACCGCATCGTGGCGGGTCACGATTTTGGTTCTGATTGAGAATTTATACTGAGCCATCTTGAGAGCCTTCATAGCTTCATCAAGGGATAGGCCACCCACTTCAATCATCATACGCCCCGGCTTGACTACAGCAACATAGTATTCGACGGGACCCTTCCCCTTACCCATACGAGTTTCGGGGGGGCGATGGGTATACGGCTTGGCCGGGAAAATACGAATCCAGACCTTACCGCGGCGCTTCATTTCACGCACAATGGCACGACGAGCGGCTTCAATCTGCCGGGCAGTCACCCAACCGGGTTCCAAGGCTTGCAAGCCCCAGTCACCAAAGGAAACCTCTGCCCCGCGCAGGGCTTTGCCTTTCATGCGGCCGCGCATCTGCTTGCGCCATTTGACACGTTTCGGCATTAACATGGCTAGACCTCTACTCTCTATTCACTAACGTAAACGCCCTCGGTCTGTTCGACCTTCTCTTCAACTTGCGGCTTGGTTTCACCTTTGTAGACCCAAACCTTGACGCCGATGCGACCATAGGTGGTCAGCGCTTCGGCGCGGGCAAAGTCCATATCGGCGCGCAGAGTTTGCAGAGGGACGCGGCCTTCGCGCAACCAGACTGTACGGGCCATTTCAGCGCCCGCCAGGCGGCCAGCAACTTCAATTTTGATACCTTGAGCGCCCTGACGCATCGCCTGTTGCATGGCGCGTTTCATCGCCCGGCGATAAGCAATACGACGTTCCATTTGTTCGGCAATGTTACGGGCTACGAGCAACGCATCAGTATCGGGCGCGCTCAATTCCTTGATATCAAGGTCAACCTTTTTGCCAACCAACGCAGTTAAGGCTTCACGAACTTTTTTGATGCCTTCGCCTTTGCGCCCAATCAGAATGCCGGGCTTGGCCGTAAAAACAATGACCTTAATTTTTCCAGGAAAGCGCTCAACTTCGATACGCGAGACGCCTGCCTTCGGAGCAATGTCTTGCAACAACGCGCGAATGGCAAAATCTTGATTGAGGTATTCACGGTATTCTGCGCCTTCGGCAAACCAGCGACCTTGCCAGCCGCGGGTAACAACCAAACGAAATCCAACCGGATGAACTTTACGACCCATAGTTTCTCCTTACCTTTCCTAGGCTCCGCGCTCGCGCAGGACAATGGTGACGTGGGAGGAGCGGCGCAAAACAGGCTTGAAGCGGCCGCGTGCGCCAAAACGACGCCATTTGCGGGTGGGAGCCTCGTCGGCGAAGATAGTGGCAACATACAGGTCATCACGGCTGAGGCCGAAATTTTCTTCTGCATTTGCAACTGCCGATTTCAGCAACTTCAACACTGGCTGAGCGGCTTGGTTGGGAACAAAACGCAACATTTCCAGCGCCTTGTTGGCATCCTGACCGCGCACCAAGTCGAGTACCAGACGGACTTTTTGGGCCGAGGAGGAAAGAAAGCGCAACTGAGCATGAATGTCGGACATGGCTTACTTTCCTTTCGTGGCTTTTTCCGAGAGATGTCCGCGGAAGGTACGCGTGGGCGCAAATTCACCCAGGCGATGACCGACCATGTTTTCAGTAACATAAATCGGTACATGGCGGCGGCCATCATGCACGGCGATGGTATGCCCTACCATCTGAGGGAAGATGACGCTGGCGCGACTCCAAGTGCGCAGCACTTTTTTCTCACCGCGCTGATTCATCATCTCGATTTTTTTGAGCAGTTTCGGGGCGATAAACGGCCCCTTTTTGAGCGATCTAGACATAATCTCTTCCTCTACTCGCCATAAGGTTACGGCCTAGCGGCTAGACTTGCTACGCCGCTTGACGATGTACTTATCGGTCTGCTTGTTTCTGCGGGTCTTATAACCGCGCGTGGGTTTACCCCATGGCGATTTCGGGCTAGGCATGCCGGTAGGTTGACGGCCTTCGCCACCACCATGTGGGTGATCGCGCGGCGACATGGCTGTACCGCGCACTGTTGGGCGAACGCCCATGTGAAGTTTGCGACCGGCTTTACCAAGTTTAATATTGCTGTGGTCAAGGTTGCCTACCTGACCAATGGTGGCGTAACACGTCTGGCGAATAAGGCGAACTTCACCGGAAGGCATACGCAATTGAGCAAAATCACCTTCCTTGGCTACCAGCTGAGCCGCCGCACCAGCAGAACGAACCAGTTGGCCGCCTTTGCCCTCTTTCACCTCAACATTGTGTACCAAAGTACCAACCGGGATATTGGCAATCGGCAGGCAGTTACCAGGGCGAATTTCAGCGGCTGGGCCAGAAATGAGGGTATCGCCCACTTTTAGCCCCAGCGGGGCCAAAATATAACGTTTTTCGCCATCCGCGTAGTTGAGCAACGCCAAGCGCGCAGTGCGATTAGGATCATACTCAATCGCAGCCACTTTGGCAGGAATACCAAGTTTATTACGCTTGAAATCCACCAGACGCACATAGCGCTTATTGCCACCACCTTGGTGTCGGACGGTAATCCGACCCGAAGCGTTACGACCACCGCGCTTGTGTAGGGCAACAATCAGGGAACGTTCAGGAGTTGACTTGGTAATTTCCTCAAAGGTATACCCAGTCATTCCTCGCTGACCCGGAGTTACAGGTTTATATTTCTTGACAGCCATTACTGCACCCCTTCGAAGATGGAGAGTGTCTGGCCCGCTTCGAGAGTCACAATAGCTTTTTTGTAACCGGCACGGCGAACCAACAAACGACGGGAGCGGGCGCGACGGCCACGCTTGGCCGGGGTGTTGATGATATTCACATTTTCCACTTTGACATCGAAAAGCTTTTCCACTGCATCTTTAACCATGACACGGGTGGCACTTCCAGCGACTTCAAAGCTGTACTTGTTGAGTTTGCCCGACTGGTAGTTTGTTTTTTCAGTGACCAGTGGACGGCGCAGGACTTCATAAATAGTCGTCATGATTTACATCCTATGCCAGGGTGGCCGTCAAAACATCCAGCGCAGAAACGGGCATGATTACTTTGTCATAACCCAGAACATCGCGGACATTGAGATAACCCGCCATCAAAACCTTGGCGCTTTCGATGTTGTTAGTTGCGCGATAAATCGCATCGTAGGCGGCGGTTTTTTCGGGGAGAAGAACCAGCGTGCGCGCCTGACCGGCAATTGCGTTGAGAGCCTGCGCCATCAGCTTGGTCTTCGGCTCCGGCAACATCAACTCGTCCACCAGAATAATTCCGGCTTCTGCGGCTTTCACCGTCAAAGCAGAACGAAGAGCGGCGCGGCGCATTTTAAGCGGCATACGCTGAGTGTATTTTCGTGGGTGCGGGGTGTGAATACGACCACCACCCACCCACTGCGCGGCAGTAGTCCCGCCCTGACGGGCGCGGCCAGTGCCTTTTTGCTTCCAGGGTTTGCGTCCACCTCCGGCGACTTCACCACGAACCTTGGTATCGTGCGTTCCAAGGCGAGCGTTCGCCATCTGGCGGATAAAAGCCTGGTGCATCAAATCTACATTAATGGAGGCTTCAAAGATGGCAGCAGGAAGTTCAACCTGCCTCACCTTTTCACCCTGCATGTTCAAAACATCAACCTTCATAGCACATGCTCCCTCGCGCCTATTGCTTGCGCGCTTCCTTGATAATTACCAGGCCGCCTTTGGGGCCGGGAACAGCGCCGTGAACGCCAATCAGGTTGCGTTCCACATCCACCAGCACAACCTTTAGGTTCTGCACCGTTACGCGGTCGTCGCCCATGTGGCCTGCGCCACGTGCGCCTTTGTAGACGCGACCCGGCGTAGTGCCAGAGCCGCGAGAACCGGGAGCACGATGCCGGTCAGATTGACCGTGGGTTTTAGGGCCGCCGCGGAAGTGATAGCGTTTGACGCCACCCGCAAAGCCCTTACCCTTGCTCGTGCCCACAACGTCCACGTGTTCGCCAGAGGCGAACACATCTGCTTTCATTACGTCACCAACAGAAACATCCGGAGATTTAGAACGAAACTCTCGCAGGAAACGCAGGGGAGGCAGTTCCAAAGTTTTGAGGTGGCCCAACTCGCCGCCACTCAAACGCTTCGGGTGAATCTCGCCAAATCCCAACTGCACCGCTGAGTAACCTTCACTCTCCGGACGCCGAATCTGGGTAACGTAGCAAGGCCCAGCCTCAATGATGGTGACAGGATACGCCACACCGGCATCATCGAAGATCTGGGTCATGCCAATCTTCTTACCAAGAAGCCCTTTCAACATACTCGGTTTTCTCCTTCAAAAGATTTTAGTTGGGACTGTCAGTCTGGGCTTTTGACTGCATCATCCCGAACAGGCCAGTCAGCCAGTGCGCCGCGGCAACTTGATTTGTTTGCCCACGAACACACCAACTCTTGAGCCTGTTTTTGGTCTTATCAGCCCGACTGGCCTAACGAGTCTTTCGCAAGGCCGTTAGACCAGTCAGACGCTAGACTTTCTAAAGCACTAGATTTTGATTTCGATATCCACACCAGCCGGCAAGTTCAAACGCATGAGCATGTCAATCGTCTTGGAATCCGGATCAAGAACATCAATCAAGCGGTTATGAGTACGGATTTCGAAATGCTCGTGCGAGTCCTTGTCAATAAATGCAGAGCGACGTATTGTAAACCGTTCTTTCTTCGTTGGCAAGGGTACAGGACCAACAACTTGCGCTCCAGAGCGTTCAGCGGTTTCCACGATGCGCTTGGCCGATTGGTCGAGTACACGATGGTCATACGCCTTAAGGCGGATACGAATTTTTTGCTTCGTCATGATTTCGTCCTACTCGATAATCTTAGTGATGACACCCGCGCCAACGGTCAGGCCGCCTTCGCGGATGGCAAATTTGGAGCCTTGCTCCAGGCCGACCGGCACAATCAGTTCC
>MNXJ01000018.1 GCA_001872455.1 Anaerolineae bacterium CG2_30_57_67 | reverse complement strand
GCCGCCAATGGCGATGTCGCCAACAAAATTGGCACCTACATGCTGGCGCTGGCCGCGCACGATAACGGCGTCCCGGTCTATTCGGTGGCACCCACCTCGACGATTGACCTGACGCTGGCGCACGGCAGGCTGATTCCTATCGAGGAGCGCGACCCCGCCGAAGTGCTGAACCTTCAGCTGGCAGGTGAGCGCGTTACCCCGCTCAACGCCAAAGCGCGTAACCCGGCCTTCGACATCACCCCCGCCTGCCTGCTGACCGGCATTGTCACTGAAAATGGCGTGGCTTATCCGTGGACATTCTCCTCTCCGGTTCTGTCGCCTACGATTATCTTCTTCCTATCCGGCGCTGCTATGGCTGGAACAACGGCACTTGCTTGGCTGGGTACCGTTAGCAGGCTAAACTTTGTCTGCTCTGCAATCGTATACAGCGTTGGGCGACTGACATGGAAAACATCTGACAACCAGTTTACGATGCCCCAGACGCGTTGTTCTTTGGGTGCATTGATCACTGCTCCAATGAAAAGCCGATCACTCAGCCCCAAGTACTGGCGCTTCCAATTTGGCGACGTTGGGCTATATGTTGGCAAAGTTTGCCAGATCGGTTCGATTGGATTGGGCCAAATAACACTGGCAGGAAGTGATGAACTCGTATAAACTGTCATGGTAGGTAGTCTCCTGAATAAGTTTGAATGGTTAAATCCAATCTTAATTCAGAATCTACCGACACTGCTATAAATTTGTAAAGGTGCTAAATCTCTCTCGTGAACCGTGCCAGATTTTTCTATTGGGCGTCGCGCGCGTCCCACTCTTCAAAAAAATGCGCCAAAAATTCTTCCATAAAAACGTGACGGCGCCCGGCAATTTGTCGGGCGCTTTGCGTATGCAGGCGCGCTTTCAGCAAAAGCAGTTTTTCATAAAAATGATTGATGGTATTGCCACGGCTGGATTGGTATTCTGCAAAACCTGAATGCAGAATCGGCGCTTCGGCGGGGTCGTACAGGCTGCGGCCTTTGCTCCCGCCGTAGGCAAACGCGCGGCTGATGCCGATTGCGCCAATCGCGTCCAGGCGGTCGGCGTCTTGCACAATCTGGCCTTCGAGCGAGGGCATGTCGTCAGCCACGCCCGCGCCTTTGAAGGAGACGCGCCGGATGATGTCGAGAATCTGATCGCTTTCAGCCGGGGCAACGCCGATTTGGCGCAGCCAGGCCGCCGCGCGCAGTGGTTCGCCGCCGCTGGCAGGGGAGAGTTTCCAGTCGTCCAGGTCATGCAGCAGGGCGGCCAGTTCCACAATTTCCAAATCGGCTTTTTCCTGCAAGGCGATTTTGCGCGCCAGTTGCCAGACGCGGTAAATGTGCCACCAGTCATGCCCGGTGGTGTCGCGCTCAAATTCGGCGCGGATGTAGGCGGCGGTTTGTTGAAGTTGGCTGTTCATGCGGCAATCAGCGGGTGATTTTGGGTGGGGTGCGCCAGGACGCTGAGCGGCACATCGTACACAGCGGAGAGCATTTCGCTGGTCAGCACGCTGGTGGGCGCGCCAAGGGCCAGCAGACGGCCCTCGTCCAGCAGGGCGATGCGGTCAGCGTATTGCGCGGCCAGGTTCAGGTCGTGCAGCACAATCAGCACGGCCAGCCCGTCGCGGCGCGCCAGGCCGCGCGTCAGCGTCAGCAAATTGACCTGATGCTTCAAATCGAGATGGGTGGTGGGTTCGTCCAACAGCAGGATGGGGGTTTGCTGCGCCAGGGCGCGCGCCAGCAAAACGCGCTGCTGCTCGCCGCCCGAAAGTTCACCCATACGCCGCTCGGCCAGCGTCAGCGCCTCCACCCGCGCCAGCGAGTCGCGCGCAATTTGTTCGTCGCTGGCCGAGAGTTGGCCGAGAAAATTCAGGTAGGGCGTGCGGCCAAACAAAACCGTCTCCAACGCGGTAAAAGCCGGGGGAATGAGCGCATTTTGCGGCACAACCGCCATCTGACGGGCGCGCTGCGCCGGGCGCAGACGTTGGACATCCTGCCCGGCCAGCAAAACCCGCCCGCTGAAAGGACTCAGCGCGCCGCTGATGGCGCGCACCAGGCTGGATTTTCCGGAACCGTTTGGCCCAACCAGCGCCAGCACTTCGCCGCGGCGCAGACCAAACGTCACGTCGCTGACGGCGGCGCGCTGTTGGTAGCGGACGGAAAGATTTTCAACCTGCAAAATTACCATAAGCCTCCAATTTTTGCGCGGCGCAAAACCCACACGAAAAACGGCGCGCCTGCCAGCGCGGTGACGATGCCCAGCGGCAGTTCTTGCGGGGCGATGATGATGCGTGAAAGCACGTCGGCCAGCAGCAAAATGGCCGCGCCGCCCAAAATGCTGAGCGGCAGCACGCGCCGATAATCCGCGCCCCACCAAAAGCGCGTGATGTGCGGCACAATCAGCCCAACAAAGCCGATAATTCCGGCAAACGAAACGGCGGCAGCCGTCACCAGCGAGGCGGCCACGATAATCATCAGCTTGGCGCGGCGCGTGTTCAGCCCCAACTGCGCGGCCTGTTCGTCGCCAAATTGCAGCAAATTGAGCGCGTGACTGTTGAGAATCAGCGTGGTCAGCCCGACCAGCAAAAAGGGAATCAGCGCCCAGACGGCATTCCAGCCGCCCAGGCTGACGCCGCCCAACAGCCAGCCCAGCGCGCGGCGCATCTCCCCGCTGGAACGGAGCATCAAAAACGAGGTCAGCGCGGTGGCGAAGGAGGAAACCGCCACGCCCGAAAGAATCAAATTGGTGGTGGGAACGCTGCCGCCACTTTGCGCGAAGGTGTAAACCAGCGTCACCGTCAGCAGGCCTGCGCCGAAAGCCGCCAGCGGCACCGCCAGCAGCCCCCAGAAATCATACGGCCAGCGCACCGACATCGCCAGCACCGCGCCCAGCCCCGCACCCGAGGCGACGCCAATCAGATACGGGTCGGCCAGCGGGTTGCGGAACAGGCCCTGGTAGGCCGCTCCGCTTCCCGCCAGCGCCGCGCCCACCAGCGCAATCAACAACGTGCGCGGCAGGCGAATATCCCACAAAATGGTGTGAAAAGCGCCGCCCGCGTCCTGACCGCTGAGCGCCGCCCACAAGTCGGCGGGCGGAATAAAAACCGAGCCAATCGCCGCGCTGAGCAGCAGGGCGAGGCACAGAAGCAACAGGGTCAGGGCGTAGGGGCGCATAAGAGAAAGTGGGAAGTCAGTCTTCCAGTCAACTGGTCAACTGGAAAACTGGTCAACTGGTCAACTGGTCAACTGGAAAACTACTTAAACAACTCCGGGTGCAGTAATTTTGCCAGCAGTTCCAGCCCGTCCACCAGACGCGGGCCGGGGCGGCTGACGAGATTATCGTCGAAGGCGAAAACCTGGCCGCCGGTGACGGCGGGGAGCGTTTCCCAGCCGGGGCGCTGGCCGACCATGTCGGGCGTCGTGCCCCACATCGCATCACCCAGCAGAATCACATCCGGCGGAGTGGCGACCACCTGCTCCAGACTGACCTGCGGGTAGGCGTCGGTGATTCCGGCCAGCGTCACCATGTTTTTGCCGCCCGCCAATGTGATGAGCGTGTCAATAAACGTGCCAGGGCCAGCCGAGTAGGGTTTGGCCGGGTCGCTGGCGTCCACTTCGTAGAAAACGGAGGGCTTTTCGGCGGCGGCGGAAATTTTCTCGGTGACGGCGACGACGCGCGCCTGCAGCGACTCAATCAGCGCGGCGGCTTGCGGCTCGTGACCGGTCAATTGCGCGACGGTTTGCAGGTTGGCGTACATTTCTTCGAGCGTAGCCGGGTTTTTCAGGTAATAAACCGTCAGCCCCAGGTCATCCAGCGCTTTTACCTGCGCTTCGGTATTGATTTCTGCCGCCAGCACCAAATCGGGCTGCAGGGCGGTGATGGCTTCCAGGTTGTACTCGCCCATCGAGCCGCCGACATCCGGCAGGGCTTTGGCCGCTTCGGGAAAATCCGAGAACATGTCGCGGCCAATCGTCTGATCGCCCGCGCCGATGGCGAACAGAATTTCGGTGTTGGATGGCGCCAGCGAGACGACTTTCTGCGCCGGGGTGCTCAGGCTGATGGCGCGTCCAAGCCCGTCGGTGAACGTCAGCGGGGCGGCGGTCGGTTCAGCCGTGGGCGCGGCCAGCGTGGGAACTGCCGTCGGTGCAACCGTCGGCGCGGGGGTGGCGGTGACTGCCGGAGCGCAAGCGCCCAGCAAAAGTACAAACGTCAAGGCAATAAAGGTTAACTTGCGAAACATGGTGATTTCTCCAATGGTTTTAGAAATTTAACGACTGTGTCGTTGGTTGTGCCAAAGTCAGAGACTTTGGCATCCGAGCGGTGAATCAAAATCCCCTGCCGCCAAAACGGACAGGGGAGGGGGAGGGCAAAGCCAAATCTGCCGTTCCCACCTCCTTTCGCGAGAGAGTGGTGAAGCGACCGTTCCGCGCGGGCGACCTGGCTTGGTTGAAATCAACCTTACAGTTGCGCGACAGCGCCGGTTTTGCACCGGCTTCGCCGCAGCGGACGGGTTGTAAACTGCCCGGTCATTGTACCAAAGAAAAGTGGCTCTCTGGGATTTCGCGTGGCAGATCTTAAATATGGAACAGCGTCGCTTAGTGATTTGCTTTTCCAGCCCGATACCTCACGCTTCCATATGGTTATCTGACACAATGTATCCTGAGCCTGACGATTACGGTGTACCTGCTCGTTCACTTGCGCCTGAAAGAAAACCAAGGTGTGCAAACGCAGTTACTATCTTCATTCGTTTTTGGGCGGACGCGCGCCCAGAATGGCCGTTCCCACGCGGACGAGAGTCGCGCCTTCCTGGACAGCGACGGGAAAATCGGCGCTGGTGCCCATCGAAAGTTCGCGCCAGTCGGCCTGCGGGAAGCGCTGCCGCAGGGCGTCGCGCAGTGCGCGCAGCGCGGCAAAGTAGGGACGCGCTTTTTGTGGGTCGTCAAAAAAGGGCGGCATGGTCATCAGCCCGCGAATTTGCAAATTGGGGAACAGCAGAATTTGTTCAACCTCGCGGAAAAGCGCGTCGCGCTGGCTGGCAGTTTGCGCCGGGTAACCGAATTTGCTCGCCTCGCCGCTGACGTTGCACTCCAAAAAAACGGGCAGGATGCGCCCGGCCTCGGCGGAGAAACGCTGCAGGCGCGTCGCCAACTTCAGGCTGTCGAGGCTTTCCACGGCCTGAAAGTGCTGCGCTGCCAAATCGGCTTTGCGGCTTTGGACGTGACCAATCATGTGCCACTCAGCCTGCGGGGCGTTCAGCGCCGTGATTTTGGCAACGGCTTCTTCGGCGTAGTTTTCACCCAACAGCCGCGCGCCCGCTGCCAGGACGGCGGCGACAGTTTCGGTGGGGTGGGTTTTGGTGACCACCATCAGCCGAATCGTTTCCGGCGCGCGGCCAGCCTGTCGGGCGGCTGCATCAATTTCGGCGCGGACTTTTTCCAGCCGAGCGCGCAGGGTTTCCATCCGCAAGGTTTCCATTTTTTACTCCGGCAGCGCAATCAGCGCGCCAAAGCGGCCTGTTTTGCCCTGTTCGGCGCGGTGCGAATACCAATCTTCGGTGTGGCAGGCGGTGCAGAGCGCGGCGCTTTCGACCTGTTCAACGCCCGCCTGACGGAGAGCCAGTTGATTGGCCGCCCACAGGTTGAAATGCGCTTTGGGGCCATGCCCGCGCTCGAAGAGCGTTTCGGCGTCGCGGCCAAAGGCGTAGCGGGCGTGTTCTTCCACGTCGCCGCCGATCTCGTAGTGGTCGGGGCCGATGGCCGGGCCGATGGCGGCCAAAATATCAGCGGGGCGCGAGCCGTAAGCGGCGCGCATCATTTCCACGGCGCGGGCGGCGGTCTTGCGGACGGTGCCCAGCCAGCCAGCGTGGACGATGCCCACCACGCCGCGGCGCGGGTCGTAGAGCAAAATGGGGGTGCAGTCGGCGAAGCGCATAAAAAGGGTAACGCGCGGATTGTCGGTAATCATGGCGTCGGCTTTGAGTTCGAGCGGGTTGTTGAAGTGCGGGTGCGCGGCATTCACCACAACCACATCTGCGCTGTGAACCTGCCAGACATCGAACATGGAGGAGGGTTCACGCCCGACAGCCTGAAAGGCGAGGTGGCGGTTTTCGCGCACGCGCGGGCGCTCGTCGCCGACGGTGTTGCCGAAATTGAGCGAGTCCCAAGGCGCGGGGCTGACCCCGCCCTGACGGGTGAAGACCGCCTGGATTAAGTTTTTGGGAAAACTGGCGAATTGAAAATAACGGACGCCGTTGGGGGCGGAGGTGAAGGACATGGGATGAAAATGATGAATGATGAATGATGAATGATGAATGAGAAAACGCGCAGCGTCTGTTATTTGAGGGTGGCGAATTTCTTCATCAACAGGTCGCGGGTTTCGCGCATGGATTCTTCCATGTAGGGAATGCCGAACCAGGCGGTGGTAAAGCCGAATAATCCGCCGGTGATGATGCGCAGGGTGGGGCTGCTTTCACGGAAGGGCAGCAGCTGAGCCAAAAAGGGAAGATTTAATTGGCTGAAAAGTTGGGAAAATCCGTCCAGCCCAATCGGGCCGAGGCCAATCAGCAGCCAGAGCGCCCAGTGCAGGGGCGGAATTCTGCGCCCGCTCAGGCCGAACAAAATCACAAACAAAACAATCGCGCCGTAAATAGCGATGTCGCGCTCACACAGGGCAATTTTGTAGCCGACGATTTCATCGCCCAAAAAGCGACGCGCGGCGAGCAAGTCATCTTCACTTTGGCCGGTGGCCTGAGCGTAGGTTTGCGCGCCGCTGACGTTGGCCGCTGCGCGCGGATAAAAAGGCTGTTCGCCAAACAGGAAGAAGGAACGAAAGCCGAGTTGGTGGCAGAGCGGGCTGTAGGCGGTGTAAATGACGCGCGCCGGGGTGGTGTACCCGGCTTTCATCAACACCGGGGCGAGAACTGGCAGCCCGACGTAGAAAACGAACAGAATCAGCACCACCCACAAATAGTTGCGCGCCATCCACAGCGAGAAGCGGTCGCCCGCATCCAGCGGCGCAGCGGAGGCAGTGGCGGCCAATTTTTGCAGGGCGGCCTGCCGGTCGCGCGCCGCGCCGAGGGTGACCGCCAGCTCGATGCGGGTGAACGGCGCTTCCTTGTGAAAGGGGCCAACTTCCAGCACGGGAATTTTTTCCAGGTATTTTTTATGGAGAGCCGGGTCGCTCTCGATATCAATTTCTACCAACCGGTGAGGAAATTCCGCCTGAAGCGAATCTAAATCGGCGCGGGCCTGCTCGCAGAGATGACAATTTTTGCGGGAGTAAAGCGTAATGTTCAGCATCACAGGGTGGGCGCCCAGGTCGGGACGAGAGTGGCCAACAGGTTGAAGACACCAAAAATCAGCATAAAGCCAACAATGATGAGAATGACGCCCATCACAACTTCGGCGACGCGCATCACGCCGCTGTAACGGCGCAGGAGGACCGTCACCCAGCCGATGCCGAGCGCCGCCAGCAAAAAGGGAATTCCCAGCCCGGCGGAATAGGCCACGCCCAGGCCGACGGCTTGCGCCAGCGACTGACGGGTGATTGCCAGCGTGATGATGGCGCCCAGCGTTGGGCCGACGCACGGCGACCAGCCCGCCGAAAAGACGACACCCATCAGCGCCGAGGAGAGATAGCCCCATTTGCGCTCGGGCATTTTCTGAATGCGCGTGTCATATTCCAAAAATGGAATGCGGAAGAGACCGGTCATGTGCAGGCCGAAGATAATTACAATCAGCCCGCCCAGGCGCGAGAGCCAGATTTGGAAATCGTAAAAAATACGTCCCAGGCCGTAGCCGAGGATGTTGAAGAGGACAAAAACCGCGCTAAACCCCAGCACAAAAAAAACGCCGTGCAAAAATGTGCTGATGCGGTTTTCCGCTTCGCCATCGCCCGCCGCCATGCCGCCCAGGTAGCCAATATAGGCCGGGACGAGCGAAAGAACGCAGGGGGAAAGAAAGGATGCAATTCCAGCCACAAATGCCAAACCAACAGTAATGTCCATGAGAAACCTCGGGAAAGTGAAAGATGGGGAAAACGCTAAAAAGTTCTTTCTTCAACGACAACGTGCGTGCCGCCGTCACCCTGAATGGTCAAATCGCCGGGGTCGAGCGAAACAAGCGGGGTCGTCCAGCGGAAAATCCACTTGGCGTCTTCCGGGCGGACGTTGATGCAGCCATGCGAGCGCGGCGTGCCATACAGGTTGTGCCAAAAGGTGGAGTGAATGGCAACGCCCGTGCCAGAAAATAAATTCGTCCACGAAACGCCGGGGGTGTCGTACCCGCCGCCGACCGTGCCGCCCGCCATGTGAATGGACAGGCTTTTGCGCCAGGTCCAATGTTCGCCGATGGGCGTAGACCAGGCATCCACGGCATTGCCGTTGGCGTCCCACTTTGCGCCGGAAGACATCTGGCAGAAAAAGACTTCGCGCCCGGCCTCCTGGCAGGAAAGCGTCTGATACGTCAGGTTGGCGACGACTTTCTTTTCCGCCGGGTCAATTTCCGGCGAGAGCGGGGCGACTTCCTCCGCCGTCAGCGGGCGAAAAGCCGCGGCTTCCGCCCAAAAAATATCGCCATAACTGCCGTACAACTCGTTGATGCGATAAATCAAATTGCCGGTCACATCGCTCACTTTAATCTGGTCAATCCACATCACCTGGCTGTAATACAGGCGCGTCGGGCGATTCCACTGAACGGCATCCTTCAGCCAGGGCGAACCAGGCACCGGGTTTTCCAGCACAAAATCCACATAGGGCACGCTCACTTCGGCCCAAAAACCGGCTTTTCCGGCGGGCATTTCTTTGAGCGGCTCGTTTGGATGGTATTCCACCGGCTGCAGGCCGGCCGCGTGAATAAAGCCTTCGGGGGTTTCCACCCAGCGCTGATTAAACTGGCCTTCCATGTAGCCGGTTCTTTCGCGCAGCCAGGCCACGACCGTATCTTCATAAATTTCCTTGACCACCGTCGCATTGCCTTGCGGCTGGCTGTGGATGGTGATTTTTCCGCCGGTGCAGTTGCGCCCCAGGCGCGGGCTTTGCGGAAAATCGGGCAGCGGAAAAACGCGGCTAAAAGGGGTCAGCGCCAACATACCAGCCGCGCCACCCACCAGTTTGATGAAATCACGTCGAGAAAGTGTCATACTTTATCCAGGCTACTTTTTAGATTTAATCGAATAGTTGCCAAAAGCATACCCGCAAAAATGGGGAACGTCAACCGCAAAATGAGACGAGAATTAATCCTGCAAATAGGCTTCCCAGGCGCGCAGACAATCGGCGCTGACTTTGTGGCCGGTTTCGGCCTCGCAATACGTCAACTGCGCGCCCGCCTGCTGCACCAACTGCATCGAAAGCCGCGCCATTTCCAGCGGCACCATTTCATCCTGCGTGCCGTGCGTCCAAAAAACCGTCTTATCCGAAAGCGGACGAGTTTCAACCAGCGACTCGCTCTCCGCCGGAAGAAACCCTGCCAGCACCGCCAGATGATTGACCCGCTGCGGATAAATCATGCCAAAGACGAGACTCATCGCCCCGCCCTGGCTGAATCCGGCCACGTCCACCCGGGCGGTATCCACGCTGTTGGCGATTCCCCAGCGCGTCAGCAAATCGGCCAGCAAGGTTGCCGAGGGGCGCATGGTTTCGATGGTCGGCCAGCCCTGCGCGGGAGCGCGCCACGAGTAGCCGCGCGAAACTGCCGGGTAGGGCGCGCGTGGGGCGAGAATCCACCAATCGGCGGGCAGGCGGCGGGCAAACGGCCACATCGAGTTTTCGTCACCGGTCCAGCCGTGCAGCATCAGCAACACGCGCGCCTGCGAGCCTTTTCCGGGGCGTAGGCGCAGCGTCCACCCGTCAAAAGAAACCAGCAAATTTTCAGAAGTCATGGCAATTTTTTCTCATCGTCGCGGTTGGCGCGTTTGACAATCACGTCCAGGCCGATCATCGCCAGCCAAATCAGGCCGAGGGGAACCAGCGAGCCGAGCAGGCAGAGCAAAGCCGTCAGCGCCGCGCCCAGGCCGTACAGCCAGCCAATCAGCAGCGGGGCGCCGATAAACAGCAGGAGCAAACCACCCGCCACCAGGCGGGTGTTGGTTTGAGCGGCAAAATCGCGCAAGTTTTTGGTCATGGATGTCCAATCAGGGCTGAAAAGTAAAAAAAGAATCGTCCGAGCGCAGTTCGCGCCACCAGCCGCGCAGCCGCCTGGGCCACGCGTTAAGACGGCGCAGGGCGGGGAAAACTTGCAAGGTGGCAGTTTCTCCCAGTTGGACGACTTCGGCAACGTTGATGGTATCGAGCACGTTAATTTCTGCCAGGGCGGGGCGAATCAACAGTTCGGGACGGTCGAGGCCCAGGCGCAGTTCGGTCATTTCGCGCTGGCCGATGTCAATCGCATCGGCAAAAACCTGAATGGCCTGGGTAAAATGCAGGCGATTCAGTCTTTCGGCCAACGGGCGCGGCACCGGCAGGCTGAGTGGAATGGCCGGGCTTTCCATGGGCGGCATCAGCGAAACGGCCACGACGGGCAGGCCCGGCGCGAGGGCGCGCGCGGCGCGGACGGGGACGGGGTCGAGCACGCCGCCGTCAATCAGCAGGTAGGGCGCAATTTCGCGCGGCGGAAACAGGCCAGGGATGGCGCTGGAGGCCAGTAGCGCGTCGAGGATACGGCCCTCGCGCAGGATGATTTCGCGGTTGCTTTTCAAATCCACGGCGACAGCGGCGCAGGGAATCATCAGTTGGTCGAAGGTCTTATCGCCAAAGTTGGCGCGCAGAAAATCGAGCAGTCCACGCATTCCAAGCAGCCCAGCGCCATCCGACAGCGGCCAGCCGAAAAGTTTGCTCTGGTCGAGCACCGCAAATTTTTGCTCAATTTCGTCCGGGCTGCAGCCGAGCGCGTAAAACGCGCCGATAATGCTGCCGATGCTGGAGCCAGCCACTGCGCGCACGCGGCAGCCGGACTTTTCCAACGCCCGCAGCACGCCGATATGCGCCGCGCCGCGCACGCCCCCGCCACCCAATGCCAAAGAAATATCCATGCCTGCTCCTGCCGGTCTGACAACCGATTTCGCCAAGTATAATAGACTCCTTCACCAAGAACGCATACCAATATGTTTTCTTACAAAACTCTTCCGCTGGACCAGATTTTGCCAGGCGACTGCCGCGAGATTTTGGCCTGCCTGCCCGAAAAATCGGTGGATTTGGTGTTTGCCGACCCGCCCTACAACCTGCAATTGCAGGGCGAACTCTACCGCTCGAATTTGAGCAAGGTGGCGGCGGTGAGCGATGACTGGGACAAGTTTGCCAGTTTTACCGAATATGACGACCAGTTTTTCGACTTTAAGAAAGGCGTGTCAGGATGCGATTGCCTTGTTTCATCAGTTCGCGCGCGGACGGGATTATACCGGCACGGGGTATAATTCTGCGTATGGAAGAAACCCCCACTTTTCGCCCTTATTTATTTGCCACTCTTTTTCTCTCCATCGGCGGTGCGGGCGGGCTGGCGCTGCTGCTGGCCTTCACCACGCCCACCATCTGGCCGCGCTGGGGATTGTTTGCCCTGATGGCGCTGACTCTGGTTGGCCTGGTGCTGCCGGTTTCCTACTTCTTCAACACCCGCTTCGCGCCCGGCGTTTTGCCCACCAGTATTGTGCGCGAGGCGCTTTGGGTGGGAATTTACGGCGTATTTTTGCTTTGGCTACAGACCGGGCGCGTGCTCAGTTTTCCGGTTGCGCTCTGGCTGGCGATTGGCGTCGTCGCGATTGAATTTTTCCTGCGCTGGCGCGAAGGCCTGCCACCCGTCGAAAAACCATGACCTCGCCGCGCAGTCTGCCCGCTATTGACGCGCTTTTGCGCGCAGCCGAATCTCACATTACGCAGTATGGCCGCCCGCTCGTCACGCGCGCCTTGCGCGAAAGCGTGGAAGAAATTCGGGGAGAAGTCCTGGCTGGCGCGTCCGTCCCGCCCACAGAAATTATCCTGGCTCGCGCGTTCTCCCGCTTAAGCGGCTGGACAACCCCCACGCTGCAGCCGGTCATCAACGCCACGGGCGTGATTCTGCACACCAACCTGGGGCGTGCCCCGCTCAGCCGCGCCGCCATCGAGGCGATGAGTCTGGCATCGGCGGGCTACACCAACCTGGAATTTGACCTGGAAACTGGCAAGCGCGGCTCGCGCCTGATTCACGCCGAGGCCATTTTGCGCCAACTGACCGGCGCCGAAGCGGCGCTGGTTGTCAATAACTGCGCCTCCGCCGTTTTACTGGTTCTCTCGGCGCTGGCGAAGGGCAAAAAAGTCATCATTGCCCGCTCGCAATTGGTCGAAATCGGCGGCGGCTTCCGTATGCCGGATGTGATGAAACAGAGCGGTGCCAAACTGCTGGAAGTCGGCACGACCAACAAAATCCGCCTGGAAGACTACGCCGAAGCTGCCGTTCATCCGCTGTCCGCTTCAGCGTCCGTTCCCCAATCCGTTTTTTTACACGTTCACCGCTCCAACTTCAAACTGGTCGGCTTCACCGTCGAACCGGAATTGGCCGAAATTGCGGCGCTGGCGCATTCGCTGGGGCTGTGGTTGTTGGATGACCTCGGCTCTGGCGCATTGCTTGACACCGCCAATTTTGGCCTGGAACACGAGCCGACGGTGCAGGAATCGCTGGCGGCGGGCGCGGATGTCGCCATGTTCTCCGGCGATAAATTACTGGGCGGCCCGCAGGCGGGCATCATCCTCGGCAAAAAAGACCTGCTCGATAAAATCAAAAAACATCCGCTGGCGCGCGCCGTCCGCGCCGATAAAACCTGCCTAGCCGGGCTGCACGCCACCCTGCTCCATTATCTCAAAGACGAGGCGGCGCGCGAAATCCCCATCTGGTGGATGATTTCTCAGACGCCGGAAACGCTGCGAGCCAGAGCCGAATCCTGGCAGCGGCAAACCGACCTCGGGCAGGTTGTTCCGGCAGAATCGACTGTCGGCGGCGGCTCGCTGCCAGGGCAAAATCTGCCCACCTGGGCGCTCAGCCTGCCCGTCAAATCTCCCGATAAATTCCTCGCCCAATTGCGCCGCTCTTCCCCGCCCATCATTGCCCGCGCCGAAAATGAGCGCGTGATTCTCGACCCGCGCACCGTCCTGCCCGGGCGGGATGAGATTTTGCTGGCTGCGCTGGAAAAAATAACCACGAAGGTCACAAAGTAACACAAAGGAACCCCAAAAAACTTCGTGACCCTTTGTGGTTAAAAATTTGATAAGGAGAACCTGATGAAATCTGACCTTGATGTTTTGATGCAGCAAAAGAATTTGGACGCTCTGGTAATTTTTGGCAACGCCGAAAACAACCCGCCCATGTATTACCTGACCGGCGGCGGACATGTCGGCGGCGCAACGCTGATTAAAAAGCGTGGGCAGGAACCGGTTTTGTTCTACAACGACATGGAACGGGATGAAGCAGCCAAAACGGGCCTGAAAACCCGCTCGTACAGTGACTATCCCTGGCAGGATTTGCTCAAAGAAGTGGGCGGCGATATGGCGCTGATGAGCGCCCTGCGCCTCGAGCGCATTTTCGCCGATATGGGCGTGAGCGGCCGGGTTGGCGTCTACGGTCACACCGATTTGGGGACGATGTGGGCGACGCTCAGCCACCTGCAACAACGGCAGCCCGCCCTGCAACTCATCGGCGAAACGCGCGAAAATTCGCTGTTCATGTTCGCCATGGAAACCAAGGACCCAGCCGAAGTGGAGCGCATCCGCCGCATGGGAAAAATCACCACCGAAGTTGTCGGTCTGACGCGCGATTTTCTCACCAGCCGCGTCGTTCGCGCGGATGACGTGCTGCTGCGTGAAGACGGCGCGCCGCTGACGATTGGCGACGTGAAAGCCAAAATCAACTTTTGGCTGGCTGAGCGCGGCGCAGTGCCCGCCGAGGGCCTCATCTTCTCGATTGGCCGCGATGCGGGCGTCCCGCATTCGGTGGGCAACCCCGAAGACCTGCTGCGCCTCGGCCAAACCATCGTCTTCGATATCTACCCCGCCGAACAGGGCGGCGGCTACTTCTACGATTTCACCCGCACCTGGAGCCTGGGCTACGCCACGCCCAAAGCGCAGAAATATTATGACGAAGTTCAAGCGGTTTACCGCAAAGTTGTGGAAAACCTCGATTTGAATGCGCCCTTCAAAAATTATCAGGTTTTGACCTGCGAGTTGTTCGAGAAAGGCGGCCACAAAACCTTACGCACCGACAAAGCCCCCACTGAAGGCTATGTCCACAGCCTGGGGCATGGCGTTGGCCTCAACATTCACGAGCGCCCCTGGAGCGGCCTGACCGCCGACGACTCCAACCGGCTGAAGCCTGGCGTCGTCTTCACCATCGAACCCGGCCTGTACTACCCCGAAAAAGGCATGGGCTTCCGTATCGAAGATACCTACTGGGTCAATCCGCAGGGAAAAATGGAACTGCTGGCCGATTACCCGTATGATTTTGTGCTGAAAATGAAGCAATAATGGTTATCCAGTTATTCGGTTATCCAGTTATTCGGTTATCCAGTTATCCAGGTTTTTGGGTTTTCATAACCGCCCAACCGGATAACCGGATAACCGCCCAACCGAACACTTGGTAATTTCTCATGCCCATCCTCTCCATCGAATCTTCCTGTGACGAAACTGCCTGCGCCGTGCTGGAAAATGGCCGCGCGCTGCTGGCCTCGGTGGTCGCCTCGCAAATGGACATTCACGCCCGCTACGGCGGCGTCTTCCCCGAAGTGGCCTCGCGCCAGCACGTGCTCAGCATCGTCCCGGTCGTGGAGCAGGCGCTGGCCGAAGCGAAAATTTCCCTGCAGGATGTGGACGCCATCGCCGCGACGCGCGGCCCCGGCCTGGCCGGTTCGCTCGTCGTCGGGCTGAACGCCGCCAAGGGGCTGGCGCTGGGCAGCGGCAAACCGCTCATCGGCGTCAACCACCTCGAAGGCCACCTCTACGCCGCCTGGCTGCACCCGGCCTCCGAGCAGAATCCGCCCCCGCCGCCGCAGTTTCCGCTGATGGCGCTGCTCGTTTCTGGCGGGCACACCGAAATTGACTTGATGACCGGTCACCTGACCTACCAGCGCCTCGGCGCAACCCTCGACGACGCGGCGGGCGAGGCCTTCGACAAAGTGGCGCGCATGTTGGGCCTGCCTTACCCCGGCGGCCCGCTCGTCGAAAAAGCCGCCGAAAGCGGCGACCCGCGCGCGTTTGTCTTCAAACGCCCCAAAACCGATGGCCGCTGGGATTTCTCCTTCAGCGGGCTGAAAACCGCCGTGCTGTACGCCGTCCGCGACCTGGAAAAGGCCGGAAAACCCATTCCCGTCAGCGACCTGGCCGCCAGTTTTCAGGCCACGGTGGTGGATGCGCTCATCGCCAAAACCGTGGACGCCGCGCGCGAACATGGCGTGAAAGAAATCCTGCTGGCGGGCGGCGTTTCGGCCAACGGGCCGCTGCGCCAAGCGTTTCTTCAATTGCAAAATGACGGTTTCACCGTTCACATTCCACGTCTGGCGTACTGCACCGACAACGCCGCCATGATTGCCGCCGCCGGATGGTTTCGCCATCAGGCGGGTGAGCGCGCCGCGCTGGACGTGGACGTTTTGCCCACCTGGCCGCTTTCCTAAAGGAAAAATTTGGATTCCTACTTTGCTGTTACCGCTCCCGGCGTGGAAGAATTTACCGCCCTGGAACTTGCCCGCCTGGGGCTTTTGCCCGCTTCGGATGCCGCGCCGCAACCGGTCACGGTCAACGCGCAACCCCAATTAACCTTCACCGGCGGATTGCCCGCCTTGTACCGCGCCAACCTGCACCTGCGCAGCGCCAGCCGAATTCTGGCCCGGCTGGGACAATGGTTTTACGCCCGCGACTTTACCGAACTGCGCGAGCGCGCCGCGCGCCTGCCCTGGGAGCGTTTTCTCAGCCCCGGCCAGCCCGTCAGCCTGCGCGTCACCTGCCATAAATCGAAACTCTATCACTCTGACGCGGTTGCCGAGCGGGTTGTCGCCGCCATCGCCGACCGGCTGGGAAAAGAATCGCCGGTACAGAAAGCCGCCGACGAAGATTTTTCGGCGCAACGCATTGTCGTTTTGCTGGATGATGACCGCGCCACACTCAGCGTGGATTCTTCGGGCGATTTGCTGCACCGGCGCGGCTACCGCCTGGCGACGGCCAAGGCCCCGCTGCGCGAAACGCTGGCCGCCACCCTGCTGCTGGCTTCCGGCTGGGACGCGGAATCGCCGCTGGTTGATCCGTTTTGCGGCTCCGGCACGATTCCCATCGAAGCCGCGCTGCTGGCGCTCGGCCTGCCGCCCGGTAGAAATCGGCGCTTCGCCTTCATGGATTGGCCGGATTTTGACGCCGCGCTCTGGCAAAGCCTGTGCGCGGAAGCCGATGCGGCGCGCTCTGCCGCGCCGCCGCCCTTTATTTTCGGCGCTGACCGGGATGCCGGGGCGATTGAGATGGCGCAGGCAAACGCCGCCCGCGCCGGGGTGGAGCAGTTTATTCAGTTTCGCTGTCAGGCGGTTTCCAATTTGCACCGCGCTCCGCTTGATACGCTGGCTCCCGGCTGGGTGGTGACCAATCCGCCGTATGGGCTGCGCGTCAGCGAGGGCAAGGATTTGCGTAATTTGTACGCTCAGTTTGGCAACGTCTTGCGCGCGGGATTTCCCGGCTGGCAGGTCGGCGCGCTTTCGTCCGACCTGGCGCTGCTCGGCCAGATGAAAATCAAAATGGACACTTCGCTGCGTCTGGTGAATGGCGGCGTGAACGTCACCTTCGGGCGCGGACAAGTCCGCGGGAGTTGAAAATTTCCCGCCTTGCACGCAAAACCAGTCCGTTTGGCTTGCGGCCTGAAAACGGGTTGCGGGTATAATTTTCCTATCCTGGCCTTTTTCTTCTCTTCTTCTCCTTTTCCCTCTTTTCTCTTCTCTCAATAAGGAGCATTTCATGACCTTCAAAATCAAGTTTGGTACCGATGGCTGGCGCGGCGTCATCGCCGAAGAATATACCTTCGACAACGTGCGCCGCTGTGCGCAGGGCTATGCCTCGTACATGCTGGAAAAAGGCAACGCCGGAAAATGGGTGATTGTCGGCCACGACAAACGCTTCTCCAGCGAACATTTCGCCGCCGCCGTGGCCGAAGTGCTGGCGGGCAATGGCTTCAAGGTTTATCTGACGGACGGCGCCACGCCGACGCCGGTCATTGCTTTTGCCGTCGTCAATAAAAAAGCCTGCGGCGCGGTCAACATCACCGCCAGCCACAATCCGCCCACCGATAACGGCTTCAAAGTGCGCAACGAAACCGGCGGCGCGATTGACCCCGAGGGGCTGAAACGCATCGAAGCGCTGATTCCCGATTCCGTCGAGAGCGCGAAGCGCACGCCCCTGGCGCAGGCCACCCAATCGGGCGCAATCGTCTTCTTCGACGCGCACACGCCCTACTTCCAGCACATCGAAAAATTGATTGACCTGCAGCCCATCCGCGACGCCGGGCTGACGGTGATGGTGGACGTGATGTGGGGCAACGGCGCGGGCTACTTCCCCAAACTGCTGGGCGGCGGCAAAACGCGGGTGATTGAAATTCACAACACGCGCAACCCATCCTTCCCCGAAATGAAACGCCCCGAACCGATTCGCCCCAACATTGACGTTGGCCTGCGCGCCACTGTCGAAAACCACGCCGATATTTTGCTCATCACCGACGGCGACGCCGACCGCTGCGGCATCGGCGACGAAAACGGCGAATTTGTCAACCAGCTGCGCGTCTACGCCCTGCTGGCCTACTACCTGCTGGAAATTCGCGGCGAGCGCGGTGACATCGTCAAAACCCTCTCGACCACCGGCATGTTGAACAAACTCGGCGTGCTCTACGGCGTGCCCGTTCACGAAACCGGTGTCGGCTTCAAATACGTTGCCCCCAAGATGACCGAAACCAACGCGCTCATCGGCGGCGAGGAAAGCGGCGGCTACGCCTTCCGCGGCAACGTGCCGGAACGCGACGGCATTTTGGCCGGGCTGTACATGCTCGACCTGATGGTGCGCACTGGCAAAAAGCCGACCGAACTGCTGAAAGTGCTGTTTGAAAAAGTCGGCGGCGAATATTTCTACGACCGGGTGGACAGCCCCTTCAGCGGCGACCGCGCCGCGCGCGAAAAGATGATTCTCGACGCCCAACCGACCACCCTCGGCGGGCTGAAAGTGACCGAACTCGTCACCGTGGACGGGTTCCAGTTCAAGCTGGAAGATGGCGGCTGGATGCTGATTCGCTTCAGCGGCACCGAACCCATTTTGCGCGTCTACTGCGAGACGATGCACGGCGACAAAGTGCAGGCGATTTTGCGGGATGGGCTGAAAGTGGCCGGGCTGAATTAATTGCTGACCGACACCCACTGCCACCTTGACCTGGAACGATTTGACGCTGACCGCCCGGAGGTTTTACGCTGCGCCCGGGCGGTTGGCGTTTCCCGCATTCTGATTCCGGCGCTGGATGTCGCATCCAGCCGCCGCGTGCTGGCGCTGGCCGAAAGCGGCGAGATGCTCTTCGCCGCGATTGGCATTCACCCCACCGAAACCGAAAAACTATCGGCAACCTGGCTGGAAGAACTGGCCGCGCTGCTGCCGCGCGCGAAAAAACTGGTCGCGATTGGCGAAATCGGCCTGGATTATTATTGGAATTACGGCTCGCGTGACCGTCAGCGCGAGGTACTGCGGGCGCATTTGGCGCTGGCGGCGCAGGCCAGCCTGCCCGTGCTGATTCACCTGCGCGAAAAAGACGACGCCCTGCAGGGCGAAGCCGCCGCCGATTTGCTGAAAATTTTGCAGGCGTGGGCCGCCAGCCTGCAGCGCGAGAAAAATCCGCTGGCAGAACGCCCCGGCGTGCTGCACTCCTTCAGCGGCAGCCTGGCAACCGCGCAGCAGGCGCTCGCGCTCAATTTCTATTTGGGAATCACCGGCCCGATCACCTACAAAAATGCCGAGGCACGGCGCGAGGTGGTAAAATCGCTGCCGCTGGAACGGCTGTTAATTGAAACGGACTCGCCCTTCCTCGCGCCGGTTCCGCAGCGCGGCAAACGCAACGAACCGGCTTTTGTTGCCCATATTGCTGATAAAATTGCAGAAATCCACCATCTTTCCCCGCAGCAAGTGGCCGCCATTACCTCTGAAAATGCGCGCCGCCTGTTTGGTTGGGAATAATCGAGAGATATTTTGACCGCTTCGTTTTTCCTCCCCGTCCAAGATGATATTCGAGAAGTTGAAGAGTTGATGCGCGCCCAGGCGGGTAGTCAGCATCACCCCGATTTACGCGCCGCGCTGGAACATTTGCTCACCGCGGGCGGCAAACGCGTGCGCCCGACCATCGTTTTCCTGGCTGGCAACATGCTCGGCGCGCCGCACGACAAACTGGTGACGCTCGGCGCGGCGGTCGAAATGCTGCACACCGCCACCCTGGTGCATGATGATTTGATTGACGGCTCACTTTTGCGGCGCGGAATGCCCACGCTCAACGCGCGCTGGTCACCCGCCGCCACGGTGCTGACGGGAGATTTCCTGTTCGGGCGCGCTGCCAAACTCTCTGCCGAAACCGATTACCTGCCGCTGATGAAACTCTTCGCCGAAACGCTGACCATCATCGTCAACGGCGAACTGACGCAAATGTTTGCCGCCAAGGGGCTGATTGACCGCAAAAATTACTACACCCGCATTTACGCCAAAACCGCCTCGCTTTTTGAAATGTCGGCGCTGGCGGCGGCCATGATTGGCACGGAAGACGAGACAGTGCGCGCGGCCATGAAAACCTACGGCTGCGAAACCGGCATGGCCTTCCAAATTGTGGATGATATTTTGGATTTCACCGGCGACCAGGCTGCCGTTGGCAAACCGGTCGGCTCTGACCTGCTGAATGGGCTGGTGACGCTGCCAGCGATTGACTACGCTGAAAGCCATCCCGCCGACCCGGAAGTCAAGTTGCTGGCTGAAGGCGGCTGGGCCAATCAGGAACGCATGGAAAAACTGGTGCATTCCATCCAGGCCAGCAGCGCCGTGCGTCACGCCATGGACGAGGCCAGCGAACACGTCGAAAAAGCCCTGGCGGCGATTGCCCCGTTCCATCCTTCAGTGGAAAAAGAAGCGCTCGAAGCGCTGGCAAAATATATTGTGGAACGCAATTTTTAGCGCGCGGCGCAAGTTTTTTGTGCGCTGTAAAACAAACGCCGGTCGCAAGACCGGCGTTTGTTTATTTGGCGCGAAATGATTAACTGATGTTACGCGGTACACCGTAGCGCGACATTTATGTCGTGCTGCCATTTGGCTGACGCCATTTTTTAGCGTTTCTCCAAAAAATGGGGCAGGTGGAGCAAGTCTCCGACTTGCCCGCGCAAATCGCAGATTTGCGCCACCGTTGGCTGCCCATTTTACCAATCTTTTGGACGGGTTCTTATCCGTTCAGCGCCTATCAAACGGCTCTAAAACTTCAATTTTCCGGTTTCTGCGGCGCAACCGCGACATGAATGTCGCGCCACAGGGTTCTTGCTGCGTAACATCGGTGATTAATTTTCTGCCAGGACGATAATTTTGTCTTCCGGCGCAAAAGTGACCAGCGCCGATTTTTTGGGGTTGGTGATGACACCGTAGGATTGGGCAGCGTCGTCGTGCTGGCGGGTGATGCGGTAGCCGATGGCGGTTTCGCCGCGGCGGCGCGCCGCTTCCAGCACGGTGTAGAAGTTGACGGGTTGGCCGCTTTCGACGTAGCCGCCGACCGGTTTCAGGTAAATTTCCGGGTAGTGGTAAAGTCGTAGTGATTTATGATATATTTCAAGCATGATTGCAAAATTATATACATGTCGACATTGTGGTAGCGAAAATATTGTAAAAAACGGACACAGCGGTAGCGGCAACCCGCAATACAAGTGTAAAGATTGCGGTAAGTATGGCGTTCTGGAGCCAAGTCGCGGTTATACCGAAAAGCAAAGAGAACAAATCATCAACGCCTACTATGAACGTTCAAGTATGCGAGGTGTACAGCGTATCTTTGGCGTTAGTCGTCCAACGCTGGCGAAATGG
>MNXJ01000063.1 GCA_001872455.1 Anaerolineae bacterium CG2_30_57_67 | reverse complement strand
TTTCGAGCGCGGCTTGCAGCGCAACAGGTTGACGTGGTTGGGTTTGCGCTGGGGTGACGGGTTCTTCAGCGGCAGGGGTCAGGCCGTTTAGCCAGTCGGGAACATCGGCAGGCTGCGCCGGGGTGACGGGTTCTTCAGCGGCAGGGGTCAGGCCACTCATCCAATCGGGAACATCGGCAGGCTGCGCCGGGGTGACGGGTTCTTCGGCGGCAGGGGTCAGGCCGTTTAGCCAGTCAGGAACATCGGCAGGCTGCGCCGGGGCGACGGGTTCTTCAGCGGCAGGAGCATCCACCTGTCCAACCCAGCCGGGAGCCTGGTCGAGGCGCTCGTCGGGGTGCGTGAGCAATTCTTCGGCTTTTGCGCCTTGTCCGGCGGCCAAACTTTCCAACCATTTGAAGGCTGCGTCCTGGTCATCTGCGCCAACGCCCGGCCCGGAGGTGATCGGGGCGGAGAGTTCGCTGGCAGGTTGGTCGTTTTCGAGCGCGGCTTGCAGCGCAACAGGTTGACGTGGTTGGGTTTGCGCCGGGGTGACGGGTTCTTCGGCGGCAGGGGTCAGGCCGTTTAGCCAGTCAGGAACATCGGCAGGCTGCGCCGGGGTGGCGGGTTCTTCGGCGGCAGGGGGCAGGCCACTCATCCAGTCGGGAACATCGGCAGGCTGCGCCGGGGTGACGGGTTCTTCGGCGGCAGGGGTCAGGCCGTTTAGCCAATCAGGAACATCGGGAACATCGGCAGGCTGCGCCGGGGTGACGGGTTCTTCGGCGGCAGGGGTCAGGCCGTTTAGCCAGTCAGGAACATCGGCAGGCTGCGCCGGGGCGACGGGTTCTTCGGCGGCGGGGACATTGGGTTGTTCCCCCATCTGATTGAGCCAATCAGGGGCATCTGTAGCCGCCGTAGTGGCGGCCATGCCCATGCCAGTCAACCAGTCCAAATCTTCCTTGGCGGGAACATCTGCTTGCGCCGGAGGTGAGTCTTTCCCAAGAGAGGAAGGCGCCATCGCTTTGAGCCAATCCGGAATTTCTGCGGCGGCCAGTTGAGACGTGGCTGGTTCATCTGGGGCGCTAAAATCCACCGGACCCTCTTTAAATTCACCCGTAGATGGTCCCCACCCCGCCTGCGCCAAAAAATCTGGCAGAGGCTGGTCTTCTTTGGAATCCACTGACGCGGGGGCCGCCTGCTTCCAAGTGGGAGAATCGTCCGTTTCCAGCTTTTCGAGCGTGACAGCAGTGTCGGGAACGGAATTAGTGTCAAACAAGGAGGGGCTGGCAAAAGCGGTGTATGGGTCAAGCGCCTGAACACGTTTTTTATACAAGTCAACGCTCTGCTCAAGGCTGGTTCCCGGTAAAATTTCGGCCAGAATGCGGTTCGCGTCCAGGCTATAGGGATATTGACGCAACAAATCGCTACAAAGTTCGATGGCATCCACTTTTTGCCCGGCGCGCCAATAAACACGCGCCAGCAGCGTTTTCATGTCCACGCGGGAATCATCTTCAGCCAATACGGCTTTGATTTCAGCAATCGCCTGAGGATACTGACCGCCTTTGGCGTACATTTGTGCCAAAGCGCCGCGCGTCAGGCGAATCTTGGGTGGTTCCAGGCCATCACGGCGGCCATACAAACGACGCAGTTCAGTCTGTACGCCGCCGTTGGACGGGTTTGATTCGAAGGTGCGTTCCATGTGCCAAAGTGCGCCATCCAGGTCCTTTTGTTCGTCGCAGGCGATACTCATGCCCAGATGCGCAACAAAATCATCCGGCGCAACCATCAGCACACGTTGAAAAATATCTGCCGCATCGGCATAACGATGCAATTCCAAATAAGATTTGCCCAGCAAACGGTATGTTTCCAAGTGCTTTGGAAAAGTTTTGAGGATATGCTGGCAGTGAGCCACCGCATCGTCCAAGTGATTCTGGTCGATGAGAGACTCAATTTCATGATTATAGACTCGCAAAGTAATTTTACTCATAGACACATCCGCTCCGTTTAAATAGTATGCGCCAAACTGGTGATTTATGCAAGCGGGTAAAAATCAAGCCGGATAAAACAAAGGAAGCGGCTCCACCGGTTGGTCAGATAGGCGAAAAGCATCCAGCACGGTCTGACGAACCGTATTGGCATGAGTTTGTGAACGAGCGTGAATGGAAAAAAGGGGTTCACCCGCAATAACGCGCTCCCCCACTTTTTTGTGAATCAGAAAGCCAACAGCGTGATCAATCGCATCACTTTTTTGGGCGCGTCCAGCGCCAAGGGTAACAGCGGCCTCACCGATGGTACGGGCGTGAACCTGTTGAATGAATCCGCTGCGCGGAGAAGTAACCGTTTCTACCCAATCAGCCTGGGGGAAACGCTGAGGCAGACGCACATAGGATTCGTCGCCGCCCTGAGCGCTGACCAGTTGGCAGAACTTTTCGAAAGCCGCGCCGCTGGCGATGGCTTTTTCAGCCATCGCCCGGCCGATTTCGAGCGATGCAGCGCGTTTGCCCAGTAAGAGCATGTGACTGACCAAAATCAGGCAGTGTTCACGGAAATCTTCCGCGCCGCTGCCATGCAGAGTCTCAATAGCTTCTTTCACTTCGAGAGCATTGCCCACTGCCGCGCCCAGCGGCTGATTCATGTCACCAAGCAGGGTGACAACCTGCCGCCCAGCCAGTTGACCAATGGAACGCATGGTAGCGGCCAACTGACGCGCCATCTCCAGCGTTTGCATAAAGGCCCCATTGCCAGTTTTGACATCCAAAACAATGGCGTTGGCTCCGGCGGCAAGTTTTTTGCTCATGATGGATGAAGCAATCAGCGCAATGGAATTGACCGTGCCGGTCACGTCGCGCAGGGCGTACAACTTACCGTCAGCAGGAGCCAGGTCGAGCGATTGACCAGTCAGCACCACGCCGATTTCACGCAATTGCTTTTTGAATTCTTCGGTACTGAGGTTAACGCGGTATCCGGGAATGGATTCTAGTTTATCAAGCGTGCCGCCGCTGAAGCCCAGCCCGCGCCCCGACATTTTTCCGCAGGACAGGCCACAGGCCGCGGCGATGGGCAAAACTACCAGCGTAGTTTTATCGCCCACCCCACCGGATGAATGTTTATCCACGACCACATCCACCACATCTGATAAATCAAGCATCGCACCAGAGTGCGCCATCGCCAGAGTCAGGTCGGTGATTTCGCGCATGGTCATGCCGTTGAGTAAAATCGCCATGGCAAGAGCAGAGGCCTGGTAATCGGGAATTTCGCCACTGGTGAAGCCCTGAATGAAAAAATAAATTTCCTCGCGGGCAAGTTGCTCGTGATCGCGTTTTCTGATGATGATGTCCACGGCGCGCATGACAGGCTCCTTGAAATAACGTTATCTAGCGTAAAATCGTGCTACGCTAACGTTGCCTACATTTTAACGTATAAACGAATACTACGCGTGATGAAGGTAAAACTCGCTGCGCTTTTCAACCCATTAGAGGCGAATGGCACAACGCTTCCAGATGCGCTTTGACGGCAGGCCATTCATCGGCGGTGACGCTGAAATAGATTGAATGCCGGTAGAGGCCATCTGCCAAAATCATGTGATTGCGCAGAATCCCCTCGCGGGTCGCGCCAATCCGCTCGATGGCGCGTAGTGATTTCTCGTTGCGGCTGTCGGCTTTAAATTGCACCCGAATTGCGCCGAGGGTTTCAAAGGCGTGACGCAAGAGCAGGTACTTGGCTTCCGTGTTGACGCCGCTGCGCTGAAACTCGGTCCCGTACCAGGTGCCGCCGATTTCCAGCCCGCGATGCGCCGGTCGGAGGTCGAGGTAGCGCGTTGCCCCGGCCAGTTTTCCGCTGGGCAGGTGACGCACGGCGAAGGGTAAATCGGTTCCGGCGGCCTGGCGGGTGAGCATATCTTCAACCCAGGCACGCATTTTTGCTTCAGAATCAATGTTGCCGTAGAGCATGTAGCGCCAAATGGCTGGGTCGTTGCTGATGGCGGCCAGCCCGGAGACATGCTCCAGGCTAAGCGGTTCGAGCCGCACCAGGTGGCCGGTGATGGTGACAGAACGAGGAAGAAAAAGGGGAAGGGTCATCAGTCACTCGTTTCTTTGGAAAAGCGTCAGCATCAGCATCAGCACACAGACCGCCGCGAAACAGTTTCCGTCTTTTCCGGTATTGCTTGCATGGCGTAGCTATATCCATTTTCAACAGCCACGCCGCTTTCCAGATAATTCAGCACATACTGACCGCAATTGCTGCCGATCTCGTTCTCTTCTACTTCGCCAATGCTGACAATGACTTTATAGCCCGCATCCAACAGTGGACGCGAGATCAATTCGGCGCTTTCGGGTTTTGTCGCGTCAATGAGGGAAGCCAGATTATTCTGGATGGCGCGGCTGGTGGGATTGACGGGAGTTAGTTTAATCAAAAAACGCGCGGGGTCAAAATAACGCAGCAAGACATCCGTTTCGATGGGAGAATTCTCAGCCAGCGCGAAGTTCAACGTAATCTTGCGATCGCCGTGTTTATAAAAGCGCGTGCCATACTTCGCCATACGCGCAAAGTCCCACTTCCGCACGGGAATCAATTCATCGCGCCGCGCAACGTCGGTGGTATGGATTGAATATTGAAACTGGAAATTTCCGTTCGGGTATAAGGCATCCTTGATCTCAATCAGGCGCTCGAAAAATGGATCGGTTCCAAGCGGCGCAATGGTTGAAATGGATGGGATCAAACGCCGCACGCGATAGCGGCGTGGTAATTCCTCCAGAACATCCAATACAGCCATGTTCAAGGCTGGCTCGCCCATGCGCGCAAATTGGATTTTGAATTTTGAAGCAGAAATATCGCCGCCGGGGAACCATTGCGCGACCATGTAATCAATCTGCGCGAGAATCTCCTGCACGTTCGGTTTGCCGCGATAGCCTCCGCCCGCGTCGCAGAAGAGACATTTTACGGGACAGCCATATAGCGTAGACACCATCAATATCCAACGTTCCTCGCGCGGGTATGGCGGTTGGCAGGCTTCCACAAATTCCAACATTCGCTCGCCGCCCATATCCGCCATGTACACGGTGGCAATCTTCGGATTTCCAGCGAGGGCAAATACTTTCATGTTTTTTCCTTTAGCGTTTGATAAATTTGCATTGCAGCGCGTAAGCCATCTCCCGCCGCGATGGCAGTCTGGCGCAGCAACTCATTTTTGACGTCACCGATAAAATACAAACGGCGCGCCTCAATCAACGCGGACTTGCGGCTGTGGATCTCTGCGGATAAAAATTCCAATTGCGGTTGACGCCCAATGGCGAACAAGAGATGATCCGCTTCGAGAGTTTTGATTCGTCTTTCCGCTTCGCACATAATCTGCAAGATGCCCGTTGTTTCATTGACCTTTATCTCGCGGACAGCAACGTGCGCGCGATAGATGATATTGGCTTGCGCGGCGGCGCGTTTCCGCAATAATTCCAAGCATTTTACTTCGCTCGCGTGATTGAGAATAGTGACAAAATTCCTCTTCTTTGCAAGGTTAAGGGCGTAATCAAATGCCGCATCCCCAGCGCCGATGATCACGATTCGCCTGTTATGCGTGTCCAATAAGGGCGCGACCTCGCTAAATATGAATTGTCGCGCCGCTTCGGGAATCGCGATGGGAAATGGTTTCGCCCGCGTACCCGAGGCAACGACCAATACCTTTGCCTGATATGAAGCCTGCCGTGTGACGGCCAAAAACCGATTCGCGTCCAAAGAAACGGTTGCAACTTCGGCGTGCAAAACCTCAATGCCGAGCCTTTGCATTTGCTTTTCCATCAGGGCGACCAACTTTGAACCTGTGACTCCGTTGGGAAAGCCCGGATAATTCTCCACCAGGTTTGCATTCCAAAGCAACCCGCCTGCGCATTTTTTTTCGATAAGCAAAAAGGAAATATCGTATCGCCTTAGCTGAATCGCCGCCGCGATTCCTGCCGGCCCTGCGCCGATGATCAACACGTTAGTTTGTTTCATCAAAGCCATCTAATACTTCTTTTGCCAAAACAGGCAATGCGAAGCCGTGAGCCAGATTCAACAGCGCCGCACAGTGATGGGCTTCGGTATAAGTGGCTGTACCGTCCGCTGTGAAAAAGACTTCATAACCGCGCATAAATGCGGAGCGCGCTGTGGTCTCACAGCACAAATGAGTCATCACGCCCGTAATTACAACTTGCTCAACGTTCATTGAACGCAAAATTTCATCCAACGCTGTTTTCCAAAACGCGTCATATTGGGTTTTATTGAGAACGACGCCATTGGTTAAATTCAATTCGAGAGTTATCTCGCTTTGCGTTGAATCGGGAGATAGAAGACCTTTCCACCACTTGCCCATCATATCTGCGTCCTGTGACGTGTTGACCTGTCGTGTAAAAATTACTGGGCGGTTTTTTTTTTGAAAAATATTTATCAAGGAACGAATCACAGGAACAATGGCAGACGCGCTGGGAATGTACGCGTGCGAATCAGATTGCAAAAAATAATCCTGCATATCCAGCACAAGTAGCGCGGCGCATGAGGGCCGCAAAGATTGCGCGCGATGTCGCTGGCGATATGTTCCCAATGCAGATAACATTTCCTGCGATTTTTCGCGCAGGGTATCGGGCTTGAAATAGGGTTCACGTTTCATTTGCGAAGTGACGCCAGTCTGTGAGCCAATGCGCTCCTCTCTGCGATTGTGATTGATGTCGTAAGTGTCTGCGGCGCCGCCTTGCCATGCGAAGCATGAATGGGCTCGTGACGATTCTGTCTTTTTTGCTCTTTTTCTAACGAATATTCTGTCGCGGCTGGTTACGTTGGCTTTGATATTGAATTTGCCCTGATCATAGGGGTTTCTTAAAGTCGCGCTGCTTTTTATCGCGAATAGTGCGAATTGACGAATGGCGCGAATAACCCTAGTAAAATTTGTGGAATTTGCTCATTCGCGTTATTCGCGTTGGAGGTTTTTCGCTTTAAGAAAACCCTGGCCCTGCTCATCTTTCAACTGGTTGATTTCGTCGCGTTGTTGTATCATAGCGCGCGCATCACGCAATCTGGCAGATAGTTTCTCAATCTGATTGAGTAACGTCTTCACCAACGTCCGAATATTTTCTTCTAGAATATCACTGATGTTAAGATTTGGATCTCCCTAATTTTCCGTGAAGAGTGCCGCATTTTGGAGCATGAACGTTCATACCCCAAAATGCAGGGTCTTACCACGAAAATTCCCAAAGAGCCGCCACGATTCTTTGAGAAGATACGAAAAAATGTAATAGAATAAGGTTTCCAGGATTTTCCGTGAAGAGTGCCGTATTTTGGGGTATGAGTTGCGTATGCACGCTCATACCCCAAAATACGGGGTTTACCACGGAGATTCCCAGAGAGTCATAAAATCAAGCCGTCGAAACCAGAACTTCACCCCTCGTCGTCCATCGGAGGACTCATGGCAATCAACGCGCAAAGTATACCGCTCCAAAACAACAAACGTGAAATTTTCGGCTGGGCCATGTACGACTGGGCCAACTCGGCCTTCAGCACAACCGTGGTGACGGTTTTCCTGGGGCCGTACCTGGCTTCGCTGGCAACCGCCGCCGCCGAAGCGCAGTACCTGGCGCAGAATGGCGTCGCCTGGACGCCGCAAGCGGGCCTGCCGCTGCTGGTTCACCTGGCAGGCATTCCGATTGCGCCCGATTCATTTTTCCCGTACTGCGTTTCGCTTTCGGTGCTGCTGCAGGTTTTGCTGCTGCCGATTATGGGCGCGATTGCCGATTATTCGCACCGCCGCAAGCAGTTGATGCAGGTTTTCGCCACCCTGGGCGCGGCGGCCACCATTCTACTTTTCTTCATTCAGGGTGATTTGTGGGCGCTGGGCGGTCTGCTGTTTTTAATCGCCAATCTGACCTTTGGCGCGGCGATGGTTTTTTACAACGCCTACCTGCCCGATATCGCCAGCGAAGAAAAACGGGATAGCGTTTCCTCTTACGGCTGGGCGATGGGCTACATGGGCGGCGGATTGCTGCTGCTGCTCAACCTGATTTTCTACCAGTTCCGCGAGGCGCTCGGCGTGCCAACCGCGCTGGCGGTGCGCATTAATCTCGCCTCGGCGGGCATCTGGTGGATTGGGTTTTCGCTGTTCACCTGGGCGCGCCTGCAGCCGCGTCACGCGCACCGCGACCTGCCGAAGAACGAAACCTACGTCAGCGCCGGGTTCAAACAGTTGGCGGGAACCCTGCGCGAGTTGAAGCATTTCCCCGAAACGATGAAATATCTGCTGGCCTATTTTCTTTACAACGACGGCATTCAGACGGTGATTTCGGTGGCGGCAACCTTCGCCGCCGCGCCCATCATCAACGGCGGCATCGGGCTGGATACCGGCACGCTGACCATGGTCATTTTGATGATTCAGTTCATGGCTTTCTTCGGCGCCCTGCTGTGGGGCAAATTGGCCGAGCGCATCGGCGCCAAGCAGGCCATTTTCATCAGCCTGATTATTTGGGCCGGGGTGACGATTTACGCCTACGGCGGCATGAAGGGCGAGAGCCGCGTGCTGGAATTTTTCATCCTGGGCGGATTCATCGCGATTGTGATGGGCGGCTCGCAGGCCATCAGCCGCAGCCTCTTCGCGCAGATGATTCCGGCGGGCAAGGAAGCCGAATTTTATTCGTTCTACGAAGTTTCTGAGCGCGGCACGTCGTGGGTCGGCCCGCTGCTTTTCGGGCTGATGAATCAGATTTTTGGCAACCTGCGCATCGCCATTCTTTCGCTCATTTTCTTCTTCATCATGGGCCTGATTCTGCTGCCACGGGTCAACGTCACCAAAGCCATCGCCGACGTGAAGGCGTACAAACCAGCTTAATTCTGCAGCCAGCCCTTGGGGTAGTGATTTTTCAAGGTTCCCTGCACGCCCTTGCCCCAGCCCAGGCCAAAACCGTCCACCGTCACTACCGTCCAGCCGATTGCGCTGGACGGTAGTGTTTCTCCACGCAAATAAGCCGCCAGTTCGGGCGAATCAGCCGCCAGCGGATGGGTTTTGCGCGGCGCAGCCGTCAGCGCCAGCGGATGCGCCGGTTCAAAGCGCTCTTTTTTGAAGGTTCCCAGCCAGACCCCAGGCCGGGGAACGCGCAGCCGCCCAAAGTCGGGGGATTCTTCGGGCAGGAGATAAAGCCGCTCGCCGCCCAGCCGCAAGCGGTCTTCCGGCAAAGGGGCGCTGAGCGTCTCTTCAGCGAATTCGCGCCAAAGCGCCATCTGCGCCCGCGCCGGATAGGCCATGCGATTTTCCATCCGATTGTCCATTCGTTTTTCTGCTTCCCCCTCCGTTCCCGCCTCCGTTTTTTGCAGCAGGCAAACAAAATGCCCGTCGCCCGCCAGCCGGTGCGGAAAAAGACGCACTGCGCCGCGCAGCTGCGCCGCCGCTTCCGCGCCCAGCCAGCCCGGCTGACCGCGCATGAAGCCAGGAAAAAGTGGCAGTTCCACGACTGAAAATTCGCCCAGCAGAGCGCCGATCGCGCCCTCGTCTTCCTCCGGGGCAAAGGTGCAGGTGGAGTAGAGCAGAAAGCCGCCCGGTTTCACCAGTTTGGCCGCCACCCGCAGAATGTTGCCCTGCCGCGCGGCGCAGCCCGCCACCATCTCCGGCGACCAGTCGGCGCGGGCGCCCATGTCTTTGCGGAACATGCCCTCGCCAGAGCAGGGCGCGTCTACCAGCACCCGGTCAAAGTACGCGCCAAAATGGTCGGCCAGGCGCTCCGGCGTTTCGTTGGTGACGATGACGTTTTGCGCCCCCCAGCGGTCAGCATTTTGGATGAGATGGCCGACCCGTTTGTCTTTGATGTCGTTGGCAACCAGCAAGCCGCGCCCCCGCATCAGCGCCGCCAGGTGGGTGGTTTTTCCACCCGGCGCGGCGGAAAGGTCGAGCACGCGCTCGCCCGGCTGCGGCGCGAGCAATTCGGCGGGCGACATGGCAGAAGGGTCTTGCAAATAGTACAGCCCGGCCAAATGATGCGGATGCAGGCCAGGGCTGACGGCGGACGGAATCAGCCCAAAGGCCGAGTCGCACCACGGGACGCGCGCCCCAAGCGTCAGCGGGGTGAGCTGCTGAAAGCGCTGCGGGGTCAGTTTCAGCGTATTGACGCGCAATCCGCTGCGGGGCGAGGCCTCCAAACTTTCTGCAAACGCGGGAAATTCGGCGCCGAGGAATTTCTGCATTCGGTCTAAAAACAGGGGCGGCAGGGGAACATTAGGCATGGGGACATTATAATGGCGGCACGGAGGCAACCATGCGATTTGATGAACTGAACTGGATGGATGTGGAAGAATATCTGCGCCACGATGACCGGCTGATTTTGGTGATCGGCGCCACCGAACAGCACGGCTACTTGAGCCTGCTGACGGATGTCAAAATTCCGCTGGCGCTGGCGGATGCGGCCAGCCAGCAAAGCGGGGTGCTGGTCGCGCCACCGCTCAATTTTGGCGTTTCGCCCTATTTTTTGGCGTATCCCGGCACGCTCAGCCTGCGCGCCGCCACACTGGCGGCGGTCGTCGAAGATATTACGCGCTCACTCTACGCCGCCGGATTTCGCCGCCTGCTGGTGCTGAACGGTCACGGCGGCAATCAGGCCGCAGACGCCGCGCTGACCGAGACGATGAACAGCCTGCCCGGCCTGCGCGCCAACTGGTACGAGTGGTGGAATTCCCATTCGGTGGAGGCAATTGCGGTGAAGTATGAGCTGAAGCCCAACCACGCCAACTGGGTGGAAGCCTTTCCGTTTACGCGCGTCGCCGACCTGCCCGCCGAGCCAAAAATTCCGCCCTTTGTGCCGGGGCTGATGGACGCCAAAACCACCCGCCAAATCTACGGCGATGGCGTTTTTGGCGGGGCGTATCAGGCCGATGAAAACGTGATGAATGAAATTTTTGCCGCCTGCCTGGCCGATGTGCTAAAAATGCTGGAAGATTTGTAGCCTACAACAGCCGGTCGCCGCCGCTGACCGCGTCTTCGCGGAAGTGACAGCCGCGGCTCTGACGGTTGTGACGCGCCGCCTCGGCAATCAGCAGGGCAACTTCGACGGCGTTGCGCAAGCCAATCAGCCCGTCGCTCAATTTGGTGGCGCGGTAGAACATTTCAATCTCATTTTGCAAATGGCGCAGTTCGCGGATGGCGCGCGAAAGCCGCTCGCCGTTGCGCACCAGGCCGACGTAGTGCCACATGATGTTTTGAATGGTCTGCATGTCGCCCGCAATCAGCGCCGGGTCCGATTCCTGCGTCAAGCCGGATTCGTCCCAGGCGGGGATTTCCTCGCGGGTGGGCAGCCGCCCCGGCTCGCTGACGAGAATATCCTCGGCGGCGCGCCCGCCCCACACCAACCCCTCCAGCAGCGAGGTGGACGCCAGCCGGTTCGCGCCGTGCAGGCCGGTACAGCTCACTTCACCGACCGCGTACAGGTTGGCGATATTCGTGCGCCCGTTTAAATCCACCTGCGCGCCACCGCAAAAATAGTGCGCCGCTGGCACAACCGGAATCGGTTCGCGCGAAATATCCACGCCAACCCGCAGACATTCGGCGTAAATGTTGGGGAAGCGCGCGCGAATCGCCTCGGCTGCCATGTGGCTGGCAAGGTCGAGCAAAACGTAGGAATAGCCGCGCGTTTCCATTTCGGTGTGAATGGCGCGGGCGACAACATCGCGCGGGGCCAGGTCGCGCCACTGCGGGTCATATTTCTGCATAAAAGGCTGGCCCTCCGGCGTGAGCAAGATGCCGCCCTCGCCGCGCACCGCCTCGCTGATGAGAAATCCCTCGGCCCCCGGCGCGGCCAGCGCCGTCGGGTGAAACTGAACATACTCGGCGTTGATGATTTTCGCCCCGGCGCGATGCGCCATCGCCAGGCCGTCGCCGCGCGAACCCGGCGGATTGGTGGTGTTGCGATACAGCCGTCCTAGCCCGCCGGTCGCCAAAATCGTCTTGCGCGCCAGCGTGCGGTGAATGGCTTTGCCTTTGCGGTCGAAAACATAGGCGCCGTAACAGGCCACCGGCGCGTAGGTCGCCAGCGGGTCGCGCGCGTGATGGGGAAAGGTAATCAAATCCACGGCGGTGGCGTCGGTCAAAATTTCGATGTTCGGCAGGCGGCGCACTGCCGCAATCAGCCCCTGCATGATGGCCGCGCCGGTGCCGTCGCCAACATACAAAATGCGACGCCGCGAATGGGCGGCCTCCTGGCTGTAAGCCAACTCGCCGCGCGCATCGCGCTCAAAGCCGATTGGGACCGCCGCAAAGAGAATCTCCTCCAGCCGGTGAGGCCCTTCCTCGGCCAGCAGGCGCGCCGCCGCCGGAAGCGAAGCCCCCGCTCCGGCGGCGAGAATATCCTTCTCCAGCAATTCCGCCGAATCGTCGGCCCCGCGGTGAATAATTCCGCCCTGCGCCCAGCGCGAATTGGATTCTTCAGCCTCGGACGCGCGGTTGATGAGAATGATGTGGCGCGCCGGGTTGTCTTGCGCCAGTTTCAGCGCCGCCGTCGCCCCGGCAATGCCGGAACCAATGATGAGTACGTCAGTCGTTTTCATTTTTATCCAATCTGAATCATGCGCTCCACCGCCCGGTAGGCGCGCGCGCGAATATTTTCAGGAATTTCGATGACGAAGCGGTTCAAGCGCAGCGAGTCGCGCACGTTTTCCATGGTGATGGTGTTCATGTGCGGACAGCGTACCATGCACAGACGCAGCAGGTCTTTTTCGGGGTTGGCGGCGGCGATGTTGTCGCCCATCGAACATTCCGTCAGCACCAGAAAATGCGGCGCGCGGCTCTCCTGCACAAAGCGAATCATGGCGTTGGTCGAGCCGGAAAAATCGGCGGCGGCCACCACTTCCGGCGAGCATTCGGGATGCGTCAGCACCGCCACGTCGGGGAATTGTTTGCGCACGGCGCGGATGTCTTCCACGGTGAATTTTTCGTGAACTTCACAGCGTCCGTGCCAGCCGATGAATTGCACGTCGAGCAAATTCTCCGGCGCTGCTGCGGCGGGCGCGGAAGAAATTTGCGGGAAGATGATGTGCTTGCCAGTTTCACGCGCCACATTGCTCGCCAAATATTGGTCGGGCAGAAAGATGACCGTCTCCGCGTGCAGCGATTCCACCACGGCGACGGCGTTGCCGGACGTGCAGCAGATGTCGCTCTCGGCCTTCACATCGGCGTAGGTATTGACATAGGTCACCACCGGCACGCCGGGATATTTGCGCTTGAGCGCGCGCACATCTTCGGCGGTGATCGATTCAGCCAGCGAGCAGCCCGCTTTTTCGGCGGGCAGCAGCACGGTTTTGCCGGGGCTGAGAATTTTGGCGGTTTCGGCCATAAAACGCACGCCGCAAAAAACAATCACATCTTTGTCGGTTTGGGCGGCCTTGCGGCTCAGGTCGAGCGAATCGCCTTTGAAATCGGGGATGGAGTGAAAAAGCACCGGCTCCATGTAATTGTGTCCCAAAATGACGGCGTTGCGCCCGGCCTTCAGCCGGTTGATTTCCACCGCAATTTCGGCCTTGTAATACAGTTCCGCGTCGGGGACAAAATTTCCCAGACGGCGCTTCAAGTCTTCGTACAGGGATTGGGCTTCGGCATTCATCAAAATTCTCCTTGTTGGCTGACGTCACGCGCCAGCGCCAAAATATCGAGTGAAACATCCAGCGTGGGCGCCGAATGGGTCAGCGCGCCGATGGAGATAAAATCCACGCCGGTTTCGGCAATGGCGCGCACGCGCTGTAAATTGACGTTGCCGCTGGCCTCCAACTTCGCGCGGGCAGCCGTCAGCCGCACCGCCGCGCGCATCTCGTCCAACGTCATGTTGTCGAGCAAAATCCGCTCCACACCGCAGGCCAGGGCTTCCTGCAGCTGCTCCAGCGTGCGCACTTCCACTTCAATTTCCAGACCGCTTTCAGCGGCGCGGGCGCGGCGCACGGCTTCGGCCACCGAACCGGCAAAATCAATGTGATTATCTTTGAGCAAAATCAGATCGTACAGCCCCATGCGGTGATTTTTCCCGCCGCCGAGAGCGACAGCCAGTTTATCGGCGGCGCGCAGGCCGGGAGCGGTTTTGCGCGTATCGAGGATTTGCGCCCCTGTGCCGGAAACCGCCTCCACGAACTGACGGGTGAGCGTGGCGATGCCGGACATGCGCCCCAAAAAATTGAGCGCCGTGCGCTCCCCGCTGAAGAGGGCGCGCGCCGCGCCGGACAGGCGCGCCAGCGGCTGACGGTTTTCCACCGCCGCGCCCTCGGCCGCCAGCGGAGAAAATTCCACCTGCGGGTCGAGCCGGGCAAAGACCGCGGCGGCCACTTCCAGCCCGGCCACCACGCCGTTTTGCTTGGCGATGATTTGCCCGCGCGCCTGCGCCGCGGGCGGAAAAATCGCCTGGCTGGTAACATCGCCCGCGCCGATGTCTTCTGCCAGCGCGCGCATAATACTTGTGAGAATTTCGGAGGAAAGGGTCATGGTCTCCTTTGGTGTAAAATTTACACAAACAAAATTGAAAAAAGAAAACGGTCACCCGCTTTGTGTAAAACTTACACGATTATAGACCATTCAAAACCCTTGTCAAGAGGCGCAGGTCACCCGAGCGCGACATTTATGTCGCAGAGTTTGGGACGCGGAGTTAACGGAGTCGGCAGAACCATTCCTTTTTCGGCGGGCTGGAAGCCCGACCTCAGCCCAACCAAGTCCGCTTAAGCGGACTTTTACGGCGAAATCAGGCCGGACTTCAGTCCGTGCCGCGTGCGAAAGTTGGGAGACTTTCGACTCCCTCAAGGGTTGTTTTTGCGCAGAGAATTTTGTATACTGCTAGGAAAGGAGAACCTGATGAAAAAAACAATTGTAATGATCATTGTCTTACTGGCGGCCAGCCTGGCCTGCAGTTTATTCACCGCCTCTGCCCCTTCCGCCCCGGCGCAATCGGCCAACATCCTGTTCCAAGATAATTTTTCCAGCACATCCAGCGGCTGGGACCAGGCCAGCGGCGACAATGGCTCCACCGATTATGCAAATGGCGCCTACCGCATTTATGTTTCATCCACGCAGTACGATGCCTGGGCCAACCCCGGCAAATCCTTTGACGCGGATGTGAGCGTGGAAGTGGATGTAACCAAAACCGCCGGGCCCGAAAACAATGATATGGGCGTGATTTGCCGCTACAACACCGTCAACGGCAATTTCAACTTCTACTATTTCATCATCAGCAGCGACGGGTTTGCGATGATTGCCAAAATGGTGGACAGCAGTTCCAGTTTTCTGGCCGAAAAAGCCACCGACCCCAACCCGGCGATTAAAATGGGCAATGCCACCAACCATCTGCGTGCCGATTGCGTGGGCAATCAACTGACGCTGTACGTCAACGGCACGCAGGTGATGAGCGTCACCGACAGCGAACTGACCGGCGGCGGCGACGCGGGCCTGATTGCGGGTACGTTTGACACGGCTGGCACCGACGCGCTCTTCGATAATTTCGCGGTTGCCAAACCGTAAGAAAAACTCGTTTCTCGAAAAAAAGGTGAGCCGCGCCAGGCGCAGCTCACCTTTTTTTTTACAGCAAAAACCAGCCTGCCACCGCCACCGCCAGCGTGACGGTGAGATTATCCACGTCTTTATGCGGCAGCGATTCAACCGCTGCCGCCAGCAGCGAAAGCGCCGCCAGCGGCAGCAGGAAGCGCGTCAACGGGGCGGGGAAAACATTCAGCGCCACATAAACCGCCAGAATCACCAGCGAAAGCCAAAAGGCGCCGAGAAAAACCGCCAGCGAACCGGCCACACTTTTCTCGCGGCTCCACGGCCAGCGGGGCGATTGGATTCTACGCCCGACGATGTCGGCAATGCCGTCGCCGCCGCACATGCTCATTAAGGCCACCATCCCCACCGGCGAATCTTTCCAAAAAATCAGCGTCAGCGCCACAAAAGCCAGGCCGTAATAGAGCGGGCCGCGCAAAATCTCGCGCGGGTCACCGCTGCGCGACATGGCCTGAACGGAGGCCTCGTCTTTGATGAGGCCGAAGCCAATCAGCGCAAATTGCAGGGTGATTGCCAGCGGGACGAGCGCCGCCCAAAAGCGGGCATCGGGCGTCGGCAGAAAAAGCAGCCAGCACAAAACGTAAATGGGGCCGGTGCCAATGTGGATGATTTTGCGGCTGAGGCGGCTTTCCAGCCAGCCGCGCTGGGCGGCGAAATCCATCAGCCGCAGCCAGGCCAGGGCGGCGGTCAGCGTGACGAGGGTGGCGAAAAAATTATTCATGGTTGGGTCTCCAGAAAAAAATAACTGCGATGCCAATCAACAAAACGATTGTGACGGCCAGCCCGCCTTCGGGGCCGAAAGCGCCGCCGGTGAACCAATCGGGGCCGGTTGTGCGCAGGTTGAGCAACATGCCGCCGCCAAAACTGCTGCCGCTGACTTCAAAGCCGAAAAAGTTACCCTGAATCCAGTTCCAGACGCTATGCAGGGCGCTGATTCCCCACAGCGAGCCTTCACGTAGGGCGTAGAAAGCGGCAAAAAGGCCGAAGAGCGCCAGGTTGACGAGCGCCAGCCCGCTCAGGTTGGCGTTCAGGCCGTGCATGGCAGCGAAAAACAGCGCCGAGCCGAGGATGCCGACCCACGGGCCGTAGCGCGCGCCGAGCACCGGCAAAACCCAGCCGCGGGTGAGAATTTCTTCCGAAGCGCCCTGCACCATCCAGCCGAGAAAAACGATCAGCACCCCGCCGAGCGCGGCCAGCCCTTCCAGGGCGGGGTCGCCGCCGGTTTCAGGCGCAGCGCAGCCGAAAATCGCCAGCAGGCCGACCGCGCCGCCGAAGAGCAGCGCGCCAAAAAGCAGGCCGCGCCCATACTGCCGCGCCGCGCCGCCGATTTCGTAGCCGAGGCTGGCAAAGGAACGTTTTTCGTAGAATTTCGTCCACAGCCACAGGATGAAAAACATCAGCCCGAACGAAAAAATCAGGGTCAGCGCCATCCAAAAGCCAGAGACGAGCGCACTCTGTCCGGCAGCGGAAATACCGTCTGCAGAAAAACCATAGAGCAACCCCATCCCAATCAGAATGGGAAGAACGCCCAATTGCGAAGCGAACATAAAAACCAACGCCAGAGGAAGTACCGCCCAAACGGGGGGCAGGCGCTTTGCCTGCCGGGCAAGTTCAAACAAAGGCGGATGCGTGAGCCAGGAAAACATGATTTTTTGTCCTTTCGGAATCGCAAAATTATATGCCAAAATCTCAGGGAAGGTGCACTTGGGCTGGCGTGGTAAAATCGTTGCAAGTTCATAACAAAAAGCGGAGAAAGAAGTTATGACGCAAAAAGACGACAAAGACACAATTCCTCCCTTTTACGATACGCTCAAGCAAAAACGCAGCCACGAAAACAAAACACGCCGTGAAATCAGCCTGTTTACGATGCTGTTGGGGTTGATGATACTCTCAACCGCTCTTTTGGGTGGGGCAAAGTTGGCTTGGGATATGCTAATGCAAGATCAGGTTTCAGGTGTGACAGAGAAAATGCTCTTGCTGGCGCTGGCATTTCTCCTCGGTTGGGTCATTTGTCTGGTCAGTATTCGCGCGTTTGGTAATCTGGTTTTGCCAATCGTTCTGATTGGGTACTCTCTGGGAACTGTGGCTGGAATTTTAGCAATTTACACATGGGTGGTTGTTAAACTCTTTAGGGGATCTTATCTGGACCAATACGACCGGCCACTTTACTCGTTGCTAATTATCACGGGATTTGTGATATTAGTCGCCCTGACTCTGCTGTTGGAAGAATTTGACATGCGTCCACTCTCCATTCCCTTGTTGGCCGGGACTGTTTTCCATCTTTTTGCAACGATTGTCTATTATCTATTCACACCGGGCAATGACCCAAAATTTATTTACGGGCATATTTACTTTTTTTTATTTATGTTGATAACAGCAGGGCTGATACTGGCGCACCTGGGCATTTTTTCTCCCCTGCGAAGGCTGATTAGCCAGCTTTTTGCAAAAAAAAACCTACGACCTGACGATTAACACATCAGGCGCGAATCATCGTCAGCAGCATTTTGAACGCTTCGGGGGCTTTCAGCGCGTGCGGCAGATTGGCGGGCAAAAGTATCGCCTGCCCGGCCTGCAATTCGTGCAATTCACCGGCAATAAAAATTTCGGCGCGGCCTTCCAGAATGTGCGCCAGCGCATCAAACGGGGCGGTATGTTCGCTCAGGCCTTGACCAGCGTCAAAGGCGAACAGCGTCACGTTGCCCGCCTCGGCTTTGATAACCTGGCGGCTGACGACGCTGCCTTCCTGATAGGCAATCAGTGTAACAAAATTCAAAATGGGGGATTGAGTCATGGGAGTTCTTCTTTGTGTTTACTTTACCAGACCTGGCGCTAAATATCAATGAAAATCACCAGAAATTGCCCCTTGACTTTTATAGAATATAAGTTCTATAATATCTCTAAGTTAGAACAAGTTTTCTAAAAGGAGATTCTCATGAATAACGCGCTTCGTTCCAGATCTATGGACATCAACTTCTCTCGTATGTGGAATGGCCTGCTTGACCAGCGCGCCCGCGCCTTCGGCTTCATGATTTTGGGCGCGCTGCTGGCCTTTGAAGTGTTCAACTTCAGCACCACCGAGTTCGCCCTGAACGACGTACTTGGCAATCTAAAATTCGCTGGGATGCAATGGGCAACCATTCTCTCCATCGCCTTTTGCGGCATTGACTTTGCCGGAATCGCGCGCATCTTCACCCCCGAACAAGGCGCAGATGAACCCGCCGAAGTCTGGTACCTCTTCGGCGCGTGGATTTTGGCGGCGGCGATGAACGCCACGCTCACCTGGTGGGGCGTCTCAGTCGCCATCATCAGCCACACCAGCCAGGGCGCCGCCGTCATTGGGGGCGACACCCTGCAAAAAGCTGTTCCCGTTTTCGTGGCGGTAATGGTCTGGGTCATTCGCATCCTGATTATCGGAACCTTTTCGGTAGCGGGAGAACATCTCTTCAGCATGAGCACAGCGCGCCCGCGCCGGACAACCGCCCCAGTCACACCTCAGCCTGCTCCGCGCGAAAACGGTTATTACCGTTCTGGCGAGTATAACAACGGCTACCGCTCTGGCAATGTTCCACCGCGTCCACAAACTGCCAGCGCTCACGCTGCGGGTGGTGCCAGCGGCCACACGTCAGGTGTAAACGCCTATACTGCCGGTGCTACATCCAGCCGAGCCACGCTAACGCCCGCATCACAGTTACGGCAACCCGCTCCGCGCCCGGTCTCGCGCCCCGAACCAACCTACCCTTCCCGCTCCGAGCCAACCTATCACCCTCTGCCCGCGGCGCGCGAAGCCTATGACGAATAAACTTACTTCCATCCTGCCTCAAACGAACCTGTGACAGAATCAACCCATGACCCCTGCGTATTCTGAGTCTTCGCCCCCACGAAAACGCAGACAGACAGCCCGGCAATCTGGCGGCTGTCTGTCTGGTTTTTTGTTACCGCCGTTGGCGGCGCTGTGCGTCGGCCTCCTGCTTGCGATTTGGGCAGGAGGCCTTTCTGACTCTCCCCGCGCCGAGGCGTTACCCATCCTGCCGGTTGCATCGAGCGGGCAAATTGCGCCCTTGTTCACACCCGAAGTGCAGTTTTGGGGCGCAAACCTGGCGCGCTGGGCGGCAGAGCATGGGCTGGATGCGAATCTGGCGGCGACGGTCATGCAAATCGAATCGTGCGGACATCCCGACATTCGCTCCAGCGCCGGGGCGACAGGGTTGTTTCAAGTGATGCCGTTTCACTTCACCGCCGGGGAAGAAATGGCCAACCCCGACACCAACGCCCTGCGCGGATTGGACTACCTGCGCCGCTCGTTGGAACAGGCAGCAGGCGACCCACGCCTGGCTTTCGCCGGCTACAACGGTGGAATCGGCGTGATCAACCAGATGGAATCGCTTTGGCCTGCCGAAACAATACGGTACGCTTATTGGGGAGATGGAATTTACAACGATGCCCGTCTAAATCTATCTACAAGCCCGCGCCTGCAAGAGTGGTTACAAGCCGGAGGCGCCAGCCTGTGCGCCCAGGCGCGTCAACGGCTCGGGCTGGGGCAATAAAATTACGGCCCCGGCGGCGCAATCGCTTCGACGTATGGAACAGTTCCCTGGCAGGTTGGTGAAAAAATCCCCGAAACGTTACCCCAGGTGAGCGCATCCGGCGAGGCAGCCGCTGCTACTTGAACCGCATCACCCAGGCAGCCCGGGCCAGCGTTGTAATTGACCAACGTAAAGCGCCACAAATCTTCGTAAGACGCCACTTGCCCGGCAGGTTTGCCGGTAACATTTTGAAGAATTCTGCCAGTTTGTTCACAACTCGCCAACAGGGTGCGGGCAAACACCGAGACGCTGAAATCGGCGCGGGTCAGGTCAATCCCCAGTGGGCAGTTTTCACAGGTCGCATCCACGCTGCGCACCAGCGCGCCGCGCAACAAGGCTTGCTGGTCCGCTTTCAATTTGGCGTACCCGGCTCCGGCGCAAGCATCTTCCCCTAATATCAGCGGGCAAAACTGTTTATAAAAAGATGGATTCCACAACAGGGTGGTATCAGCGCCATCTTCAGTCAGTTGCCCCAAACCGACATCTTCGCTTTCGCGGAAAACGCCCGGCCAGAACTGGCTTTCACGGCTAAAGAGATTCTTGAGTAGTTGTGCGGGGACTTCTGTCTGCTGGGCGACATCGAAAATCAGCGTATCAAAGCGGTTTTGCCATTCAGCGACCGCCGGACGGGCGGCAAGCGTACCACATTCACTGACTGAGCCATCCTGCGCAAGGCCGCCGTCAACGCAGGCTTCCACATCCACAGCGCCTTGCGAAATCAAATTGCCAGCCAGATAGGCATAAGGCAGGTTGGATGCCAATTGTTCAGAAGCTTCGGGCGTGGTCAACCATAACGGCAGGCCATCAGGCGGAGGAAAAGATTGCCACGATTGCGAACAGGATGCATTCGGCTTGCCGGTCCACTGCGCGCTGAGAACATCCACATACCAGCGCGACAGGATGGAATTGTCATCATGTTCCGTGCTGATGACGCGCACATTCGCTTCAAATAACGGGCTGGTATCACCGTAAGTGGAAACCGCCCAAAATTGCAGTGTGATGCCTTCTGGGCGGGTTGCGTTGAGTTGAAATTTGCAATGCGCGCCTTCGCATTGAAATTTATCGGTTCCGGCCACACCCTCGATGCGGGTAATGGCGTAGTTTGGGAGCGGTTCTTCAGCGGTGAGAATCAACCGGGGAGGCAGGGTGCACCATCCGCCAGAATCAGGTTCGCAGTTTTCGAGTGAAACCCACACTTTCGCTTCGGGCAATGCCAGTGGAATTTCTTTTTGAGCGGCTTTATCACGCACATGCAACCAATAATAACCTTTGCACAGGTTAATGTCTTCTTCCCCACATGGTTTCGACTGGTCTTTCCATTGCTGATAAAGTTCCTGGCCGCAGTGGATGACAACATCATCATCCGTTGGCAGACCGGCGTGTTCCACCCACAGGCTACAGGAAACTTCGTTGTCTTTCCAGGCGCTCAACCACCACTGATGAAGCGTAATATCAACCATCACGCTAGTAAAACGGTCAGGGCCGGGCGGAGAATCGGCGGCGCGAACCGGCGCAGGCAACGCCAGCCCCACAAAGAAAATTATCAGCAAGAAGAGAATCTGAAGCGCGCGCTTTTTCATAAAGAACAGCGAATCCTGCTTTATTATAGCGGACTCGCTGTTGAATTGCTACTGCTGTTTTTTTCCATCTCGTCGAGCATTTTTTCTTCAGCGCGCAGGTTTTTCCAGCGTGAAATCAGGCTGATGATGTAGCCGAAGAAAACGACAGCAAAAATGGTGTAGCCAGAGAGCATGTAGTTAAGGGTATTCGGGGTTGGTTCCATGGAGTCTCGCTTATTGAATCAGTTTTAATTTAAGTTGTTCCACCTTTTCGGCCAGATCACCCAGGCGCAGACGATGCCAGAAAAGGGTAACAAAGATGACCGAGAAGGCAAAGATGCAGAAGAGCATGGTCTGGAGCATGGAAGTTTCCATACTGAACCCACCTTGAGCGTTGGGATTGCCACCCATAATCACCACCGGGTGAATTGTGCGGAATAGGCGGATGGAAACAAACGTGACCGGGACGCTGATGCCACCTAACAGGGTATACACTGCTCCAAAACGGGCGCGGCGTTCCGGGTCTTCCACGCCCTGACGCAACAACAGGTAGGCCAGATAGACCATTTCCAAAATCGCGGCAGTGGTCAGGCGTGGCTCCCACGTCCACCATGTTCCCCAAATAGGACGCGCCCAGATGGAACCCAGCACAATGGCGATGAAAAAGAACGCCAGGCTGATTTCAACAGCCGCCAGGCCGATTTTGTCCCACTTCAGGTTACCGGTAACGAGGAAGATCACCCCTGCTACGGCGGCGACGATAAAGCCGAGCATCCCGACCCAGGCGGTGGCGACGTGGAAATAAAAGACGCGTTGAACTGCGCCCATCACCCGTTCTGTCGGGGCGTAGCCCAGCGACATCCATGCGGCGGCGGCCAGCAACAAGCCAGAAACGAAATTGAGAATTTGTAGCGTGCGAGGTTGAGAAGACATGAAGGCTCCTTGTAAAAACAATCTATTCTTCGACAACATAGTCAAATACCATAAATGCCAGTGCAATGAAAATGACATCGTAGACAATCAGCAGATTGACCCAGGCCATCACTTCGCTCATTTCCAACGCTTGCAAAATTGCCCGGCTGGCCTGCACCGAGGCCACCAGCACCGGCACAATCACCGGGAAGAGCAAAATGGGTAACATGACATCGCGGGTACGGCTTTGCACGGCCATGCTGGCGAGCAAAGTTCCTACTGCCACATAGCCGATGGAACCAAGCAAGGTCACGCCCAAAAAAGCGGGAGTAAACAGGCGCATGGTGGAAACGCTGGTGTACAAAATGCTGTACACTGGCAAGACGATAATTTCAACCAAAAGCATAAAGGCCAGGTTGCTGATGGCCTTGCCAAAGTAAATCGCCGAGCGGTCAACCGGGGCCAGCAACAAACCGTCGAGGCAGCCGCGGTCTTTTTCGACCGCCATCGAACGGTTGAGGCCGAGCGTTCCGGCGAAGGCGAACGTCGTCCACAAGACGCCCGCCGTCACGTTTTCGCGGGCTTCCTTGTCCAGCTCCAACGAAAAATTGAAGATAAGAATCACCAGCAGGGCAAAAACCAGCATGGCCGAAAGCAACTCGCGCGAGCGCAGTTCGGCGGCCAAATCTTTCCACGCCACCGCCAGTACCGCTTGAAAGTACGAAGAGGAAGGGCGTTTATTGTCCATTTGCCAGCGCCTGTTTGTAAAAGTCGAGCAAATTATTTGCGCCCAGCCCAGCGCGCGAGACAGAAGCCGAAATAACCCCGCGCGAGAGGATGTCAAAACGAGTCGCCAGCTCTTCGGCGCGCGCCAGGTCGTGCGAGGTCATCACTACCGTGCGGCCTTTGGCAGCCACCTCGCGCAGAACGTCATCCAGCATTTCGGAAGCGTCCTGGTCGAGACCGGTGTAGGGCTCATCGAAGAGCATCACATCGGGGTTGTGCAGCACGGCGCGGCCAATTGCCAGACGTTGCTGCATTCCGCGCGAGAATGTTCGCACCAAATCACGCCGCCGCGCCGTCAGGCCAACCATTTCCAGCACGTCGTCAATACGCGCCGCCAGCATTTCCAGACCATACATGCGCCCAAAGAATCGCAAATTTTCTTCGGCGGTCAAATCGCCATAGAGCAGGGGCATGTGCGAAACCACTCCCAGTCGGCGGCGCACCGCGGCGGCATCCTGCGGCAGGCGAAATCCAGCCACCGTCACCGCGCCCAAGCTGGGGCGCGAGAGCGTGGAAAGAATGCGGAGAAAAGTCGTCTTGCCCGCGCCGTTGGGTCCCAACAGAGCCACAAACTCACCCGGCGCAACCGAAAAATCAACGCCGCGCAAGATGGTTTTTAGACCAAACCGCTTGATGAGTTTGCGAACTTCAATCATGCTCACAGAGCCTTCAACTTGGCTTTCAGCTCTTCGCGGCGCGCGCGATAGGCTTCTTCGGAGATATTGCCAGCCTTGAACTGGTCTTCCAGCGCGATAATCGCATCCAGAATTTCATCTTCACTCTGCTGGTCCTCTGTTAGCGGAGATTCTTCTTCCAACTGGCGGCGGCGATCGCGCCAGAAAAGATACGCGCCGGCGGCAATCAGCACAATGCCTAGCACGGCCACGCCAATCAGAATACCTTGCGTACTATCCGCGCCCTGAGTCTGGCCTGCGCTGGCGGCTGGCGCGCCAGAGACGGTAATTTTCAGAGTTTTGCCAACCGAGAATCCATCCGCCTTGTAGACCTGAAATTTCGTTCCGCCCATATCCTGAATACCGCCATCGGTTAAACCCTCGCCAGTCACCTGAATGCCTGGTTCGGCCAGCACGGAGAAAATTGAGACGGGCAGGGTAAAAGTCTGGTCAAATTTAACGCCAGGTGCGCTAATTACATTGCTTTTGACGTAGGGCAGGTCGAAAGCATACGCCAACTGGTAACTCTGGCTGCCGGGCGCAATCCGCAATGTGTCGGCAAAGCCTTGCTCCGTTTGCAGATAGCGGTCGCCTAACGCGCCTTCCTGAAATTGCAGATTACTGTACCCGGAAGGTAAAACAAACTGTGTCACCGCGCCGCCTTCACTGGCGGCCACCACGGCCTTCTCACCAGAGTTTGAGACGACATAAAACTCAATCACCGTGACAACGTCGGGCGTGGAAAAATCGAGCAACAGATGCAACTGGTCAGCCACCAGCGCCGAGGTATCGGTCGTCGTGCCATAGACTGTCAGAGGCATCTCCAACATCTGTTTGCCAGCCTCAGCAAAAACCACTTCTGAGGTGTACTGGTTGCCGTCGTAGACGGTCGTGACAGAGAAAGCGCGTCCCACCGGGGCATCAACGCCTGTAAAAGCAAAGGAACCGTCACTTTTCACGGTCGCTTCCAGCGTAACCGCTTCGGTAAATTGACCGTTGGTGGCCGCGTGATCAAAACCATGCAAAGTCACTTTGAAATTTGCCGGGAGCGCCGCGCCTGAAGCGTTGGTGACCGTGCCGGTGATGGAAATTTGCGGATTGGCCGGCGTGGGCGATGCGGCGGGTGTAACTTCGACAGTGGGCAGCACGGCGGGGGGCGTTTCAACGCCCGGAGTGACATCTACCCCAAGACCCGAAGCGGTTGTCGCTGTGGGAGATGCTTCCAGCGTGGACGATGCGCCAGCAATGGGAGTGGCTTCAGCCGCGGCCTGGGTCGCCGTTTCGAGCGGCGCAGATGTCGCCGTCGCGGGAGCCAGAGTCGGCGTAGCAACAGCGGCCAGCGTTACCGGCGCGCCAAAATTCCATGAGATAACGTAATCTGCCACAGCGCGGCGCGAGGCTTCATCCAGCGTTAATTCCGTGCCGGGCATGCCGGGGGCAATGCCTTTGCTGACAAAGCGGAAAATATCATTTTTGCTCAATTTTGAGACGAGCGCCGGGTCGGCCAGGTTGGCATTCGCCACACCAGCGCCATCGGGGCCATGACATTCAGCGCAGACCTTGGCAAACACCTGTTTGCCAAGGGCGATATTTTCGGCTTTAACGCTGATGGAAAGGGCATACGCAACAACATTCCAGCGTTCCTGATCGTTCAGGCTGGTAAAAGGCGGCATCATCTTGTCCATGCGTCCCTGTGTGACAACGGTGTACCAGTCAGCTGGGATGGCGCCCTGGGCAATGGCAGACAAGCCGAGAGTGGGAACCGTTACCGGCAATTGCGAGGCCTTCGGGCCGTCACCCAATCCGGTTGCGCCGTGACAGGGGGCACATTTTTCAGCAAAAATAGCGGCGCCGTTCGCCAAGTCGGGGGCCGTTTGCGGGTAGAGCGGCCCAATGACGGGCGGCGGGGTGGGCGAAATGTAGCCGGGCGGCGGCGTGATGTCTTCAGCCAGGGTGCAACCCGCCAGCGCCAGCGTCAAAAGCACAAAAAAAACGAGAAAACGAGTTTTCATAGAAAATCAATCCTTGTCATCTGGATTATTTGATGCCTTTGCCGCAGTGCGGGCAAAATTTGTCTGAGCGGAGCACGGGTTTACCACATTTGGGGCAAAAGCCAGCCGATTTATCACCACGCGCAGCACGGCGAGCGGCCAGGATGTCTTCGAGGACGTCATCGTCAAGCGGAGCGGCAACCGGGGCAGCGGATGTCTGCCCGACAGCGGCATCGGCGCGACGGGCGGCAACGGCAGATTCGACGCGCGATTCGGCGGCGTCCGCGTTAGCCGATATCTGAAAAGCGTCGAGGCGGCGCAAAGCGTCGGCGGCGCGCTGAAGTAAATCGGCGCGAGTGGTAGGGTAATCGTCACTGGGAATTTTTCCGAGGCTATGATCAAAATCCAGTTCTTGCAAGGTGGTAATCAAACGGTCGCGTTCTGCCAGCAGAGAAGAAAGCTCATGTTCTTCGGGCGAGGCCACGTTGATACGAATCCGCTCAAAAAACGGGCGCGCAACAAAGCCGGCAACGCCCAAAACCACAGCAAAAAGTAAGAGAAGTGCGCCTATATCCATGAGTCACCTATTGCGCCAGAATCGTGTCAATAATTTGACGGATTTGGGCTTCTGAAGAGAAGGGGCCAATTTGGACATATTGCAAGACGCCGTTGGCGTCAATGAAATACGTTTCAGGAACGCCCTTGATGCGGAAAAATTGTGAGATTTTTGTACCCAGGTCGGGGCCGTTGGGGTAGGTGATGCCGAATTTTGCCAGATAGCCGCGCGCTTCGGGTTCGGTGTCCACATAATCGGCGCCGATGAAGATGACCTTACCGTCGGCTTCGTAGGATTTCCAGGCGGCTTCGAGCAGAGCGGCTTCTTCTTCGCAGGGTTTGCACCACGATGCCCAAAAGTTCAGTATGACGACTTTTCCGCGCAGATCAGAGAGATTGACTTGGGGCTGGTTCTGGTAGGTGTAGCCGTCAAAAAAGGTCAGGGTGAAATCGGGAATTTTGTCGCCGGGGGCGACGGTTCCCTGCTGGGAGCGTTTCAGCCCGAGGGCAACAATCACCATCAAAACGGCCAGCGCCGCCCAGACAATGACCTGAATCCAAATTGGGACGCCTTTGCGGACAGGCTGGGAAGTTTCAGTCATGAGCATTCTCCTTTACTGCAAGCGCTTAAGCTCTTCTTCAACACGGCGCAGGTCGTCATCGTCCACTGTCGTTTCGAGGCCAACAGAAACCTGCGCCACATCGGGCGTGGGCTTGCGCATGGAGCGTAGGGTGGTGAAAACGAGATAAGCGCCAATGGCAAGCAATATCGGCGGCACGATGTAAACGAGCCAGGAAAATCCCTGGCGGGGCGGTTCGGCCAGAACGCGCGCGCCATATTGCGCCACGAAATATTCTTTGATTTGCGTCTCGCTCCAACCTTCAGAAAGTTTCAGGCGGATGAGTTCGCGCCATTGCTTGCAGGCTGCCGTCGGGCAAACATCCAGCGGGGTGTTTTCGCAGACCGGGCAAAAGAGCTGGCTGGCAACGGCGTTGACATCGTCGTCGGTGGGAGTTTTGCCCTGCGCCAGGGCAGAGCCAGCCCACAAACCGGCCAGTAAAAAGGTCAACACAAGCGCAAAAATGTTTTTTTTCATGAACAACTCCCAACAAAACCGGAGTTAAAAATCTCCCGATTTTTTACTAACGAAATGGAGGCGAAAATCAGGAGATTCGCGTCTCCATAGCAATCAATCCGTAATCCCAGCCGGAACAGTTTCACGTGGTTTACGCGCGCTGACTGCTACCGATTCCGGATCTTTATCCGGCCAGGCGGCGACGAGTGTGCCGAAGATGAAGATAATCGCGCCGAACCAGAGCCAGTTGACCAACGGGTTGTGATAAACCTTGAATGGCGCGACTTGAGCGTTGACGCCTTCCCAGTTGACCAGCAAGACGTACAGGTCGTCCACAACGGTAGACCGCACGCCGGGGATGGTCATCGGCTGCCCATCGGGATACAGGTCGTAGCGCGGGGCCAGCGTGCCGAGAAATTTTCCATCGCGGAAGACACTGACTTCGGCGCGGGTGACCCAGCGCCCGTCGGTGTGTTCAAACTGCGCCAGCGAGTCGTAGCGAATGGTGTAGCCGGCAATTTCCATGCTTTCGCCAATTTTCATCGTGCGCTGGGTGGAAGTCTGGAACATTTCGATGCCAATAATTCCAATCGCCATCAACACAACGCCCAGGTGAATGGTGTAGCCGCCATAGCGGCGGCGGTTGCGCCCGGCCAGCCGCCACAGCGCCAGGAAAATATTTTCGTTCTGAGCATGGGCGCGGGCGTTGGCCGCACGCCAAAACTCGTAGAGGGTCACGAAGGCGCTGAAGATGACCACAAAGAAGCCAATCAGCGCGTAGGGAAAGTAATCGTTGATGATGGAACGGTTGAGCAGGAAGTACGTCACCACGCCCGCCATGGCAAGCGTCGCCGCTACAAGCGGTTTCCAAACGGCCTTGCCGAGGGTTTTGATGGTGGAATGTCCCCAGGCGGAGAGCGGGGCAATTCCCATCAGCAGCACCAGCGTGGCAAAGAGCGGGCCGGTGGCGCGTTCATAAAAAGGTGGGCCAACGGTGACTTTCTGACCGGTAGCAAGTTCGGAAATCAGCGGGAAGATGACGCCCCAGAAACAAATCACCAGAATGCTGATGAAGAGCAGGTTGTTGAGCAGGAAGAGCGCCTCGCGCGACAGCATCGAGGTCATCTGATTTTCCGATTTCAAATCAGCCCAACGCCAGAGTAGCAACGCCACAGAAATGACGAAGGTCACAAAAATAAAAGTAAAGAACGATGGGCCGATGGCACTTTGCGCAAAGGCATGTACCGAAGAAAGCACGCCGGAACGCGTCAGAAATGTGCCGAAGATGACCAGGCAGTACGTCAGAATGATGAGAATCATGCTCCAATGTTTGAGCAAGCCGCGTTTTTCTTGAATCATGACCGAGTGCAGAAAGGCCGTTCCTGAAAGCCAGGGCATGAAAGCGGCAATTTCCACCGGGTCCCAACCCCAGTAACCGCCCCAGCCGAGCACATCGTAGGCCCAGCGTCCGCCCAGCACCAGCCCCAGCGAGAGAAACAGCCAGGCCCACAGCGCCCAACGGCGGGTGATTCGAATCCAGCGGTCGTCGGTGCGGCCAGTCGCCAGGGCAGCGATGGCAAACGCAAACGGGATGACAAAACTGACGAAGCCGAGGTAGAGCATCGGCGGGTGAATGATCATGCCGGGGTGACGCAAAAGCGGGTTTAAGCCCTGTCCATCCGGCGCGGTGAAGGGAATCGCATTGGTGGGGCGGAATAAAGCCGGGACAATTTGCCCATCCATGGTCTGCCAAAAAGTTTCAAAGGGGTTCTCGAAAAAGATGCTCAGCCCCATGAAAAAAACCATCGTAACGCTGCAAACAATCACCACCCAGGGCAAAAACTCGCGGTCACGCGCCCACTTGCGGAAGGTGACCGCCGTGGCAAAGGCCGACATGAGCCACGACCAGAACAACAGCGAACCAGCCTGACCGCCCCACCACGAGGTGATTTTCAGATAAAGCGGCATGGCACGGTTGGTGACTTCATAAACAAACTTGACGTTGAAATTACCCGTCACCAGTAGATAAATCAGGCTGGCCGAAACCAGGCTGAGCATGGGAAAGGTCAGCAGCATGGAAAGCCGGGCGCTTTCCACCCACTTTTGGTCTTTGCGGAAATAGCCAAATAAAGACGCGCCGATACTGTAAAGTGCCATCAAAAACGTTAACAATAAAACGCCGTAGCCAAATGTTGCAAACATAAGGAACTCCACTGGGAAAAATAGAACGTGAAAAATGAGCGGGTAGCTGCCCATTTTTCAGCCGGGGAAACCATTCAAGCGATTTACTGACCGCTGACCTGGTCGGGAAGCGCCTGTTCGTATTTGGTCGGGCATTTGAGCAGCAATTCATCGGCGTGGAAGATGCCATCTGCGCCCATTTTGCCGGTCATAATCGCCTGGGCTTCGTTACGCATCAGGTCTGGCTTGACGCCAACGTAAATTACCTGCAGATGGTTGCGATTGGGGTCAATCACCGCCTGATGAAGCACCGCCGCCAGGCCGCCATCGGTTTCAATTTGAGCGTTATCGCCGGTGACGTGCGCCACCGTAAACTTGAGTTCGAGCGTTTGCGGGTCGTACTGAATGTTGTCGCCGATAATCGCGCCAGAGACGCGCAAATCGCGCCCAATCAGCGTATCGCCCTTGGCAATCAATTCATCAACGGTCAAAAAGTACTGCGCGCTGGCCTGTGTGGATGAAAAAATAAGATATACAACTGCGGCCAAAATCAGCAGACCGCCCAGAATAAACTTAATGCGTGGTGATTTCATAAAATAGTCTCCTTTTGTCAAAATCGTCACAGAGTACTGATGATGATTTTACAGATTTAGATTAATAGAATGTGAAAAGAAGCACAAAAAATCAGATGACAAATGTCATAATTTACTTCTACATTGTCGTAAAAGCCACAAAAGAGTTACCAGACCAGAAATTAACTGGCTACATCATCCCCAGCGCGTGATAGAATTATTTTAACGTATTCATTCTTTTTTCACGTCTCAAGGAGATTTCGCCATGATGGAAGAACCTACTCCGCTCCAACCTGTCGCCGAACCTGACAAAAACAACAAATTACCCTGGATCATCGGCGGCGTGGTCGCTTTCCTTTGTTGCTGCTGTGTCGTCCTCATTCCCGTCCTCATCTGGCTGTGGAACAACGGCGACCAGTTCATCCGCTAAGCCATGAACGAAGCCCCCACTCCCACCCCATCCGGCAGTCTTACCAAAAATAAAACTGTCATTATCGTCGCCATCGTCGTGATGCTGTGTTGCTGCTGTCTTGGCGCACTTGGCACCTTCTTCGCCTTTTCCGACATGATTATGCAGGCGCTCGGCTTGCAATAGCCGCTCAAAGCAACTGCCGCCAAGGCATTGCCTGCAACTCACCCAACGCGGCGCGCACCCGGCGCCGCGTTTTTTCATCCAAGTCCAGCGCGGCGAACTCATCCTCGTCCAACACCGTCTGCTGACCCGTGGATGAAACCCACAAATCCAACGCCAAATCCACATACGAAATCACCTCGGGCGCATCCCAAACCGCGGGGCGGCCCAAGTTGCAGTACCAACCCTTCAACGCGTCCGACTCTCGGTCTCGAATTTCAAAAACGTTGTACCAACGGTCGGTGTAAAACGTCTCCAAAAAAACATCACCCGTGCGCAGCACCGTATCCATCAAGGGCTGGTCGGGGCGATTAAAATGCGCCAGCAACTGCACATAATTCTCGCCGCGCGCCAACACCTCGCCCAGATACTGCCAGACGGCCTCGCCTGCCGCGTTGCGCTTGACCACCGTAATTTTCATAAAATCTGCGTCTCCACCTGCAAAAAAATGATTTCGCCCACTTGCGGCGCCTCGGGCAAATCAAAAAACAGGCCATTTTCCAGCGTCACCCGGTAAAAATCACCGCGGAACAGCACATCCGCCACCACGCCGCGCAGCGTCCCGCCCGATTTTACCCGCCGGGCGCGCGGACGCAGCAAAAGGGTGGCCGAGGCCGGGAAACGGGCAAACGCCTCGCCGGAGATTTCTCCCGCCAAAACGAGATTGCCCAACCCCAAAAAGCGAGCGACCCAGGCCGAGGCCGGTTTCGCAAAAACGTCGGGCGGGGTTCCCGCCTGAACAATGTGACCATCGTGCAGCAGCGCGATTTTATCGCCCAGCGTGAAGGCCTCCTGCTGGTCGTGCGTTACATAAATAGCGGGGATGCCGCTGCGGCGCAAAATCTGACGCAGTTCCAGCAGCAATTCTTCGCGCAGGGCGCGGTCGAGCGCGCCGAGCGGCTCATCCAGCATCAGCAGGCGCGGCGCGGGGGCCAGGGCGCGCGCCAGCGCCACCCGCTGCTGCTCGCCGCCCGAAAGGTCGGTCACGCGGCGGCGCTCAAAAGTGGTCATCTTCACCAGCGCCAGCATCTCGCGCGCGCGGCGCAGATGGTCGGAGCGCAGACCAAACGCCACGTTTTGCAAAACGTTCAGATGCGGAAAAAGCGCGTACTCTTGAAACATCAGGCCAAAATTGCGCAAGTGCGTGGGCGTGTCGGCCAGGTTTTGCCCGTCCCAGCGCACTTCGCCGCTTTCGGCGCTTTCCAGCCCGGCAATAATTCTCAGCAGGGTGCTTTTGCCGGAGCCGGAAGCGCCCAACAGGCAGAGCGTTTCGCCCGCCGCCACCGTCAGCGAAATTTCCGTCAGCAGCGGCTGACCGTCGTAGATTTTGTTCAGGCGCAAAATTTCCAGCATCAAAACACCTCGCTGACGCGCAATTTTTCAATCAGCGCAATGGAAAGACCGGTTAGCAGCATCAGCAGGGTCGCCATCGCCATGGCCTGGCCATAGTTCAGGCCGCCGGGCTGTGAGAGGAAGCGGTAAATGGCGGTCGGCAGGGTGGGAGTTTCGGGGCGCGCCAGCAGCGAGGCCGCGCCAAATTCGCCGAGCGAGATGGTGAAGGCGAAAATCCCCGCCGAGAGCAGGGCGCGCGCCAGCAGGGGAACTTCCACCCGCCGCCAGACCTGCCAGGGCGAGGCGCCCAGCACGGCGGCGGCCTCGCGGTAGCGTTCTGGCAGCAGCGCCAGCGCCGTCTGCAAGTTGCGGATGACAAAGGGCAGCGCCAGCGTGCTGTGCGCCAGCGGAATCAGCAGCGGCGAGGTGAGCAGTTTCCAGCCGAAAATGGGGCGGCTGAAGGCCAGCAAAACGCCCAGCCCCAGCGTCACCGCCGAGACGCCCAGCGGCAGCATGAAAATCGGGTTGAGCCAGCGCGTCAGTTTGCCGGGGCGCGCCAGCGCTTTGGCGGCGGGAAAGCCCAGCGCCAGCGAAAGAATCACCGTTTGTGCGGCGAAATTCAGCGAGTTGAGCGCGGCCTGCAGCGGCGGCACATAAAAAAGCGAGTCGCGCCGGTTGATGAAAAGTTCACGGTAATAATCCAGCGTGAGCGCCTGCCCGGCAAAAGTGCGCTCGCCGCGCGCGGCTTCGAGGCGGGTGACGGAGCGCAGCGGCAGCGCCAGCAGCGGCAGGGCGAAAAACGTCAGCGTGACGAGCGCGCCGAGCAAAACCAGGGGCGTTTCGCGGCGGGCAATCCGCCCCGGGGTGGATTCGACTGGTTTGACGGGAGTCAGGCCGCGGCGCGCCTGGTCGCCATACAGGGCGGAAAATGCCAGGGTGAAGAAAATCTGAATCAGCGAGAGCAGCGCCGCCAGCGGCAAATTCAAAAACTGCGTGGCCTGTGCCGCAATTTCCACTTCCAGCGTGGAAAATTTCGGCCCGCCCAACAGCAAGATGACGCCGTAACTGGTGAAATCGAACAGGAAAACCAGCGCGGCGGCGGTCAACAGGGCGGGACGCAGCAGCGGCAGGGTGACGCGCAGCCAGGCGCGCAGCGGGCTGTCGCCCAGGGTACGGGCGGCCTGCGTCAGGCGCGGGTCGAGGGTTTCGAGCGCGCCGCCCACCAACCGGATGACGATGGTGGTGTTGTAGAAAACGTGGGCAGTCAGGATGGCGGTGAGCGTGCCGAGAAAATTCAGCGGCGGGGTGGGCAGGCTAAAGATGCGCATCGCCAGCAAATTGAGCCAGCCGCGCGGCCCCAGTAGGGCGCTGAAACCGGCGGCGACGACCACAGTCGGCAGGATGAACGGGATGGCCGTCAGCGCGCGCAGGGCGTTTTGGCCGGGGAAGCGATAGCGCGCAAAGAAAACCGCCAGCGGTAGGCCGAGCGCCACCGTCAGCAGGGTGGAAAGCGCGGCCTGGTAAGTGGTGAAGCCGGTGACGGCGGCGGCGCGGCGCAGCTGGTCGGCGCTGAGGGAGGCGAAATCGGCGCTGTAGGCGAGGATGCGCCCCAGCGGGAAGAAAAAGAGGAGCGCCAGGAAAATCAGCGCGGGGAGCAGCAGGAACAGCCGGTTTCGCATGAGGAATTACGCTTGCGCGTTGCTATGATTTTGGAGACATGACTGCTCAGGTTTGTTGTTTTTTTACCCGTTTCGGCGGGCTGAAGCCCTGCCTCAACACAAAAAAGCCCTTCGGACTGTCCAAATGAGTCGGCTTTAGCCGACTTCCATGACTTGAGACAGGGATTTATCCCGCCGAGCTATGCCAACATACCTGATGGCTGAGTAATTACTTGGAGACAAATTTTGGGACGGCACGGAGCGCGGCGGAGTGCAAAATCTCCTGATTTTGCGCGAAAGTCGGGAGACTTTCGACTCCTGCAATCTCTGAAATGAATATCGCGTGACGGGTTATTAGCGCAAAACAGTTTGCGTGAAGGCTTCAATCCAGGCGTCACGCTGGGCGGCGATGGTTTCGGCGGGCAGCGTCAGCGGGGCGGGCGCGGTTTGGGCATATTTGGCGAAGGCTTCGGGCAGTTGCGCGGCGGGGTTGACCGGATAGACGAACATTTGGCCGGGCATATCCTGCTGGAAGGGAACATCCAGCACAAAATCTACAAATTTTTCGGCCAGGGCGCGGTTTTGTGTGCCTTTCAGGATGCCGACGAACTCAATTTGGCGGAAACAGCCGTCGAGCAGAGAGGCGGTCGGGGCGTCGGTCAGCGGTTCGGAGGCGAAAATCACCTCGGCGGCGGGGCTGGAAGCGTAGGAGACAACCATCGGCTGCGGGCCTTTGCCGGACGAGGCGGAAAAGTTGGTGTAGTAGGCGGTATCCCAGCCATCCACCACCGTCACACCGTTGGCGCGCAGGGCTTGCCAGTAGTCAAGGTAGCCGGTTTCGCCATATTTGGCAACCGTCGCCAGCAAAAAAGCCAGGCCGGGCGAGGAAGTGGCGGGATTCTCGACGACGAGCAAGTCTTTATATTCTGGCCGGGTCAGGTCGTCGAGCGAGGCGGGTGGGGTGAGGGCTTTCGCGGCAAACCAGGCTTTGTCGTAGTTGATGCAGACGTCGCCAAAATCGGCGGGCAGGGCGCGGTTTTGCGGGTCGAGTTTCAATTCGGCGGAGATTTGCGCCAGGGCCGGGGCGTTGTACGGCTCAAAAATATCTGCGTCGAGCGCGCGCGAAAGGAAGGTGTTGTCCACGCCGAAAAAGACATCCGCCAGCGGCGCGTCTTTGGTGAGGATGGCTTTGTTGAGCGCCGCGCCCGCGTCACCGGATTTGATGAAACTGACCTTGACCTGATTGGCCTGCTCAAAAGCCTGAATGAGCGAATCGCTGACGGCGAAGGAATCGTGCGTCATGACAATCAGCGTGGCCGGTTCGGCGGGCGGGGTGGCCGTCACTTGCGGAGCGCAGGCCGAAAGCAAGACACTGAGCAAAAGCAGAAAAGCGAAAAATGGTTTCATGGAAACTCCTTTTGGAAATGATGAATGATGAATGATGAATGATGAATGCGAAAATTTACTTTTTCCGCTGGTGAACGCAGAGCAGCAAACCGCTTTTGACGTAGATTTTGGCGGTTTCGGCCAGCATTTCATTGCTGATTCCGCGCGTGCGCTGCGGGGACAAACTTTCCTGATGCAGCAGGTAGCACAGGCCATCGGTTGTGATGCCGTCCACCGTGCCGCCCCAGGGAATGAGTGAAACTGTGTCGCCGGGCTGGCCGGTCACTTCACCGAGTTCGTCAATGAAAAAGGCTTCCGTTTCGCCGTCATCCAGGCGCGCCCCGGCGCGGATGCATTCCGCCGCCGAAAGCAGCGCCAGGTTGCCGAGGGTCTGATCCAGCCGCCCGCCGAGCGCGCCCAGAATCAAAATGGGTGAATAGCCAACTTTCAGCGCGTGCTGCAGGGCCAATTCCAGGTCAGTTTCATCTTTGGAAGTGGGGTAGCGCAGCATGTGAACGCCCATATCGGTGAAAATGCGCACTTCCACGTCGGAGAGCGAGTCAAAATCGCCCAGAATGACAGAGGGAATCAGGCCGAGTTTGAGGGCGTGACGCGCGCCGCCATCTGCGGCAATCAGCGCATCATCGGGCGCAATCAGCAGGCGCGCTGCGCCCGGGTTGGGCAGGTCGCCATTGGCAAAAATCACAGCACGGGTCATGACAAAACCTCCTGAAAACAAAAAACATCTTCCGGCGCGGAAGATGTGAAAGGTGAAACCAACCATCCCTCCGCCGGTACTAACCGGTTCAGGTTCTGCGGGTCGAGCGGCAACGCTCCTCTCAGCCGGCAAGCGGCTCCCCGTTCAATTGTGGGCGTAATTATACCCGTTTTAGCGCACGCGGCGCTTCCACTCTTCCTTCAACTGCAAATCGCGCGGGCTTTCGCCAGAGTCAAGGGCAAAAAAGTCGGTCAGCAGGCTATTGAAGCGAGCCGTATCTTCCAGCATGGGAAAATGTCCCAGGCCTTCAAGGATGAGCAGGTGCAACATGGAGGACGTCAGCGCCGGGTCAAGCGGCGGGATACTGATAGCGGGATCATTCTGACCGTAGACCATCAGGCAGGCGCTGTTCATGCCGAGCAGTTTTTCGGCGATGTTGAACCAGTCAGGGTCGTTGAAAGAGGCTGCAATCGCCGTCGGATCGGCTTTGACGGCGTCAGCGCGAGCGGGTTCCGTTTCGGGAGTTTTTCCACCCAGCCAATCAGCCAGCGCAGGAAGAGAATCAGAGCGCAGGCGCGGATTAACGCCCGCCAGGTCTACCGGCACATCTACTGCCATAATACGGTCTACCACGTTAGGGTGGCGCAGAGCGTAAAGCAGGCCAACCAGGCCGCCCAAACCATGTCCAACCAGAGCAACTTTCCCCATGCCAAGTTCCTGCAAGAACTGGTCAACCATGGCGGTTTGTTTTTCGAGGGAGTAGTTGGCGGGTTCACGGGCGGTATCGCCAAAACCCCACATGTCTATGGCATATGCGCGAAAGTTCATGCCGACGCTTTGCAACGCGGGAATCCAGTATCGCCACGAGCCAACCCAGCCGTGCAAAAAGATGACCGGGCGTCCGCGCCCAATCACCTCGTAGTGAACGATACCGCCGTCAAGAAGAATCGCACTCATTTCAACCAGTTGAACAAAAGTTTATTTTCCAAATTTTGCCAAAATTTCTTTTACACGCGCGGCCAATTGATCGGGCGCAAACGGCTTCAGCAGGTAATCTTCTGCGCCAACCGCCATCCCTTGCTCAATTTCGGATTCCTGGCCTTTGGCAGAGAGGAAAACGACCGGCGTGGAGGCGATTTCCGGCTCCGCTTTAATTTTTTTACAGGCTTCGTAGCCGGTCATTTTGGGCATGCGCACATCAAACATCGCCAGGTCGGGTTTTTCGCGCTTAACCAGTTCATAGCCTTCTTCGCCATTTGCCCCGGCAACAACCTCATGCCCGGCAAAACGCAGGGTAAAGGCGATTAATTCTCGAATGTCGGGTTCATCTTCCGCAATGACAATCTTTGCCATTCCAACTCCTACTCAGATTTTTCCACGGGTAAGGTAAAGGAGAATGTGCTTCCCTGACCAGGGATGCCCGCGCTGGTCATCCAGATTTTGCCACGGTGCATCTCCACCAGTTGTTTCACGATGGGCAGGCCCAAGCCAGTGCCAGGGGTCGCCAAAACTAACGGATCTTCACCCCGGAAGAAGCGGTCAAAAACACGCTCCTGATTTTCCGGCGCAACGCCAATGCCAGAATCCTGTACGTCCACACGCACAGAGTCGTTTTCGCGGCGCATACGAATGGTGATGTGGCCGTTTTCTGGGGTGTAGTTGTAAGCGTTATCAACCAGGTTATTAATAATCTGCTGAACACGTTCGGCATCGCCCAGTACGCGCGGCAATTTTGGTTCAGCATCAAGCGTAACCGTCATCGGTTTGTTTTCTTCCTGTGAGCGACGAGTCATATCCGCCACGACATTTTCGGCGGCCTCGCACAAATCCACCGATTGGTAGGAAAGCGTCACACGCCCGGCTTCGATGCGGGAAATATCCAGCAGGTCGTTGACCAAAATGTTGAGACGTTCAGTATTACTTTTGACAATATCGAGGAAGTGGCGTTGATTTTCACTGACCGCGCCCGCTGCGCCCATCAGCAGCACATCAACATAACCGCGAATGGAAGTCATGGGCGTGCGCAATTCGTGGCTGACGGTGGCAACAAACTCTGACTTAAGGCGGTCTACTTCCACTTCGTGGGTAATGTCACGGAAGATGGAAACAGTGCCAAGAAATTCCTTTTGCCAGATAACCGGCGCCAGGTGAACCAGTACCACGCGGCCATTTTCCAGGTTAATTTGTTCTGCAAAGGTTTCTCCGGCGCGTTCCGACGAGGCGTCCCCCGACCAGGAACGCACGGTTTCGATCCAGGTTTGTGAGCTTTTGCCAAATAAACCAGAGAAATTTTCAACCGGTTGGCCTTCAATTTGTTCTAGCGTCAGCCCAAGGATAGATTCAACTGAGTTGTTAACAAAACTGACGATGTTGGCCGGGTCGGTGACCAACACGCCATCGGCCACAGCCTCGAGAATAGCGGTCTGGCGGCTGGCTTCCATCTGCTGATTGCGTAACATGGTGCCAAGGCGTTCAGCCTGGTCGCGGATGAGTTGATAGAGTTGGGCGTTGCTGATGGCAATTGCCACCTGTGCGCCAATGGCCTTGACCATTTCAAGCGCGTCGGCGCTGAAGAAGCCCACCTTGCGGTGGAAAACCATAATCGAGCCAATCACATCTTCACCCGCCATCAGCGGCGAGACAATTGCGCTGCGGTGTTGCTGGGAACTGTTTTGCGAGACCACCCAGCGCGGGTCGCTGTACAAATCTTCCACCAAAACTGGCTGACGGTGCTTGACCACCCAACCAGCCAGGCCTTCGCCCACTTTTAGTTTGAAATTACTATTCTGTACCAGAGACGCTTGTTCATCTTCGCCGGTGGCGTAGCCATAGCCGGCGCGATAATGCAACATATTATCTTCAGGGTGCAGAAGCATGATGGTGCCCTGTTCCGCGCCCAAAGCATCGTTCAGGAGCGCCAGCGTGCGCCCTAACGCGCGGTCGAGATCGAGGCTGGCCGAAACTTCGGTCAAAATTCGCAAAAGGGTTTCAGTATTGCGCTGTTCGTGCGCCAGTTCAGCGGTACGGTCTACCACGCGTTGTTCGAGGGTGGCGGCCAATTGCTGGGTTTCGCTAAACAAACGGCCATTCAGAATGGCAACGGAGGCCTGGTTCGCCAACGTACCCAAAATTTGCAAATCGGCATCGGCGTAGGCATTAAACTGATAACTCTGTGCAGAAAGTACGCCAATCACTTTGCTGCCCGAAAGCATTGGAACAGCAATAATGGAATGCGGCGTACCTTTTTCGCCAATTGTCACGCCGCCGCGCAGATCTGCTTCGGCAGCGTCCATTGTCATCAGGGGTTGGCCGGTGGCAATGACGCTGCCGCTAAGCCCCTGCCCGAGCGACAAACGCACACCGCTGATACGCTGGCCCATGTCCATCACATAAGCCGCGTCAATATCACCCTGGTTTTCATCCAAAATCGCCACAATAAACGCGTCAACCGGCATCAGTTTACGAATTGCTTCCTGGATGGAAACGTAAATTTGTTCCGGGTCTAACTTGGCGTTGATTTCTGCTGAGACCTGATTCAAAATTCCCAGACGTTCCGCAGTTGCCAATGTGGATTGATACAAATCGGCGTTTTCAAGAGCGATACCGGCCTGGTTTCCAAGCGTACGTGTCAGTTCAATTTCAGTGGAGGAGAAGCGGCGCGGGAGGGCGCTCTGCACCAAAATAGCGTAGATGTTCCGGCTGGTGGAAATCGGCAACGCGAGCAGGGCGCGTGCCTGGGGCATGAATTCCGTTAAAGAGGCCAGGTCTGCCTGCGTGGTGATGTCTTCCGCCGTATACACCGTCTGCGACTGGCGCAGATGTTCCAACATCGGTGAACCCGGCAAGGTGCGGTAGATGGCAGGCTGGTCGGTTTCATCGGGTAAAACACTCAACAGAGAGTTCTTGCCGTTACGGTCAAGCAAAATCAGCATGGCGCGCTCTGCCGACAAGGCGCGCATCAACTGATTGGCAGTCAGATGCAAAACCTGGTCCGTATTCAGCGAGGCGCTCAGGTCAAATGAGAATTGGTTGAGCAATGCCAGGCGTTGTGAACGTTCGTCCAGTTCAGCGGCGCGGCGCAGACTTTCTTCAAAGAGATTGGCATTTTCAAGCGCTACCGCTGCCTGGCTGGCAAAAGTGGCCGCCAATTGCACTTGTTCGCGGCTATAGAAGTTGGCTTCCTGTTTCTCAACGGCGATCACACCAATCACTTCGCCTTTGGCAATCAGCGGAACGCCCAGCCAGGAGAGGTGGGTGGCCTCTACCAGTGTGGGGAAACGCTGGTCGGAGCGCACATCGCCAACCGAAATCGCCTGACCAGAACGGGTCATTTCTTTCAGTAGAACACTGTCGTCCACATCCACCGAGATGCCTTTGCGGTCTTCGTCATCGGCAAAACCGCTGGCTTCTGCCACAATCATGCGGTTTTCCTGGCGCAGCCAAAGGATGGCTGTATCGTAGGCAATCACGGCTTTCAGACGATCAAGCAGGGAGGCAATTAATTCCTCGCGTTTGAGCGATGAACTGATGGTGGATGCGACCGCGTTAAGCGCCTGCAACTGTCCGGCGCGCTCCTGGGTGGCCTGAACAAGGCGTACATTTTCGAGCGAGAGCGCAACCTGCTGGGTGAGGGAGAGCAGAATGGCTTCGTCATCGGCGCGAAAAGCCGCCACCGCGTTGAAATTATCCAGCACGACGATGCCCAAATTGCGCTGACTGGTCTGAATGGGAATTAAGATGCTGGAAACGGGCAAGCGCCCACCAGTGGCCTTGCGGTATTTGAGTAATTGTTCGGCAGGCAGGTTGTAATCAGCGGCGAAATTAATCTCATCCACCCGGCGCGGCTGGCGCTCTTCAAACACGCGTCCCGGCAAGCCTTCGCCCATCCGGTAAGGGATGGAAAGGATATTTTCGTTATCTGCATAGCTGGAGGCGGCCTGTGGCAAAAGGGCTTCTTCGCGCGCGTCCCACAACAAGACAAAACCGGCATGGGCGGCATTGACCACGCGCAAGGCGCTTTCCAGCAGGGTCTGTAAAATCTCGGTCGGGTTGAGGCCGCTCAAGCGGCGGCTGAAATCCAACAGCAGGTTGACTTCTTCCAAACGCTGACGGGTCTCGCTTAGCAGGCTGATATTTTGCAGAATAATCGAGACCTGACGGCTAATTTGAAAATAGACCTGGCGGTCATCGGACGAAAGCGTGGGCATGGCTTCAGTATCCACTGCCAGCACCGCCGCAATCGGATGATTGTTGATGACAACTGGAATGGCAATGAACGATCTCGCTTTGATAGCGGTCAAAAAAGGCGTATCATGCCATGTTTCGTCTTCATCCACATTGGCCGAGATGATGGTTTCACCGCCCTGCAGGCAGGTGCGCAGCGGGTTGCGCTGGCCGAACATGGCGTCTGGGTTGGCGCCGCGCGGCAAACTCCCCAACATGTGAATAATGCGCGGGCCTTCGGGCGTTTCCTTGGCGACCAGCGCGACAGTCATATCAAAACTGGCAAGAATTTGTTGCCCAAGGGTGAGCAGCGCCGAAGAAGCGTCCACCTGGCGGCTGATGGCTTCTGTCAACTGCAATCCGGCGCGGATGTGCATTCCACGCTGATTGAGGTCGCTGATGGAAATAGTTTGTTCCAGATCTTTGTGCAGGAGCATGGGTAAACTACGCTGGCTGAAGCCGACCAGGCTCTTTTGGCGGTCTACTTCCATGTTGAGCAAGTCCATATCACCGTGCAAAGCGCTCAACCGCTGACCACCAGCAATGGTCAACGCGGCCTGCAAGGCAAGCCCTTCCAGTAACTCCAGGGTGATGCGGTCGGGACGTTGTCCATCGCGGGGCGCGTCCACGCTAATCAACCCTAACGGGGAGTCGTTTCGGTCGTAAATTGGAATGACAAGCATGTCATCGGGATTCCAAGAGTTCGGGGCTTCGCTCGTCGAAGACGTGACCGTAATCATTTGAACTTCACTTGGCACCAAAGGCATCTGGTCATTGGGGATGAAGAACAAGTCACCAATTTCAAACTGAGGTTTCAGCAATTGCGCCACAGATGCCCAGGGTTGCTGGTGCGCCTGCAAAGTAGCAAAAGTTTCGGGGCTAATGCCCGCGCCAACCACACGGCGCAACAACCCGGTCTGAGGTTCCAGCAAACTAATCAGCACAATCTGAAACGGGGTTGCGCGCTGAATGCCCCGGGCAATCGCCTGCAAAGCGTTTTCCAGTTCCGATTCTGCCCGCAGGCTGCGCGAGGTTTCAAATAATTGGTTAAGCGCTTCAACGCGACGCCGCATCGTTTCGACACGATGTTGCTGCTCACGATAACGCACTGTATTTCCTACCGCCAGCGCGGCCTGCACCGCAACCGCGCGGACGGCAGACTGAATGTCATCGGTAAAGCAAGCCGGGTTAGCGCTGTGCAGTTCGATCAGGCCGAAAGTGTTTTCCTGGTAAAAAACGGGCATCAACAAGGTTGCTTTGACACCATCGTGCGGCAGCTCCTGGTTAAAATCGGTCCACAACAACGGGGCGTGGGACTCAATGGCGCGTGTTGCGCGTTTGGTCATGCCTCCGGTCATCGCATGCCCAAAAAACATACTCACCTGGCGTTCGGCGGTTGACGCCAGGTGTTCTTCAAACAAGAAAGCTGATCCACAATCAGCGCCTGAGATTTTCAAAACTTCATCGTAGAGAATCCGCAACTGCTCACGTAAGTCGGTGGTGGTATTGAGCTCACGCGCCACTCGAATAATGCTGGTCGTCTGGTCAGTCTGAGGATGTGAAATCTCAGCCCCAGAGCTGCCGCCGTGGCGAGCGTTTTCGATGGCAACCGCCAACTGGCTGGCAATGGTAGAGGCAACTTGCAGGTCATAATTGTTAAACAAATCTGGGGCGCAGGCGCTGAACATCATTTCGCCAATCCCTTGCCCGTGCGCCACCAGCGGAACGTTGATACTAGATTCGACCTTCAGCCGGCGGATAAAAGCCCGGTACATCGGTAAGACGCGCCGATCGCTGGAAAGGTTGCCAGAAAGGAAGGGGCGTTGACTACCGGCGACTGTCAGGTGAAAAAGCGCCGGTCTGATATCCAACCGCGCAATTTCATCATTTTCGTTTGCTTCCACGCCATAAATGGACGGGAGATGCGCGCGCAAGGTGCCTTCCTCCTCGTCCAGCAAAAAGAGCGAAGCAAAATCTGCCTGGAGCAGACGGGCTGACTCATTGACAGAGTAATGTAGGATTTCATCCAGAGATGCGTTGGAACTTACCAGATTGGCAATCCGACGGAGTGACTCGGCGCGTTGGTTGCGCTGACGCGCCTGTTGCACCAGCAAGGCATTGTCAATGATGGCCGCCGCCTGGCTGGTAACCAAATTCAACAGGCGTAATTCATCAGGGGCAAGCGCAATGTTTCCATGTTTGTGGTTGGAGAGTTGTAAAAATCCCAGAAATCGCCCGGCAGAAACCAGCGGCGAGAGGGTGGTATCGCGCATACTGGCGGCCTGCGACAGGTCCTGCAATCCCAACTCAGCCCACACCGGGTCTTGCGAAGCGTCCAGACTGGTGACAAGTTCCTGACTAAAAATGCGCTTCTCTGCCGAACTGTTGGCGGGTACAGTGATGCGGTAAATGCCCACGAACTGGCTGGAAAGCCCTTCAAAGGGGTCCTGCGCATCCAGCGTACGGCGCTGTTCATCGTAAAGCAAAAAGCCCAGAATATTGACATCAAAAAGGGATGCAATGCCCGCAACCAGGCCGGGAAAAAGTTCTTTGATATCACGCAACGTGCCAACCGTTTGCGAAAGATTGGTTAACCCAAGCAATTGAGATGTCCAGCGTTGCTGGTCTTCGTAGGTCAAGGCATTGCGAATGGCGATGGCCGCCTGCGCACTAACCATGCGCAGCAAGCGCAAATCATCTTCGGCAAAACCATTCACCGGGATAACACCCACCTCAAGCAATCCAACCATATCGCCAGCGCTGATTAATGGCAAGCCAATGTAGGAACCCATTGGAGCCAGACGACCGGCTTTCGGGTCAAAACGCGCCAATGCCGGAACGCGGGTATCCGGAAGAAAAAGCTCACGTTTTTCTTTAATCAAAAAAGTCTCATATTCGCCAAACTGGCTGTCAGAGCTGGGTTGCAAAGTGCGCGTTGAACCCGCCGGTCCGACCAGGCTATACGGTGTAAATACCCCCCCCGCAGCATTTCGTACTTTTACTTCGATAAAATCAACTGGAACAAGCTGTTCGATGTGAGTCAGTGTTGTTTCCAACGTCGCTTCAAGGTTGAGATTGGAGGCAACTTCTCTGCCGAATTCAGCAATCGTTTGCAACGTAGCAGATGAAAACGTATCCCCTTCAGACGGTGACATCGCGCCGCCGGCGGCGCGAATCGTCACCAAAATAGAGGGATTGGCGCCTGGGATGTTGTAAGAAGTGGCATCTACCAAACTGCCATTAATGGAAAAACGCGCCTGACCTTCAGCCGCGCAGATTTCAAAGAAAACTTCTCCGGGGCGCACCCGTCGACTCATACGCTCAATGCCCGGATATTCCCCCTCCGATAGGTCAAACCACTCGCGCGCAATCTCGTTTAAGAAGGAAACTCGTCCCCCCGCCTGAACCACCAAAATTGCGTCCTGATGGCTTTTAACCTTAACAAAGGACTGGGGCGTCATCTCCCGCAAAGCGGGTCGCACGCGAGGAACAATTCGCAAAAGCGACCAGGCCAGCAAGATAAACGCCAGTCCAAAGAGCAGAAAGCCAGTGCCGATGGCAAGCGGTTGCCCAAGCATGAACGATCTTTATCCTTTTGGGGCGTTCCCCACATCCTGACGACGCGCTTCGGCGGCCATTTCGGTAATTTCCCGAATATCGGCAAACGATTGCTGCGCAGGGGCAACAATGCCAACCGCCAGAGACATTAGTGGGAATTTTTCAGTTTGTCCTTCAGCGTTAAGAACCATGATGAAGCCCTGCTGACGGTCCATGAAGTTGTAGTGCGTCTGCACTTCTTCGGCAAAGCGGTCTTTCAGGCGTTGACGAATAGCAGCAGCGGTGGCCTCGGTGGTGATGATGATGAAGTTGTCATCCCCGGCGTGCCCAATAAAATCGCCTGAAGTACCAATCTCATCCAACACTTCACCAATCAGCATTCCAGCAAAGCGCAAAACATCGTCGCCCGCAACAAAACCATAAACATCTTTAAAGGCAACAAAGTTGTTGATGCGCAAATCGAGGAATGCCCAGCCTTTTTCACGGATAATTTTGCGCAGCTGTTCCTCGATGAGGCGTCCTGCTGGCAGGCCGGAACGCGGGTCTGTCAGGCTTTCACGCTCCGAGCGGCGGATGGCGCCCTGAACGCGCAGTTTCAATTCTTCAATGTCAAAAGGTTTGGTGATGTAATCATCCGCGCCCAGTTCCAATCCTTGCAAGCGGTCACTGCGCTCATCTTTCTGTGTGAGGAAGATGACCGGGATATGGCTGGTGCGCGTGCTAGTACGCAGATTGCGGCAGACTTCATAGCCATCAATATCCGGCAGCATGATATCCAGCACAATCAGATGAGGCAACACCTGACGGGTTTTTTCCAGCGCTTCTGATCCGCGCATGGCGACATCCACCTCGTAGCCCAAGCCGGTGAAGTAAATTTTTAGCATGTTGGAGATGTCTACATCATCTTCGGTAATCAACAGACGGGCTTTTCCCATAACGAGCCTCCAAAAAATTTAGCGTCGCTTGCTGGCGAGCGCCTTGCGACGTACAACGTCGATTTGTTCCGCTGTGACTTCGCGCTCAAAAGAACGGAAGCCGCTAAGACGAAAACCGTGCCGGGTGGCGATTTCGGTAATTTCATCCACCCGGGTGCGGGAAATCTCTTTTCCAAGGGTGTAATCTTCAAAACGGCCTTCCAGTGTCAGGGCTATGGTTTCGGCCATGCAAGCATAGGCCTTGCCTTCTGGAAAGCCAAAATTGAAATGAAAATCAACACAGCCTGGCACATCCACCATGCCGCCATCAATCACAAGTATATCGTCTCGCGCAGCAGCCACCATTGCAGAAACATCACGAGGGCGGGCGACATCACAGACAACACTACCCGGCTGAAGATTCTCAGGGCGGATGACGTCGTGGACGGCGCTGGTAACGGTCAAAACCAGTTGCGCCTGCGAAAGCACATCCATGTCTGCGCTGATGCGCAAGCGCGCGCGGCAATGTGGTTGCCATTGTTCGCGCAAGGCTGCCAACATTTCAATGTTGCGACCTATTAAGTATAACTCACCTACGGCATCTGCGAGAAGTTCTGCACAAACTCTTCCAATTGCTCCGGTAGCGCCAACGACGGCGGCAGTTGCCGATTCGAGCGGAATTTCCATTTGGTGGGCGGCCTCGCGTATCGCTTGAACCGCCATCGAAACGGTGTAGGCGTCGCCGGTGGTAACGGGAACATTCAGTGCGCGGGCAATGGTCAGTCCGGCATCACCCACAACCGAGGTGAAAGCTCCCAATCCAAGCATTTGCGCGCCCAGGCGTTCTGCCATTCGCCCGGTCTGGATGATTTTGCGGTAAACCATCGGCTCTGGCAATTCTAACATGCGCCGCGGGGTGAACGGGCAAGCCACAAACCAACCTTTGATTTCCTTGCCAGTAGATGCAGATGTAATTCCAGTGATTTCAGAAATGTAAACTGGCGGGAAAAAGGTTGAAAAAAAGTTGATCTGATTTTCGCTAAAAATTTTTCCTAACAGTGGATATTTTCGGCTGACATCTCGCTTGGGGTCAATTGGATGAATAATGAAGGCAAAAGTGTCCATGAATTACCATGAGTCAGACTCGGGCTGTTGAGGACGGTACAGCACCGTATGTTGACTGGCATTTTTGAGTTTGTGATGGTCGCTATCGGCAAATTTAACATCGCGGTCAACTACACGACGTTCGCGCGAGGCGGCCAGAACGACATCTGATTCTATTGTGCGCGCTGGGAAGATAATCATGCCCGCGCCAATGCGGCAGTTGTGTCCGACACAACCTCCCAGTACCGGGCGGTTGGAATTTTTCAACTGGTCGTTGCCATCGAGCGCACGAATGGGGGCCGGGATTAAATTATAGTCAGTGAAGGTTGAGCCTGCTCCCAAAAATGTGTTGCGCCCGATCACGCACATTTGCAGGCAGGTATTTTGCGCCACCATCGAATTTTCCATGATGGTGGTCATAAATAAGGCGGCGCGGAAGGGCAGAAAAGTACCATCGCCCACCACTGAAAGCATCAGTTGACAGCCTTGCGAAACATTGACATCATTGCCGATAATACAGTTTTCAATCACCGCGCCGGCGCCAACGGTGACGTTATCGCCAATGGTGGTCGGGCCATGAATGATGGCGTGCGGGTCAATGACGCAGTTTTTGCCGATGGTGACCAGTTCAGAACATTCCAACACCTGACGACCCTCATAAACGGCTTTGCCAAGTACTTTAAGTTTGAAAGCCAAGTCGTTATTGAGTTGTAGTTCAACCCGGTTGGCGCGTTTAAAGAGGCCAAAAACAACGTCGGCAATGAAAATATGCGTCCAGCAATCAATGGACATCATGGCACGCTGGGGTACATGAAAGATCAGGTTGCCACGCTGACCAGCCATATAGGATGGGACGTGATAGTAGCCGACTTCGCGCGACTGTAAATCAACCACCAACGGTTCAGGGTCGGCCACCGGGCCTTCAGGGTAATACCACAAATCAGCCAGGTACAGGTTTCCAGCTGGGGTGTAAGATGTGGAAAGTGGCAGGGCGTGTTCACGGAAAGCGGGGTCATCCAGCGCAAAAGCAGCGCGTACCGGGCGGTTCTTGCGCAAAGCGGTTTCCATAAAAGCGCGGATGTAAGGGGGGTCGAAGAAGAGATTGTCGCGGTAGACAATCATTGGCTCATGCGAAATCGGCATACGCGCATTGGCAGGTACTTCCTGCTCGCGCGAGGTATACGGCGCCAGAGCGTCACGCTGCAATAGCCAGAGCGGAGTGTTTTGAATTCGCAAGTCACGCGCGCGCTCATTGAATGGGGAGAGTTTTTTTTGCGCCTGAAGGATTATTTTTAGCATGGCTCAGCCTCCCAGGGGATTTTTTTCAATGAGAATGGCGCAATCAGTATCGCCACGAGCGTGACAGGCAATTTCCTCCACATGGAAGAGTTTGCCGCCGCTGACCCAGTAGAGCGATTCTTGCAACAATCCTACCGCCAGGTGGCAAACGGGGGCTTCAGCGTGGCGCTCCCAGCAGAGCGGACAACGCTCAATATGCCAGAGTATCTGGCTGGAGGTTTCTTCCAGGCGCACGCGCTGGTCGCTGATTTTATTAAACAAGCCAGAAAATGCGCTTGCGCCCATTTTCAATTTCGTCTGAAGCGGGAGCAAGCGGAAAGCGGCATCGGCCACCCCAAGATGAGTCCCAAATTCGCGCAAGCCGCCCAAAAAGCAGGCGCGCCCAATACGCAAAGACAGCCCCCGTCCACCACGGGGGCCGTAAAGTTCTTCCAGGGCAAATTGAAGCCGCGAAACGGTGGAAAAAGGGAACTCCAACGCCTGTGTCAGAGGCGGAAGGGATTCAAATTGACGTTGTTCCCCAGCCAGGTTGAGGACGGTTGTTAGGGCGGCATCCCCCAAAATCTCCTCCATCGCCAGGAGGAGAATACGCCCCATGCGGTTTGGGTAGAAAAACTCTGGGTTCGGAGTATTCATCAGGCTGTCGTCTCGTCTGGGGCGTCGAGAAATTCCTTGAGCGTTTGCGTAAATTCCTGCGGGGTATCAAGCATGACAAAGTGTTGCGCCCGCGCCCAGCGTACCACTTTGGCTTGTGGAACGCCTTGCACGAGGGGCTGCCACTGTCGCGGGTTAACGATGTTGTCGCGGTCGCCGTACATGCCCATAACCGGCACTTTGATTTGTGAAAGCATGGGGCGCAAGTCGGTGCGGCGCAGAGATGCAATGCTGCGCAAGAAGGATTCAATTGTGGTGCTGGTCAAGTCTCGATCCATCATTTTCGGAAAGCTGGGGTCAGAACAAATGAACGGAGAAGCAACTTTCATGGCGGCGCGGAAGCCCCACATCATATTGAAGAGAAAGAAGGCAATGAAACGGTATCCGGCTAATTTGAGGGGAAATGCCAGTGATGAGCCAACGATGGGTGAGCCAACAACGATGACTTTACGCGCGCGTTGCGGGTACTGAATTGCAACTGCCAGACTGACAGTGCCGCCCATGCTGTGCCCAACCAGCGGCGCCTGAGCAATGCCAAGACGATCCATGAATTGGTCTACCAGACCAACAAAATCCTGCACAGCATAAGTATCGCGCTTCTTTCCTGATTCGCCAAACCCCCAAAAATCCAACGCATAGGTGCGATAATAACGGCCCAAATAGGCCATTGTCTCTTGCCAGAGGCCCCACGAGCCCAGCCAGCCATGTAACAAAATTACTGGTCGTCCGCGCCCGTAGACCTCATAATGGACGATACCTTGATCGGTAGTGATTGATGACACGGTTGCATTCTATGAAAAGTTATTTTTCGCTGGTTTCCATTTCTGCCAGAATGCTGTATAGCAATTCAAGCAGAACGTTTTTCACTGTATTTTTATCGGTGGCAACGCAGGGGAGCAGTTTGACTTTTGAATCAAGGCGCAAGGCGTGACGCATATCTTCCAATTCCCAGGCTTCACTGGCATCCTGTTTGTTGGCAGCAACCACGTAGGGCGTGGGCGCATACGCGCGAAAGGTTTCAAGGATGGAGCGCGCTTCACGGAAAGTTTCCGGTCGGGTGCTGTCCACCATGACAATAAAGCCTAGCATTCCTTCGGAGAGAATCTCCCACATGAAGTCAAAGCGCTTCTGGCCGGGAGTGCCAAAGAGATACAGCACCAGGTCTTCATCCACGGTAATACGCCCAAAATCCATGGCTACCGTTGTTGCTTGTTTAACCGTGCGTTCCGAGTCGCCAGTAATTTTGCGCTCCGTCGAAACGACATCTATTTCGCTGACAGAACGAATAAACTCCGTTTTGCCAGCGCTGAAGGGACCTGTTACCACCATTTTGACCGTTTGCATAATATCTCACCCTCGAAAGACAAGGATAAATGAATGTTGAAGCATCAGGATGAACATTAAAAACTAACTAGCTAGATGGAACGAATCCGCGAAATTAAGCGATTCACTAGCGATTTTTGCTCTTCTTTGTTCTGAGCAGGCATGGCCGCCGCGCGAGCTTTCTCGACTGCGGCGGGAACATTTTCAATGCGGACAACTTCAACCAGCCCGGCCTGAAGCAGGCCGTAGATGATGCGGCGGATTTCCATGTCGTTCATTTTACAGGCCGCCGCAATTTGCTGAATGGTATTGCGCGGGCTGATGTATGAAACCACACGCCATTCTTCCACGCTCAGGTTCATTTTTTGCAGGTTTGCGCCAGGGCGCTCGGTGAAGCGCAACGCCATATCGAGGCTGGGAATTTCATCCTGCAACTGCTCAAACTCGCGCAACTGACGCGCGCCTTCGATAATGAGATTTTCCAAATCAAGCCGCACCGTGATACGGTCTTCCGGCGGCAGCATCTCGTTTTCAAAGTGAAAGGTACCCTCCACCCAGGCAAACAGGCGGCGAATAATATCGGTAAAATAGGCATGCAGGGCATTGAGAACATCTTCCTGCGTGAGATAGTTTGCATTAATAAGCGAAAGCCCCAGCTCCTTATCGCTCAGGCTGGAAGCGCGCATCTGAATTACACGCAACTGCCCGGTTGTCAGGCGATTAGCGCGATGCAGGATTGCGGCCAGACGGTTGTCTTCCTGACCGAGTTGAGCGTAAGCAAGTTTACCGTCACGAAAAGCAATCCTGGCAACTTCATTCGGTCCTTCCACAAGGAGAGTACCGGTTTTGTTTGCCAGGTTGATCAGGTTAAGTAATTGAGTGACAGTAAAATCGCGCAGGTTGCCCCGAAGAGCCATGAGCGACCTCATTGGAATGCCCACACGTCATGTGGGAAGGAATAATATCTCACGATTATACATGGTTGGGATGCTCACGTCAAACATTGCAAAGAAGTTGGAAGGAGTGCGGGAATTCGTGTAAATTATAATTACGGGGAAAATCAGAAAGCCCAAAGCCATGAATGCAACCTTTACGCTCCCATCCGCAAACGCCCGCGCAAGACGCCACAATCTTTTACTCTGCCTGGGGCTTGTACTCATCCTGCTCCTGGCAGGCTGCAACCCACCACCGCCGCCCCAAAAAGTCGAAATTGACCCGCTCTTCCGTGACTTTCACAGTTTGTATGGCGGAGAAGCGACGTTGGGACGGGCGTTAGGTCCGTCCTTTGTTGAAGAGGGTCTGCAATACCAAATTACCGAAAATGCCGTCTTGCGCTACGACCCCAGCGCGCCTATAGGCGAGAAATTTGGATTTGCGCCGACTGCCATAAGATTGGTAAACGCCGATGCGCCCCTGCCGATTTTAGATCAGCGAGGTGTCACATCCTTCAACGGACATGTTGTCTACGAAGAGTTTATGCCCAGCTTTGAGCGACTCGGCGGCCTGCGTTTTTTGGGCGACCCGCTGACAGAGGTGCGCGTCAATCGCGAGCAAAACCGGGTGGAACAATATTTTGAAAATTTGGGACTGTACCGCGCCTTAAGCGACCCACCCGGCACGGTCCATCTGCTTCCTTACGGGTTGATGGAATGCCATCAGCGCCAAAATAGCGCCGGTTGTGCGCCCGGACAATCCTTCGACGCCATGCCACAGAACTTGCCGCCCGAACCTTTTTTGGCGCTGACTGAACGTCTGGGCGACTCTTTTACCGGCAGCCCCCTTTCCCCCGTCTACCTGGCGTCAGACGGCAATTTGGAACAGATTTACGAAAACATCATCGTCACCGCGCCCCCCGACAACTTGCGCCTGATGAGCCTGCGCGCCCTGCCACAAATGGCAGGGGTTGCACCGCAAGCCCCGGCTGCGCCGCGCAACGAGCCCGGGTTTAGTTTCATTCCCCTGCGCGACGGATTGGGCTACAACGTTGCCACCGCCTTCATCGAGTATGTCGCCCGGCACGGAAGCAATGAAATCTCTGGCCCGCCAACCACCGAACTGTTTGAATTCACCGGTCTGCGCCGTCAGTGTTTCACCACTTACTGCCTCGACTTTGACCCCAGCGCGCCCATCGGCGCACAAATTCACCCTGCCGCGCTGGGATACGACTACCTGCGCGCGCGCACCGGCCTGACGCCCAACCTGCAGCTGCGCATTTGGGAGCAAAACGCCTATCTCGCCCCAGGCGAAACACAAATCATCAGCTTGCTAATTTACAACCAGACGCCGTCCCAACCGCTGAAAGATTTGCAGCCAACGCTCACCATCACTCTGCCAGATGGAAGCCAGCAAAAACTCACCTTTCCACCCACATCCGCCAGCGGCAGCAGCTACATCGAATGGAAGGGTAACAACCAAAAAGGCGGATACAGTTATCAGATTTGCGTTACCTGGCCGGGCGCGGAGCCAGCCTGCGCCAGCGAAGGCTGGCTGGTGAAATAAATCAGTGCGCCTCGGCAAAAACTTCCACCCGCCAAAGCGCATTCCCCAGGCTGTAGAGTTTCAACGAAAACGGCAGCGCCTGACCGGGCGCCGGCGCCGTTAGAAGTTCCACCCGCCGAAAGGCGGCCAATTCGCCGTCTCGATCGTACCCAACCGCCGCCAACCAGATTTGATTGGCGGCGGTTGCATTTTCTGGCAAAAAAACATACCCGGCGACAGACGCAGAACGCCCACGAAAATCCACTTGCGTAAACAGATTGCGCACAACCGGCGCGAGTGGCGCCGCCTGAACGGGCAAACGCAAAGCAGTAATAATTCGCATCTCAGCGCCGTACACACCCGTCGGCATCGGGCTAAAAAAAGCCGCCAACGGCAATGCCGCCCCGGGCGGCAGATTATCAAGCAACGCAAGCGCCGCCTGCGTCTGAATCGTCTGCCCGGTCGAATCGAGCAGACGCATTTGCCCGGTCAGCAAGGCAATGGTTTCGGCAGAAGGGTTGGAAACAAGCGCAAAACACCATACACCACCCGGCTGAGGAGAACAGCGCACCGGACTGACGGGAAGCGACACCGGCGTAGGTAATGCCTGCTGGCTGGCAACGGAAGGCGCGGGAATGAGAATTACCTGCCCGACAGGGAGCACTTGCGGTTGCAGGCCGGGATTAACGGTCAGAATTTCATCCACGCTCACGCTGTAACGCTCGGCCAGGGCGCTGATGGTTTCACCTGCCATGAGGACGTGCGCGAAAGGCGTCGCGCTGGGCAAAACACTGACCAGCGTGGGCGCGCGCAGGGTTGGAGCGTTTCTTGACGGCGTCAGGCCTGGCAGGAAGGGCGTCAAATTTGACGGCGAGTCGAGCCGAGGAGCATCTGTCCGGCGCGCGGAACAAGCCGAAAGGCCGAAAAGCAAGACAATCAGAAGCAGGCGACGGCTAAGGCAAATCATCTTTTTCATTATATCCCAGAGACTTGCCGCACCTTTGCGGCTGTGCTACACTTTAGGCATGGTTATGAACGACACACTTGAGCCCGAAATCTCGCCGGAGGAAATGAAATTCCGCACGGCAATGGATTTGGTGGAGCAGGGCAAACTGGCAGAAGCCCGCGACCTGCTGACCGATCTTTTGAAAACCAACCAGACCCGCGTGGAATACTGGGTCTGGTTGAGTGCGGCGATGGAGACGCCCAAAGAGCGGCTGTATTGCCTGCAAACCGCGTACCGGCTCGACCCAAACAGCGCCGCGGCGCGGCGCGGCCTGACGCTGATGGGCGCATTGCCGCCCGACGAGAGCAAACCGCCGTTTCCGATGCTTCATCCGCGCCCATGGGAAAGCAAGGTAAAACTGAGCGATGACGCCCCACGTCAGACGGGTTTTAAGGCGCTGGTGGGCAATCCAATTTTCCGCGCGGTAGCGGTGATTGTGACCGGGGTGCTATTGATTGGCGGGCTGGTGGGCGGCATGGCGCTGACGGGGACTTTCCGCCCGCAACGCACACGTCACGCAATTACGCAAACCCCCACACCAACAATTTTTTCGACGCCACGCCCCGGTGAGTTACGCCCGCTTTCAGAGCTGGTGGCGATGACGTATACGCCCACACTGGTTTATGTGCTCACGCCGCACGGCGATACTGCCGGGGATTCTTTTCGCGGGGCAATTAGCGCGTATGAAGACCATCAGTGGGAAATGATGGCGCTGATGATGGAACAGGTTGCCACCACGCAGCCCGGCTCCGTGGATGCCGTGTTTTTCATGGGCGAGTCCAAACGCCTGGCGGGAAATTACAAGCAAGCGCTGGAATATTACCAAAAAGCAATTGAAATTAACCCAAACTTTGCGCCGCCGTATCTGGGGCGGGCGCGCGCCAATCTGGCGCTGACACCCAAAAAAGATGTTAAGACTGACCTGGACGCGGCAATCGCCTACGACCCAAATTACTGGGAAGCCTACCTGGAACGCGGCCTATACCTATTGAAGAAAAACGATCCAGAAGGTGCGATGCTTGACCTGCGCCGCGCCAAGGCGATGATGCCCGATTCGCCACTGGTGCAAATTGGCCTGGCGCGCGCTGAGTTGGCGCTGGGCAACAACGAACGCGCCTTGCAAGCCGCATTGGACGCCAACCAGCTTGACCCCGAAGAATTGAGCAGTTATCTGATGCTGGGAATGGCCTATCGCGCGACTGGCGACCTGGAAAATGCGCTCAAGAATTTGGAGTTCTACTTGCAGTATTCACCCGATAACGCCGAGGCCTTTACGTTTTTGGGCGCATCGTATCTGTCACAAGGTGAATATGAAAAGGCGCTGACTGCGCTTGACCAGGCCATTCGCCTCGACAAAAACAGCGACGAAGCCTACACCTGGCGCGCTGAAACCCAGATGGCACTGAAAAATTTTGAGCAGGCTGAAGCCGATTTTCGCGCAGCATTTCGTCTCAATGCGCTCTCATTTGATGCCGGGCTGGGAATTGCGCGCGCGCAACAAGCGCAAGACGACTATGGCAATGCTTACGTCGCCTTACTGAAGATTGAGATATTGGCAAATAGTGACGCCAAAAAAGCGCGTTACCTGTACTACGAGGCTTTTTCACTGCGCGAAGAGAACTTTCCCGACGAGGCTTACAAAAACTGGCTGGAAATTTTAGCGCTCCCCGAAGCAGCCGTCAGCCCGGAAATACGCGCAGAGGTGAGTCAGTTGGCGCTGGCCTATCGCACACCAACGCCACAAACACCCAGCGCCACGCCACGGGTTACGGCCACAATCACGCCAACGCAAACCCGTCAGCCCAGTCAAACGCCCTCGCCAACCAACACACGCGCGCCGTCAGCAACGCCGTAAAAAGCCCATGAAAAACACAAAAGATGAAGCCGTTCTTACGCCGGCTTCATCTTTTAATTAATTTTTATAACTGCTCAACCCAACTGCCTTTTCGCTCTTTTCAGCGGGCTGGTGCAAGAGTCGGATTTATACTTGCCCCTGACGCAAGTGCAAGTGTCCGACTTTCATGCTCTGAGGCAGGACTTTAGTCCGCCGAAACAGCGATAGCTGAGCAGATACAAATTTTTAACGTAAACGTAAAGATGTTGGCTCATGTATAATCCGTGTACTACAAGGGTGACAGGCCTCAACACAAATTATGCAAATTATGCAAATTATGCAAATTGGGCGACCGACGAATTTTTTTTCACGCTATTCGCTTCATTCGGAAAATTCGTGTTAAGATTTTTATTCTTTGAACGGCCCAAACCTTATAGCCTGTACACTCTTCACACATGAGCCAACATTTTTTATTCCCGGAGATTTTTATGGCCCACCAAACCGAATACCTGCGCTGGCTTACCAACACCCGCAAGAAAACGCTGGAAAAATTTCCGGAACGCAAAGCGCGTTTTGAAACTTCCTCCGGCATCGAACTGCCACCGATAATTTTGCCCACCGACAATGACCCCGATTACATGGAAAAGCTCGGCTTGCCAGGCGAATTCCCCTACACACGCGGTGTTCAGTCGACGATGTATCGTGGGCGATTTTGGACGATGCGCCAATATGCCGGATTTTCCACCGCCGAAGAGTCGAATCGCCGTTACCGCTACCTGCTCGGCGCCGGGCAGACCGGGCTTTCGGTGGCGTTTGACCTGCCGACCCAAATCGGCTACGACGCGGACGACCCAATTGCCGAGGGCGAAGTGGGCAAGGTGGGCGTTTCGATTTCATCCATTCACGACATGGCGCAGCTGTTCGACCAGATTCCACTTGACAAGGTTTCCACCTCGATGACCATCAACGCCCCCGCCGGGGTTTTGCTGGCGATGTACATCGCCGTGGCAAAACGTCAGGGTGCAGATATGCGCCAGTTACGCGGCACGATTCAGAATGACATTCTCAAAGAGTATGTAGCGCGCGGCACGTATATCTTTCCGCCCACGCCGTCCATGCGGCTCATTACCGACATCTTCCAATTCTGCGCCGCCGAAGTGCCGTATTGGAACACGATCTCAATCTCGGGCTATCACATCCGCGAAGCAGGCTCCACCGCCGTGCAGGAAGTGGGTTTTACGCTCGCCAATGGCATCGCGTATGTGGAAGCTGCGCTCAAGGCTGGCTTGGATGTGGATGCCTTCGCAGGTCAGCTCTCGTTCTTCTTCAACGCGCACAACAACTTGCTGGAGGAAGTCGCCAAATTCCGCGCGGCTCGGCGGCTGTGGGCAAAGATCATGCGCGAACGGTTTGGAGCGCAAAAACCGATTTCGTGGCAGTTACGCTTCCACACGCAAACCGCCGGCTCGACGCTGACGGCGCAACAGCCCGAAAACAACGTTGCGCGGGTAACGCTTCAGGCGCTGGCGGCGGTGTTGGGCGGTACGCAAAGCTTGCACACCAACAGCATGGACGAAGCCCTGTGGTTGCCGACCGAAAAATCGGTGCGGGTGGCACTGCGCACCCAGCAAATCATCGCCTATGAATCAGGTATCGCAGATTCCATTGACCCGCTGGCTGGTTCTTATTTGGTGGAGTATCTAACCGACGAAATCGAAAAAGGCGCGGGCGATTACATCACCAAAATTGACGAAATGGGCGGTGCGCTGCAATCCATTGAACGCGGCTACATGCAGAACGAGATTCAAAATGCCGCTTACGCCGCGCAAAAAGAGATTGAACGCAAAGAAAAGATTGTGGTGGGTGTCAATCAATTCGCTGTTGACGAAGTTCTCACGTTGGAACGTTTGAAGGTTGATCCGGTGATTGAATTGGGACAAAGGGAGAAGTTGAAGAAGTTGCGGGAGAATAGAGAGCAAAGAGTAACCGAACAGTTCCTTGGAAAGTTGGTGGAGGCGGCCAAAAGCACGCAAAATTTGATGCCGTTATTTATTGAATGCGTTGAAAACAACATCACGCTGGGAGAGATTTGTAACACGCTGAGAGGGGTGTGGGGTGAGTACATGGCGCAGGGGTTTTAGGACTTGATTTGGCCCACTGGTTATTAGAGTTTTTCCCGAATAGAAAATTTACTGCAATTTACCGCTTGGAGGATGTCATTGCGACGAGCCTCAAACAGTGAGTGTAATCTCCGCGACGACGTGGTACAGCCCCGCCAGGTTTTTTTCCAGCATGTGCAGCAAAATCTCTGCCAGGTCGCCGACGAACAAGGGGCAGAAGGAAACGTCGGTAAAACCGTTGGCGGGTTGGCCGGTTGACAACTTGTTGTAGAAAAACTCGGAGAGCGAGCGCGTGCCGGAAAGTGACCAGCCAAAGAAGTTGACCCGCGCCACAATGGCGGTGGGGTTGGTGGAGAGTACATTCACTTCTCCTTGCAATTTGGTCGCGGAGTAAACACCCGGCGGGCTGGGTTGATCCAACTCGGTGTAGATGCCGTCTTTGGTGCCGTCAAAAACCGCATCGGTGGAAATGTGCAAAAAACGGATTCCGGCGCGGGCGGCGGATTGCGCCAGCAG
>MNXJ01000069.1 GCA_001872455.1 Anaerolineae bacterium CG2_30_57_67 | reverse complement strand
GGTGTACGTGCTGAAGAAAGAAGAAGGCGGGCGACACAAAGCCTTCTTTACTGGCTACCGCCCGCAGTTCTACATTCGGACGATGGATGTAACCGGCGACATCACCCTGCCGACAGGTGTGGAAATGGTCATGCCCGGCGACAACGTCAACCTGACGGTGGAACTGATTGTGCCGGTCGGCCTGGAGCAAGGCTCCAAATTTGCCATCCGCGAAGGCGGCCTGACCGTTGGCGCGGGTGTCATCACTAAGATTATCGAATAAACTCGGAAAGTTGGTAAGCAAGCATGGCATCTAAAAAGAAAGATGTTCGTCCCGTTATTACTTTTCAGTGCAACGAGTGCAAAGAACGCAATTACACCAGCCAAAAAAATCGCCGCAATGATCCGCAGCGCATGGAACTGAGTAAGTACTGTCCGCGTTGTCGCAAGCATACGGCGCACCGCGAAACAAAGTAGTTCACTAGTCAGATAGTCGTATGGTTACGGACTATCACAGCCCATAGCCTGAACGACTATCTGACTAAAATAGGCCAGTGGCTCAATTGGTAGAGCGCTCGTCTCCAAAACGAGTGGTTGTGGGTTCAAGTCCTGCCTGGCCTGCCTGATTTGGACGCCGTCCGTGTAGGCGGCGTTTTCACCGTACAGCATAAGGAGAGTTTGCCTTGGCAGAAAAAGAAAAAAAAGAAATCAAACAGCCAAATGCCGTTGCTCGTTTTTACCGGGAAACCGTCGGTGAACTGCGCAAGGTTAACTGGCCAACTTGGCCTGATGCCAAAAACTTGACTGGTATCGTCATACTGGTTCTGGTTGTGATGGCCGTTTACCTGAGTGTTGTAGATGCCATCGGCGCTTGGTTTGTAAATTTAATTCTGGGCGTGTAAGACTTTAGAAAGAGATTGTTATGAGCGTGCAGGATGCTTCCGAGCTTGACCAAACTATCCCCGGCGATGAAATTCCCCTTCCGGCGGATGATACTTCTGCGCCTAGCGAATCTGCCGCGGATCAGCCTGCCTGGTTTGTCATCCATTGCTATTCGGGCTATGAAAACAAGGTTCGGCACAATCTCGAGCAACGCATCGAAACGATGGGCATGAAGGACAAAATTTTCGATGTCGTTATTCCCACGCAAGAAGAAATTGAAGTGCGCGAAGGCAAGCGTCGTACGGTGGAGCGGCACATCTTCCCTGGTTATGTGTTGGTAAATCTGATTTTGACGGAAGAGTCATGGTATGTTGTGCGTAACACTCCCGGCGTGACTGGTTTTGTCGGCATGGGCGAAGAACCGACGCCTCTGCGGCCCGAAGAAGTCAATTTGATTATTAAGCGCATGGAAGCCGAAGCCCCAACTATCCACGTAACATTCAAAGTGGGTGAGCGAGTCCGCATCACGGATGGACCATTCAACGACTTCCGTGGCATTGTGTCAGAAATTGACATGGAACGTACCAAGGCCCGTGTGATGGTTTCGTTCTTTGGACGTGAAACCCCGGTGGAACTTGATTTTCTGCAAGTTGAAAAAGCGTAAATCGGCGTTAGCATCATCGCCGTTTGAAAGTGGGAGGGTTTTCCCGCTAATACCACAACCGGGGTTTGGCCCCGGCACAAGGAGTAGATATGGCAAAAAAACTAAAAGCAGTTGTTCGTCTCCAGCTGGCGGCTGGCAAAGCCAACCCGGCGCCCCCGGTCGGCCCTGCGCTGGCGGGTTATGGCCTCAACATCATGGCCTTTTGTAAAGAATATAATGCCCGCACATCCAATCGCCCGGGTGAAATTCTGCCTGCTGAAATCAGCGTTTACAGCGATGGGTCATTCACCTTTGTGCTGAAAACATCTCCTGCCGCAGTATTGCTTCGCACTGCAGCCGGCGTGGAAAAAGGCTCCGGTGCCCCCAACAAGGATAAGGTTGGCAAGGTTAACCGCGCGCAAGTGCGCCAAATTGCTGAGACCAAGATGAAAGACCTTAACGCCATCAGCATTGAAGGCGCAATGAAACAGGTCGAAGGCACCGCCCGCTCGATGGGCATCACAGTAGTTGACTAGACTGGTGGGAGGGTTGTTTTTGGCAACCCGTTTGCACCACGGAGGAATAAATGGCAAAACACGGAAAGAAATACCTGGCCGCTGCGGCAAAAGTAAACCCTGATACCTTTTACGCGCCCGCTGAAGCGTTGAAGTTGGTTAAAGAGACCGCTTTTACCAAGTTTGATGCGACCATCGAAGTTCACTTGAACACGACCCTCGACTCACGACAGGCCGATCAGCAGTTGCGTGATGTCGTTGTCCTGCCGCATGGCTTGGGTAAAACTGTGCGTGTGTTGGTCTTCGCCGCTGGCGAACCGGCTACTGCTGCCCGCAATGCCGGAGCCGATGCTGTTGCAGACGATGATGAGACTATGGCGAAAATTCAGGGCGGCTGGCTTGATTTCGATGTCGCTATTGCTACGCCTGATATGATGGGTAAAGTTGGCCGCCTGGGTCGTGTTCTCGGCCCGCGCGGTTTGATGCCCAACCCCAAAGCGGGTACCGTTGTCAGCGCCGATGATTTGCCTCGCGCCATCAAAGAAGCCAAAGCTGGCCGCGTGGAATTTCGCCTGGACAAAACTGGCAATATTCACGTCCAGATCGGTAAGGCCTCGTTTGATGAGCAGCAACTGGCTGAAAATTTTGCTACTCTGATGGACGCGATTGTCAAATCACGTCCGACTGGAGCCAAGGGTAACTTCCTGAAGCACATCACCTTGGCGGCAAGCATGGGCCCCGGCATTAAAGTTGACTCCAACGCCGCCCAATCAACGAAAGCGACCGAGTAAGTTCTTTTTACTCTTGCGCATTACTGACAAACGAACTTCGCCATTGACGGCAGGCGCGTATTCTTCGGATAGCGCTTAATGATCCTGCCCAGGTGAAGACTCATAATCCTTCTGGATTAAGTCTTTGCCTGACGTTTGTCGGGCAAAAATTTTTAAGGAAAGGAGGTAATTTTCTTTGGCTATTTCTCGTGAAAGGAAGGATGCTGTCATCGCACAGTATCAAGAGTGGATGGGCCGCAGTCAGGCCGTTCTGCTAGTGGAATATACCGGTTTGAATGTTAAAAACCTGGATGCCATTCGCGCCAAGGTGCGCGAAAGTGGTGGCGAGTTTCATATCGTCAAAAACACCCTGGTTCGTAGAGCTTTTCAAAATGCTGGCATGGAAGCGCCGGCTGAATATTTTGAAAAAAGCACCGCCATCACGTTCGCTTTCAGCGATCCGGCGGCGACTGCCAAGGCATTGGCCGAATCCACAAAGGGCCTTGAACCCGTCAAGGTCAAGGGCGGTTTCTTGGACAAGCAATCTCTGTCCGTCGCTCAAGTGAAGGTCCTGGCAGATCTTCCGCCCCTGCCTGTTGTTCGCTCGCAATTGCTGGGCGTGCTGCAAGCCCCTGCTGGTAAACTGGTTCGCACCATCGCTGAACCCGCGCGCTCGCTGGCTTCTGTCTTCCGAGCCTATGCAGATACGGCTCAGGCTGCTGCGTAACCGGTTGTTACGCATTTTTATCCGTCAAGAATTTTCTCACTGTAATAAGGAGTTTTTACGCAATGGCTGCTAATCTCGATACCCTGGTTGAAGAACTGAGCAAGCTCTCTGTTCTTGAAGCCGCTGAACTGGTTAAAAAATTGGAAGAAAAGTGGGGCGTTTCCGCCGCCGCTCCGGTTGCTATGGCCGCCGCCGCTGGCGCTGTCGCCGCTGAACCGGTCGAAGAGAAGACCGAATTTGACGTCATCATCAAAGATGCCGGCCCGAAGAAAATTGAGACCATCAAAGTCATCCGTCAACTCACCAGCTTGGGTCTGGGTGAAGCCAAGACCCTCGCTGAAACCGCTGGCGGCAAAGTTCTTTCCGCCGTCACCAAAGATGCCGCCGCCGAGGCCAAGAAGAAGCTCGAAGAAGCCGGCGCTGCCGTCGAAGTCAAGTAATCTGTTCACAGATGCTTGCAAAAGTCCCCCCGGAGAAATTCCGGGAGGACTTTTATTGCTGCGTTGATGTTATGCAATCTGAGACAACATCGCTTACTGAATATATTTCCAGTGTTCTACGCCCGGCTCAATTTGATTGCGCCCACGCTCTTTTGCCAGGTACAGACGCTGGTCGGCCATATCTACCAGCCGGATGATGTCATCTGTTTCAGCAGGAAAAATGGCAATTCCCTGACTGACGGTGGGTAATGCAATTTGCCGGCCATCTTCAGCTTGCAACTGAAGCGAATTGACCTTTTCTTGAATGCGCTGCGCGACCTGGGCAGCCTGCTCGCCCGTAGTGTTGATGAGCAGTAAGGCGAATTCTTCTCCACCCCAACGGCCAACGCTATCGCTGGATTTGATGTAGGCGCGCAATAAATGGGTCAGTTCTATCAGTACCCGGTCGCCGGTTAAGTGGCCGTAAGTATCGTTGTATTGTTTGAAATAATCAATATCCATCATAATCAGGCTCATACTCCCGCCGGATTTCTTTAATTCTACGGCGCTCTTTTCCAGTAGTGAAATGAAGTAGCCGTGGTTATATACCTGCGTCAGGCTATCCATTTGTGATTGTCTCTTCACTTCGCCGTGGTGATAGGCGTTATCCAGCGCCAACGCGGCTTGTTGCCCCAAGTTCTCCAGTAATTCCATGTCGGTGCGGTCAAAGGCGTTGTGGCGGTACGACCCGACGGCCAGAATGCCGGTCAGATGGGCGGTAATCATCGGAACGCCCATCCATGACAGGCTGGTGCGTCCTTTGCCAACCACGATTAGTTCCACGCCTTCCAGCTCGACATCATTGCGCAGGTCTGGGATGAAGAGCGGCTGATGGTTGCGTACCACCCAGCCAGAGAGCGTGCCATCAGCGGAGACGGTGGTGTTGTTGAAGCATTCGCCGTCGTCATAGAGTAAATCCAGCCGTATTTGACCAGATTCCAGGATGCCGAGATAATAGGTATCAGCGTCAAGCGCTTCTTGCAGGGCGGCATTAACCAGGTTGACGACTTCCGTCTTGTCCAGCGAAGAGCCAATTTTTCGTCCAAATTCGTTGAGTTTTTCCAGACGTTGAATGCGCGCGTGTGTGGATTCAATCAGCCGATGGATGCTTTCTGCCAGGATGAAGGCCAGTAAAAACAGGCTGAAACGTGTCAACCGGTGTTCTGGCAGTTCATCGTCAATATCTGGGCGCAGCAGGCTGACGCTTGCCAGCGCAGTAAGAAAAATAAAAATTTGCGCTTGTGACCGTCCCCACAGGATGACGGTCACAATGGCGACCAGCGTAATGACAATATGGGGAATAATTTGAACATCATCTGGCAAAAATGCCAGGCTGATGGTGGTGGCAAAGACATTTCCCAGGGTAAATAACAGTCGCCAGCGGTAGACCAACGTGAAACGTACCAGTAAAAGAAAATATAACCCGATGGTGTAGAGAATGCCCGCCAGCCCCAACCAGGTGATTTGCAGTCCACTTTTTGCGCCCAGTGCATTTTGCCACAGGCCGTAACCAATCAGCACGGTGAACAGGAACAAGCCAAACAATGTGGCGGGCCTTGCCAGCCGGTTGGATTCGGCTTCTGTGACGTTTGACGGCGTGCGCTTATTGTTATTTTTCATATCAATGCTGCCAATTCTTCCCTGGCAACGAGCGCCTCAAAGGCTTGCACAATTTCCGGGTCAAATAAAATTGCGGCCTGCCCGCGCAAAAATTCCAGCGCTTCCTCGGTGGAGATGGGTGTACGATAGGGGCGGTTCGTAGTGAGTGCGTCGTAGGCGTCTACGACGGCAAATATGCGCGCGGGAAAGGGAATATCCTGCTCCTTGAGTCCCAGCGGGTAGCCGGATCCGTTCCAGCGTTCCTGGTGATAGCGGATGATGGGCAAAGCCTCCTGCAAAAATGGAATCCCCTCGATAATGCGTGCGCCAATATCGGGGTGCAGACGCATGGTTTGCCATTCTTCAGGCGTCAGCGGGCCGGGTTTCAGCAGAATGGTGTCGCTGATGCCAATTTTTCCGATGTCGTGCAAAATTGCGCCGCGTTCCAATATTTTGGCCTGTTCTTCGTTGAGACCAATTTTGCGCCCCAAAAAGGAAGCGATACGCGCCACGCGCAGGCTGTGTCCTTCCGTTTCACGGTCACGCGCATCCAGAGCAGAGGTGAGCGCCGCCAGCGTTTGGTCATAGGTCACTTCTAGTTCGTTCAAGGCCGCTTCCAGCGCCTCGGCCTGCTTACGGGTTTCGGAAAGCAGGATGCTGCGTTCCAGCGCAATTGAAGCCTGGTTGGCGAGGCTGTGCAGATTATCGGCAAAGCGTGTGTCGCTCCAATTTTTTTCCGGGATGTCGAGCCAGAGCGCACCGTACTGGTGGCGCGGGGTTTGCAGGGGGATGCAGACGCGTGCCAATTCATTTTCGGATGAAAAGATGATACTTTGCCCGCTGGCAAGCGCTTGCCGCACCAGAGAGAGCGGATGATTGTTGCCGGGGTGCAGGCCGGTGGAGTCGATTTGAACTTTGATGCTGACTTTCTGATGAACATCCATCAGAACAATGCCTGCCGCGCGCGCGCGACTGATTTGGTAACAGCTTTCGGCAATCGCCGCCGCCGCGTCGGTAAGTTGCTCAGCCTGAATGACGCGCGTGCTTAACTGGTAGAGCAGGGTGGCGGTGCTGAACATGGAGCGGATTTCCTGATAGAGCCAGGTGGCTTCGATGGCCGCCGCGGCCTGGCTGGCAAGCAGGCGTACCAGACCTTCGTCGTTGTCGGTAAAAGCGCGGTTGCCTTGTTTGCCAAAGCATAATAAAACACCGATGCTGGATTGACGCAAGCGGATGGGGGCAGCCAATAGGGTGCGCAAGTCAAGACTTCCGGTGGGGGTGGTAGTGAATTTTTTGCGCACGTCGCGCACGCGCAAGGGTTTGGAATTGTTCAGCACGGTTTGAATCAGCGTGTTGCCCTCCGGGTCGCTTCCCAACATGCTGCTTAGTGTTGGGGCGTACCCGGCGCTGGCGATGCGTGTGAAGCCGCCGCCCTTATCTACCAATGCCAGGAAAACGTAACGGGCATCCAGCGTTTGCTGGGCGCTGGTTGCCAATTGTTGAATCACTTCCTCCACCTCCAACGTAGTGGAAAGATTGACACCAGCCTGAATCAGCCGCATCAGGCGCTGTTCATGGTCACTGCGTTCCCAGGACGTGACTAAAAGCAAGCCAAGTGTCTCAAGAACGCGAATATCGCTGTCATCAAAGTTATTGACGCTGGCATGGCTGATGAGCAACGCGCCGCGCAGTTGGTTGTAGTTGAGCAGTGGCACGACCAGCTCAGAGAAGTTTTCGAGAGTATTGAGTTGCAGATAATCAGGGTCGAGGCGTGTATCCGCCACCAGCTGTGTGCGGCGCAGGCGCGCGGCGCGCCCAATCAGCCCAACGCGAATGCTCTGTCGGTATTCGGGTGGAATGGCTGTGGCTTGTTCACCGCTGGAAGCCATCAACACCATTTCATCGCGTTCTGGGTCGAATTCAAACACGGCTGTCAGGTTGACTCCCAGCGTGGCCGCAATGGCGTTGGCAGCTAGTTGTGCCGAAACGGGCGCGTCGAGGACGGTGACCAATTCCTGATTCATCTGGTGAAGCAGGTGTAACTGCGCCATGCGATGTTTTTCGCTGCGGGTACGTTCTTCCAGCAGGCGGGCGTATTCTTTCTGTTGACGCGAAACATGGCTTAACATTTCTTGAGAGGTGACAAATGGTTGCAGCAGCAGGTTGACCATTACGGCAAATATTCCATTTTCGCTGGTGTTTTCTATCTCTGCTTTCATTTTTATGCCTTGCAAGCCCGAAAAAATGCCGTTGATCGAAAGCGCAACCGAAATGATCAGTAGAATACTGATTGCGACCACAACTGTGTACCCTACCAGGGCGATATTGCGCACACTGTTCATCTGTGGGCTGGTTTGTGCGCCTGGCACGAGCCGCTCAACGGCCTGCAAAATAAGCAGCGTAAGCGCTAATGAAATGCTATGCCCAATTTCAATCAGGTGAACAAAGCGGCGTCCCAGGCTCTGACCCTCGCGCAAGACAATTTTTTCCCACGGAATGGAGTCCATCCAGAGCAGGCTAAAGGCCGCGCTCCCCGCTACCAGCATTTGTGGAGTGCGTCCGACCAGCAGTCCCAAAAATCCCCACAGTAGCCAGGGAATCGCCATTGGACGGGCGCGTGATTCTGGCGAAATATGGGGACGCAGGCCAAGCAGGATGGCAATCAGTGCGCTCAAAATGAAGCCACTCCCCAGCGCCGCCTGGGTCGGCAGGTGCGGAGGCGTTCCCAATGTGGATGCTACCCAGTCGGGCCGCAAAAATACGGCCAGCCCCAGCAGAAAATGGGCAGCTTGCGTAAGTCCCCGCAGCCAGTCACGCTGATTTAGCCAGGGCGCAACGGAGAGAACTGCCGCCAGCGTCAAAATACCAAGCCAAAAAGTCTCCAGAAAAAAACCGCCGCGCCAGGCAAGCGCGCTCAGTCCCAACGTGGCGATTCCCACCCCCATCCGAAAAAATCGTTGCATGTTTTCGGGATAATTCAGTACCAGACCGGCCAGAAAAACGTTTGATAGCACAAAAAGGAACGTTCCACACACAAGCGAAAACCAGCTTGGCAAAGGGCCGGTTATTCCGCTCATCAAATGGGGCGCAATTAACAATGTGGCGGCTGTCGCAAACAGGAAAACTATCCCACTAAATGACAGCGCCTGGGTGGAGAGTTTATTCATTATCGGTTAAGGATAGCATAGGAGCTGCGTCTTTACAATGCGCAATCACCTTCCTGCTCTGTTGTGCGTCCGGCATTCATTTTTGGCGTAATGTCGTGCCATCGTGTATAATTTCACCCACGAATTATCAAAAAAATTTAGAATTCATTGGTGAAAAATGATTAACGAGCCGTTTTTTTCTCTTGCCCAAATAGACGAAGTCGCCGCCGTTGTACGCGCGCGTACCCGCTACCAGCCGCGCGTTGGCCTGATTCTTGGCTCTGGCTTGGGAAGCCTTGCCGATTCGATTGAATTATCCGATATTATTCCTTACGCCGACTTGCCCCATTGGCCGACATCCACTGTTTGGGGGCATACTGGTCAATTAGTGATTGGCACGCTGGAAGGTCAGGCCGCGCTGGTGATGCAAGGGCGTGTGCATTTTTACGAAGGCTATTCCATGGCGCAGGTCACCCTGCCGGTGCGCGTCATGCAGCGCCTTGGCATTGAAATTCTCATCGTTACCAACGCCGCCGGAGCGATTCACCCAGATTTTGCCCCTGGCGACCTGATGTTGATTACTGATCACCTGAACATGATTGGCATGAGCGGCATCAACCCGCTGATTGGGCCCAACGACCCGGCGCTCGGTCAGCGTTTCCCCGATATGAGCCAGGCCTACGACCGCGCTTTGGGCGAGTTGGCGCGCCAGGCCGCCCGTCAACGCAACGTCATATTGCGCGAAGGCGTTTACGTTGGCTTGAGCGGCCCGGCCTTTGAAACCCCAGCCGACTTGCGCTTTCTACGCATGGCGGGCGCCGACGCGGTTGGCATGTCCACCGTTCCCGAGGTCACAGTTGCCAGACACGGCGGAATGCGCGTCCTCGGTATCTCTGGCATTAGCAACAAAGCCAATTTGGACGGAAACACCCTCACCAGCCACGAAGAAGTTCTCGAAGCGGGTCGGCTGATGGTGCCGGGCCTGGAAAAAATTATTCGCGGCGTATTGCGCGGCCTGTAAGCGTACCTGTTGTGGATGCCCTCTTTCGCTTTTTGGTTAAAAATGAAACCCCGTTTTATTTACTCCTCAGCCTGGGCGGCTTGTTTGCGTTTCGCAATCTCTACCGCGCCTGGGTGGAATGGAAGCAGAGTGTCTTTGGCCTCGAAAAAGAGATGGCGTTTCAGCGCGTGCGCAGTTCTGGCACCATCGCCATCCTGTTGGTGATGATGGGATTGAGCGTTTTCTGCCTGGTCAGCTTTGTCGCCCCTTTCATTCCAGCGATGACCTTCCTGCAAACCGCGACTCCTGACCTGTTTGCCACGCCGCGGACCACCTTGCCCCCCGGGGCGACTCCCGCCGCAACCCTGCCGCAGCCGCCTGCTGGAACGCTCGGCTGTATTCCCGGAAAATTGATTATCACCTCGCTTCAGGCCGGGCAGACCCTGCAAGGTGCGGTCGAACTCAAAGGCACGGTAGATTTGCCTAACTTTGGCTTTTTTAAGTACGAATATGCTCCTGTCGGCAGTCAAGATTGGGTTGCCATTGCCGCTGGGCGCGACCCCTTGCGCGACGCATCGCTGGGAGTTTGGAACACTTCCACCATCACTCCTGGCGACTACACCTTGCGCGTCGTCGTCACCGATAACACTGGCACAGCCCTGCCCCCCTGTGAAATTCCTGTTCGTATCGCGGCACCCGATGCACCATGAGCGACATTCAAATTCGTAACACCATCTCCACCGACCTGGCGCGTTTGAGCGCCCTTGATCACAGCCTGCAAACGGACTACGTTTGGCAGTTGGATTTGCGCCGCGACCCTGGCCAGGTGGATGCCATCTTCCGCGAAGTGCGCTTGCCGCGCGCGGTACAGGTGACGCATCCGCGCCCGGCAAGCGATTTGCCCGATACCTGGCATCTGACCCCCATGCAAACTGCCCTGTCTGGGATGGAACCTGTCGCTTACGTGCGCTTCACTGAAAAAATGGTACCTCACGCTGTTTGGATTAGTGATGTAGTGGTTGGCCGCGATTGGCGGCGACAGGGATTGGCGCGCAAGCTGGTTGCATCAGCGGAAGCCTGGGGTGTGCAACAGGGGTTGCGCCGCGCCATTCTTGAAATGCAATCGAAAAATTATCCGGCCATTCGCATGGCGCTCAAACTGGGCTACGAATTTTGTGGCTATAATGATATTCACTACGCCACGCGCGATGTGGCCTTATTTTTTACCCGCACTATTTAGTCGTACCGCGAAATTTATTTCGCTTCTGCGCAAAGTCACTTTTGCGCCATACTTTTTTTTACCGGGATGGTCTGCATGTTTAGCGGTTGGTATGAAGGTTTGCTGGCGGGGATCAAAACACTCAATCAAATTCTCACAGCCGGGATTGCCATCACGGCTTTTTCGCTTCTCATTTATGCGCTGACATTTAACTTGCGCGACCGCGTTGCGCGCTCCTTTGCCGTCATTCTGCTCTCGGTGATGGTGATTTTCACTTCCGAAGCCATTCAGAGCGCTGTCAAAAGCGCTGACTTAATTGACCTTTTCCTGCGCCTGCAATGGATCGGGATCGTTTTTCTGCCCCCGGCGTATCTGCACCTTTCAGACGCGCTTCTGGTTACCGCTGGCAAACCTTCGCGCGGACGCCGCCGCATGGCGGTACGCGCCATCTACCTCGTTTCGGTCTTCTTCCTGCTTCTTTTCATGGCCAGACAGTTGGTGGGCGGGCTGGTTGTCAATCGTCAACCAGCGCCTCACCTTCAGCGCACCCTGTGGACGGACTTTTTTAGTTTGTATTACTTGGCGGTGATGCTGTGGGCGGGCGTCAATTTCATCCGCGCCTACGGCAAAATGTTGACTCGCTCGGGCCGTCGCCGCATGATTTACCTGATGACCGGAGCTACTGCCCCGGCGCTTGGCTCTTACCCTTATCTTTTGTTTGGCTCCAGCTTCGCCGCCAATTTTCCGCTCTTCTTTTGGAGCGTTGCAACGCTGATTAATCTACTGGTAGGTGCGCTCATCATCATCATGGCCTACGCCGTTGCGTTTTTTGGCGTTGCCTGGCCTGATCGCGTTGTCAAGAGTCGTCTTTTTAAATGGATTATGCGCGGTCCGGTGACCGCCTCGGTGGCTCTTTCGGTGATGACTCTCGTTCGGCGCGGCGGCGAAACCTTCGGCTTGGAGTACAATGCCGGGGTTCCCGTCGCCACAGTCGCCAGTATCTTGCTGATGGAACACCTCATCACTTTGGCTGCGCCCATCTGGGAACGCCAACTCTTTTTTGGCCGCGACCGTGCCGAACTGACCTTGCTGCAAAATGTTGAAGAACGCTTACTCACTCAAAGCGATTTGCGCCAATTTCTCGAAGCCGTGTTGGCCGCTGTGCGCGACCACATGCAATCGCCCTCGGCCTTTATTGCCGCTTTGGATGGCGGCGAACTCAGCCTGTTGATTAACGCCGGAAAGCCCTTTGCCGAAAAAGATAACCTTTCGCAGGCATTGCAGCTGCTCGAACCAGATGCCTCCGGTCGTAAGGAATATCTATGGAACGATACCTGGATTTTACCTCTGCGCCAGCGTCGCGCCATTGAGTTAGACCGTGACCAGGAAGCCCCCTTGCTGGGTATTCTCGGCGTCGTCTGTGCGCCAGGGCAAACGATTGAGCCAGATCAACTTCAGGCTTTGTGGTTGTTGGCTGAGCGCGCCGCGCTGGCGCTGGAAGATCGTTCCTTGCAACAGCGTGTTTTCAGCACCCTGCAAGATTTACAGCCCCAGGTCGAACTTATTCAGCGTATGCGCGCGGCCAGCCGCTACGACACCCGCGCCAACTTGCTGGCAGAAACCTTTGCTCCAGAGAACGATGTTTCCGAATGGGTGCGTGAAGCCCTTAACCATTACTGGGGCGGCCCCAAATTGACCGATTCGCCGTTGATGCGCTTGCGTGTTGTGCAAGAAATGGCGCGCGATGAATATGATGGCAACATGCCCAACGCCCTGCGCGCCTTGCTCAAACGCGCTGTCGAACAAGTACGTCCAGAAGGTGAACGCCGTTTTACTACTGAATGGATGCTTTACAACATTCTTGACCTGAAATTTATCGAAGGCCGCAAAGTGCGCGAAGTCGCCGCCCGCCTGGCAATGTCTGAAGCCGATTTATATCGCAAACAACGCATCGCTGTTGAGGCGGTTGCGAAAACCATCCTTGAAATGGAAATCCAACGCAAGCCCGAAGAAAGGAAGGAGGCTGATTCTTAATGGTAATCGCCAATCCCCCTCACGCCGAGGCAACGTACCTCGACATTGACGAAGACTGGTGGCAATCTGTTCTCGCCGACGAAGAACGTTTTGTCGCCGCCTCACGCCTGTCTACTGCGCCCGTTTTCAGCCGTCCCGAATCAACCTCTGCCCCTGCGCTGCTTCGCGCCGATTGGGAGTACGCCATCAGTGTTTATCGCCAGGACCAAATCGTTTCCCTGCCGGTAGTTGGCTACAACCGCGGCGGATTGCTGGTCGAAAATGAGCGCCTGCGCGGATTCATCCCGTACAGCCATCTCATCGACATGACCTGCGAAGTTGAGCCGGAGCGCGAAGGTTTCCTCGCCCGCTACGTTGGCCGCGACCTGCGCTTGAAAATCATCGAATGCGTCCCCGAAGAAGGCCGCATTGTCTTTTCCGAACGCGCCGCCCGCGCCGACGCCGGACGCCGCACCGAAATCTTCACCAACCTTCAGTCCGGCGAAATTGTCAGCGGCGATGTCACCAACATCACCGATTTTGGCGTTTTCATTGACTTGGGCGGCGTCGAAGGCCTCATCCATATTTCTGAACTTTCCTGGGGACGCGTTTTGCACCCCTCTCATATTCTCAAAATCGGGCAGCGTGTGGAAGTGCAGGTGCTGGATATTTTGCCGGAACGCTGCCGCATCGCCCTCAGCCTCAAACGTCTGCAGCCCAACCCCTGGCAAAGCGTTGCCCAGCGTTATGCCATTGGCGATATTTTGCCAGCCACCATCACAAGCGTTGTATCGTTTGGCGTTTTCGCCCGGCTGTCCGAAGGTCTTGAAGGCCTGGTACACGCCTCCGAAATCGAACTTCCCACCGGAGCCAGTATTCGAGAAACCTACCGCGAAAATCAGGCCATTAACGTCCGCATTTTGCACCTCGACCCCGAACGTCAACGCTTGGGGTTGAGCCTGAAATTGGAAACCTGCTAATGCCTACCGAGCAGCGTTTCCCTGCCGAAGATCCCCGCGCGCGCCTCGACCCGCTCGATTGGCTGGAGCGCGTCCAAACGCACTTTGGCCGTTTTGGCGCCGACGCCGCGGCGGTGCTGCTGCTGGCGCTCGCCCTGCTGACGCTGCTCGGCCTGACCGGCATCACCGGAGGTGCATTGATTGACCCCTGGGTCTACACCCTGCGGCGCGGTATTGGCTACGGTAGTTTTTTCATCGTCATCCTCCTGGGCGTTGGCGGTTGGTGGCTTTTGCGTCACCGTCAACACCCCGAAGAGCAATTGCGCTGGGGGCGCATCCTTTGGCTTGAACTGGCCGCTTTCTTCTTCATTCTCACCTTCACCTTGTTGGGCGGCGTCTCAATTGAAAGCGCCGAACAAGGCCGCGATGGCGGCTACGTTGGCTGGGCGCTGGCCTACCTGCTTTCAGCCCTGCTGGGCGACATTGGACGTAACATTGTCGCTTTTTTGGGGCTGATTGTCACCAGTCTGATAGGTTTTCACTTGCTCCCCAAAATCGAAACCCTGTTGTGGAAAATAGCGGGCGAACAGCCTGTTGCCGCGCTGGAGAGTTTAGGTTCCGCCGCCGCAGCGGCAGGAAATATTTCGCCGCTTCCGGATTCCGTTTCAGCGGCTCCCCCCGCCCGTAAACCGGCGCTCCCGCTGCCAGCGCAGTTCCGCAAAAATTTCAAACTCCCCGAAAAAACGGAAGAAAAACCTGCCGCCATTCTGCCCCGCAGCGACCGCCTGCCGCCTTTCAATCTGTTCTTTGGCGAACAAAATGCGCGTCCCGATGAGCGCCAAATCAACCTGATCGCCGGGCTGATTGAAAAAACCCTCGATGAGTTTGGCATTCCGGTCAAGGTGATTGGCTTTCGCATTGGTCCGACCATCACGCAATTTGCCGTTCAGCCTGGCTTTATCAAAAAGCCCGGCCTGACCGCCGAAGACGAAAAACAACTTTTCAAAGTGCGCGTGGCGCAAATTGCCGCCCTGCAAAAAGACCTGGCGCTGGCGCTTTCTGCCGAGCGGCTGCGCATTGAAGCCCCGGTGCCGGGCAAACCCTACGTCGGCATCGAAGTTCCCAACGCCCGTTCCAGCACCGTCCGCTTGCGCGCCATTCTCGAAAGCGAAGCCTTTGCCAAAACCAGCGCCCCGCTGACGGTGGCGCTGGGGCGCGATGTCTCTGGCGCACCGCTGATTGCCGACCTGGCGCGTATGCCGCATCTGCTGATTGCGGGCGCAACCGGCTCCGGCAAATCGGTTTTTGTCACCGCGCTGGCGGCCTGCCTGGCGATGAACAACGCCCCCGAAGATTTGCGGATTGTGATGATTGACGCCAAAATGGTGGAACTCATCCGTTTTAACGGCCTGCCGCATTTGCTCGGCAAAGTAGAAACGGATGTCAACCGCATCACCGGCGTGCTGCGCTGGGTGGTGGCCGAAATGGAACATCGCTACCGCCTGCTGGAAGACGCGCACGCCCGCGACCTGGACAGTTACAACCAGAAACGCGCCGCCCGCAAAGACGGCGCACCCGCCCTGCCGCGCATGGTTGTCATCGTGGATGAATTGGCCGACCTGATGATGTCTGCGCCGGAGCAAACCGAACACACCCTCGTCCGCCTGGCGCAGATGGCGCGCGCCACCGGCATTCACCTGGTCGTCGCCACCCAGCGCCCCAGCACCGATGTCGTCACCGGCCTGATTAAAGCCAACTTTCCGGCGCGGCTGGCTTTTTCGGTGGCATCGGGCATTGACAGCCGCGTCATTCTCGATACCCCCGGCGCGGAAACCCTGCTTGGGCGCGGCGATTTACTTTTCCTGAATCCAGAAGTCGGCAACCCCATCCGCGCCCAGGGCGTGTACGTCACCGACCAGGAAATCGAGCGGCTGGTGGCTTTCTGGCAAAAAATGGCGCCCACCACCACCGATTTGGCGCCCTGGGAAGCCCTGCTGCAGGAGCCTGAAGAGGGCGGCGATGACGTGCTGCTGGAACAGGCCATTGAAATTGTGCGCCAAAGCCAGCGCGCCAACGCCTCGCTGTTACAGCGCAAACTGCGCATCGGTTATCCGCGCGCCGCGCGCCTGCTTGACCAATTGGAAGAAATGGGCATCGTCGGCGAATCGCAGGGCGGCGGTAAAGACCGCGATGTGCTGGTGGAACGCGGCGCAGGCGATTTGCCGGACGAATAGAAAACCGCCAACGTCTGGAGACGTTGGACTTTATTTCAGGAGACCTGTTTTGCAGAAAACGAAAACGTTTACTCAGTTCTTGCGTGTAACATTCAAGGGAATTCTCGACCCGTTGGGCGGATTTTTCAACCGGTTGGGAATCATGCCCAATACGATGACCTTGCTGGGGCTGCTGCTCAACGTCGTCGCCGCGTATCTGCTTTCGCAGGGGCAAATGCTGGCGGGCGGTCTGCTGGTACTCATCGGCGGGCCGTTTGACGGCCTCGACGGCACGATGGCGCGTCTGCGCGGCGAAGCCTCCGATTTCGGTGCATTTGTCGACTCGGTCACTGACCGTTACTCGGAATTGTTCATTCTCGGCGGGCTGACGTATTTTTACGCCATGCAGGGTGACAAAACCCTGGTGATGGTTTGCTACGTCGCCGCCGCTGGTTCGGTGCTGGTTTCGTACGCCAAAGCTCGCGCCGATTCACTAAAATTTGATGCCAACACTGGTATCCTGACGCGCGTGGAACGCTATCTGGTGATCGCGCCGCTGTTGGTCTTTAATCTGGCCTGGCTGGCAGTCTGGACTATTGCCATCTTTGCCAACGTCACTGCCTTGCAACGCATTTGGCGCGTTCGCAAACAGGCGAAAGGAAATTAACCGTGCAAATTCTCTTTGATGGAATTTATTTTGGCTCCGGACAAGATGCCTTTGTCATTTACTGGTATGGCATTGTGTTGATGTCGGGCGCATTTTTGGGCGGCTGGCTGGCCGCTCATCGCGCCGAAAAGCGTGGTCACGACCCCGATTTGGTCTGGGATTTACTGGTCTGGCTGATCATTGCCGGAGTGATTGGCGCGCGGCTTTGGCATGTTTTCACTCCGCCGCCCTCGTCCATTGCGCAGGGAATTACCACCCAATACTATCTGACGCATCCGCTTGATTTAATCAATTTGCGCAACGGCGGGCTGGGCATTCCCGGCGCGGTTATCGGCGGGGCGATTGCCACCTATTTTTTTACCCGCAAGCGTAAACTTAACTTTGCCGAGTGGGCTGACATCGCTGCCCCGGCACTGGCGCTCGGTCAGGCGGTTGGGCGCTGGGGCAACTATTTCAATCAGGAACTCTACGGCGCGGCGACTGATTTGCCCTGGAAAATCTTCATCGAATCGGCCAAACGGCTGACGGGGCATCTTGACCAGGAATACTATCACCCGTTGTTTTTGTACGAGTCGCTTTGGAGTTTTGGAAACATGTTTCTGCTCTTGTGGCTCGACCGGCGCTTTGGCGACAAACTGCCGCGCGGCAGCCTGTTTCTGGTTTATTTGATTGTTTACCCGATTGGGCGTTTCCTGCTCGATTTTCTGCGTCTGGACGCTTCCATGCTGGGCGGCATCAACGCCAATCAGACGCTGATGGCGATTGTCGCCGCGCTGGCGGTGGGCGCGCTACTCTGGCGGCTGCTCAAAAATCGTCCGGCAGAATAGCCTTTTCCCGCCGCCGCTGCCAAACGCCAACTGACCACTGATTATTGACCACTGGAGCCTGCATGATTGAATGTCAGGATTTAACCAAGCATTTCGGCGCTTTTCAGGCTGTCGAAGGCGTCACGTTAGACGTGCCCGAAGGGCGTGTGCTGGCGCTGCTCGGCCAAAATGGCGCGGGCAAAACCACCACCGTTCGCATGTTGACCTCCATCCTTGCGCCGACGCGCGGCTGGGCGCGGGTCGGCGGCTACGATGTCGTGGAGCACCCCAATCAGGTGCGCGCCTCGGTCGGTGTGCTGACTGAAATGCACGGCCTGTATGCGCGCATGACCGCTAACGAGTACCTCGACTTCTTCGCCAAAATCTACGGGCTTTCGGCAGAAACTGGCAAACGCCGCATCACTGAACTGCTGGAATATTTTGGCCTGGCGCAGGCCGCCAACCGGCGCACCGGCGAATATTCCAAAGGCATGCGCCAAAAGCTGGCGCTGGCGCGCGCCCTGATTCACGAACCACTGGCGCTGCTGCTCGACGAACCCACCTCGGCCATGGACCCCGAAAGCGCCCAACTGGTGCGGCAGGAAATTTCCCGGCTGAAATCTTCACGGCGTTCCATCATCATTTGCACCCACAACCTGCTCGAAGCCGAAATGCTGGCCGATAGAATCGCCATCATTTACCGTGGCCGCATTTTGCTGCAAGGCACGCTGGCCGAATTGCGCCGTCAATTGTTGGGCAAGCCGGAATATGAAGTGACTTTTTCCGCGCCGGTACATCTGACTGGCCTGGAGGCTGTTCCCGGTGTGGAGGTGGTTTCCGCCTCGGAGCGCAGTCTGCGCTACCGGGTCGAGTCGCCCGATTCGGTCAATCCCGGCCTGGTGCGCGCCCTCGTCTCTCAGGGTTGGCCGGTGTGCGCCGTGCAGGCAGTTCCGCACAGTTTGGAACAAATCTATCTGAAGGCCATGGCGCTGGCGGCGCGGGGGAAACTATGAATCTCCGAGAACAACTGCGGCTCACCTGGTGGGTGACGCTGCGCGAACTGGTGGACCAGCTGCGCGACTGGCGCATTTTGCTGCCGATGGGCACGCTGATTTTGTTTTTCCCGTACCTGATGAATTATGCCGCCCTGCGCTCGATTGACTTTGTCAACCAGTATGGCGGAAACCTGATTGCCGAGCGGATTGTGCCGTTTCTGCTGATGGTGGTCGGCTTTTTCCCGGTGACGGTTTCGCTGGTGGTGGCGCTGGAAGCCTTTGTCGGCGAAAAGGAGCGCGGCACGCTGGAGCCGCTGCTTTCCAGCCCGCTGGCCGACTGGCAGATGTACGTTGGCAAATTGTTGGCCGGGTCGCTGGTGCCGCTGGCCGCCAGTTACATCAGCATGGGGTTGTATTTGGTTGGGCTGCTGATTCAGAAAATTCCCTTCCCGCCGCTCGACCTGTTGATTCAGATGCTTTTGCTGACGGCGGCGCAGACGGTGCTGATGGTCAGTGCGGCGATTATTATTTCCACCCAATCCACCAGCGTGCGCGCGGCCAATTTGCTGGCCTCCTTCATCGTCATCCCCGCCGCGCTGCTGATTCAGGGCGAAAGCGCCCTGATTTTCTGGGGAACCAATCAGGTTTTGTGGCTGGCAATTGTGGCGGTGCTGATTGTCACTGCGCTGGTGGTGCGGCTCGGCCTGGCGCATTTTCAGCGCGAGGCGCTGATTGGCCGCGAAATTGACGTGCTCAACCTGCGCTGGACGCTGCAACTCTTCTGGCGGCGCTTTACCGGCGGGGCGCACTCGCTGGGCGAGTGGTACGGTAAAACCCTGCGCGCCACGCTTTTTTCGATGCGCTTTAGCGTTTTAATCACCCTGCTGGTGGGCGTTTTTGCCATTTTTGCCACGCAACTGTACGCCAATTCCTGGCTGGGCGGATTTAAACTTCCAGAGGATAAACTCAGCGAGGCGCTGACGCAAGTTCAGTCCAGCCTGTTGGACGGCCTGCCCGGCAGCCTTTCCTTCGGATACATTTTCGGCAACAACCTGCGCGCCGAAGTTTTGGTATTGTTTTTCGGTGTCTTCAGTTTTGGCGTGGGCGGCCTGGTGATTTACCTGCTCAATTTTGCGCTGATTGGCGGCGTGCTTTCGGTGGTGAGTTGGCTGGGGCTTTCGCCCTGGGGAATTTTTCTGTACGGCATTTTGCCGCATGGCATTTTGGAACTGCCCTCCGTTATTCTTTCCACCGCCGCGGTTTTATTTATTGGTCTACGCCTGATTACCCCGCAGAAACAATCTGGCTTGGGCGAAACGCTGGTGGAATCATTGGCCGACTGGGCGCAAGTCAGCCTGGGAATTGCCTTTCCACTGCTGGTGCTGGCCGCGTTGATTGAAACCTACCTGACCCCGCTCCTGCTGATTCGCTTTTTGACGCTGCCATGACCCAACTGATTATCCTCGGCTCCTCCAACGCCGTGCCGACCCGCGAGAACGAAAACACCCATCTGGTGGTGTGCGGGCGGGCGCACGTGGTGCTGGTGGACTGCGCCAGCAACCCGATTGTGCGGCTGGAGCAAGCCGGGGTGGATTTTCAGCGCCTGACGGATATCATCATCACTCACTTCCACCCCGACCATGTGGCGGGCGTGCCGCTGCTGCTGATGGATATGTGGCTGCTCGGGCGGCGCGCTCCGCTGACAATTTACGGCCTGCATTACACCCTCGACCGCGTCGAAACGATGATGAACCTCTACGGCTGGGCCGAATGGCCGAACTTCTTCCCGGTCAATTTTTGCCGCGTCCCCGCTGATGAACTGGCGCTGGTGATGGATAACGATGAAATGCGCGTGCTGGCTTCCCCAGTCAAACATTTTGTGCCGAACATTGGCCTGCGCTTTGAGTTGAAAGATACCGGAAAATCCTTTGCCTATTCGTGCGACACCGAACCCTGCCCCCAGGTGCCGGTTCTGGCTGCGGGCGTAGATTTGCTGCTACACGAGGCCTCCGGCCCCTTCACCGGCCACTCCTCCGCCGCCCAGGCCGGGGAGACCGCCCGCCAGGCAGAAGTCGGCGCGTTGATGCTGATTCACTACCCGACAGGCCGCCTCGCCACCGGCGACCCACTGGCCGAAGCCCGCGCCAAATTCTCCGGCCCGGTCAGCCTCGCCAAAGACTTTCTGGAAATTGACTTGTAGCGAAAAATTTAGTACGCGCGCCCGACCATTTTTCGCATCTGGATATTGGTCACTTCGTAGCCCATCTTTTTGTACAATTCAAAAGCAATTTTGTTGTGGCCGAAAACATGCAGGCCGACGCTTTCTGCGCCTAACCCTTGTAATTTTTCATCGAGCGCCAGCAGGGCTTTTTTCCCATGCCCCTGCCCGCGAAATGGTTCTTCAATGACAAAGTCAAAGATAAAAGCGGGGTGATGTGGCGCATCCATTTTGACTTCCACCCACAGGACTCCCATTTTTTGCCGCATTTCGTCCTCGAAGATGGTGAAAATGAACTGGTTTTTGGTGCGCGGTCCGTCAGGCAGGTCGCTTTCAAACTCTGCGCGCGATTTTGCCAAGGCTTCATCAGCAGGCCAGTTGCCAGCAGCGACTTTAGCGTGGGCGTAATCCACAATTTCGCGCTCGTAGAATATCGTGTAATCGTCTTGCTCAATGGGAAGTAATGTAATCATCTCAATTTCTGGCTTTCTTACGGCGCGGGCGGGGTTTTGAAATATTTTGCCAGCAGGCCGCTCAAATCGGCGGCGGTATGCGCCCTCAGCAGGCGGAAAAAATCGGGCGCGCTGGCAATTTTCCCGTTCAGGGTTTCAGAATAATCCTTCAGAAAAGCGAAAAAAGCCTCGTCGCCGATGGTTTTCCGCAGTTCTTCCAAAAATCGCGCGCCGACGCGGTAGGTGGCGTCGGTGTACGGGGTGAAACCGCCGTAACTGCGCACATCGCCGTCAATGAAACCTTTCGGCGCGTAAAAATCCACGCGGTACGACCACCACCAGTCCAGCGCCTCGGGGTAATTTTTCTCGTAAAAAATGCGCTCGCAGAAGGTCGCCAGGCTTTCATCCAGCCAGGGTTCGGCGGCCTGGTCATTTGCCACGCGCCCAAACCACCACTGATGACAGGTCTCGTGCGCCGCCACCAGCGTCAGATAGTTGCGTTCTGTGCCATCGTACAAGCCATAAAAAGCGTCGCTCAAATAATACAGGCCGTCAAATTCCATGCCGTCGTTGAAATCGCCCTGCACTACCGCCAGCGTCGGGTGCGGGTACGCGCCAAAAAGCGCGGTATACGTTTCGACCGCCTTGGTTGTCGCCTCCAGCGCGGCGTGGGCGGCGAGTTCGTCGCCGGGGTAGAAATAGGAAGAGACGAGCGTCTGCCCGCTTTGGGCGGATTCCACCTGCAGGGTTTTTCCCATCGCAAGGGCGAAGGTGCGCCCGCGCGCCAACTGGTAGCGCATTCCCGTTTCGACGGGCTGACCGTCGCCACTGGCGGCGATGACCGTCGGCGCGTTGGCCGGGTCGCTGAAGCGCAGCGTCACGTCGAAATTTGCCAGCGGGTAAACCAGGTTTTCGCCATAAAACCAGGGGTCGTGCAGCAGCCAGCCCTGACCGGGAATGTATGGAACCAGCATTGGATACCAATCGGTCAAATTCACCTGGCGCTGACTGACGCCGAAAATCTGCGGGCGGACGAGATTCGGGTCGCCCTGCTGCATTTCGGGCAAAGCCAGGCGGTATTCCAGCCCCAGCGCCAGCGATTGACCATTTTCCAGCGGCGCGGGCAGGCTGATGGTCAGTTTTGGGCCGTCGAGTTCGTAGGTCGTCAGCGGGGTTCCGTCCACGCTGACGGCGTTCAGGGTGAAGACGTTGGGCAGTTCGTTGGGGCGAATCGCCAGCACGAGCGCGCTGACCGCTTCGGCGTTGTGGGTGTAGATGATTTCCTGCGTCACCTGCAGGGTTTTGGCGTCGTAATCCATCAGCGCGTCAATCGTATAGGACGAGAGAACCGCCGCCGGGGATGTTTCGGCCTGCAGCGTGGGCGAAGCCGCCGGGCGCGGGGTTGCGCTGGGGGCGGGGGCGCTTTCCGTGGGCGGAAGCGTCAGGGTGACGGCCTCCGGCGTCGGCAGGAAGCGCGTCTCGGTCGGCAGTTGCGGCGCTTCGGTCGGCGTCAGCGTAATCAGGCCGGGGAGCGAGGCGCAGGAAGTCAGCAGAAAAGAAGAAAGCAGAAAGAAAATAAAGTTGCGGGCGGATGGAAACATGGCGTTCTCCCAGTTAGCGGTAGCGAAAAAAAGCCTGAATTAAATCATCGGCCTGGCTGGTGTGGTCGGCCAGCACGCTGAAAAAAGTATCGGCGGTGGCAATGTGGCCGCGATGCCGGTCAACATAATCGCGCAAAAAGGCCAAAAAAGCGGCGTCGCCCATGCGTTCGCGCAGCGCATCCAGAAACAGCGCGCCGCGCAGATAGACCGCGTCCACATAGGCGCGGGAACTGGCGGTGTTGTAGACGCGCGTGTCCACGAATCCGCTGGGGGCGTAGGCATAAATGCGGGCGTTGTACCACCAACGCAGCAGGCCGGGAGCGTTGGTTTCGTAATACAAATGTTCCGAGTAGGTTGCCAGGGCTTCATCCAGCCAGGGTTCGAGCGCCTGGTCATTGGAGATGACGCCAAAAAACCACTGGTGCGCCGTTTCGTGCACGCCAATCAGCGCCAGGTTGTTGGCGGCGCTGCCGTCGTAGGCGGCGTAAAAATTTTTTGCCAGAAAATACAAGCCGTCCGATTCGAGACCGTCGTTCAGGTCGGTTTCGACCACGCTCAGGCTGGCGTGCGGGTACGCGCCGTAAAATTGGGCGTAGGTCTGCGCGGCGCTCTGCGTGTAGAGCAGCGCGGCCTGTCCGGCGGAGGTGTCTTCGGGAAAGGTGTAACTCAAAAAAGTGATTCCGTCCGCGCTGGAGGTCGCCACCTGAAATTCCGGGCTGGCCGAAAGGGTGAAAGTGCGCGCTTCGGGCAGCGAATAACGCAGGGTTGAGCCGCTTTCCACGGGCAGGGCCGAGGCGGCGACAATCGGAATGACATCGGCAAAAGTCAGCTGCACGGCGAAATCGGCCAGCGGGTAGGCCAGGTTTTCGCCGTAGACCCAGGGTTCGCGCATCAGCCAGCCGGTTTCCGGCAGGTAGGGCGGCACAAAGGGAAACCAATCTACCAGGTTGCTTTGGCGGCCTGTCCAGCCGAAATTTTCAAATTTTCCGGCGCTGTAGGGCAGGGAAAGCTCGAAATCGAGGCGGATGGTGAGTCTTTGCCCTGCTTCGAGCGGAATCGCCAGCGGCAGGCGCAGCGTCTGCCCGCTCAGGCTGTGCCCGTCAAAGGCGGCGTTGTTCAGGCTGAGGGCGTTCAGCCGGAAAACCCCGTTCCAGAGATTGGGATTGACCAGCAGCGGAAGTTCGGTCAGCGTCTGGCCGGTATGGTTGGGGTAGGTAATTTCCTCGGCCACACGCACGCTGTGGGCGGCGTAATCCCAAAAGACGTTTAGATTATAAAAAGGACGCGGCGGCGCGACAGGGGCTGGTGTGGCGCTGGGCGCGATGGGCGTGGCGCTGGCGGGGGGCGGTGGGGGGCTGAAGGTCGCCGTTGGCGGTGGAAAGGTGGGTATCAGCGTGGGGGTGAACAGTGGCGCCTGAAAAGCCGTCGGGCTGGCCTGCGCGCCGGGGGTGACGAAAATGTACGGCTGCGAAAGATTCGGCGCGGCGGGCGCCTCCGTCACCCCCTGGCAGGCGGTCAGAAAAACAAGCGCCAACCCCAAAAAACGCCGCAGTTTGACCATTAACTCAAATCAAATTCATAAATGGGAAAAAACAGGCGCCGGGTTATTCTATTTCATTTGCCCATTTAGCCAATCCACCATTACCTTGAACACATCAGCCTGTTCTGGCTCGTTGTGAATTTCGTGATAAAAGCCATCCCACAGCTTAAACGTTACTTTGTTCCCGGCCTTTTCGGCAAACTCGCGCGAGGCGGCGGGTGAGGTCAAGCGGTCGGCAGAGCCGTGCATCAGCAAAATAGGGACGCTCAACTCGGCGGCATGTTCCAGCGACCACAGCCCGGCGGTATACATGCCAACAAACAGCCGTGTGGTGACTTTGCTATGTACCAACGGATCGGCAATGTAAGCATCTACCACAGTTTTGCTGCGCGAGAGCGCGGCAGTTTCTAACCCACTGGCTTGGGAAAATGAAGGCGAAATGGCATCCATCATTTTCGCCAGTGTAATTTTAGCCGCAGGCGGCGCAAAGGCCAGGCGAATCCACGGGCCGGTAACAATTGCGCCCTTGACAGCCGGTTTGGCGCGCAAAAGCTGATTTAATACCAGATTGCCGCCCATCGAATGCCCATAGAGAAATAACGGCAAACCGGGGTGACGGCGGGTGGCTTGCGCCAAAAAATCACCGATGTCGTCTTGCATCTGTTCATACGAGGGCGTATGCCCGCGTTGTCCACCCGATTGGCCGTGTCCGCGCTGGTCAAAACCCAACAAAGCGAACCCGGCCTCGTTGAAGGCTTTGGCAACGTGAGCATAGCGGTTGATATGTTCACCATGACCATGAATCAAGATCACCATTGCCTTGGGAGCATCAGGCGACCACTCGCGAGCATAAAATTCCAAACCATCACGCGAAAGCCAGCGCCATTCGAGAGTTTCCATGTCGTTTTCTCCTTTTTGATTAGACCAAGCGAGGTTTATTCGTTTATTACCGTGTTTTGCGGCTTAGCTCATGCCTTGGCCGCGCCAACTTCAAAGCGGCAGTATTCATCGCCTTTAGCCAGGCAGTGTGTTTCGATAATATCGTGTTCTCCGCCGGTTGCCCACAGCACCGCCTCGCTGATGGAGCCGATATACAGATGGCAAAGCGGAGTCTGGCTGGTACGCCCCCAACAGATGGCGCAGGTGCGCTCAATATAAGCGATGTTCGCGCCGCTTTCATCCACCCAGGCATCTACCGCAGAATTGCTTTTTTTGAGCGCATTGACCATGCCGTTAAGAATAAATTTGATGCGCTGCTTTTCAGGCAAAAGTTTAATGGCGGCCCCGGCAAGGCCCAGCAAGGCGGCCTGTTCACGAATGCCATACTGAAAGGAGGCTTTGCCGATGCGCCGCAACATCCCTTTACCCGCGCGGCCATAAAACCCCTCGATGGCCTGGTTGAGTTTGGCGTAATCCGAAGTGTTGATGGCGGAATTCATGTCATTGGGCGGCATAGAGTCAACATAACGCTCCAACCCACACGTCCGCAAAACAGTATGCAGGCCGTTTGCGCCCATCACCTCTTCTGCCGAAACCAGCGCCTGACGTACCAAACCGTTAACAATCACCGAATCGGGGCGAGACATGGCAATCTCCTCTCTGGTTCACATAAAATAAGTATATACGGGATACTGTTCACCCGTGCGGCGAAATCCAATTTTTTGATAGAGCGCCAGCGAGGCGGCGTTGTCATTCTGAGTATTGACGGTAATGCGCCGAATGTTGGCGCGCTGTGCCTGAAACAGTAGTTCCTGAAGCAACCCGCAGCCAATGCCAGAATTTTGCGAAGAAGGATCTACCGCCAAGCGTGCCAGGTGCGCGCCAACGGGCGTCTTGGTGCTGATTTGGTAGCCGATCGTACTGGAGCCGCGGGTGGCGATACTGGCAAACTGTGCTTGGCGAAAAGCCTGTTGCAGAGCCGGCAGCGAGTTACGCCACAACGGCGTAAAGGCAGTAGCATCGAGGCGGGTAACGTCAGGCAAATCCTGAAAATTCATCGAACGCAGGCTGATTTCAGGCGGCATCATGCGGCGTGGAGAGGCTTTGCCGGTATATTCAAGCATGATAATCTGTTGCGTCAGACGAAAATTACTCTGGCGCAACAGATCTTGAACCCAAGGCGACATGCCGATGGCCGCGACTGTTAGCCCGGCAGGAAGCTCATTCAGGGCCGTTTGCCACAGGGCGTGCCAGGCATCTTTCAGCGCAACCTGGTTGCTGTGGGCAAACAAACGCAGCCAGGCGATTTTTTCTGGGTCGGGTGGGCAAGCCAGCACGGCAACAACGACATCATCCTGTTCGATAACCCAATACTCAGGCGCACCAAGCCAGTCAAACGGGGAACGCCAATCGAGGTGGCGGTGCACGTGCTCATCAAAATATATCAGGTTGGCAAGCCGCGTCTGGTCAGAAGCTTGCGCATGTCGAATGCGGGTTACCATCGAATTTTGAGCAGGGTACGCAAAATTTTTTGTTTGAGTGTGGGGCTTTTAACGCCGCGTAAGCCACTGTTCATGGCAATCAGCGCGTCGAATAGTTTTCCGCGCCGCATCAGCAAACCGGCCAGCGATTGCATCACACTGGCGTGTAGTTGATCTTCGCCAATGCTTTCCAGCAAGTCAGCACAAGACTGATAGTGGGCGGTGGCTTCGTGATGGCGGGTGAGCGCATCGAGGGCAGCGGCTTCATTGCCGAGCGCCAAAGCCTGACGGCGGATGTCGGCGGCAGCGGCAAAAACTTCTGCTGTGTCTTGGACAGCGTCGTAAGCGGCCTGGGCGTTTCCGGCCTGCAGCCAGGAGACGCTGGCATTGTTTTTAAGTTCTGCCGCTTCCACGCCTTGTACGCCAGCGGCAGCTTGTGTGTAAAGCGTAGCGGCGCGTTCAAAATCGCCGGTTTGGTAGGCCTGGGCAGCATTATCAGCAAGGGATTTGGTATCAGTCATGGTACCTCGTGGTGTAACGCGCAGTTTGAAGGGTGCAGTGCAAATAAATTAGAGGGTAATATCGAGCAGGCCTTCGGCCACCGAGCGTAATTTTTCGGTGGAAAGCATACTCAAATTGCTGGCAAGTTCCAGGTAGGGGCGGTTAACAGGCATGCAAACAAAAGCGCGTAACTCCAACGGCAGTTGCAAAAATTCTTGAATGGCCTGCTGTTCATTCATCCACTTCCCTACCGGGCCGTTCTGGTCAAAGAAGGTCTCGACGCGTCCCCCCAGAATAGTCAGCACCGCTTCAAGCTCAGCCAGTGGAATTGGTTTTTCGCCCATCTCGTAGGCGGTCAATTTTCCATGAGCGATGCTGGTTTCGAGGGCAAGCGCCTTGAGCGAGATGCTGGCTTGCAGGCGTTTTTGGCGCAAAATGGTGCCGATGATGCGGTGACGCAGCGCCGCCAGTGCGGTGAGATTAATCGGGGCAGTGCGCGAAGCGTCATCGGAGAGTGCCTCGTGGCTCCAGAAGTGCTGAATTGGCAGATCGAGGTAATAGGCCAGCACTTCCAACTCTGGCAGGGAGGACGATTTGCGGCCCTCCTCGTAGGCCCGCAGGGTGGCAGGCGTAACACCGATGGCTTTGGCGGTTTCGCTGAGCGTTTTTCGCGCCGCCATGCGTGCATCGCGGATGAGGACGCCTAGTTTACGTGTGCGAAGGTTAATCTGCGCTTGAAGGCTCATGATATTTTCCGATTGAATAATTGGATAATTTTTCTCATTATACCCGTGAGTTGGCGTTAACGTTTACGAAGGATGTCGCCCAGGTTGGCGCCGAAAATTTCGGGCGGCAATTTGAAACCGGCAGCATCGAGGCGCGGGGTGAAAAGCGGGCGAATTCCAGTGGGTTTTAGCTGCCCGATGACCTTTCCTTCAGTGGATGTGCCAGTTTGCTCAAAGCGGAAAATATCCGTCAGAACCACTGTGTCGCCTTCCATGCCAGCGACTTCGGTAATGGCGGTTACTTTGCGCGCGCCGTCCTTGAGACGAGTCTGTTGCACGATCAAATCTACCGCCGAGGAGACTTGCTGGCGAATCACTTTCAGCGGCAAATCCATGCCCGCCATCAGCACCATCGTCTCAAGGCGTGAGAGTGCATCGCGCGGAGTATTGGCGTGCAAGGTGGTTAGTGAGCCGTCGTGGCCGGTATTCATGGCCTGAAGCATGTCCAGTGTTTCACCGCCGCGGCATTCCCCGACGATGATGCGATCGGGACGCATTCGCAGGGCGTTGCGCACCAGGTCGCGGATGGTGACGATGCCCTTGCCATCCAGGTTGGCCGCTTTGGTTTCCAGGCGCACGATGTGGTCTTGTTGTAGTTGCAATTCAGCGGCGTCTTCAATGGTGATAATGCGCTCATCTTCGGGAATGGACCCCGACATGACGTTGAGGAGGGTGGTTTTGCCTGAGCCCGTTCCGCCAGAGATGACGATGTTGAGACGCGCGATGACGCAGGCACGCAGAAATTCAGCCATCGGCGCGGTGATGGAGCCGAAGTCAATCAACTGTTGCATGCTCAATTTGTCTTTGCGGAATTTACGAATGGTGATGGACGGGCCATCAATGGAAACGGGCAGAATGACGGCATTGACGCGCGAGCCATCTGGCAGGCGGGCATCCACTGTGGGCGAATCGGCGTCTACACGGCGGCCAAGCGGCAGGATGATGCGCTCGATAATTTTCAGCACATGGTCATTGTCTTCAAAAGTGACACCGGTCTTTACCAAATGGCCTTTCTTTTCAACGTAAACCTTTTTGGGACCGTTCACCATCACTTCGCTAACATCCGGGTCGTCGAGCAGGGGCTGGATTGGCCCGTAACCCAATAAATCATCCAGGCTGTCTTGCGTGATTTGCTGGCGAATCGACTCCGGTACTTTGCTTCCCAGACGGCTAAAGATGTCGGTCAATTTCTGGCGGATGACGGGTTCTCGTTGGGCCAACGGCACGCTGTCGCTTTCCAGCTCACGGGTCAGCGTTTCGATGACGTAGTGTTTGAGTTTGAGCAGGTCTGCCGAAGAAAGCCCGCCCGAAATGGAAGTCAAAATTCCTTGTGCCATCATTTACCCCTTGGAACCAGTAGCATCGTCGCTCGGAATTACCCAGACGATTTGAGAGCGTGAAATGGTCATAAACTCAGCCTGAAAAAGCACAGTACCATCAACAGCAAACACTTTGGCTTGTGTTACCGGCAAAAAGAGTTCGGCGCGGTCAAGTTCATCCTTCACACGCTCATCGAGCCGGACATGAATCGCGCCCTCGATGCGGTGCGTGGTGGTTTGGATGACGGCATTGACTGCCGTCTTGGAGACGATGTCGGTAAAGTATTTACCGCGGTCATTAAACTCGATGCTCATGGATGCCTCCTAAGAACGGCCCTGACGGGCAATTCGAATCATATCACGCGAAATTTGGCTGACCATCATGGCGGCGGTGTCGTTGGGGAAGCGCTGTAACACGGGTAAATGTTGATTGTTTGCCAGGGAAAAATTTCCCATCATGTATGGAATGGTAGCCTGAATTTGCAAGCCAAGCAAGCGCTCTGAATCACTTTTGCTCAACCCTTCGGGACCAATAACACGGTTAAGGATGGGATAGACGCGCTGATGTTGCAAGCCTTGGGTCTGCAAATAATCCCAGACCGTGCGGCTGAGGGTGGCGGTGCTTAAATCGGCGGCCATAATCAGGGCGACAACGTCGGCTTCGAGGATGATGGGCAGGCTGATACGTGAGAGCGAGCGCCCCAAATCCACCAGGGTAATGTCAAAAGCCTGGCGCGAGGCGCGAATCAAAGCCGGGATACGGCTGGCATCTACCTTGCTGGCGGCTTCCGGGTCTGCCGGGCCCGCCAGCAAGCGAAAGTCCCAGTTTTCTATCAGCGTCAGGTGATGGCGCAGATAGTCGCGGTTGACGTTTTCGGGGGGTTCGGCAGTGGCCTGCACCAGCGAGAATTCTTTTTCGTAGCCAACAATCGAGCCAATCGAGCCAAGCGGCAAGACGATGTCCAATACTGCCACATCCATTTCTGGATGGGCTTTGACCATGTTTTGGGCAATGTTGGCGCACAACGAAGACGTGCCGGTTCCGCCTTTGGCGCTGAGAAAAACCACCAGCAAGCCACCGTTTTGACGGTTGAATGCAGAAAGCTGCTCTGCCGGGTGCGGTTGAAGCAAAACGATCAGCTTTTCAAACACATCGGGTGTCTTCAATAAAAACTCGTTGCACCCGGCGGCCATCAACTCGGCCATTAGCGCAGAATCAGTGTTTTTAGCAAGGGCAATGCACAGGGTGGTCGCAGTGCGGCGATCGCTGCGCAGCCGGCGGAGAAAATCTACGCCGGGCATATCCGGCAGGCGCGGGTCAAAAATGATGGCGTCTGGCTGGTCACGCAAGGCGGCGATGTATCCCTCACGCGCCGAAGATGCGGCCTGAACGCTGTATCCACGTTGGGCGAGGTAGGTCGCCACAACATTGAGCGTGCGTGGGTCAAAATCAAGCACCAGTATCGAAACAGGTACTTTGTCCATGACTGACCTTTCTGGTGGGGTCATCCTTCTAGCGGAGGCATTAGATAGCCAAGCCCGGAACGGGTGATGATGTGTTTGGGGCTGTGGGCATCATCCTCCAGCTTTTGGCGCAGACGGGCGATGCTCACCCATAGAATTTCCTTATCGTCGCGGTACTCCGGCCCCCAAACGCTGGTGAGTAAATCCTCCGCGCTCATCACCTGGCCGACGCTGTGGGCAAACTGCAAAAGCAGGCGATATTCCGTCGCCGAGAGAAAAACCGGCTGGGCGCCGCGCCAGACTTCGGCGCGGGCAAAGTCAATGCGCAAATTACCATGCTCAAAAAAGCGATTGGCGCTGACTTCTTTGGAAGACTGCGAGCGGCGCAGCACTGCGCGCACCCGCGCCAGCACCTCGGTGGCCGAAAAGGGTTTGACGAGGTAATCATCTGCGCCTAAATCCAACCCGCGCACGCGGTCTTGCTCCTCGCCCTTGGCGGTTAGCATGATGATGGGAACGTTGGAAAACTGGCGGATGCGCTGACAGACGGCAAAACCATCCAGTTCCGGCATCATCACATCCAGCAGGATTAAATCTGGCAGGGCCGAAGAAAAAACTTCCAGCGCTTGCGCACCATTTTGCGCCACAATGACTTCGTAGCCTTCTGTCGTCAAGTTTGCTTCCAGCAGGCGCAGGTAACGTGGTTCGTCATCTACAACCAAAACTCGAGTTGGCATTTCAACCTCCAGTGACGATGTTGCGCGGGTCGGTGAGTAAATTGATAATAAACGTGACGCCTTGGCCGAGCGATGATCTTGCCAGCAGGTCGCCGCCGTGGGCGCGAATAATTTGCTGGCAAATGTACAACCCCAGCCCGCTACCCGAACCGCTCTGACCGGGGACGCGGTAGAACTTATCGAAGATGTGCGCCAGATGTTCGGGCGCGATGCCCGGCCCCTGGTCAGAAAACAGAATGCGCTGTCCGCCTTCTGTTTCAGACAGGTGAATGGTAATGGGCGCATCGGGGGCATATTTGGCGGCGTTGCTGATCAGGTTTTCAATCACTTGCGTCACGCGCACGCCGTCTGCCAAAATTGGCGGGCAAACCGGGGCATCCAGCGTAACCTTTAGGTTTTTATAACGGCTTTGATTGCGCAAAATGACATCACGCAAAAGGCCATCCAGCCGTATCGCCTGAAATTTCATTGAAAGCGTGTTGCTCTGCAAACGCGCCGATTCAAGCATGTTTTCAATCAACTCCTTGAGGTGGTCGGCTTCCTCGTCAATGATGGTCAGAAATTCGCGGCGGGTCGGCTCATCCCATTTGGTGTCAGAACGCAGCAGGGTGGTGGAGTAACCCTTGATAAAGCCCAGCGGCGTGCGCAGTTCGTGCGAGATGGTGGCGATAAACGTTTCCTGCAAATCCACCTGATGCTGGGCATCCTTCAATCGAGCAACGAGTTCCAGCAGGCGTTTGCGCTCGAACAGGCTGGAAAATTGCGTAGCAATATACTGCGCGCGTTGAATTTGTGTTTGGGCGTAAGTTGGGCCGCCATAGCGCACAAAAATCAACGCGCCGATGCACCCTTGCGGCGCGCGCAAAGGTAAACCAAGGTAGTAAGGAAACAGCACGCGCTCACTCCGCGGGGTGGTAGAGTCGGGTGTTTTGACCATCAAGTGGTTTTGCGTCGCTACTTGCGCTGCCACTTCCGCGCCCCAGGCGCCATCCGCTTCTGCGCTGCGCCCACGTCCAATGGCGCGTGCATAGACGACTTCGGTCAACCCGCCGGAAGCCGCCTCGTTGAGAAAAAGCGCCATGTTATCAAACAAGAAAACGGAGCGCACAACCGCAATGACCGAATCCAGGGCCTGCTTCCAGTCATCGTGTTCGATGACGATTTCAGCAATTTTTAGATAGTCGGGCGCGTTTTCTTCAAAAGTGGGCAACATGCGTTTTTACTCGTTTTTCAACGAAAAAACCAACGGAAACGAGACAATTGTCCCTTGTTCCGGTCGAGAATGAATTTCAATCACCGAGCCGTGCGCTTCGACGATTTGACGCACCAGCGCCAGCCCCAGCCCTGTTCCGCCGTAGCGGCGCGTGGCAGAACTATCTAACTGGTGAAACGGTTCAAACACTTCTTTCAGGCGTTCTGCGGGAATGCCAATGCCGGTATCCGTAACGCTTACCAGCGCCATCTTCTCCTCGCGCGTCACATTCAGGGTGACTTTGCCACCCGGCGGGGTGAATTTAATGGCGTTATCCAGCAGTTGCGCCAGCACCCAACTTAATTTTTCTTCGTCGGCCTGTACGTCAGGCAAGTTGGAGCCGATTTCCATTGCCAGTGTCAGGCTGCGCTCAGTGGCTTTGGGCGTAGCGCGCGCCGCCACCAACGAAATAGCGCGGTTCAAATCCACCGGGCGCAGTTGCAGGGTCAACTCGCCGCGCGAGGCCAGCGAGAAGAGAATCAGGTCGTCAATCAATGCTTGCAGGCGATTCGACGAACGGAGGGAAACTTCCAGCGCCTTCTTCTGGTCGGCGTTCAGACCGCCCAACGACTCAGTTTGCAACAACTCCAGGTAGCCGCGGATGTGCGTCAGCGGGGTGCGCAATTCGTGTGAAACGTTGGCGACAAAATTGGCTTTCAGCTGGTTGAGATCTGAAAGTTTTCGCAGCGCTTCTTCCAACTCGGTGGTGCGCAATTGAACGCGCAATTCCAGGTTGCGGTTGGCATCTTCCAGCGCCGAGCGCAGGCGCACAATTTGCTCTGTCACGGCGCGGTCGAGGGTTGGCCGGTCAAGAAAATTCAATTCCACAGCTGCCTGACCGAGCAGGCAGGGCTGGTTTTTCGCTGCCTGCTGACGCTGATACGCCAGCGCCTGCTGCAACTGCGCCTCGGTCAGTAGATCCATTTTCACCAACTGGTCGCCCAGGCGGGGGATGAGCACTTCGGGGGTAATTAATTCAGAATCGTTCATCATCGCTCAACTTTGCCAGACCCATTCGCCTGCCAGACAGGTGGCGCAGGGTCGAAAATCGCGCAGGGCGGCGGAATCCGTCTGAAACGGGTCGCGCTCCAGCGTAATGAAATCAGCAAAAAAGCCGGGAGCGAGGCGTCCCTGGTGGGATTCTGCTCCGGCGGCGTAGGCGGCGCCGGTGGTGAACCCGGCCAAAGCGGCGGGAAAATCCAGCCGCTGAGCGGAAATCCAGCCAGCGGGGGCGGGAGCGCCATCCGGGCGGCGGCGCGTCACCGCGGCGTGGATTCCCCAAAACGGGTTGGGACTTTCCACCGGCGCATCCGAACCAAAAGCGAGAGTCGCGCCGGCTGCCTGCTGGGTTTTCCAGGCGTAGGACAGTTCTGCGCGCGCGCCCCAGTATTTTCCAGCGGCGAACATGTCGGAAGTGGCGTGAATGGGCTGCATCGAGGCGATGACGCCCAATTCGGCCAGGCGGCGCGCGTCGGCGGGGTGAATCAACTGCACATGCTCAATGCGGTGACGCAGCGCGGGCAGGCCGTTTTCGCGCTCATAGCCGCGCAGGCGGGCGAAGGCTGCCAGCGCCTCATGCACCGCCCGGTCGCCGATGGCGTGAACCGCCAGGCTGAGGCCGCTTTCGGCGGCCTGGCGGCCAATTTCAAACAATTCTTCGCCATCCAAATTCAGAATACCGCGATTTTCGGGTTCATTCAAGTAGGGTTCCAACATGGCCGCCGTGCGCGGGCCGAGCGCGCCGTCCATAAAGGCCTTGACCGAGCCAATCCGCAAAAAATCATCCCCGAAACCAGTGCGCAAGCCAAGCGCATGGGCGTGCGGCAGCAGGTCAACAGGGATGCTTTTGGTGACGCGCAGCGCAAGTTTTCCCTGGGCGTTGAGCAGTTGCAGCGCCTGAAAAGCGGTGCGATAGTCAAAGTCATGCGCGCCGGTCAGGCCGAAACCGTGCAAAACGGGCAGGGCGGCGGCGATGGCGCGGGCGGCTTCGGCGGCGGAGGGCTGCGGCAGGGCTTTTTCCAGCAGGCTCATGGCGCTTTCGAGCAGAATGCCGGTCGGCTGGCCGCGCGCGTCGCGCAAAATTTTTCCGTTGTGCGGGTCGGGAGTATCGGCGGTGATGCCCGCCGCGCGCAGGGCGACGGAATTGGCCCATCCGGCGTGCAACGATTTGGCGCTGAGATACACCGGGTTGCGCGGCGCGACAGAATCCAGGTCGGCGGCGGCGGGGAAGTCGCCGCCCCAATCGTTTTGCTGCCAGCCATGCCCCAAAATCCACGTGCCGGGCGCGGCGAGGGCGGCGCGCTCAGCCACCCGGCGCAGGGCTGCGGCCAGGCTGGCGGTCTCCACGTCCACTTTTTGCAGGCTGAGGGCGTAGTGCATCAAATGAATGTGGGCGTCGGTCAGCCCGGGCAGAATCACCCGCCCGCCGAGGTCTTCCCGCGCGGCAGAGAGCGGCGCCTGGCCGGGCAATTCCTCCCCGCCGACGGCCAGCACGCGGCCCGCTTCCACCGCCAGCGCAGACGCCATCGGCTGGCGCGGGTCAAGTGTGTAAATGCGGGCGTTGTGAAAAATTTTCATTCTTTTTCCAGAAAATGCGCCAAAATGGCGTCCAATTCTTCGGCGGAATAGAAAAACAGGGTCAGTGAACCGTTGCCTTTTTTGCCGCTCTTCAGGCTTACTTTGGTGCCGAGGCTGTTGCGCAACCGTTCTTCCAGCGCCTGAACATCAGGGGTGGGCGCGGCAGGCAGGCGGGCGGGCGGTTTTTCGCCGCTCATTTTGCGGACAAGTTCCTCGGTTTGGCGCACCGTCAGATTTTGGGTCAGCACGGTTTGCAGGGCGGCGTTTTGCGCCTGCGGGTTGGCGAGCGCCAACAGCGCGCGGGCATGACCTTCGGTGATGCGCCTATCCACCAGCACCTGCTGAATATTGGCGGGCAATTTGAGCAGACGCAGGGTGTTGGTGACGGCGACGCGGCTTTTGCCGACGTGGCGGGCAATTTCTTCGTGCGAAAGGCGGAATTCATCCGAAAGCTGCTGGTAGGCCAGGGCTTCTTCTAGCGCGTTCAGGTCGGCGCGTTGAATGTTTTCGATGAGCGCCAGTTCCAGTTTTTGCTGGTCGGTGGTTTGCCGCACAATCACGGGCACCTGCGCCAGCCCAGCCAGGCGCGAGGCCTGCAGGCGGCGCTCGCCCGCGATGAGGGTGTAGCCGCTGCCGCTTTCGTTGCGGCTGACAATCAGCGGCTGGATGACGCCATGCTCGCGGATGGAATCCGAGAGTTCCTGCAGCGCTTCGGGTTCAAAACGGCTGCGCGGCTGACGCGGGTTGGGGATGATTTCGTCAATGGCAACCAACAGCGCCGCGCCCGAAACCGGCGCGGCGGGCAGCGCATCGCTTCCCGGAATCAGGGCGTCCAGCCCACGGCCAAGACCACTTTTTTTCACCGCCATGCTTGCTCCTTTTTCACTGTGCGCAAGAAATTTTGCATCAGGCAACCGTCACGCCATCGCCCAGCAAAATTTCGCGCGCCAGGGCTTCGTAGGCTTGCGCGCCCGTCGATTCGGGGGCGTGGGCGCTGATCGGTTTGCCCTGCGAGGGCGCTTCAGCCAGCCGGATGCTGCGCGGGATGATGGCGCGAAAAATCTGATTGGGGAAAAACTTGTGCACTTCAGCCACCACATCCGCCGAAAGGTTGGTGCGGCTCTCGAACATGGTCATCACCAGCCCGCGAATTTTCATCTCGGGGAAGAGCGAGACGCGGATGCGCTGCAAGGTTTGCATCAACTGCCCCAGGCCTTCCAACGCCAAATATTCACACTGTACCGGCACAATCACCCCGTCACGGGCGGCGAGCAGGCCGTTGATGGTCAGCAGGCTGAGCGAGGGCGGGCAGTCGATCAAAATGTAATCGTATTGCCCGCCGAGCGGTTCGAGCGCCTCGCGCAGGCGAAACTCACGGCGGGGAGTGTCCACCAGTTCCACCTCGGCCCCAGCCAGCGCGGGCGAGGAAGGCAGCAGCCACAACTTCAGGTCGGGATTTTTCCACAACAGGCTGGCGGCGGGCTTCAGCCCCAGCAGGGCTTCGTAGGTTCCGGCGCTGATTTCGCTTTTGTCCACGCCCAGGCACGAGGTGGCGTTGGCCTGCGCGTCCAAATCCACAATCAGCACGCGCTGACCGAGCCGCGCCAGGTAGGCACCCAGGTTGATGGCGGTGGTGGTTTTGCCCACGCCGCCTTTTTGATTGACGAGTGTGTAGGTTTTGGTCATGAGGGGAGGGAGGTGAAGATGAGATGAGGAGAAAAGAAGGAGAGGTGAGAAGGGGGAAGTCAGGAAATAACTTCGACCAGACAGCGCTGAATTTCGGCGGGGGTGGGGACGCCCTGCAAGCCGGGGCGTGTGACGGAGATGGCGGCGGCCTGCGAGGCGAAGCGGGCCGCTTCCCACGGGTCGCGAGTTTGCGTCAGGCGGATGAAAAAGGCGGCGGCGAAAATGTCGCCCGCGCCGGTGGCATCCACCTCGCGCACGGTTGGGGCGCGGAAGCGGCGGCTGTCGCCGTGCCAGAAGACGCGGCAGCCCGCCGCGCCCTCGGTGACGACCATCAGCCGCGAAAAATGCGCCAGGGCCTCGATTTGTTCTTCATCGCCGCCGACATCTTCCAGGCTGAAAACAACGGCGCTGGCAGCGGGCAGGGCGCTTTCAGCGGCTTGCCAGGCGCAGGGGCGCACGCGCCCGCTTGCGTCCCAGGCGCGCATCCAGCCTTGCGGGGTGAGCCCGAGCAGGGTGGGGCGCAAATTTTCCGGCAAAATGGGGGCAACTTCTGCGGCAACCGGGGCCAGGTGCATGATTTTTGCGCGCCGCCAGGCTTCGGGAGTCAGCAAAAAGTTGATTTCCGGCGCGCGGGCGCGTAAAAATTGAATGCGCCCGCCGGAAGCGGAAATATTTTCAAAAGTGGTGGAACTTTCCGCCGGGGCGGCGATGACTGGGATTTTTCCCAAGGCTGTCAGCGGAATTTCGCCGCCCCAGGCAGTGACCACGCCGACACGCAGGCCGAGCGCGGCGGCGGTCAGCGCGGCGTAGGCGGCAGAACCGCCCAAAACTGCGCCTTGCGGCGTCTGGTCAAGCGTCAGATGACCAAAAACGAGGTAATCAACAGGTTCAAGCGGGGCCAGGTTGAGCATGGCGAAATTATACCCGCTCCAGGGGTTTCATGCTCGCTGTTTCACGCCGCCGGTCAGTGGTAAATTTTTTCCCAGGCATCGGTCAGCAGGTTGCCCAGGATGTTTTCGGCCAGCCCTTGCGCGGGGAGTACGTCGCCATCGGGTTCGACGTACAGCCAGACTTTGCCCGCGCCGGGGATTTCGTTTTCTTCGGCGGTTTCGAGGGCGACCGGGTTGGCGGCGGAGTAGGGGACGGGCAAGTCGGCGACGAGGCGCAGGCCCAACTCGGCGGCGAAATCGCGCAGATGGGAGGCTTCTTCGCGCAGGGCGGCGTCGCTCAGGCTGAGCGAAAGCGCCTCAATTCCGGCGGTGTGCAACTTCTGCATTTGGGCGCGCGCGCCGGAAATATTTTGTGGGGTCAAGGTGAGATGAACCGCGAGGAAAATATCGGCGGCGATGGCGTTTTGGAGGGCCTGCCAGTTAGGTTCGGCGTCGGTGGGCAAAACCATCATCAGGTGGTCGAGGCCGGTTTGCAGCAGGGTTTCAAGGTAGGCTGGGTCGGTCAGTTTGTGACCATCGGTCAGCAGACCGGTGACCTGGCCGTTTTTCTCGGCGTGGGCAATCAGGTCGGGCAGGTCGGCGCGCAGGGTGGCCTCGCCGCCAGTGAAGACGATGTGCGCCACGCCCTGCGCCCAGGCCAGGTCGAGGATTTGCTGCCATTCGGCGGTGGTCAGTTCGCGGGTGACGTTTTTGGCGGGAGCGTTGAGCGGGTCGGCGCCGGGGGGCAAGCGGTAGGTGAGCGCGCAATCGAGGCGCAGGGGGGCGGTTAAAGCGGCGCTGTTGGGCGCAACGCGTTCAAAGCCGAGAGTCGCCACCGGGTCGAGGTCTTCCGTTTCGGCGAGCGCCAGGATGCGGGTCATAAAATCGCTGAAATCGGCCAGCGCCTGCGATTTTTTGACCCGGTAGCGTGCGGCGACGGTTTTGGCGGCTTCAATCGGGTCGGTGCCTTTGATGACGTGGTAAGCGTATTCGGCGGCGGTTGGGTTGAGTTGCAAGACCGTGCTGGCGTTGACGATGAGGATGCCGCTGCCATCTTTTTGCAGGCGCAGGTGCAGCCGGAAGGGCGGCCTGCCTTCCGGCGCGGATTGCAGGTGGTAAACGCCAACCGGCAGGGGGGTGACGGAGGTAAAGCGTTCTTTGAGCCAGTCCATGAAAGCAGCCATAGGATTTCCTTTCATCCGCGCAGAAAATGCGGCATTTCAAACGGAATTTCCAGCGAGATTTCGACAAAACCGGCGTATTGGCCGTTTTGATACCAGGGGCTTTGGTAAATCAGTTTTTTGAGGCCTTTTTTCTCAATGGTGTAGACGTTTTTCTGGTGCGCCGCCAGCAGGCGTTCGGTTTTGACGCGCGCCGGGGCGGGGTGGCAGTCGAGCATGTTTTTGCCAATCAGGGCGTAGCCGCCGTCGCTTTCAAAGGTTTGGGCGGCTTTGTCGTTCATTTCCAAAAGGATGCCGTCCGGGTCGCAGACGGTGATGGCGGCGGGAAATTCTTTGAGCCAGTTCATAACTCTCCTTTTTCCAGTTTTCCAGTTTTTCGGTTGTTCGGTTGTTCAGTTGTTCAGTTGTTCGGTTGTTCAGTTGTTCGGTTGTTCGGTTGTTCAGTTGTTCAGTTGTTCAGTTGTTCGGTTGTTCGGTTGTTCGGTTGTTCAGTTGTTCGGTTGTTCAGTTGTTCAGTTGTTCAGTTGTTCGGTTGTTCGGTTGTTCGGTTGTTCAGTTGTTCGGTTAGGCAGTTGTTCGGTTAGGCAGTTGTTCGGTTAGGCAGTCAAACCGGTCAACTGGATAACTGGTCAACTGATCAACTGGTCAACTGGATAACTGGTCAACTGGTCAAACAACGTTAGTTTTCAAATTGCAACGGGCAGCCGCCACCGCATTCGGCGACCAGCGCACAACCTGCGCATTTTTCGGGCAAGTCGAGGCGCTCGCGCAGTTTCAGCGCCAGCGGGTGATTCCAAATCGAGTCCCAGTCATCCGTCAGCAGGTTGCCGAGCGGTTTGTAGTACGACTGGCAGGGCAATACCGCGCCGTCGGGTTCAACGCACATGTTGTATTGCGCGGCGGTGCAGCCTTTGACGCCCAAATCCATTTGTACCGGGTCGAAGTGACAATATTGGGTCGGCGTGTACCAGATCAGTTTTTGGCCGCGGGCTTCGGTTTTGGCGCGGGCGATTTCCAGCAGTGGAGCCAGGTCGCGCTCCGGCAGGCCGGTGCCAACTGTCGCGCCGTGGCCGGAATGAATCAGCGCGTTCAGGCCAACGGTCGGCACGCCCAAATCGGCCAGAAAATCGAGGGTGGCCGGGATGCTGGCGACGTTATCGCGCAGCATGGTGGTGTTGGTCATGACATACAGGCGCGTCGCCAAAACATTTTTCAGCCCGGCGATGGTTTGGTCGAAAGCGCGGGCATTGACCATTTGATTGTGGATGTCGGCGTCAGCGGATTCGACCGTAATTTGGACGTGGTCGAGGCCCGCATCCACCAGCCGTTGGACGAAATTGGCGTCGCTCAGCCGCCGGGCGTTGGTGTTCATGCCGGTAATTTGACCGTTGCCCTCGGCGTGGGCAATCAGCGCTGGCAGGTCGTCGCGCAAAGTGGGTTCGCCGCCGGTGAAGATGATGTGCGGAATGCCGAGCGCCCAGGCCTTGTCAATGACCTGAATCCACTCGGCGGTGGAGAGTTCCGGGCGCTGGAGCGGCTGGCCGGGCTGGGGATGTTCGAGATTGTAGCAGTGGTGACAGTCGTTGTTACAGCGGTAGGTGAGGGCCAGGTCGAGGCGGTAGGGCGCGGAGGGGCGGGCGCTGAAGGGCATCAGCATTTCCAGGTCGAGGTCATGCACCGGGCAGGCGCCGTCCGGTCGAATCAGGCTGGCGAGTTGCTGGTTGAAGGCTTGAAAATCCTGTTTCAAGGTGTCAGGTTTCACGTTCCAGGTCTTCCGGCCAGCCTGCAAAATTTCGGCTTCGGTTTTTCCGTCCAGCACTTGTTTTGCCATCCACGCCGCCGAGGGGTTGAGGTGCGTGATGCGGTTGGCGTTGACAATCAGCGTGCCGCGTCCGTCCGCGTCGAGGCGCAGGTGAACACGGCTTTTCTCTCCGGGGGTTTCGAGCAGGTAGTGATAGATTTTGGAGTCCAAAGTCTCCCGACTTTGGGCATTTTCTCGATTTGAAGTTTTCTTATCCAGCGCAAAAAAGTGTTGCAGACCTGTTCTAAAATTCAGGGACATCGTTTACCTCGTCCAAATCTATAAAGTTGAAATTTATTTAACTGATGTTGCGCAACAAGAACCAGTGGCGCAAATCTGCGATTTGCGCGGGCAAGTCAGAGACTTGCTCCACACGGTTGCGTCGCAGAAACCGGAAAGTTGAAATTTTAGAGCTGTTGAATAGGCGCTGAACAGAGAAGAACCCGTCCAAAAGATTGGCAAAATGGGCCGCCAACGGTGGCGCAAATCTGCGATTTGCGCGGGCCTGCCCAACCTGCCCCGTTTTTCGGCAAGACTCTAAAAATTGACGTCAGCCAATTTTCAGAAACCTGAAGTCTTTCAAATAGTCCTAAAAATACACCTGTCCGGTTTCTTTGGCACAACCGCGACATAAATGTCGCGCCACAGAGTTCTTGCTGTGTAATATCAGCTATTTAATTTTGTAGGAAACGTTGGAACCCGAAACCTCCTGATTTTTGCGCATTTACCGTCCGCCGCCAGCACAGGCGCAGGCGCAACCGGCACAGGCGCAGGCGCATCCGCCGCCACCCGAATGTCCACCACCGCTGGAAGTCGATACCGGCGGCGGATTGGTGACTTTGGTGATGCCCTGCGTGAAGGTATCGGTGCCGCCCAACACTTTTTGAGCAAATGTTTGGGTGTTGGTGATGACGCTGGAGGCAAACGCCGCGCCCGGCAGGGCGGTGCGTCCGCCGCTGGTAGTCGGCATGGACATGGGCGCCGAGCCGCCGCCAGAGCCGGAAGCCGCGCTGCCGCCGTAACCAGGGTCATAGCGTCCCCACCAAAGCGGCGCGTACATCGGGCCGGTGAAGACGCGGCGCGAACGGTCATCATAATTTTTATCGAGCATCGTCCATTCGAGCGCTTCCTCAGCCATCTGGCTTTTGACTTCGGGCGTGTTGGCGGCTTCAATTTGCGTCCAGGCGCGGTCGTTGATGGATTTGTAATATTCCTGCGTTTCTTTTTTGCTGAAGCCTTTCATCTTCTCTTCCACGCTGCGCACCAGTTCCACCACCAGCGCCTGTAAATCCTTGCGGCGCGCGGCGTCGGGCTTGGCAAAGGCTGCCACGAAACTCTTTTCGTAGCCGCGCAAATTTTCGGGTTGGGGCTCCGAGATTTTGAGCTGCAGCGGGTCGCGGCGCACCACTTCTGCCGCGCCTTTTTTGACGACGCCGAACAAAATCATCGTCATCACTTTGTCGAGCGGGGTTTCCATCAGCACCGCCGCTTCCACCGCTGTCAGCCCACGTTTGATGCCGTGCCCTTCGATGGAAATTTTCGGCGACATGTATTGCAATTTGCGCTTACGTTCCTGTACTGCGCCCAAAATGGGCAGGCCGAAGAAAAAACCACCGAAACAGCAAAACGGCAGAATGTTGAAGAACCCGCCCACTACTACGGCGGCAATTCCGCCCAGCAGCAAATCGAAGGCGGTCGTGCGCACGATGGCGCTTTCGGGCACGGCGCTGGCCGGGAAGGAGGCGCCGAAAGTGTACTGACCGGCGGCGCTGGCGCTGTCGCTTTGCCAGGTGTAGGTGAGGTTGCCCTGACTGTTTTGAGCAATCACCGGCTCGCTGGCGCCAGGCCAGCCGCCACGCGCCGGGTGGTAGCGCGGCTGATCCGACGTCACCCCGGAGGGCAAAATCAGAATCATCGTCAAATTTGTCTGCCCGTTGACGTAGGCCGAGCCGAAATAGGTCGGCATAAATTCCATGCTGGCGTAGGTCTCATCCGCATCGTCGGGGAAAATCATGCGCTCCACTTTGCCCACATGCACATGCACCACCCCGCTCTGGCCGGGCGCAATCGCCTGGCCGCCCATGTCCACCGAAACGCCGGAGCCGCCATCCCCCTGATAGTCGCTGGAAATGCTGACGGGGACTCCATCCACATCCGCTGAAATGCTGTTGAAATCGTAATTACTGTTCGGTAGACCCACATCCACAAAATCGATCGCATGTGCGCCGGATTCATTTTGAAATTCAAAAACATAATCCAGCGCCAGCGTGCCATCGGCGTTGACGAAGACGCGCACCACTTCCTTCGGCACACGAAACGAGTAACTCTGCGCCAGCGCCGCCGAGGTCACGCCCAGCGCCAGCAAAATGGTCATCAAAAAAGAATAGATGCGATATTTCATGGTATGCCTCCGCCACTCACCACTTGGGTTCTTCGGTCAGCGAATAGGTAGACTGGCAGTACGGGCAGGTCACCACCGGCGCGCCCGCCATCAATTTAATATCGCTGGACGAAATCACTCCGCCGCACGAGCGACATTTCATTTGCTCCACTTTGGTTTCACCGGGCAAATCCACCTGCATCGTCACCTGCTGCACGACTTCGGTTTTTTGGCCGCGCAGCCCGACCCAAATCAGAAATGCGCCGCCGCCCGCCAAAAACAAGCCAATCACGCCCAAAACACCACCCAACCCAACCCAACTGGACGAACCACTTGCCGGGTCGGTGGAACCAATCAACGCCAGAGCGGCGTACCCCAAAAAACAAAACGAAACCAAAAACAAAACGCCCGCGCCGATAAAAGCAAAAATTTTTCCCATGCCAGCCTCCATCAAAATATCAACCTGATTTCGAGTGTAGCATTTTTTCACAGCCCCTGCAAATGACATTCGTCTCTATTTTACGGAATGAATGAAAAAACGTCGCAGGGGCGGAACCGAATTGGCGCGCCCCTGCAAAAGAGATTTTTCCACTGAATGTTGTTATCGTTTTCTCAGGCCGTACACCTGGCTGATGGGTAAAACTGCCAGAATGCCGTTGTTCGGCTCGTTCAGGTCGCCGACTACCTCTTCGGTGGCGCGCACAAGCGCGGGCACGATGGCGTCATCCGGCACAATCGAAAAAATCGTCCGCCCGTGATGCTCCGGGTGCGAGAAGAAATCGCTCAGCGAGGGAATCAGCGGAATGTCGTCGCGCAGGCCCTCGTGCTGGCGAATCGCGCCCAGCCCGGTGTTGTATAACACTGATGCGCCAGGAATGCCGCAGGATTCCCAGGCGGCCAAGACCTGTTGAAGCTTTTCGGGGTCATGCAAAACAAAAAGGATGAGACTCATGTTTGCTCCTTGGACGCCACTTTCTCTTCGGTATTGGTTGTGCCGGGATGTTCCGCATTAGCGGGCTGAACCGGTTTGGGGCGCACTCGTCTTTTAAAGCGTGGAAATGGCGGCGACCAGTCTTCGGGTAGTTGAAACAAGGCGCGTAAAGCGGGCGGCGTGACCAGTGTGCTGACAATCACCATGCCGACGACGGCGGCAAATTCGCCTTCACTGACCAGCCCGGCGCGCGCCCCGGCGCTGGCGACAATCAGCCCGACTTCACCGCGCGAAACCATGCCCATGCCCAGCTGAACGCTCTCGCGCCACGAAAAACCTGCCAGACGCGCGCCCACGCCAACACCCAGCCACTTGGAAAAAATTGCCACCAAAATGACCACCAGCGAAAGCGTTAGTGTTTTCGCGCCAAGGGGAATTTCGGTATTCAGCCCAATCCCCACAAAAAAAAGTGGGACGAAAAAGCCGTACGCCAGCGCCGAAATACGCGGGGTGAGCGTCTCTTTCTCCGGCGTGCGGGCAAACATCAGCCCGGCGATGAAGGCCCCGGTGATGGCGGCCATCTGTCCGACTGTTTCCGCTGCCAGCCCGTAGCCAAAAATCGTCACCAGCGCCAGCGTCAAAATCCCCTGGCTGATGGGCAGGTTGCGCGTGACGCGGATGACGCGCGGCAACAGCCACAGGCCAAAGCCAAAAGCCAGCGCAAAAAACAGCGCCATGCGCGCGAACACCCAAACGATTTCTAGCAGGCCGCCCGTGCCGGAAGTCAGCGCAAAAAACGCCGAAAGCAGGAAAATTGCCAGAATATCGTCAAAAACCGCCGCGCCGAGCAAGCCCAGCCCCACGCGGGTTTTGAGCGCGTTCAATTCCATCAGCGTTTGCGCCGAAATGCTGACGGAGGTGGCGCCCATCACCAGCCCCAGGAAAATCGCTGCTGATTGCTCCATGCCAAAAACCAGGCCGGTTAACCAGCCCAGCAGGAGCGGCAATAGTACGCCCAACGTTCCGCCTAGCCCGGCTACTTTTAGGTTGCTGCGCAGCTCGGAGAGATGCAATTCCAGCCCGGCAATGAACATCAACAATAAAACGCCAATTTCGCCCAGTTCGGCCAGAATATGTTCCAGCCCGCCAGAATCGCTAAAAATCGGCCAGGCCAAGAGATGCAAAGCCGACGGGCCAAGCAAAATGCCTGCCAGTAATTCTCCCAGCACCGAGGGCTGATGCAGGCGAATCGCCAGCAACCCGGTTAGTTTAGCAGCGACCAGGAGAACAACTAGCGCGAGTAGTAGTTGCAGAAAAGGAGTCATGGCAAAAGGTTTTTAATGCAAAAAGCAATTGGTGTCAATAGCGAGCAGCCTGGTGATACCCCACAGCTTTACTCTACCCCGCAAAGCGACATTTATGTCGCTTTTGTCCGCAGGACGAGAATTGGCGACTCGTGGGTAATCACCAGACTAAATAGTATTGCAGTTAAACCTGCGCTTGCCGCCATTGTTCACATGCGCTATAATCCCGCCGTCCAGAATAAAATCACAAAGGAAAGAATGAAAGCATGATTGATGTAAATGATCTTCGCAAAGGCGTCACGTTCGAGTATGACGGCCATCTCTTCAAAGTTTTGGAATATGCCCACCACAAACCGGGACGCGGCAATGCTACCATCCGCATTAAAGCCCGCAACCTGAAAACCGGCGCCAACATCGAAAAAACCTTCCAATCTGGTGACCGGGTGGAAGATGTGCGCCTCGATTTCCATAACGTTCAATATCTCTACAACGACGGCGACAATTTCTACTTTATGGATAACGACACTTTTGAGCAGCCGGCTGTCTCGGCCAAGACGGTTGGCGAAACTGCCGGTTTTCTCAAAGAAGGCATGGAGTGCAAAATCACTTTCTATCAGGGCGCGGCGCTCGATATTGAATTGCCCACCTCGATTGATTTGAAAGTCATCTCCGCTGAAACTGCTGTGCGCGGCGATACCGCCACCGGCGTTACCAAAAAAGTGGGCGTCGAAACCGGCATTGACATTCAGGTCCCCAACTTTGTCAAAGTCGGCGACACCATCCGCGTGGACACGCGCACCGGCGAATACGTCACCCGCGTCTAGCTTTTGTCTGGCAAATCATCTCAGGCCGCAGGTGATTCTTCACTGGCGGCCTGTTTCTTTATTAAACGCTTGCGTATAATTCAGCCCATGAAAACTCCCACCGGAATTGACTGCCAATATTTTTATGGCGACTACTTTCGCGGACGTTCGCTCGAAGAATGCCGCTTGCTCAAAGCCGCCGGACAGCCCTGGTCGCCGGATTTGTGCAAAACCTGCCCGGTTCCCGGCATCACCCGCGCCAACGCCTGCCCAAATCTGACGCTGCATGCCAGCGTTGGCCGCCCTTTCAGCGCCGTTTTTCAGCGCCGCGTCCAAATATCTGCCTGGTGCGAGAAAAACAAACGCGCCGTCGCCGAGCCGCACATCGGCTGCGGCGAATGCCACCCCCTGCCGCCCATTTTCGACGTGAAAAAATGACCTTCACCCTGCTGCTCGACCTCGACGACACCCTGCTCGATTCCAACATCGAAGCCTTTATTTCGGCTTATTTTCAAAAACTGGCCGCCCACCTGGCGGGACGCATTCCGCCCGAAAAATTATTGACCGAACTGGCCGCCAGCACCCGGCGCATGTACGCCAGTGTCCGCCTCGACCAGACCCTCGAACAGGTTTTCAGCGCCCGCTTTTACCCGCCGTTGGGCCTCACCCAACCCGACCTGGCCGCCGACCTGGACGATTTCTACGACAACGTTTTTCCCAGCCTGCAGCCGCTCACCCGCCCCCGCCCCGACGCCGTCGCGCTGGTCGAATGGGCTTTTGCGCAAGGCTGGCGCATCGCCATCGCCACCGACCCGCTTTTCCCGCGCAAAGCCATTTTGCACCGCCTGCGCTGGGCCGGTTTGCCGCCCGAAAAATACCCCTTCGCGCTGATTTCTGATTTTCAAACCTTCCACTTCGCCAAAGCCTCCGTCGCCTACTATGCAGAATTTTTGAATGCGCTCGGCTGGGAAAATGACCCCGTGCTGATGGTCGGCGACAGCCTCGAGCGCGACATTCTCCCCGCCCGCAAGGCGGGATTGCCCGTCTTCTGGCTGGCCCCCGCCGATGGCGCTTCCGCCCCGGGCGGCTCGCTGGCAGATTTGCGCCACTATTTTCAGACGGTAGATTTAAACTCGCTCAAAGTGGATTTTTCCGCGCCCGAAGCGCTGATTCCCCTGCTGATGGGCAACGCCGCTGCCCTGCATAGCCTCAGCCGCCAGCTGGATTCCGCTCAATGGGCCGAGCGCCCCGCCTCCGGCGAATGGGCGCTGACGGAAATTTTCTGCCATCTGCGCGATGTCGAACTCGAAGTCAATCTGCCGCGCATTGCGGCGGTTTTGCGTGAAGAAAACGCTTTCATCGCCGGGCAGGTGACCGACCCCTGGGCCGAAGAACGCGATTATTTGCATCAGGACGGCGCGGCGGCGCTGGATGCGTACCTGGCGGCGCGTCTGCGCCTGCTGGAAACACTGCGCGCGCTGACCCCCGCACAGTGGGAGCGCAGCGCGCGCCATACGATTTTTGGCCCAACGCATTTGCGTGAACTGGTTGCTTTTTTTGCCGAGCACGACCGGGTTCACGTTCAGCAGGCGCGTCAGGTTACGGCAATGGCAGGTAATGCAAATCATGAATAAACATTTTAGACAGAAAAATTGGTGATGCCCCACATTTTGGTTTTGCCTTGCAAAGCGACATAAATGTTGCGCTACGTTGTGCGACATTTATGTCGCTTTGCAGGATGTAACAAAGATGTGGGTAATCACCAGAACAAAAGCCTTGACAATTGTTTTGAACTGTCGCATAATAGCGACTATATAAGTCGTATATAAAACGAGACATAATGAAAATTTCCAAAAAATCTGATTACGCCTTGCGCGTGCTGATGACGCTGGTTGAGGCGTACGGCAAGGAACCCATTTCAATCCGTGAACTGGCAACCCGCAATGCCGTTCCCAAGCGTTTTTTGGAACACATTATGCTTGATTTGAAATCTCAGGGCTGGGTCAGCAGCCTGCCTGGAAAAAGCGGCGGTTACACGCTTTCGAGAAGACCGGATGAAATCCGCATGGGACAGGTTTTACGCTATTTTGATGGGTTGCTGGCCCCAATCAATTGTGTTTCAACCAATCAGTACGAACAGTGTAGCCAGGAAGCCGTCTGCCGCTTTCGCCGTGTCTTTTTGGATGTCCGCAATGAAACTGCGCGTCTGATGGACAACACCACCTTATCCGCCGCCTTTCGCGGTCAGCCAGTTCGTCGCCAGGAAGTTTTTGACGATGCCCTGATGGGCGGCGCTGGAATATAACTGTATTGCGCTTGCAATAGCGCAAAAAATTTTTACCTATTAAAAACGACCATGTAAGTCGTTATTCAAAAAAAGGAGTATCACAATGGCTAAAATTGCGCAAAGTGTCACCGACTTAATTGGCAACACCCCGCTGGTCCGTTTGAATCGTGTTACCGAGGGGGCCTATGCCCAGGTAGTTGCCAAATTGGAATTTTACAACCCGGCAAAAAGTGTCAAAGACCGCATCGGTTTTTCCATGATTGATACGGCTGAAAAAGCTGGCATCCTTACCAAGGGAAAAACCATCGTCGAGGCCACCAGCGGCAATACCGGTATCGCGCTGGCGATGGTAGCGGCGGCCAAGGGTTACAAAATCACCCTGTTCATGCCCGAAACCATGTCAAAAGAACGCCGTATTTTGTTGCGCGCCTATGGCGCTGAACTGGTTCTGACTCCTGGGCCGGAAGGCATGGTTGGAGCCATCAGCCGCGCTGAACAGTTAGCCGCATCAGACCCTGAGAAGTATTTTGTTCCCAACCAATTTACAAATCCGGCCAACCCCGAAATTCACCGCAAGACAACTGCGGAGGAAATCTGGCGCGACACGGATGGCAAAGTAGATTTTGTCGTGGCGGGCATCGGCACCGGTGGAACAATTACCGGCATCGGCGAAGTGCTCAAGGCGCGCAAACCATCTTTTCAGGCAATTGCCGTCGAGCCGGATGCTTCCCCCGTTTTATCGGGCGGCGCCAAGGGGCCGCACATCATTCAGGGAATCGGCGCGGGGTTTATTCCGGCAGTGTTGAATACCAACGTGTACAGCGAGGTGATCCGCGTAACCAACGATGACGCCCTCAACACCGCCCGCCGCGTGGCCAGGGAAGAAGGTTTGCTGATTGGTATTTCATCCGGCGCGGCTACCTGGGCCGCTTTGCAGGTGGCGAATCGCCCCGAGAACGCGGGAAAATTGATTGTGGTGATCATCCCATCCTTCGGCGAACGCTACTTGAGCACCGTGCTGTATCAGCACCTGGCAGATTAATCTCTGCTATCGCAGCGCACCCCGCAACCATCGCCAAGGCGACCAAGAAAGAACATGGCATTATGACCAATCAACCGCTCCAAAAAGTAGACCATTCGGCACTTAAAGCCAACCAACTGACCATTATTTTGCTCAACATTCTGGCTTTTGTCTTCAACCTGCCATTCTTGGCCGCCCTGGTTGCCGCCGTCATGGGGCTGGGTTCATTACTCAAGCTACCCGGCTTCATCCTGCTTTACCGCTATTTCTACAAACCGCTCGGCCTTCTCAAGCCCGACATTCTTGACGACAATCCAGAGCCACATCGCTTCGCCCAATTTCTCGGTTTCTTGTTCATGGCCGCCGGTTCTGCCGCCCTGTTCACTGGCGCGGGCGCACTCGGCTGGGGACTGGTTTGGCTGGTCGTGGCGTTGGCCGCGCTCAACGCTTTCGGCGGCTTCTGCGTCGGTTGCGCCGTGTACTACTGGCTGGGAATTCTAAAAGTTTCTGGATTCACCAAAACTGCGCCCGCTGGAATTTTTCCCGGGATGAAACCGAAAGCGAGGTAACTCAATGGATGTCTTGACCCGCGCCGGAATCGCACTTCTGATCATGTTCGGCGGCTTCGGCCTTTCGCTGCTTTACCAGTATTGGGCCCGGCTGCGCACGCCTGACTTGTTCCCAGACTTGGGGACATTACGCCCCGGAGCTTCTACGCTGGTCTACTTCACCACTCCAACCTGTGCGCCATGCAAGACCCTTCAGCGTCCAGCCATTCAGCAAGTCAGCCAACTGCTCGGCGATGCGCTCCAAGTACTCGAGATTGATGCTGCTCAACGGCCAGAAGTTGCCCGGCGCTGGGGCGTGCTCAGCGTACCAACTACGTTTGTGATTGACCCGCGCGGCAAAGTACGCCACGTCAACAACGGTGTGGCTCGTGCGGAACAATTGCTCATTCAACTCCAACGCGGATAAGTTTTAGACCTTAAATCCACTCAAAAATGTCATTGCGAGCTGCACTGCCCTGACACCGCCCGCCAGGGCAGGTATGGCGAAGCAATCCCCCCCCTTTTATCGGAGGTTGCTTACCACTGCGTGGTACACGTCGTCGCGGAGAGCGCGCTCCTCGCAATGACATCCTCCAAGCGGTAAATTGTAGTAAATTTTCTATTCGGGAACAACTCTATTCCACAAGGGCAAACAAAGAATCATAATCGGCAGGGATAACCTTGGGGGAAGTGAACGACTCGGTGATGATGGCCGGGTCTTTCATCCCGTGGCCGGTACACACCACGACGATTTTCTTGCCGCGAACTTCCATCCCCGCTGATTGTGTTTGCGCCAGCAGCCCGGCGATTCCCGCCGCTGAAGCCGGCTCCACCCAAAGGCCCTCGCTGGCAAGGATTTTCTGAGCTTGTAAAATTTCCGCGTCCGAAACCGCGATAATCTGTCCGCGCGATTCTTGCGCGGCCTGCAGCGCCTGCTCGCCGCGCGCCGGACGTCCAATGCGGATGGCGGTCGCCACCGTTTCGGGTTTCTCCACCGGATGGCCCAGCACCAGCGGCGCAGCACCGGCGGCCTGCACGCCCAAAATCTGCGGCAACCCTTTTTGATATTGTTTGAAACCCGCCCAATAGGCGGTGATATTTCCCGCATTGCCCACCGGCAGACACAACCAGTCGGGCGCAGCGCCCAGGTCATCACAAATTTCAAACGCCGAACTTTTCTGGCCTTCGATGCGGTACGGATTAATCGAATTGACCAGCGCCAGCGGCGTTTTTTGCGTGATTTCCACCACCAGCGCCAGCGCATCGTCGAACGAGCCGTCAACCTGAATCACTTCCGCGCCATAGGCAATTGCCCCGGCCAGTTTTCCTGCCGCCACCTTGCCCTGCGGAATCAGCACAATCGCGCGCAAACCAGCGCGGGCGGCATACGCCGCGGCAGAAGCGGCGGTGTTACCCGTCGAAGCGCAAATGACCGTCTGCGCGCCGCGCCCCAATGCCTCGCTGATGGCGGCAGTCATGCCGCGGTCTTTGAACGAGCCGGTCGGGTTGAGTCCCTCATATTTGACGAACAACTCACAGCCCAGTTCATGCCCCAGGCGCGGCAGCGGCACCAGCGGCGTGTTGCCCTCCAGCAGAGAAATCGCGCGAGTATGTGCAGGCAAATCCAATAAATGACCGTAACGATGTAAAATACCCTGGTAAGACATGAAAACCTCCAAAGCAGGTCTTTCCAAAATCGGGAGATTTTGGACTCCAGCGTCTCCCGACGTTGGATTGTTCGACACAGTTTACTGCAAAAATATGTCTGCGTGCAAATTGAAACTTGCGCTACAACAGTGGAGAAATTATGACCCAATTAATTCGTGTGCGCGTACCGGCCACCTCGGCCAACCTGGGGCCGGGCTTCGACTGCCTGGGGTTGGCGCTGGATTTGTGGAATGAAGTCACCTTCTCGCTGGAAGGGGACGGTTTCACCTATCAGGTGCGCGGTGAGGGTGCCGAGGCGCTGAATGGTCAGGCCGATAATTTACTGGCACAGAGTTTTTACCGTGTTTATAAAATGCTAGGAAAAAATCCGCCTGCGGACGTACTGGCGCGAGCAAAAAACGCCATTCCGCTGGCGTCGGGGCTGGGGTCGAGCGCGGCGGCCACCGTTGTCGGGTTGATGGGCGCCAATGCCCTGCTGGGAAATCCGCTGGCGGTGGGCGATTTGCTGAAACTAGCCGTCGAGGTGGAAGGTCACCCCGATAACGCCGCCCCGGCCCTGTTCGGCGGGCTGGTGATTTCAGCGGAGTTGGAAGACGAAATTCTGACGCGCCGCTTCGAGGTTCCCGCGCTGCGGGCGGTCATCGTGCGCCCGAACGTGGAATTGCTGACGCGCGCCTCGCGGGCGGTGCTGCCGCATAGCGTTCCGCGCACCGACGCGGTTTTCAACCTGAGCCGGGTGACGCTGGTGGTGGAAGCCCTGCGCGAAGGAAATTTGGCGCTGCTGGCAAAGGTGATGGAGGATAAACTGCATCAACCCTACCGGATGGCGCACATCCCGGGCGGACGGGCGGCCTATTTGGCGGCGCGGCGCTTTGGCGCGGCGGCGCTTTCGGGGGCGGGGCCGTCGCTGATTGCGTTTGTGCGCGAATCAGATGCAGAAGCCGCCCTCGAGGCGATGAGGGCGGCTTTTGGCGAGGCAGGCATCGGGTCGAGGGGATTCTCAACGAGGCCAACTTCCAGCGGGGCAACGCTTACAATTTCGGTAGAACAATAGATTGTTGTTTCTGATATTTGCCTTTTTTGTCGGCGTAACTGGTTTGGCATTCTTCGTCGGCTTCAAAAAACAAGACCTGCGCCAGGCCCTCGTTGGCATAAATTTTGGCCGGGAGCGGGGTGGTGTTGGAGATTTCGAGGGTGACAAAGCCTTCCCATTCTGGCTCAAAGGGCGTGACGTTGACGATGATGCCGCAGCGCGCGTAGGTGGATTTTCCCAGGCAAACCGTCAGCACGTTGCGCGGAATGCGAAAGTACTCGACCGAACGCGCCAGCGCAAACGAGTTGGGTGGCACGACGCATACGTCGCCAACAAAATCTACCATGCTTTTGGGGTCAAATTGTTTGGGGTCAACCACAGCACCAAAAACGTTGGTAAAAATTTTGAATTCGCTGGCGACGCGCAAATCGTAGCCGTAGGAGGAAACGCCGTAGGAAATTACGCCGTTGCGCACCTGTTTATCTTCAAACGGTTCAATCATTTTGTGTTCGAGCGCCATCTTGCGAATCCAGTGGTCGGGTTTAAGTCCCATGTTTTTCTCCTGATAAAAGATAGGTTATTTGGAAATTGACGGGTGCACTTCATAGACCAAAACGGGACGGCTGATGCCGCGCAGGGTGACTGGGCCAAGTTCGGTGAGGTCGAGGGTAGATTTTATCAAAGATTGCGTTTGCGCCGTGAGCAAAACCTGGCCGCCTTTGGCATAGCCCGAAAGGCGCGAGGCAGTGTTGATTTGCTCGCCAATGGCCGTGTAGTCCAGGCGATTGTCGAATCCCAGGTAACCAATCACGGCTTCGCCGCTGGAAATACCAACACCGAAATCCAGCAGGAAGGGCAGCGAGGAATGGGCTTGCTGAAATTGTTCCGGCAAAATTTGCTGCAAATCCAGGCCGGTTTGCACCGCGCGCGCCGCGTGGTCGGGCTGGTCGCCATGCGCGTTGAAGACAGCCATGACCATGTCGCCAACGTAATTGGTGATTTCGCCGCCGTTGTGGGTGATGGCCTCCCCCATCAGCGCAAAATGCTGGTTGAGGAGATTCAATATTTCTTCGGGGGGTAGCGCTTCGACCATGGGGGTAAAACCGCGCATATCGGCAAACAGGGCGCTAATCTGCCCGCGCTGCCCGCCGACGGTGATGCGTCCACGCGCAGAAATAGCCCGGTCGGCAGCGCGGGCAGGCATCAGGCGATGGAGCAGGTCATCTAATTCGGCGCGGGATTGCGCCAGTTGGGCGCTGATAATATCCAGTTGATTGCGCTGCTGGGTAATGCGCTGCTCGAGCAGGGCTTCTTCGGTAACGTCTGAAATCAGCATAAGCGCCCCGTTCTGATAAGGCGAAATGTGAACGCTAAAATACAGGCTTTCGTTCGCGTTCAGACGATGATGTATTTTTTCAATGGCGATCGTCGGAATTTCTTTGCGGATGACCCCGTCAAGGTCGGCTTCCATGCCAGTCAACAAATCGAAGAGATTCTCGATGGGCTGTCCGCGCAACGGTCCAGAGATGTGTTGAGCGTAGCGTAGCAGACCGGGACTATATTCCACCACTCGTCGGTTTGAATTGCATAAAGCGTAATCCAGTTTTTTTTGTTTGAAAATTTCCTGATACAGGCTTAATCCAGCCATATTACTTTTTCTCCCCTGAAATATAAATGCGGTTTTTTCCTTCCCGTTTTGCGCGATATAAGGCGTCGTCAGCCAGTTTGATTAATTCGGCGGCAGACGCGACGTCAGACGTTAATGCGGCAATGCCGACCGAGATTGTAAACCGTAGTGAAAACGACTCCAATTCTTTATCCAGCGCTTTTTTGATTTTGTCCACCAGGATGCGCGCCAAGGCAACGTTCAGCATCGGCAAGAAAATGCAAAACTCATCGCCGCCATATCGAGCCGTAAAATCAGTTTCGCGCATTGACTTTGAAAGGACGCGGGAAAGAATCCGCAAGCCTTCATCGCCAACATCATGACCAAAGCCGTCGTTCAAATTTTTGAAATCGTCAATATCCATCATCATCAACGATAGCGGCGTTTGGTAACGTTTAGAAAACTCAACATAGCGCGGCAAGGCGTCGTCCAGATAACGCCGATTGGGTAATTCTGTCAAGGAATCATAAAGCGCCTGACGCTGCAATTTGGCGTTGGCTTGACCCAAGCGAATGCGCAATAAATACAACTCGTTGTGCGCCTGTATGGCGCTTTGCTCAATCAGCGCAGACGACGTGACGTCTTCAACCACCAATAAAAGGCGGCGTGGAGCGTTGCAGCGATAGTTCCAGATATACAGAGAAATATAACGCGGAGAAAAACCGGGAGATGAAAAGTTTATATACTCGAGTCTGTACTCCGGTATTTTCTGGCTTAAGACTTCTTGTAAAGTTTGCTCGGAGCAAGTCAAAGCGTCGAAAATTTCAGTAACAGGTTGACCGACTTGAACGTTCGCGGCGTTCAAAAAAGTCTTGAAATTCGGCGCAAGCTCGTAAATGCTTACGTCATCTTTGAGCAAGGCATAGGTGATTTTCCCGCGTTCAAGCAGGGTCTGCAAAACGTCCAATGCGAGTTCAGTGTTTTCAAACATGTTCAGCCTCTGGCTTCGATTAATTCCGCCAGGCGCAGAAAAGCGGCTTCGGTATTTTCGCCGGTCTTGGCGCTGCTCAACAAGTATGGGCAGCGGAAGGTTTCCGCAGCGGATTGCAAGTCTTCGGCGCTGATGGTTCGCTCTTCCAATAAATCCATTTTATTGCCGATAAAGATGAGCGGAATTTCCAAGCCAATCGCGCGGATTTGCTCCACATAGCGTTGAAATCCCGACAGCGTTTCGCGGCGCGTTAAATCGCAGACGATAATTGCGCCGGAGGAACCGCGCAAATAATTGGCTTGAATCTGACCGTTGAACTCGTCGCTGCCGGCTAAATCCCAAACCAGCAAATTCATATTGCCAGATGCGCGCTCAACCACGCGCCGCGAAATTTTGACTCCAATCGTGCTGATGTAACGGTCGCTAAAATTTCCTTCCACGAAGCGGCGCACCAAACTGGTTTTGCCGACGGCAAATTCTCCCAGCAGGCAAATTTTTTTTTGAATTACAGTTGTCATATTGAATCCTTTGTTCGCCAATGCTACACGGTAGCGCGAGATTTATCTCGCCAAACAGCGACATAAATGTCGCGCTACGGAAATCTTCATCACACAAGTTAATTCACTGCGTTGGCGTGGGGGTGATGCGTTCCGCCGGCACAGACTCGAGCAGGGAAATCCATTCGGCGAGCGCCCAGCCGTGATGATAGCCGACGCTATCGTTCCATTCCACTTCCATCCAAATGCCATAGACAGACAATACTTTTATCGGCGTGTTGATGAATAGCAAATCAATATGCGGAGCGGAGAAATCTGGCGCGGGGCGAAGCCACATGTTGCCGGAGGAGATTGCCGTAAAAGGCGTGGGAGTCGCGGTCGGCGTAAACGTTGAAGTCGGAGTCGGCGTAAACGTGGGCGTGAAGGTCGGTGTGGGCGTGGAAGTGGGCGTGCTGGTAGCAGTCGGCGTGAATGTGGGCGTCGCCGTTGCTGTGGGCGTGGATGTCGGCGTGGATGTATTCGTCGGGGTCGGGCTGGGGAATGCGACGGGATATAACGCAACCGTAAATTGAAGATAAAAACATGCCAGCATAATAAAGAGTATTCCCAGCAAAACCAGTCCCGCGATTCCCCAGCGCGTGACGGGACTCATCTTTTTGGGTCCCGTCTCTTCGCCGCCAATATCCGCCACCAGCCGCGCAATTTTCGGCTGCAGGTTGGGCAGAGTCGCCGGGTCGCCGTTGTATTGCTTTAATGCGCTTTCATATTTGACGTGCAATTCAGAGATGAATTCATGCAGGCGGGCGCGGAAGCCTTCAGGTTCGACGCCGTTCATCACCACCGCAAGATATGCCGCCCGTCCGCTTTGGATGACGACGCGCTGGTCGCCATATTGAATCTCATCCAATTCTTTATCTTCCTGCCCCTGTCCGAATGAATCCTGAACGAAGTCGCGGATGGCGGTCAACATTCCGCTGACGATATCCGAGTCGACAATTTCGCTGGTGCCGGGATGACTGTGCGCCAGCAGCAGCCCCGTCTCGCGCTGGATGAGAAAAATCTCGCGCACCGAGAAAGGCAGCGAGTCGCGCAGCGCAAGTTGAGTGGGCGAAACTCCGCGCAGACGGGCGGTAACTGTGCGCAACATCCCTTCGGGTCCGAAAGTTTTTTTGAGTTGCGAGTCGATGTTGCGCTGGAATTCGCGCACCGATTCCGCCACCGACTTTTGGACGGTCTCGCCGATGACGGGATACAGCGCTTCGACCATATCCTTGCGCGAGTCGCGGATTTGTACGCGGATGGCTTCGCCCATTAACGGACCGAGCGCTTCCGCCATATCGTCGCGCGAGTCGCGGATAGTGCGCCCGATCATGTCGCTCAAGATGGGCGCGATGCGCTCGATCAATCCTTCCGCGTCA
>MNXJ01000070.1 GCA_001872455.1 Anaerolineae bacterium CG2_30_57_67 | reverse complement strand
GTGTACGGGTGCAGGGGATGTCCAAAGAGATTGACAGCGTCACTTTCCTCCACGATTTGGCCGGCGTACATCACCGCCACACGCTCGCACATTTCGGCGACAACGCCCAAATCATGCGTGATAAGAATGATGGCGGTGCCGATGTTCTCGCGCAGGTTGCGCATCAGGTCAAGAATCTGCGCCTGAATGGTGACATCCAGCGCGGTAGTGGGTTCGTCGGCGATGAGCAGGGCTGGGACGCAGGCCAGGCCCATGGCAATCATCACGCGCTGGGCCATGCCGCCGGAAAGTTCGTGCGGGTAGGCTTCAGCGCGGCGTTCCGGTTCGGGGATGCCGACCATTTGAAGCAGTTCCACAGCGCGGGCGCGCCCGGCTTGTTTGTTCATGCCCTGATGAATGCCCAGCACTTCGGCAATTTGGTCGCCAACGCGGAAGACGGGGTTGAGGGCAGTTTGCGGCTGCTGGAAAATCATCGAAATGCGGTTGCCGCGAATTTGAATCATCTCATTTTCGCTGGCAGTGACCAGGTTTTTGCCGTCAAAAATGATTTCGCCCGAGACGATTTTGCCGGGGGCGCCCACCAGGCGCATAATTGAAAGCGAGGTGACACTTTTTCCGCAGCCAGATTCGCCCACCAGGCCGAGCACTTCGCCGGGGCGCACGTAAAAATCCACGCCGTCCACCGCTTTCACCACGCCATCTTCGGTGAAGAAGTAGGTTTTCAGGTTTTTGACTTCGAGCAACGGGCCTTTTTGTTCCATGAACACGCTCCGCAGAGGTTGAGTTGGATGAATGCGATTGAAGCTGTATTTTATATCACCTTCACCGAATTGGGCTGCCGCAGTTTTACTTGCGGCGGGCGCGATTATACAAAGCAACCCCGGTTATGCCCATCAAAACACCGGCCATGGAAGCGCCATAAGCCAAAAAATTGAGCAGAAACGTGGACGGCAAAAACTTCAGGACGATGAAAATGGGAATCAACCAGCCGGTGAACACCAGCGCAAACGCCAGCCAGAGAATCTGAACGGGGGTCAGCGATTTCATTTGTAGAGCCAGCACGCCACCTGATGACCAGGAGTGCGCTCAATCTCTGACGGTTTTGCCACGTCGCACAATCCCGCGATCATTTTGCTGCAGCGCGGATGGAAGCGGCAGCCGCTGGGCGGATTGACCAAGCTGGGCGGCTCGCCGGGCGGCAGTTCACGAAACGTCAACGCGTTGTTGGCGTCGGGGTCCGAGGTGGCGTCCAGCAAGGCCTGCGAGTAGGGATGCAGCGGCGTGCGCAGCAGGTTGAGAATGGGCGCCTTTTCGACGGCATTACCGGCGTACATGACGAAGACTCGCTCGGAGAAATAGCGCACGGTGGAGAGGTCGTGGGTGACGTAAATGACGGCCAGGTTGTGCAACTGCTGCAAGCCACGCAGCAGTTTGAGAATTTCCACGCGCACCGAGGCGTCGAGCATGGAAACCGGCTCGTCGGCGACAATAATTTTTGGCTCCAAAATAATAGCGCGGGCAATGACAACGCGCTGTTGCTGTCCGCCACTGAGCATGTGCGGGAATTTTTGCAGGAAGTCATCCGCCGGGGTCAGGCGCACTTCTTCCATGGCTTTGCGCACGCGCCGGTCGCGCTCCGTCGAATCTTTGACGCCGTGTACAATCAGCGGTTCTTCCAAAATTTGGTGAATATTCATGAAAGGCGGCAGGGCGCCAAACGGGTCTTGCTGCACATAGCCCACCTGGGCGCGGTAGGCGTGCCAGTCGGCGCGGGAAAAGTGGTTGATGTCGCGGCCCTGAAAGCGGACGAGGCCGCCGGTCGGTTTGTTGATGCCGAGAATGGTTTTCATCAGGCTGGATTTTCCACAGCCCGATTCGCCAACGACGGCGATGGATTCGCCGTAGTTCAGGTTGAAGGTGACGCCATCGACGGCTTTGACGTAACCAGCGTGGCTAAATCCCCAGCGGCGCAGTTCAAACCAAACGTGCAGGTCATTAATTTCCAGCAGGGGCGCGGCTGTTTCTTCTTGTGTGAGAATGGGAGCGGGTGCGACCATGATTGACTCCTAAGCGTATTTCCAGCACTTGACGGTGCTGCCCGATTTTTCGAACACGGGCGGCTCTTGGGCGCATTTTTCAAAGCGCAGCGGGCAGCGATCGGCGAAGCGGCAGCCGATCGGCAGGTCGAGCAGGCTGGGCGGCTGGCCGACGATGAATTCTGGCTCGGTTTCGCCACGCAGGCGTGGGACGGAAGCCATCAACATGCGCGAGTAGGGATGCAGGGGTTCTTCAAAAAAGCTGGCAGCGTCACCCACTTCGACGATTTGCCCGGCGTACATGACGGCTACGCGGTCGGCCAGCTCGCTGGACGTGGCGATGTCGTGGGTGATGAGCACAAAACTGATTTCCAGTTCTTTTTTGATGCGCTTAAGAACGTTGAAGATGTTGGCCTGGGTAATGACATCCAGCGCAGAAGTCGGTTCGTCGAGGATAATCAGGCTGGGGGCGGTGATGAGCGCCATGGCAATGGCAACGCGCTGACGCATTCCGCCGCTCAATTCAAAAGCATAGCGGTCAATAAAATCCACCGGAACGCCAACGTGCTGAAACATTTTCGCGGCCTGCTCCAGCGCCTGCTCGCGGCCAACGCCGTGATGAATCATCATCGGTTCGGCCACCTGGTCACCCACCTTCAGCACCGGGTTGAGCGCGTTCATGGCCGCTTGCGGCACCATGGACATGCGCACCCAGCGCACTTGTTTGCGATATTCTTCATCCGAAAGCGCCATCAGTTCCTGGTCTTCCAGATAAACTTTGCCAGAGTAACTATCCACATTGCGCGGCAGCAGACGCAAAATGGCTTTGGCGAGCGAGCTTTTGCCGCAGCCCGATTCGCCCAGCACGACGACGGCTTCTTTGTAGCCCAGGCTGAAGTTGATGCCATCCACCGCTTTGACGATGCCTTTGCCGGTGCGAAAGTGCAGGGTGAGATTTTCCAATCGAAGTAAAGGTTGGTCAGCCATTACAGACCTCGCAGGCGGGGGTTGAAGATGCGGTCGAGGGAAAAGCCGAGCATGGAGAAGGCCAGGCCGGTAATCATCAGCAGGGCGGCGGGTTCCAAAATCCAGTAATAGAGGCCGTTGAACAGTGCGCCGTTAAATTCTGCATCCTGAATAATTTTGCCCCAGGTGGGCAGCACCGGGTCGCCCAGGCCAAGCACGGCCAGCGAGGCCTCCAGGAAGACGTAGCCGGGAATGCCGGTCACCAGCGCGGGAATCAGCAGGGGGATGATTCGCGGCAAGAGGTAGCGCAAAATGATGCGGGCGTCACCGGCGCCGTAGGCGCGCGCGGCCTCGATGTAGGGCATTTCACGCACTTGCAGGAAGATGGCGCGGTAGCCTTTGATAGAGCCGCCAAAAATACTGAGCAGGATGGTGGCTGTCAGAATGGTGACGATGCTGCGGTCATAGAACGTGCCAATCATGATGAGAATTGGCAGGAAGGGCAGCACCAGGTTGACCTCGGTGATGCGCTGAATGAGTTCGTCAATCCAGCCGCCGTACCAGGCGCCGAAGGCGGCAATCACCATGGCGGCAAGCGAGGTGCCGAGGGCGGCAATCAGGCCAAAGGAGAGCGCAACCGGCATGCCCCACAGCAGGGCAATCGACAGGTCGCGGCGTTGATGGTCGGTGCCCGCCATGCCGTATACCTGGCCGTATTGGACAAATTCCACGTCGACGGTGGAGTCTTTTTCAAAGGTGGTCACCTGCAGTTGAATCTGGTACTTCCCTTTCAGCGGGGTGAGCGGGTCCGATTTGGGGACGGCGAACAGGGCTTCTTGAGGCAGTTTCCCAAACAGGCGCGTGACCAGCTTTTTATCCTGCGAAAAGCGGAAGGTTTGTTTGGGGCTTTGCAGGGCGTAATCTACCAGGCGGGTTTGGCGGCCATCCGGCGCAACCCAAACTGCGGAAACGAAAGGCGCTTTTTGGGCAAAAGTCGAAGTGAAATACAACGAGAGTTCCTGGGGGAAGGAGTCATAGTTGTAATCAAAGTCGAGGGTGATGGTGATTTTCTGGCCGTCGCCGGAGGGGGTGGCCTGTTTGGTGGAGGCGTCATCCAGCGTGTTGAGGCTGAAGGTGTCGGGTAATTTTTCGGCGCGGAAGAGGTTGACCCAGGTGGGCGGCACCATTTTTGGGGTTTTGTACCAGATTCTTTCGCCGCCGCGCCACAAATCCACGGCTTTCTGGTAGGGGATGGCGATGACCGCGTAAATGGAGATGACGACAAAGACGGCGATAATCACCAGGCCAAGCACGGCGGAAGGGTATTGCGCCAGTTCGGCGAAAGTTCGTTTGATAGTTTTCATGACGCTTTTCCTTCTCCGCCGCCGATTTTTACGCGCGGGTCAACCAGGGCGTAGATGAAGTCGAGCAGGAAAACGGTAATCGCCAACAGGTAGGCAAAAAGCACAGTGGAGGCGACGATGACCGGCGTATCGTACAGCCCAACCGCCTGGAAGGTAACCCGTCCCAGGCCGGGCCAGTTGAAGATGGTTTCAAAAATGGGGGCGCCTGTCCACAAACCAATCAGCAGCAGGGCAAAATTGGTGATGATGTTGGGCAGGGTGGGGCGCAAAATGTATTTGCGTTCAATGTCTTTGGCTTCCAACCCTTTGGCTTTTGCCATTTCGACATAATCTTCGCTGGAGTAGATGAGGAAAAAAGTTCGGTCGGCGAAGGTGCTGATGAAAATAGAACTGAGGGTAATTGCCAGAACCGGCAGAATCATGTGCACGAGCATGCTGAGGAAATAGGTCAACGGTTCGGCGGGCGGTGGCGAGGAAACCATGCCGCCAAAAGGGAGAATTTTCCAGTAGGCGGCGAACAAAACTATCAAAAAAATGCCGTAAAACCAGCCGGGCGCTGCGGAAAGCGGCGACAGGGCAATCACCAGTTTGTCCCAAAAGCTACCGTACTGGCGCGAAAGCGAAAGTCCCCAAAAAAGACTGAGAAAAAACAAAAACAGGTTAGACGTGCCGAACAAAATCAACGTGGATGGCAGGCGTTCCAGCAAAATCAGACGCACCTGACGTGAGCCGCTGTCGCTGGTCATATTTTGTGAACGTCCCAGGTTGAGCGTCAGACCATCCGCCAGGTAACTGAAGCTGCGGACAACAAAGGGGCGGTCGAGACCATAGCGTTTTTCTTCCAGGCGGATTAAATCGGCCAGGCGTTTGGCGCGCGCTTCGGGCGGCAGGTTTTTGATGGTTTTATCGGTTAACGCCAACATCTGAATTTTTTCACCAATTTCGCCACGGCGAATTTCATCCACATAACCGCCCATGTTGGCAATCATAATCGTCAGGTAAACGCCGACCACAACCGTGAAAAGCAAGGTCACCAGGCGCACGGCGGTATATTTGGCGATGCGCGTCAGGGCGCCAAAGCGAGATGGTTTGCGAACAGGCGAAGGTTGGAGCGTTTCAGTCATTGCGCTCTCCTGTAAAAGTGAAAGTTGCCCGGCAGGGGCGGTGATTCTCCCCTGCCGGGCAATAGAAAGATAGACGATGTTTACGGGGCGGTTACAAATTCGAAGCTGGCGAAGGTGGGAATGCTGACCACGTTCGAGGAAACAGCAACTTCGATTTTGTTGGAACCGGCTTCGAGGCCCTTGGTCACGTCGGCGCTGAGCACGACCTGATACTTGCCGTCTTCCACCAGGGTGGCTTCACCAGTGGCGACCAGTTCGTTTTTGGCGTTGAAGACCAGGTACTTGACGCCAGCAATTTCGGCGGCGGGGTAGGGCGCATCAGCGTAAGTCACCATAACATCAAAGGTGGCTTCCGCGCCAATCGTCACCTGACCAGCGCCGTCCACGATGACGGTGGACAGTTTGGGTTCGCCGAAGCCAGCCCATTTATCCGCCGGGTCAACAAAGTCTGGGTTGCGGACGAGCGTGAGCGTGCTTTCAACCGGGAAGACCTTATCGAGGATGAAGGGGCCGGTGCCGAGCCAGAAGTGATTGTGCGCGCCGTAGAAAGTTTGCAGGTTGACAAAGCGGGCTTTGGCTTCATCCGTGGTCACATACTGGCCGAGGGTCGGCTCGTAGGGGATGAAACCGCTGGAAACATCAGCATCGAGATAGCCCTTGAGGATTTCCAGGCTGGGGCCGGCCACGAAGGACATCCACTCTATCTGATTGGCTTCGGCCTTACCGGAGGAGAAAGCCAATTTGTTGTCGGTTTCGGCCTGGACGCCAAGCGCCAGGTTGTGCCAGGGCGCCTGACCGTAGGAGTAAACCGGCCACCAGGTGCTAATCATCGTCTCGGCGTCGAGCAGATAGAAGTCATCGTAGGTTTCAATGACAAGCGGGTCGGTGGAGACGATTTTGACACCCTTGAAGTGAGAGAGATAGCTGTCCACACTGGAGGCGGCGTTTTCGTCATAGATAGCGCTGCCCAGTTTGCCATTGTCAAAGGTCATAATCATGCCCATGACAAAGTCGCCCATGGTAAGCGGGGAGCCATCATGCCACTTGACAGAGGTGAACAGGTCGGCGGGGTAATAGACAACGGTTTTCGCAAAGGCGGTGGAGAAATCACGCGAGGCAATGCTAAAGGCTTCGCCGCCATCGAGAGCGGCAACGGTGTCTTTGGCAAATCCCAGCAACGTGGCGGCCTGCTCTTCAGCAGCGGCGGCTTTGATTTCTTCCACTGTAGCGGTGACGGCGGCTTTGGCGTCTTCCGACTCGAAGGACGGGGCGACATCCACGGCATAGCCGGTGACTTCGGTGTACTTGGCAGCGTAGTCCGTGACGAATTGAACCAGGGCGGCATCGTCCAACGCGGCAAAATCCACCGCGCCAGCCAGAGCAGCAGCCTGGGTTTCAAAATCGGTCACTTTGGCGGCAATCGCTTTGGCTTCGCCGACGGTGATGAATTTCTGGGTGTTGGCGTCCCAATCGGCCCAGGCGTCATCCGGAACGGTAACTTCAGGCTGGAATTTCAGGTCAACCCAATCGAGGCTCTTGGTGATGGGCAGGCCTTCCTTGGCAACCACTTCGGCTTTTTCGATGCGTTGCGGCCAAACCAGACCGGTGTACGGGTCGGGCATGGCGGCCACGTCGCCGGTAGCGCGGTTGGCCGAAGAGTCGGAAATCCAGTTGGAGCCATTGATGGGGTTCCAGGGTTCGGTCAAAATGCCCGACATGGCGACGCGCATTTCACCGCCTTCTTTATCGGTGAATCGCAGGGTGTAGGGCCACAGGCGGGAGCCAGAGATGCCGCCCGCCAGGTCATACGCCAGTTTGACGTTGGCCTTGAAGGGGCTGAAGGCTTGCTGGTCAGCCAGCCAAACGCGCACGGAATCTTGCATGGCCAGTTCCATCGCCTGGCGGAACTGCTGGCCGCGCTCGTCCATGTCTTTGAAGTCACTGTTCCAGAGTTGTTCAGAAACGGCAAAAAATTCTTCGCTGGGGGCATACGCCTGCCACAAGGGCGAACCGAGGCCCAGATTGGTGTAGAAGAAGGCAAAGTTGGTGGCATCATCACGCGAAACAGCCGTGGTAATCCAGCCGCCGGTGTAAATATTCCACTGACCGTCGGTCGGGTTGCTGCGATACCAAATGGGAGAAGAATCCGAGCGGCTCTTGTACTGGCGGTCTACGGTGAAACCGGCGTCTTCGAGAATGCCGGAAATGTAATCGCCAATCGCTTTGCGCTCATCTTCGATGCGGATGACAAAGATGATGGTAACCGGTTTGCCGTCGAACATCCACTTGCCATCCGTTCCCAAGGTCGCGCCGTTGGCTTGCATTTCGGCGGCGATGGTGGCTTTGGCGGCATCGGCGTTGAAAGCGTACTTGGCTTCCAATGCGCGGGCGGTATCCACATAGCGGGCATAATCGGGGAAGGCCGAGTTGAGCGGCAGCAGTTTCGTGGAGGCCAGACCGCCGTAGATTTCCTGCACGATGTAGTTGCGGTCAATCAGCTGGTTCATCGCCTCGCGGATTTTGGCATCGCCAAACGGGTTGAGACGGCCATCCGAAAAGGTCAAAACCGGGTTGAAGGTCAACTCGGTGTAGGAACCGAAGGAGGTGGCGTAAGACAGATTAGCATCTGCCGCAACGGTCTTGAAGGTGTTGGGGTTGGCAACCGTTTCGGCAAAGACATCAATCTGGTCAGCCTGAAGCTGTTTGACGGCTTCATCGGCATTGTCAATGCTGGTGAATACCACGCTGTCAACCCACGCGCCCTGGCGAACCGGGACGGGGGTAGCGGTGGGGGCTTCAGTTGCGACAGGGACAGCCGTCGCCGGAACTTCAGTGACGGCGGGGCCGCAAGCGGCCAGCACCATACTGACGACGACGAGCAAGCCCAAAATGGACATTAATCGGTTTTTCGACATGATTTTTCTCCTCCTGAGAGAAAATGTAAAAAGGATGGATACAATGGGGAAATCTTATTTGCTTACGCGAGTTGAACACCACCTCCTTACCGCACCGCGCATCGAATTAAACACAACCAGCCAGGCGGGAAAACCCGCCCGGCAAGGCATGTAAATCGCAAAAACGTTGGGCGTTTGCAAAATTGTCATAAAAAAACGGCATGACTGTTTATAGCACAAGGGTTGGCAAGCGTCAAGAAAAAAGCCGTCAAACATCTAGACAACAGGCGCAAGACTCTTACTGTCCAGCGCATGTGGCGGCAATGCTGTACTCTTCCAGATTCCACAAATCGAACAGGGTGGTGGAATCAATGCTCAGGTTGCAGAAATCGGGGCGGGCGACAACCACTTTCAGACGCTGATAAAGCGGAATGGACGGCAAATCATTGGCGTAAATGGCCTGCATCTGTGTCCACAAGGCGGCGGATTGCGCGTCTTCGGGCAATGTATGCTGGCTTTGGGTACACAACGTATCAAAATCGGAATTCTTATAGCCGCTGATGTTGACTCCCAGCCAGCCGTTACTGGCATCTGGGATGGCGTCACCGGTAAAGGCGGCGCAAGCGGGGTCAGAACCCGCCGTTGTAATGGCGTACTCGGCCAGGTCAAACTGACGGCCAAAGAGCTCCCCGCCCGGCCCCGGCGCATAAAACGTATTCGGGTCAAAGTATTCCAGCGTCACACCAATGCCGCATTCGGCCAGCGAAGCGGAGAGAATTTCAGTGACCTGACGGCGCTGGGTGGCGCCGGTGGTGGCATATTTCAGCATCAGCGCGGTTCCGTTCGGCACGCCGCTCACATTCAGCGCCGTGCGCGGGGTGAGCAGATTATCGTCCACATTTTTCCAGCCAATTTGTTCAAGCAAGGCGATGCCCTGATTGGCATCGTGCGCGTAATGGACGGTCTGGGCGCTATAAAACGGATGCGTAGACGGCACAAATGTATCCGGGACGCTGGTCAGGCCGCCAAAAACGGTATCAACCACTTTTTGACGGTCAAGGCAAAACGCAATTGCCTGACGGGTACGCACGTCACCCAGCAGGTTGGGGCGGTCGTTAAGACCAATACCATCGTCATACGAAGCAGGCGCAATTCCCAGGTCGAGGCGTTCCATCAGCGGCGTTGTCGCAATCGCCACACGCGCCTGACCCTTGTTTTCCAACTGCGTCAGTAAATTCAATTGGCCTTCCAACCGCAGGCTGGTATTGAGCAGGTCACATTCTCCCACCGTCAGGGCGCTGATGGCGCTTTCAGCGTCGGGCAAAAAGCGGAAAACGAGCGCATCGAAAGCGGGCAAGCCCTCAGCGGCGCGGAAGTAGTTGTCATTTTTTGACAGGCGGATAAAATCGCCCGGCGCCCATTCTTCAAAAACATACGCCCCCCAGCCCAGCGGCGGACGCGCAGTCAAATCGGCGCGCGCCAGGTCGGCGGCAGATTTTTCTCCCCAGGCATGTTGGGGCAGGGGCGCCCAAAAATTATCGGCGTAGGCGGTATCAATAAAACCGGGGCGTCCCCACCACTGCACAGTGAGATCATCCACCGCCTCGTAGGATTGGGTGCGGTCAATCAGGTATTTGGAAACCGCGCTGGCGGGGTCAGAAGCCAGGGTAAATGCGTAAACCGAGTCGGCGGCGGTCAGCGGCGCGCCATCCGACCAGAGCAGGCCGGTCTTCAGCCGGAATGTGACCACCATCTGATCAAGTTCCAGTTCCGTCTGGCCGTCAAAACGCACCACGCAGGCCAAATCGGTGCAGCCAGACGGGAAAACTTTCACGCCGGTATCAAGCGCAACCGATTGACCGCTGGCATTCAACACCGGGTCGCCACGCTTGACCTTGACGGGGACACGCTGCGCGTCGCCATTGGCGAGCGATGGAATTTTCTCCAAAATCACCGGCTGGTAGCCGTTGGAAAACACATCCACCGGGCCATCATAAATAGCCGCCAAGACATCACGCGCGGCCATATTCGGGCTGGCGTAAGGGTAGAGCGTGTTGGGCTCTTGCCCCAGGCAGATTGTCAACGTAGCGGGCGGCGCGGGGGTCAGAGTCGCGGCCAGGGTAGGGGTTGCCTCTTGCGGGGCTGGCGCTGTCTGCGTGGCAGCCGCCTGCGGCGCAAAAGGCAGGCTGCAGCCAGCCGTCATCAGCAAAAAAAAGGTGGGCAGAAGAAGTTTTCGGTTCATGATTTTGTCCCGGAACGGCGAATCAGGAAAATAATCAAAAGAAGGAGGGCGAAGAAAGCGCCCGCGGCAAACCAATCGGCGGAAGCGAACGATTGCGCCGGGGGAGCAGGCGCGGCTGGGGTGGGCATCGCCGCCGGGGGCGTGGCGCTGCGCGGGATGGTCGCCGCGGGGGCGTTGGCCGCGTCCAACGGGGCGGAATCCTGGCGGTAGCCGTTTTGGCGCATCACAAACGCGGTAATGCGCCAATAAGTATCATCGTCCAACGAGCCGGGCTTCTGAAAGGGCATGGCAACGCGCATGTACGCAAAAACAGATGCGGCGTCAGAAAATTTCATCAGCGCTCCCGGCCCGACCAGCGCCGGAACGGGGGTGGAAATCGTCCAACCGTTTGGGTAGGGGCGACGGCCATGACAGCCCGACTTCCAGCAATTCTGGTCTTCGGGCGGATATTGGCGGCGAAAATCATCGGTCAACCCTTGCGCCTGGTCACCGTGGCAGGGTGAGCAGTACAACCAGTAATCCTGCGCGCCCAAATCGGCCTGCGATGGGTTGGCCGGGACGGTGGGTTTTGCCAGCCGGTCAATGGTGGGGGTGGCGGCTAGAAGGCGGGTTTGCGCCTGGGCGCGCGGGGCGTTGAAGGCCAGGAAGAACAATCCAACGGGGATGAATAAGAGGAAAAAACGGGGAAAAGGAATCACCCGGCTATTTTACCCAAATTCTCGGTGGGGAATGGGACAAAAAAGCACCGATTTATCATCGGCGCTTTTTGGGGTGTTTTTTCGGGCTAACTGCGTCCACGCATGCGCGGGTCAAGGACATCGCGCAAGGCGTCACCAACCAGGTTGTAACCCATCACATACAAGACCAGAGTCACACCCGGCCAGACGACGATGTACCAGTAGGTGTTGAGGCTGGTAATCCAGTTGCGGGCAAAGGAAAGCACCTGGCCCCAGTCAGCATAACCGACTTCGGTGCCGATGCCAAGGAAGGAAAGTGCGGCGAAGGAAAGCACTACTTCACCGACAGCCAGCGAAGCCAGCACCAGGGTGGGGAAGATGGCGTTGGGAATGATGTGACGGAAAAGAATGCGGCTGTCTTTAACGCCGATGACGCGCGCTGCCATGACGTAATCACGCTCTTTGACGGAGAGAATATCGCCGCGGATGATGCGCGAGTAGCCCATCCAGCCAAAGGCTATCAACGCCGCCATCGTGGGTATCAGACTTTTGCCAATTCTCGGCGTCAGCACCGCCGCCAAAATAAGCGCCGCCAGGATGCCGGGCAGAATCAGCAGAACGTCTACGACGCGCATGATGATGTTATCTACCCAGCCGCCATAGTAGGCAGAAACCGAGCCGACCACGATTCCAATCAACAGGGTGGCAAAGGTTACCGCCAGGCCGGTGAAGAAAGCGGTGCGCGTGCCCCAGATGATGCCGTAGAAAATATCATATTGGCCTTCCGATGTACCCAACAGGTGAACCCATTGGGTCTGACCGGTGAGTGGCTGATACCAGAAGGGCATTTCAGGGCGGTTGCGCTTCCATTCGGTGCCCATGGGTCTGGGGTCCGAACTGAAGCCGTCTCGTGGAATTTGGTAGGGGTCGCGGCCTTCGAGCGGCGGGGCAATTAGCGGGGCGAAAACGGCGATGAAGATGAAGAATCCAATCAGCACAAAGCCGATAAACGAGGCGGGGGTTTTTAACAGGCCGGTAACGATGCGGTAGTTTTCAGGGCCAAGAAAACGTTCGACACGGCCAATTGGACGGATAGAAATGGTATCCTTCAAAAGAGTATTGTCACCACTGGGTTTGATTTCAGCCATGGAAAAATCTCCTTACGAAAGACGCACGCGCGGGTCAACCGTCGCATAGAGAATATCGACAACCAGGTTGGCGACAATGAGAATGATGCCGTTGAAGAGCGCAAAGCCCAACATGGTGACGACATCCAGCGTAGTGGCGGCCTTGGCAGCAGCGGCGCCAATGCCAGGATAGTTGTAAACGGTTTCGGTAATGACCACGCCCCCCAACAAACCCACAACGCTACCGCCTGCCAGTGTTACAACCGGGATCATGGCATTGGGTTGAGCGTGTTTGAAGATGACATCGCGCTCTGGCAGGCCTTTGGCGCGGGCAGTCGTGACATATTCCATGCGCAAGGTTTCCAGCATGGAGGAGCGGGTAACACGCAGGAAGGTCGCCCAACTGATGTAGGAAAGCGTCAAAATGGGCAGGAACATGTGACGCAAGGCATCAATGAAAATATCAAAGCGACCATTGAGCAGGGCATCAAAGGTGATGAGCGACGTGTAATGACGAAAAGCGTCCGAGTTGACCACACGCATGTATTCATCTGCAAGCCGCCCCGGCTCGAACCATCCCAGGTTGGCGTAAAAAATCATCAACATCAGCAAGCCAAACACGAAGGTTGGAAAAGAAGTGCCAATGATGCTAAAAATACGCGCGGCCTGATCGATAATTCCATTTTGATGAACAGCCGCCTGCACCCCCAGCCAGATACCCACTAAAATCACCGGAGCAACCGCCCAGATGGTCAGGTCAAGGGTGTTGGGAAAACGACTCAAAATCAAGTCAATGACCGGCTGAGAAGAGGTGCGCGAATAGCCCAGATCACCGAACAAAATACCGCCACTGCGCTCGCCTGTGGCTACATCCACCACACCCACCAGCCAGCGCCAGTACTGCTCGTACATGGGGCGGTCAAGGCCATAACGTTTGATGATGGCATCCAACGCTTTTTCGTTTTTGGGAAAGTCACGCACATACAGCGCGGAGCGTTCCACTGGTGAAAGGAACTGCAGCATTCCAAAAATGAGTATCGTTACGCCCATCAGCAGGAATGGCACCAGCAAAAGGCGGCGGATAATGTAGGTCGTCATTTGCAACCTCGTTTAAGAATGGATTTTGACACGCGGTCTAGGATGAAACCAAAAAATTCATCTTACACGGCGGGGCGAAATCAGGGAAAGTTGGGGGTCTGTTCCCAGACCCCCAACCATCATGCACACTTCAGCAGACGACTACTTTTTGGAGATGGTGTAGTAGTAGTTGCCGGGGAAGATGGGGTTCAGGATGACGCCGTCCACCCAGCGCTGGCTGTAGCCATGGCTGGTGGTCAGAACGAGCGGGATGCCAACGGCCAGGTCGTAGTACAGCTGGTTGGCCTGTTTGTAGATTTCGCCGCGTTTGACGGGGTCAAGTTCAGCCACGCCCTGGTCAAGGAAGGCTTTGAACTGGTCCTTGATGTCAGCGGGCAGGTTCTGGCGGCCACCATAGGTGCCGGTGGTGTAGGGCTGGTACCAGTTGTGCGGGTCGTGAATGTCTTCCAACCAGCCGCCGGTCATAATCGGCAGCAGTTTGGCGCGTTGGGCGCGCAGGTAAGCGGCCCACGGCAGGCCGAGGGTTTCAACGACGAACTTGTTGTTGATGCCGGACAGATTGCCAGCCAGAATTTCGGCAATGGTCTGGCGGGTGTTATTGCCCTGGTTGTAGGCCATCTGAACGCGGAAGCCGGTCGTCCAAACGTCGCCTTCGGGGTCGTCGCCAGCGGCAATGCCGTCGTGGTCGAGGTCAGCCAGCTTGAATTCAGCGGTGACTTTGTCGAGGTCAAGGGCATAGTGCGGGGTATCCAGGAAGAAGCCGGGCATACCAGGCAGAGTCAGCTGGAGGGACTGTACCGCTTCGCCTTTCCAAACATCGGTGATGAAGGTTTCCCAGTCGAAGGCATAGCCGAAGGCCTTGCGGATGTGCTCATCAGCGAAGAAATCGGGGGTGACGCCATTGCCATCAAGGGCGCCAGAACCGATGTACTGGTTGCCGCCTTCAGGCTGTTGGATGGCGAAGTTGAAGAGGATGACATCCTGCGAAATGCCTGGGCGGCCAAAGCGGCCCAGGAAGGGCGCGCCATTGCCAGCCTCGCCAGCGGCGCAGGCGGTGTACTTGGCGGCGGCCAGAGCGGTCGAGTCGTAGTTGCAAACATCAGCGACAGGGCCGTAGGTGTTGCTGGCGGCATCGTAGACCTGGAAGGCGCCGACCAATTCGTCCATCTGCGAGCGGTTGGCAGGCGGGACGGTGGCCAGGTCGGCATCACCGGCCTGCATCATGGTGAAGCGGGTGCCCCATTCGGGAACGCTCTTGAGAACAACGCGCTCCAGTTTGGCGGGGTCACGCCAGTAGGCGTCATTGCGAACCATGACAACTTCTTCACCCTGCTTGAGGCTGTCCAGTTTGAAGGGGCCGGTGCCGTTCTCAATCGCAGAGAAGGGGTCATCGGAGGAAGCCATGCCATAGAAGTTCTGCCAGGTGGCGCAAGTGCCATCCCAGCCGCCGTTATCCATGACCCATTTCTTGTCCATCACCGAACCCCAACTTTGAGCGATGGTGGCAAGGAAAGGTCCCCACGGTTGGGCGAGGGTCATCGTGACGGTGCCGGCAGCGTCATCAGCGACGATGGCGGCCTGGACTTTATCACAAGCGGCAGTCAAGACGGCCGGGTCGTTGGCGACAAGCGTATCGCGAGCGTCAGCGGAAGCGCCCTCATCGATAATCATCGTGATGTCATCATTGCCAACACCGAAGAAGGGCTCGGCCAGCAGCCACTGCGGGGAGGAATAACCGCCCTGAAGCAGGCCGCGCTGGAACGAATAGGCCACATCGGCGGCGGTCATTTCGTCGCCATTGTGGAATTTGACACCCTTGCGGATGGTGAAGGTCCAGACGGTGCCATCAGCGGAGGTCGTCCAGGATTCGGCCAGCTGCGGCACGAATTTATCGGTGGCTTCGCCATCGTAGAAGACCAGGCCTTCGTAGGTGTTCTGCAGAATTTCCCCAGAAGCGGTGTCGTAGGCCAGGGCGGGGTCGAGGGTGTCAATGGAGACATCCGACTCAGCCACGGTGAAGGTGGTGGGGTCTTTGGACGTGAACGTCGCAACAGCAGGGGCTTCGGTCACGGCGGGGGCCGGAGCGACAGTCGCAGCGGGGGCAGCCGGGGCTTCAGTCACCGGGGCAGTGGTCGGGCCGCAGGCGGCCAGCACCATGCTCGCCACAACCAGCAGGCTCAAAATAGCAAATAACTTACGCATTGTTTCTTCTCCTCATTTGAATCTAGTGAATCTAGTGAATCGGATAAAAGGGACTGTATCGAACATGAATTGGGTGTGAAACGGAACGCAATCACCTCCTTTCATCAAGATACTTTGTGACAGGCCACAAAGTGACCTGGTTTCACCTCACGAAATTCGGGCTGACTGAGGTCACACAACCCGATTTCAGCAATGGGACAACGCGTGCGGAAGCGGCAGCCGGAGGGCGGGTTGACCGGCGAAGGCACATCGCCCTCGAGGATGGTGCGACGGCGCTGCGCTTCCAGGCGCGGATCGGGAATCGGCACCGCAGAGAGCAATGCCTGCGTATAGGGGTGCATCGGCTCAGCGTACAGATTGGCGCGGTCAGCCAACTCCATCACCACGCCCAAATACATGACCGCGATACGGTCAGAAATATGCTTGACCATCGACAGGTCATGGGCGATAAACAAATACGTCAGCCCCAATTCCTGCTGCATATCTTCGAGCAGATTAACCACCTGCGCCTGAATGGAAACATCCAGCGCCGAGATGGGCTCATCGCAAACGATAAAATCCGGCTTGAGCGCCAGGGCGCGGGCGATGCCGATGCGCTGACGCTGCCCGCCAGAAAATTCATGCGGATAACGCGAGGCAAAGGCCGGGTTGAGATTAACTTTGTTGAGAAGCGCCGCCACGCGCTCTTCGATTTGCTTGGCGGTGACGGCAGATTCATGCACCATGATGGGTTCGCCGATGATTTCGCCGACCGTCATGCGCGGATTGAGGCTGGCGTATGGGTCTTGAAAAATCATCTGAATGCGCTGACGCATGTGGCGCATATCTTCGCCTTTGAGGGTGACCAAATTAATACCATCAAAGACGACACTGCCAGCGGTCGGCTTGTACAACTGGAGGATGGTGCGTCCGGTGGTGGATTTTCCACAACCCGATTCGCCCACCAGACCGAGCGTTTCGCCCCGATAAACATCAAAACTGACGCCATCCACCGCGCGCACGGCGCCGACCTGCCGTTGGAACACACCGCGGAAAACGGGAAAATGTTTTTTCAGGTCTTTGACCTGAAGCAAGACTTGGTGAGTGTTTTCCATTAGCGCGCCTTCCCGGTTTTGACGTCCACCCAGCAGGCGACACGATGTTCCGGGCTGACTTCTGTCAGCGCCGGGTTTTCCTGCCAGCAACGATCCATTACCCATTTACAACGCGGCGCAAATGGGCAGGCGGTCGGCTTGTTATACAAAACGGGCGGCATGCCTTCAATTGAGAACAGGCGCTGACGCTCAATTTCATCCAGGCGCGGCAGGCTTCCTAGCAGGCCAATGGTGTAAGGATGGCTGGGGTTGGCATACAGGTCTATGACTTGAGATTCTTCAATGATGAAGCCGCCGTACATGACGAGAACGCGTTGAGCCAGCCCGGCGACAATGCCCAGGTCATGGGTAATCCAAATAATCGCCATGCCAAGTTCGTCGCGCAGGCGTTTGACCAGTTCAATGATTTGCGCCTGAATGGTGACATCCAGCGCGGTCGTCGGTTCATCCGCGATGAGAATTTGCGGGTTGCAGGAAAGCGCCATGGCAATCATCACGCGCTGACGCATGCCGCCGGAATACTGATGCGGGTAATCGCTGAGGCGTTCGCTGGCATGAGGAATGCCAACCATCTCCAACAACTCGGCGGCGCGGGCATTGGCCTGGTCTTTGTTCATGCCCAAATGCAACATGAGCGGCTCAATCAGTTGCCGCCCAATGGTCATGACCGGATTGAGGGAAGTCATCGGATCCTGGAAAATCATCGCCATTTGCGCACCGCGAATATGGCGAATCTCTTCATCGGACATTTGAAGGAGGTCTTGCCCGCGATAAAAGGCTTTCCCCGCAACAACTTTACCGGGAGGCGAAGCAATCAGGCGCAGAACGGAAAGCATGGTGACACTTTTGCCACAACCGCTCTCGCCCACCACCCCCAGCGTTTCACCTTCTTTCAGGCCAAAAGAAACGCCATTGACGGCATGAACAATGCCATCGGGGGTGCGGAACTGAGTTTCGAGCCCTTGAACATCAAGAAGCAAATCGGACATCCGCGTTATCCTTTTTGTGTCGGTTTCTGCCGCAACTTTGAAAATTAAATCGGGCTTAAGGATTATACCTGAATTAAAATTTCCGTCAATCATCTTGCTACTTGTGATCAGGGATTCCTTAAAGTCACGATGCTTTTTTTATCACGAATAGTGCGAATTGACGAATGGCGCGAATAACCCCAATAAAATTTGTGGAATTTGCTCATTCACGTTATTTGCCTGTAAAGCGACATTTATGTCGCTTTACAGGCAATACTGTTTAGATAAGGCACTCCAAAACCAGACTTTGAGTCCAACGTCGGAAGACGTTGGACTCCGACAACGTTAACTAAACAGTATTGGCTTTACAGGGCATAGCAAAAATGCGGGTATCGCCAGGGTGTCGCTGTTGACAATGCTCGAACAAGAAAGATAGAATAGAGCATCTTACCATCAGGAGAAACATCATGCTTAAAGAATTTCGTGATTTCGCCATGCGCGGCAACGTGATTGATTTGGCAGTGGGCGTCGTCATCGGCGGCGCTTTTGGGAAAATCGTCACGTCCTTTGTCAATGATATTTTGATGCCGCCCATCGGCCTGCTGCTCGGAAAAGTTAATTTCACTGACCTGTATGTGGTGCTTAAAGGTGAAATTCCCGCCGGAATGCCGCTGACGGAAGCCAAAGCCATCACCGGGGCCATCACCTGGAACTACGGCGCATTTCTGAGCGCCATCATTGATTTTCTGATCATCACCTTTGCCATTTTTCTGGTCATCCGGGTCATGAATCGCCTGAAGAAACAGGAAGCCGCCGCCGCTCCGGCAGAGCCGACCACCAAAGCCTGCCCCTACTGCGCGACAGAAATTCCCCTGGCGGCAACTCGCTGCCCGCATTGCACATCCCAACTGTAAGTTGATTTTCAAAGCAGGGGCGATGCGTTGCATCGCCCCTGCTTTGTTATAATCACCTCACCATGGACTTTCTCAAAAAATTAAATCCCGCTCAAAAAAGCGCCGTCACCGCTGGTGACGGCCCGGTTCTTGTATTGGCCGGCCCCGGCTCTGGCAAAACCCGCGTGCTCACCCAGCGCATCGCCTATCAGATTGGTTACGAGGGCGCCCGCCCCTATCAGATGCTGGCCGTCACCTTCACCAACAAAGCCGCGCGAGAGATGGAACACCGCGTACAGAGTCTGCTCGGCGAGGAAATGACGCGCGGCCTGCTGCTGGGAACTTTCCACGCCACCTGCGCCCGCATCCTGCGCCGCGAAGCCGACCGCCTGCCCGTCTCCAGCGACTTCGTCATCTTCGACAGCGACGACCAACTCTCCGTGGTGAAATCTGCCCTGAAGGAGTTAAATCTCAGCGACAAGCTCTATCGCCCGGTCGTCGTCCACGCCGCAATCAGCCACGCCAAAAACGAATTACTTGAACCCAAAAATTTCCCGGTGGTCACCTACCGCGACGAAGCCGTCAAACGCATTTACGAACGTTACCAGCAGTTATTGCAAGATTCCAACGGCGTGGATTTTGATGACCTGTTGCTGATGACCACCAAATTGATGCAGGAAAACCCCGACGTGCGCGAAAAATACGCCAGCCGCTTCCATCATGTGCTGGTGGATGAATTTCAGGACACCAACATCGCGCAATACACCCTGCTCAAAGCGCTCAGTTCCATCCACAACAATATTTTCGTCGTCGGCGACCCCGACCAGAGCGTTTACGCCTGGCGCGGCGCCGATTATCGCAACGTCAAACGCTTTGAACAGGATTTCCCCGGTGCACAGGTCATTTTGCTGGAGCAAAACTACCGCTCGCGCCAATTAATTCTCGATGCCGCCATGGCCGTGATTGACAAGGCGCACAACCGGCGCAAAAAAGAACTCTTCACCGAGCGCGGACAGGGCGAAAAAGCCATTTTCTACGAAGCCGCCGACGATTACGGCGAAGCCAGTTTTGTGGTGGACACCATCGCCAACCTGGTCGCCACCCAACAGGCGCAGCCCGGCGACTGCGCGGTAATGTACCGCACCAACGCCCAAAGCCGCCTGCTGGAAGAAGCCTTTTTAGCCGCCCGCCTGCCCTACCGGCTGGTCGGCGCCCAGCGCTTCTATGGCCGCCGCGAAGTGAAGGATATGATTGCCTTCCTGCGCCTGGCGCAAAACCCCGATGACGAAATTTCGCTCGACCGGGTGATCAACGTTCCGCCGCGCGGCATTGGCGATAAAACCATCCTGGCCCTGCACGAAGCCGGGCGCGCCGCAAAAACCAGCCCCGGCCAGATTTTGCTGGATTTGGCGCGCGGCTCCGATTCGCCGCACTGGGCGCGCTTCACCAACCGGGCCGTCCTCCCGCTGGCAGATTTCGGCGCAACGCTGGCCGCCTGGCGCGGTTTGCTGAGCACGGCCACCGTGCCGGAACTTTTCGACCGCATCATGCAGGATGTCAACTTAAAGGAACACCTCGACGACGGCACCGACGAGGGCAAGGAACGCCTCGGCAACCTGCTGGAACTGCGCCGCCTGGCCGAAGAATACAGCACGCGCAGCCTCTCTGAATTTTTGGAAAATGTGGCGCTCGTCAGCGACCAGGACACCCTCAGCGAGGGCAACGTCCCGACCCTGCTGACGATGCACGCCGCCAAAGGGCTGGAATTTGGCGTCGTCTTCATCACCGGCCTGGATGACGGCGTTTTGCCGCACAGCCGTTCCTTTGACGAACCCGACCAAATGGAGGAAGAACGCCGCCTGTTCTACGTCGGCATTACCCGCGCCAAAGAACGGCTGTATCTGACGCGCGCCATGCGCCGCGGCGGACACGGCTACACCGAAGACACCATCGAATCGCGTTTCCTGCGCGACATCCCCACCGAATTGTTGAGCGGAAAAAGCCGCGGCGGACGCCCCGCCGCGCGCAGCGGATTCCGCCCGCAGGCCGCCTCCACCTGGAGTTTGCCCGCTCCCAGCCGCCCGGCGCCCATCCTCAGCGCCCAATTCCGCCCCGGAATGCGCGTCAGCCATCCGGTTTGGAACGAGGGCGTCGTGCTGGAAAGCCGCATCCAGAGCGATGACGAAATTGTGGATGTTTCTTTTGAAAGCGTCGGCTTCAAACGCCTGGCTGCCAGTTTGGCAAAATTAAAAATCATTGCGTAACGCGACTTTCAAGTCGCGCCGCAATTGGGCACTCAAAACGGACTCATAAAATCATGAACTGGAATTTATTGTGGGACCTGTTTCTCGTTTTCACCCGCGTCGCCCTGGTTTCGTGGGGCGGCGGCCCAGCCTCCATGGCGCTGATGCAGCGTGAAACCACCGCCGCGCTGTGGATTCCGCCCAGCAGCCCAACGCCCCAGCCGTGGCTCACCACCCAGGAATTTGCCGACGCGCTGGCGGTGGGCAACGCCCTGCCCGGGCCAATCGCCCCGCAAGTTTCGGCCTACATCGGCTACAAATTGGCCGGAATGCCGGGCGCAGTAGCCGCCGTCACCGGCACGGTTTTACCGACCACCCTGCTAATGCTGGTGATGGTCGTTTTCTTTTTCGGCGTCAAAGACAGCCCCAACGTCAAAGCCATGTTGCAGGCCGTGCGCCCGGTAGTGATTGGGCTGCTGCTCTGGACCACCTACGAGATGGCAAAAACCGTTTTCAGCGTCCCAACACTCGGCTGGGGCGGCGCGCTCGCCCAAAATTGGGATAAAGCCCTGATCGCGCTGGTCGCTTTCGGCACGCTGACCCTGACCAGTCTCAACCCGGTTTTTTTAATTATCGCCGCCGCTCTGCTTGGCTTTTTCATCTACCGCTAACTTTCCATTCCACTGCTCCCCTTCATCCTGCCTATTTCCATCCTATTCATCCCTTTCATCCTGTCCGATTAAGGAAACCATGACCCAAACACTGAAAGTTATCATTCCGATGGCCGGGTGGGGCACGCGCATGCGCCCGCACACCTGGAGCAAACCCAAACCGCTGGTCAGCGTGGCCGGAAAAACATCCTTCGACCACCTGATGGACATGTTCAAAAGCCTGCCGGACCCCAAAAAAGCAGAATTCATCTTCATCATCGGCCCATTTTTGGGGGAACAAATTCCGATTTATGTGCAAAAAAATTACCCGGACATCAAAGCCCATTTTGTGGTGCAGGAGGAGATGAAGGGACAAAGCCACGCCATGTGGCTGGCGCGCCATCAACTCACCGGCCCCACCCTGATGGTTTTTTCCGACACCCTGCTGAATACCGATTTCTCTTTCCTGAAAAACGAACCCGCCGACGGCGTTGCCTGGGTCAAAGCCGTGCCCGACCCGCGCCGCTTTGGCGTGGCCGAAGTCAAAGATGGCAACATCATCCGACTGATTGAGAAACCGCAAACCATGGAAAACAACCTGGCGCTGGTGGGCTGTTACTACTTCAAAAAAGGCGAGACGCTGATTGCCGCGATTGATGAGCAAATCAAACGCGGAATTCAACTGAAAGGCGAATATTTCCTGGCCGACGCCATCAACATCCTGCTCGAACACGGCGCGCAGATGCGCATCCAAAGCGTAGAAACCTGGCTGGATACCGGCACCATCGAATCGACCCTGGAAACCAACCGCTACATGCTCGACCACGGGCGCGACAATTCTGCCGAAGCGGAAAAACGCCCCGGCATCAGCATTGTGCCGCCGGTTTTCATCCACCCCAGCGCGCGGGTCGGACATTCCGTCATCGGGCCGCACGTCTCCATCGCCGCGGAATGCGAAGTAAACGGCTGCATTCTGCGCGAAAGTATCTTGGACGACGGCGCGGTGGTGGATGATGCCGTGCTGACAGGTTCATTCATCGGACGGCAGGCGCGCGTCAAAGGCAAAACCACCACGCTCAACATCGGCGATAATTCCAGCATTCATTTTTAGAAACCGATGTTACGCAACAAGAACCCTGTGGCGCGACATTCATGTCGCGGTTATGCCGGGAAAATCGGAGACGCACATTTTTCTTTATCACAGGGTCGTTTGATTGGCTTCAGGCGTCTGAAAATTAGCTGAAGCCAATTTTCAGCGCGACATAAATGTCGCGCTACGGTGCACCGCGTAACATCAGTTAGAAAGATAAAACCAAATTTCCCCGGAGGAATCATGCAAACAACCACAGTCAAAAATCACCTTTCCCAACGCGCTGCCAATCTCAAGCCATCCGGCATCCGCAAGTTTTTTGATATCGTCGCCACCATGAAGGATGTCATTTCCCTCGGCATCGGCGAACCGGATTTCACCACCCCCAAGCCCATCCTCGAAGCGGGCATTCGCTCGCTGCAGGCGGGTGAAACGCACTACACCTCCAACGCTGGCAAGCTGGAACTGCGCCAGGCGGTGGCCGCCAACCTGAAAAATCTCTACGGCGTGAGTTATGACGCCGCCACCGAAATCATCGCCACCGTCGGCGTATCCGAGGCCCTCTACCTGACCTTCACCGCCCTGCTCGACCCCGGCGACGAGGTGATTATTCCCACGCCGTGCTTCGTCTCCTACCAGGCCGAAGTCTACCTGGCAGGCGGCGTGCCGGTCGAAATTGCCACGCGCATGGAAAATAACTTTCAGGTGGACCCGGCGGATATTCGCAAGGCAATTACGCCGCGCACCAAAGTCATTTTCATCGGCTACCCCAGCAACCCCACCGGCGCCGTCGCCGAGCGCGAAACCCTGCTGGAAATTGCCAAAATCGCCATCGAAAACGACCTGATAGTGGTTTCGGATGAAATTTATGACCGGCTGGTGTATGGCTTCAAACACGTCTGCTTTCCCAGCCTGGGCGAGGACATCAAACAGCGCACCGTGCTGCTGGGCGGATTCTCCAAAAGCCACGCCATGACCGGCTGGCGCATCGGGTACGCCGCCGCGCCCGCCGAAATTATCGCCGGGCTGGTACGCATTCACCAATACACCATCATGTCTGCGCCGACGACAGCCCAAGACGCGGCCATCGAAGCCCTGAAGGGCGATTCCTACGTGCTCGAAATGGTGGCCGAGTACGACCGCCGCCGCCACTTAATTGTGAATGGATTGAATCAACTGGGGCTGAAAACCTTCGAGCCGCGCGGCGCTTTTTACGCTTTCCCCAACATTGCGGCCAGCGGCATGGACGATGAAACCTTCGCCGAAAAACTACTGGCCGAGGAGCATGTCGCCGTGGTGCCCGGCAGCGCCTTCGGCGCGGGCGGCGCGGGATTTGTGCGCTGTTCGTACGCCACTTCGTACGAGAAAATTGAAGAAGCCTTGCGCCGCATGGAAAAATTCATGGAGCGGCACGGCTGATTGCCTCGCCCGCCAGCCGCGCTTTTTGCGCGTGCGACAGGTTCTTGATGGCCCGCTCACGCTTGAGCGCGGCGCTTTTATCGGCCACTTCTTCCACATACACCAATTTCACCGGGCGGTGAGTGCGGGTATAACGCGCTCCCCGCCCGGCGTTATGCTGACGCTCGCGGCGCGGCGGGTCAGTCGTCCAGCCGGTGTAAAACGACCCATCGGCGCAGCGCAGAATGTAGCAAAAAAACGCCATTATTTTTTTCGTTTGCCAAACAGATTGCCAAAGAAACCGGGGGTTTCGGGCAGAGATTTTTTCCCCATTTCCACCGCCAGCCAGTCACCGGTTTGACGCTCTTGAAACCAGCGTTCACCCTGCTGATTGGCGCCCGCCAAAATATCCAGCAACTCATTTTCATCATCGGCGGCCACTGCCGCCCGTAGTTTTTGCAATTCAACCAGCGCCTCGTCCAGCACCCGCAGTGCAGAAACGCGGTTGAGCCGCGCCAGCGCCGCCAGCGATTCGGGCGTTTCCTGCGGGGCGGAGATGACGCCGGTGTAGGGTCTGCCAGCCAGACGGCGGCCTTCGCTCCAGCCCGGGCGGCCCGTGGTGAGATTAAGCAGTGCCACGCCCATCAACTGCGGCAAAAGATGGACAGCGGCCATCAGGCTGTCGGCTTCGGCGGCTTCGAGGAAGAAAGGCTCGGCCTGCAGCAGTTGCGCCAGATCGGTGACGAGTTTCAGTGCCTCGGTGGGCGTGCCCTGCGGGGCGACAATGCCCAGCGTGGCGTGGGAGAAAAAATCGGCGCGGGGAGCGTGGCCGGGTTCAGTCAGCAGCGCCGGGCTGATGGTGGGCACCAGGCCGAGGAAATATCTCCCAGCCGGAATCATCTCCTGGGCCGGGGCCTGCAACGGCGTTTTCAGCGGGGAGGTTTCCAAAACGACGGCACCCGCTTGCAGGTCGGGGGCGATTTGCGCCAGTGTGGGCAAAATTTCATGCGCGGGCAGCGCCAAAATCACCAGGTCTGCCGGTTCAACGGCGTGATGCAGGTTGAAATCCACCTTATCCACCGCGCCCAACTGACGCGCCCACTGCGAGACTTCCGGGTTTTTGTCGTGGCCGAGGCGCTGAATGCGCCCGGCGTAGGGGCGTAGCGCCAGGCCGATGGATGCGCCAATTTGGCCGAGGCCAATCAGGGTAACGATAGTGGTCACGTTTGCTCCTTGTTTGAATTTTTGGATTATACCCGCGGATAGAATCAAGAGAGCCGGGGACGCCGACCCCGGCTCTCTCTTCAAAGGAGGAGAAGAGAAATCACCTATGCGTCTATCTTACTCCGACCCTAAAAAATGTGCTTGACGCTTAACCTACGCTTGCCCTACGCCAACCTGACAACGCTGCAAGGTGCAATCAAAAAACAATTCACCCCAAACCACTCCAAATCGCTTGCGCGGGCGGGTCTTTTTAAGGTACTATAATACCGCCATGACCGACACGCCCCGCAAACGCCCCCGTCCCCTGCAAACTGCGCTGATTATTGCCGCGCTTTTGGCAACTTTTTTCACCGCCTTCAGCCCCGCCGATTTTCTCTCCGGCAACCTGACCGGGCAGCTTTCGCTGTTGCTGACGCCGCAAAACGAGGGCCTGCTGACAGCCAACGGCACGCCGCTGCCCACCGTGCGCATCGGCATTGTGGCCGGTCACATGGGCAACGATTCGGGGGCGGTCTGCGCCAACGGTACCACCGAGGCCGCCGCCAATCTCAAAATCGCCACGCTGGTGCAGCAAAAATTAACCGCGCTGGGCTTTGAAACCGACCTGCTGGAAGAATTTGACCCGCGCCTGCAAAGTTACCGCGCTGCAGCGCTCATTTCCATCCATAACGATTCGTGCGACTACGTCAATGACCAGGCCACCGGCTTCAAAGTCGCCGCGGCGATGAGCGCCAGCGACGCCAACCTGGCCAATCGGCTGGCCGTTTGTATGCGCGACCGCTATCAGCGCACAACGGGCATGCCCTGGCACAGCAGTCTGACCAACGATATGACGCTTTATCACGCTTTTGACGAAATCAGCCCATACACCACTGCCGCCATCATCGAAACCGGCTTCCTCAACCTGGATTACAAGATTTTGACCGAGCAACCTGACCTGGTTGCCACTGGCATCGTCAACGGAATTTTGTGCTTTGTCAACAACGAAAGTATCGTGCCATAACGATGAATCCCAACCATATCGCCGCTTACGGAGCGCTCCAACAGGCCCAAACCGCCATGCAACGCGGGGAGAAACAAGCCGCGCGGCATTATGCGGTACAAGCCGCACAACTTGCGCCAGACATGGAAGAAGTCTGGCTGATGATGGCGGCGCTGGCCGCGCCGCGCGCCAGCCTGGCCTACCTCAACCACGCGCTGGAAATCAACCCGCAAAGCGAGCGCGCCCGTAAAGGGATGGAGTGGGCGATAAAGCGGCTACGCGAACAGCCAAGACGCAAGCCAGTTTTTCCACCCACCGCAAGGAACATCTCGTCCCTGCCAGCCTCCAGCACGCGCCAGAAACAAGCATTGCGGATGCCGTACGTTGCGTTGCTGGTTGCGATTCTATGCGCGGCGCTCGCCTTCACCGCCTGGTACGGCATCAGCCCGGTATTAGCCGCTCTTGGCAATAACGCGCTTACGCTACCGCAAAGCGGCGCAGCCTGGTCCCCAGCGCAAATCAGCAAACCAACAGCCACACCCAGCGCCACCTTCACACCCAGCCCAACCGCGACGGCAACACCTACACCAACAGCCACTTTCACCATCACGCCCAGCCCAACGATCACCGCCAGCCCGACGCTGACGCCAAGCGAAACGCCCACGGCCTCCGAGACACCTTTACCAAGCGAGACGCCTGTTCCCTACCAGCCGCCCACGCCCCTTCCACCTGCGGCGGGCGCCAACAGTGAGCGTTGGGTGGAAGTCAACCTGACACAACAAATGCTCTACGCCTGGGAAGGCAATACTTTAGTGGCTTCGTTTGTCGTTTCCACCGGAACCTGGGAACACCCTACCGTCACCGGCGATTACCATGTCTATGCGCGTTATAAATATACGGACATGAGCGGGCCCGGATATTATCTGCCCGATGTGCCCAATACACAATATTTTTATCAAGGCTATGCCATTCACGGCACCTACTGGCACAATAATTTTGGCACGCCCATGAGCCATGGCTGCGTCAATATGAGCATTCCAGATTCAGAATGGGTCTTCAACTGGTCACCATCCAGTTTGCTGGTGAACGTTCATTACTAACTGGCGTGTTAGCGTCAGTTTCCCCCACCCCACAGGAGAACAAAACATGCACGCTTCATTTCAATTCGACCAATACCTTCTCAAACGTCAGGTTTTTGCGCTGACGGGCAAGTTGCGTTTTTACAATCCACAAGGCGGACTGGCGCTGTTTAGCGAACAGAAAATGTTCAAACTGCGCGAGGACATTCGCCTATACGCCGACGAGGCCAAAACGCAGGAAGTGCTGGCGATTAAGGCGCGTCAAATCATTGATTTTTCGGCAGCCTACGACGTGACTGACAGCGTCAGCGGCGAAAAGGTGGGCACGCTGCGCCGCAAGGGCCTGAAATCCATTCTGCGCGACGAGTGGGAAGTGTTGGACTTAAATGAGCAGGCAGTGGGCCTGCTCTTCGAGGACAACATGGCGCTGGCAATGTTGCGCCGTTTTGTATTTGGGTCATGGTTGCCGCAAAACTATGATTTAACCCTCGGTGCTGATAAGGTGGTAGATTTGAAACAAAAATTCAACCCCTTCAGCTACCAACTGGACATTGATTTCAGCATGGACAGCGCACATAAATTTGACCACCGTCTGGGGCTTGCGGCGGCGACACTATTAGCCATCATCGAAGGCCGGCAGGAATAGTATGACGCGCAAAGCGCTCTTTGCCGGTCTCGTTTTCGATGAGGCTGACCACCCGGCGGAAACCGCCTATGTGGGCGCAGAACCGTGCTATGTCATCAATGACGCCGGTTTCCGGCGTCATCTCCCTTCCGAGCCAATTGACCGCCAGGTGCTGAATCAAATTGCCAGCCTGGTGCGTGGCAATGAAGATGCGTTGAGCGCGCAAACTGCCAAAATGATGGGCAGCGACGACCCTTTCAGCCGCGCCATCATCGAAAAGCAATTAAAAAACCTCGACCAGCAGTTTGATTCGCTGTTCGAGGCCGGGTTTCCAGAGGAGATGCGCGCCTATTTGGGCATGACCGGTTTCAAAGTGCTGATTGACTACAACGGTCACGTAGTCAGCGTGGTACAGCCGGGGAGCGGGGAGGAGTAGTCAGTTATCAGTTTACTGGTTACTGATACTATTTACTTCCACTCGCCCTTTAGTTTTTCAAGCATATCGAAGGCGGTCAAATCCAGTTGCAGCGGGGTGATGGAAACATAACCGGCTTTGAGAGCGCCAAAATCTGTCCCGGCCTCGTCCACGCCGGTGGGTACTTCGCCGCCAATCCAGTAGTAGGGTTTGCCGCGCGGGTCAACGCGCCGGTCGAGCGCGTCGCGATAGACGCGCAAGCCCTGACGGGTGACCATCACGCCGCGCATTTCGCTGGCGGGGAGATACGGCACGTTGACGTTGAGCAAAGTTCCAGCGGGGAGGCCCTCGCGGGCAACACGCTGCGCCACGCGCAAAGCAATTTCAGCGGCGAGGGTGTAGTCGAGCAGGCCATGCTCCGGGGGAGAATCCAGCGAAACGGCAATGCCCGGCACGCCAGCGATAACCGCTTCCATCGCCGCAGTCACCGTGCCAGAGTAGGTGACATCATGCCCCAGGTTGGCATTCGGGTTGATGCCCGAAATAATCAGGCCAAATTTTTGCGGCAACAGCCCCAACAACGCCAGCGCCACACAATCGGAGGGCGCGCCATCACTGGCGTAGGCTTTTGTTCCGTCTGCCAGGCGGGTTTCATTGACGCGCAAAGGGCGCTCCATCGTCTTGACGTGACCACTGGCGCTCCAGTTGTGGTCAGGCGCCAACACGGTCACATCGCCCAGCGCGCGCATCGCCTGCGTTAGCGCAAGCAAACCAGGCGCGGCGACGCCGTCATCATTGGTGACTAAAATTTGCATCAAAACCTTAATCTTCCTCGCGGCGCGGCCTGGCTACCAGGCGAATGGGCGTGCCCACAAAACCATACTCTTCACGAATGCGATTTTCCAAAAAACGCAGGTACGAAAAGTGTATCAGGGCCGGGTCGTTGACGAAAAGCAGGAAAGTAGGCGGGTCGGAGCGTACCTGGGTGGCATAGTAAATTTTCAACTGCCGCCCGGCATGGCTGGGAGCGGGGTGAATATCCTGGGCTTTTTGCAGCAAAATATTCAGTTTGGAGGTCGTCAACCGCGCCAAGCGCTCTTCTTGCACGCGCAAGGCCAGCGGCAAAACCTGGTCTACACGCTGTCCAGTCTTGGCCGAAATGAACAGAATCGGGACGTAATCCATGAAATTCAATTGCTGGCGCAGCACGCTGGTATATTCTTCCATGGTGTAATTGTCTTTGACAATGGCATCCCACTTATTGACCAGCACCACACAGGATTTCCATTCGTCAAGGATGTACCCGGCGATATGCGCGTCTTGCAAGCTGATGCCGACTTCGGCGTCAATCAGCAGCAAGACAACATCGGCACGCTCAATGGCCTTGAAGGAACGCAGCACCGAGTATTTCTCCACGCCCGGTTCAATTTTTCCACGGCGGCGGATGCCAGCGGTATCAATCAGCGTCAAGGGAATATCGCCCACGGATAGTTTGGTATCAACCGCATCGCGGGTGGTTCCAGCTATCGGGCTGACAATCGCCCGCTCGGCGCCGACCAGCCGGTTGAGGAGTGAAGATTTTCCGGCGTTGGGCTTGCCCACGATGGCGATTTTGACCGAGTCATCTGGCGCTTCTTCTTCCTGCGCCGGAAAAGCCGTCACAATATCATCCAGCAAATCACCGGTGCTGACGCCATGAATGGCCGAGATGGGGTAGGGGTCGCCCAGGCCGAGTTCGTAAAATTCCGGTGCCTGGTTGCGGCGCTGTTCATTGTCACATTTGTTGACTACCAGGAAAACCGGCGGGCGCGGCGTACCATCCACCATGTGCTGACTCTTACGGAGCAGGTCGGCAACTTCTTTATCGGCGGCGGTTAAGCCGATTTCGCCGTCACACATCAACAAAACCACATCCGAATCGCGGATGGCAACTGCGGCCTGGGCGCGAATTTCCTTGATGAATTCGGCAGAACCAATCGAAAGGGGGGTTTTGCCGCCATGCGTTGGGTCAATACCGCCGGTATCCACCACTGAAAAAGTTACCCCGTTCCACTCGGCGTCGGTAAAAATACGGTCGCGGGTCGTGCCAGGGACATCATCCACAATCGCCAACCGTTCTCCGGCCAGGCGATTGAAAAACGTACTTTTGCCCACGTTTGGGCGCCCAACAAGGGCAACAATCGGTTTTGACATGAATTTACTCCAAACTACAATTTACGGCGTTGCCGGTGGCGCGATGATAACTTCCACCGTCGCCGGATTGATAGATTGTACCTGAATGTCGGAAACTAAAATTTTCACTTCAGGGGTCAATTGATAGGTACCCGCACCCAGGCCGGTCACATCAATCGTAATTTCGATTTGCGCGGCGGTCAGGCCATCCAAAAATGGCAGCGGACCTGTCAGAATAATATCCAGCGTTTCGGGTGCAATTTGAACTGACAGGCCGGGCGCCAGTCCTACCAGCGTTACCTGCATGTTATTCAGCGCCAAACTGCCTTCAATGGCGGCCACGCCAACCTGCACCAGCACGGTTTGGTCTCCAACCACCGAAACGCCGGACGGCAACGTTAAGGACAGGAGGCGTTCAATCTGTTGCGAGGCGCCGCTCAGGTTGAGCGCTTCAGTTTCCACATAGCCAGGCAGGTTATTCACCAGCGCCGGGTCGCCAGAGTAAACGGTAATTGTCGGCGGGAAGACGGAAATACTCGTCAGCCGATAGCCATCTGCAACCTGTCCGCGCACCAGTACCTTGACGGCCAGGTCACGGTAGCCACCCTGCTGGGTAACGGGCAAACTGACTTTGATTTGCGCCGGTGTAAGCGTCAGCCCGCTGATGGCCTGCCCGTTAGCGTCCAGCGCCTGCACGGGAATCGCGCTCTCCAGCGTGGCGCGCGCATTGGCAAGCGCGATTCGCGCCTGAACGAGGCTGACTTGCTCGACCAGCGATTGCGGCCCTGAGACGGTCACCCGCCGAACATCCAGCGCGGGGCTGCCAGCCTGATAGCCAATGGCCGGTTCGCCAGTTGTTTCGAAATGAATATCAAAAACCTGGGTTGCCAAGGGCTCCAAAAAAACGGTTGTTTTTTCGGGCGAAACGGCAACGACGCGCACAGGTCTGGCATTGACCTGCACCTGAGGCGTAAGCGCGTGTTCACCTGCGGCCAATCCGGCCAAATCAATCACAACACGCACCTGATCGGGGCTGGCCGTCAGTTGTTCCCATACCGAGCGCGGCGCACGCAAGGTGAGCGTCACTTGGGTAGGCGGCTTGCCCGTCAGCACCATGGACGGGTCTTGTCCAACCATCTCCAGCGTCACCGCGTGCGGGTACACACGAGTTTCATCAGGGTCGGCGGCGACAACGGCAGAAATCCACACCACCAGCGCCAAGGCAAACGCCAGACCAAACGTACGCACATTGCGCAGGAACCAGTTCATATCAACCTTCCTGCCGAAACAAGTACGGGAAATGGCGTCGGAAAAATCCATTGTGATGTTCTTCCGGACGATAAAAAGCCAGCAAGATGTTCTCCAATCGTTCCGAGTCGAGACGGCGAATCATGCGCCCGGCATGGGCAATGGAAATTGAGCCGGTTTCTTCTGAAACCACCACGGCGATGGCGTCGGAGGCTTCCGAGATGCCAAGGGCGGCGCGATGACGCAAACCCATTTGGCGTTCAGGGGAGCGCGAGAGAATGCCGCTGGCCGAAAGCGGCATGACGCAGGCCGCTGCCACCAGGCGAATCCCTTCAGCAATCACCGCGCCATCGTGCAGAGGCGTATTTGGATAGAAAACCTGTAGAAGCAATTCAGGAGTCATGCGCGCATCAAGTTGGACCCCGGTGCGGATGTATTCTTCCAGGCTGTCGAGGCGGCGCAAAATAATCAGCGCCCCGTGCTGGCGGGCGGAAAGCCGTGCGGCGGCAGTCACCACCGCTTGAATGCAGGCCTGAATTTCCTGGTCTTGTTTGCGGGTATTTCCGGGGGTGAAGGTTCCCGCGCGGCCAATACGTTCCAACGCGCGGCGAATTTCGGGGGAGAAAATGACCGGTACGGCAAACAAGAGTGCAGGTAGAGTGGCCTGCAACAGCCAGGAAAAAGCCGGTAACGCCACCAGCGTTGTCAGCAACGCCACCAAGACCACCAGCGAGAGAATCCCCCGTAATAAAACCATCGCCTGCGTGTCGCGCACCAGGTAAAGCAAAGCAAAAAAAATCAGCGTGACCAGCAAAATATCAATCACGCTGAGCCAGGTAAGGCGTTGGAAGATGAAAAACAGGTCGTTGAGAAGTTCAGCCATGGAGAAGGGAGATTGGGGTAAAAGAAGCGCCACGAAAACGGAGGCGCGCATCAGCGCCGATTTTCCCGTCTCTATTCTCCGCAACCTTTCTAAATCGGGCGCAAAACCCGGTCTTGTCGCAGTTGTTTGAAGAAGAGACTGGTATTGGGCTGAGTGGATTCAATGGCGGCGTCGGCCCAGGCCTGCACGCCCAGAGATTGCGGCACGCGCGCCTCGTACCCGAGTTGTTTCCAAATGGTTTGGTGCGCGGCCAGGGCGGGCGGCAAAAAGACCAACGAGACCTCGCATTGCAGGTCAGCAGACGCGCGCTCAACTTCGGTAATCAGCGCTTTGAGCGCTGACTCAATGGAAACAACGGGGTCAATGAAAAACTCGGTGGTGCGCGCTACCAAATTTTCCACCTGCCAGCCAGCGATGCCGACGACATTCGTGTTCATGTGGAGTAACAAGAAAGCTTTTTCGCCGAAGGCGGCCATGATATCATCAGATGTCATAGTTTTTGCGCCCGCGCTCAGGCGGCTGATGAGTTCAGCGATGGCAGCGGAATCACGCGGACGGCCGCGGCTGACGGTGAACTCGCCCCCGGCAGGTTTGACCATTTGCAAGGTGTCCGACTGCGGGGTGATTTTCTTCCAGGCGGTGACTACCTGTCTCCAGGTTTCTTCAAACGAACCGGCGTTTTGAATGACGATGCTGGCGGCGCTGACTTTTTGCGACTGTTCACTTTGAAAGTGAATGCGCTGTTCGGCCTCGTCGCGGCTCATGCCGCGCTTTTCCATCAGACGACGCACCTGCGCTTGCTGAGGAACATCAACGGTCCAGATGGAGTCACAGGTGTTGCGTAAACCGCTTTCCAAAAGTTTGATGGCTTCGATGACAATGACTTTTTGTCCGGCGCGCCGAATCATCATGCCAATAGCCTGAAACACCAGCGGGTGAACGATATCTTCTAGGCGGCTCATGGCTTCGGGGTCGGCGAAGGTCAACCGTCCCAGTTTGGCGCGGTCAATTTCGCCATCCGGCGTCAATACCCATTTACCAAAAGCGTCTACTACCGGTTGATAGCCGGGCGCACCGCGGGCAATGGCGCGATGAGACAACGCGTCAGCATCAATGCCATAAGCGCCCAAGTGTTCAAGCATCTTGCGCACCACGCTTTTACCAGTGGCGATATTGCCGGTCAGACCGATAATCATTTTTTCGGGCCATTGATCACTCACGGGAATCTCCTGCTACAAAAATATGCCACAAGCGCGGCGTGTAGAAACGCCGCGCTTTCATTTTAGTATGAGGCGGGCAGAATGTCAAACTTGGCATTGAAACTTGTTATACTTGCCGCCATGCGCTACCCGCCCGCCCTCATCATTCTCCACTGGCTGCTGGCCGCGCTGATTTTTATCACCTTCGGCCTGGCGACGCTGGCGCTGGTTCCGGCGGCGAATACGCCCGCCAAACTGGTTCCGCTGTGGGCGCACATGGCGCTCGGGCTGGCAATTTTTCTTTTAACGGCAGCCCGCCTCGTCATCCGGGCGCGTAGCGCAAAAAATCGCCGTCCGGCGCGCAAAACGCCCCTCGCCCGTTCCCGCCCATTTTTGGCGCAAATCGCCCGGCCGGTTCAATTTCTGCTATATGCCGCCAGTTTGCTCATGTCGCTGACGGGCGTTGGCCTGGCCTGGCAGGCTGGTTATGCTGAAAATCTGCGTAGCATGCCCGCCAATTTTTACGCCTTTCCCTTGCGCGCCATTCACGGAACGCTTTCCACCCTGCTGGTGATTTTGGTGGTTTTGCATTTGCTGACCTGGGTCTATTACCAGTTTTTGCGCGGCGAAAACGCCTTGGCCTGGATATGGTTCCGCCCCAAGAAAAACGGGTAAAATCGCCCCATGAATGAAATTGCGTTGATTCACGATGCCCAACAGGGCGACCTGGACGCCTTCAACCGGCTGGCGCTGGCCTATCAGGATGCGCTTTATAACACGGCGCTGCGCGTGTTGGGCGATTCTGAACAAGCGGCGGATGCCACGCAGGAGGCGTTTCTCTCGGCCTTTCGCAACATCAACAGTTTTCGCGGCGGTTCTTTTAAAGCCTGGCTGCTACGCACGGTGACCAACGCCTGTTACGATGAACTGCGCCGCCAAAAACGCCGCCCGACCACGCCGCTGGAACCCGCCGGTGACGATGACGAAGAAATGGAATCGCCGCGCTGGCTGGCAGATTCCTCGATGACCCCCGAACAACGCGCTGAAGCCGATGAGTTGGAGCACGCCATTCAGCACTGTCTGAACGCCCTGCCGCTGGATTTTCGCGCCGTCGTCGTGCTGACTGACGTGCAGGGCATGGACTACGGCGAAGCCGCCGCCGCCATTCGCGCCCCGTTGGGGACGATTAAGAGCCGCCTGGCGCGCGCCCGCCTGCGCCTGCGCGAATGTTTGCAAGAATTTTGGGAACTTCTGCCCGCCGCCTTTCGTCTGAAAACGGAGGCGCATCCATGACTTCTCCCAACTTTTCCGACATCGAAAATCTCTCCGCGCTGCTGGATGAAAAATTACCGGCAGACGAAGCCCGCCGCCTGCGCGCCCGCCTGGAGCAGGAACCCGACCTGCGCGCCGCCTATCAAAATTTGCGGCAGGCGCGCGCTATTTTGCGCCAACTGCCCGCGCGCCGCGCGCCGCGCAATTTCACCCTCTCGCGGCAGATGGCCGGGGTGCGCGCGCCGACCCCGCGACTTTTTCCGCTCTTTCAGTGGGCCTCGGCGCTGACGGCGATTTTCTTTCTCTTCAGCCTGGGGCTGAATGCACTGACCGCGAGCGCGCCCGCCGCTGAAGCGCCCATGTTGGCCGCCGCTGCGCCTTTCGCCGCCGAATCCCTGCCCACCGCAACCGAAGAATCAGCGCCGATGCTGGCCGCCGCCGCTCCCGCCGCGACCGCCGAACCTGGCGCCGAGCTGCGTGCCGCGGCCCCCGAACCGACCAGCGCCAAACTGGCCGCGCCCGCTGCCGACGCGCCAAACGCCTCTGCCGAAACGCCCGCGCCCGCCCCGCAATTTTCCTGGCCGCTGGTTTCCACTTTGCTGGCGGCGCTCGCCGTGCTGCTGGCGCTGACCGCCTGGGTTATCCGCTGGCGCGCCGAACAAAACTTCCGGCGCGGCGCGTAGCGTGACGGGCGGCGGGCTGGCCGCTCATGATAAAATAGATCCCATGCAACCAGCCATCGAAAAACTCCGTAAATTTTTCCGCCTCGAAGCCGAAAACAAATATGCCAACATCGCCGTGATTGGCGGGTTGGCAAAAATTTTGGATTTTTGGGAAGCCGAAGCCCGCAATGAGGGCGTTTCTGAAGAAATCATTCAACTTGTCGCCAGCCGCTTGCGCGATTACGCCCGGCTGACGCCTGCCTCGCGCGCCGATACGCTCAAAGGCGTCTGGAAGCGCATTCAGGGCCAACATGGGGAAAGTATTCTGCCCGAACCGGTTTACGCCGCCGAAACATCTTCCGCAGAGTCCGAACCAGCCGAAACCCGGGCTTCCCCCGCGGCGCGCCCGGCCCGAGCGCCGGAACCCGCGCCGCGTGCCGAACCCGCTCCCCGGCGCGCTCCCGCTCCCCGCGCGTCTTCCTACCCTGGCGCGCAAACCAGCCAGACGCCGATCGCGCTCAACGCTGCGCTGACGGTTTTGCAGGGCGTCGGCCCCAAAAACGCCTCCTCGCTCGAAAAACTGGGGCTTTTTACGCTGGGCGACATGCTTTATAACTTCCCGCGCCGCTACGATGATTACAGCCTGCTGAAACCCATCCGCGATCTATTTTACGGCGAGGTGGTGACGGTCATCGGCCAAATTCAGAGCGTCATCAACCGCCCCATTCGCGGCGGAAAAATGCAAATTGTGGAAGTCGTCATCCGCGACGGTACCGGCGCGCTGCGCCTCACCTGGTTCAATCAGCCCTGGCTGACGAATCGCTTTAAAGAAGGCATGCCGATTGCCGTTGCCGGAAAAATTGAACAATATCTTGGCTGCCTGGTGATGAGCAGCCCGGATTGGGAGCCGGTGGAAAGCGAACATTTGCACACCAACCGCATCGTCCCCATCTACGCGCTGACCGCCAACATCACCCAAAAATGGTTGAGAAACCTGATGGATCAGGTCGTCAATTACTGGTCGCCGCGCGTTTCGGACCCTTTGCCCGAAAGCGTGCGTCAGGCGGCGGAACTGTACGGGCTGGGCGAAGCCATTCATCAGGCGCACTTTCCCGACGACCAGGAAGCGCTCAAAAAAGCGCGCGCGCGTCTGGCGTTTGATGAGGTTTTCTACCTTCAAATGGGCGTGCTACGCCAGAAGAAAACCATTCAGGCTGCCAGCGGGCGAGTGTTCTCCGCGCCGGATGCGTGGCTGGAAGCGCGCGTCGCCGCCCTGCCGTTTACGCTGACCGGAGCGCAAACCCGCGCTGTGGCCGATATCCGTGACGATTTGCTTGCCGGCCACCCAATGAATCGCCTGCTGCAGGGCGATGTCGGCTCTGGCAAGACGGTGGTCGCCGCGCTGGCGGCGATGATGGTGACAGAAAGCAGCGCGCAAGCCGCCGTCATGGCGCCGACTTCCATTCTGGCCGAACAACATTTTAAGAGTTTCAGCGCTCTGATGCCTGAGAGTCAGATTCGCCTGCTGACCGGCGATACCAGCGCCAGCGAGCGGGCTGAAATTTTGGCCGGGCTGGCCTCCGGCGCAGTGAAAATTCTGATCGGCACGCACGCGCTGATTGAACCGCCCGTCCTTTTCAATGACTTGCAGCTGGTGGTGATTGACGAACAGCACCGCTTCGGCGTCGAACAGCGCGCCGCCTTGCGCAACAAGGGCCAAAATCCGCACCTGCTGGTGATGACCGCCACCCCCATTCCGCGCAGCCTGGCGCTGACGCTCTACGGCGACCTCGACCTGTCCATCATGAACGAAATGCCCGCCGGGCGGCAGCCGGTGGCGACCTATGTGCTGACGCCGCCGGAGCGCGAGCGCAGCTACAGCCTGATTCGCTCGCAAATCAAAGCCGGGCGGCAGGCCTTCATCGTCTACCCGCTGATTGATGAAAGCGAAAAACTGGAAGATGCAAAAGCCGCTGTGGACGACCACGAGCGCCTTTCCAAAGAAATTTTCACTGACCTGCGCTTGGGATTGCTGCATGGCAAGATGAAACCCGACGAAAAAGAGCGCGTGATGAAAGCCATGCGCGACAAAGAATACGATATTTTGGTTTCCACCACCGTCATCGAAGTCGGCGTGGATGTTCCCAACGCCACGGTGATGATGATTGAGGGCGCCAACCGTTTTGGCCTGGCGCAACTGCATCAACTACGCGGACGGGTCGGGCGCGGCGGCGGCGAATCGTTCTGTCTGCTCGTGCCGGAGAGAAGCGACGCCGCTGAAAATGAACGCCTGCAAGCCATGACGCGCACCAACGACGGCTTTGAACTGGCCGAATTGGATTTGCATCAGCGCGGCCCGGGCGAATTCCTCGGCACACAGCAATCCGGCCCGACCAACGGCCTGAAAATGACCTCGCTGACGGATGTCGCCCTGATTGAGAACGCCCGCACCCACGCTCAGGCCATGTTCGACCTCGACCCCGACTTATCCGCGCCGGAACACGCCCTGCTGGCTGAGGCTGTCACCCGCTTTTGGGGTGGCAAAGGAGATGTGAGTTAATGGTTCGCGCCCTCTTCCCCGGCACGTTTGACCCGGTGCATTACGGCCACATGGATATTGCCCGGCGCGCCGCCCGCCTGTTCGATGAAGTGGTGGTGGCCGTTTACGACAAACCGCTCAAAAGCCTGCTTTTTACGCCCGAAGAACGGATTTCTCTGGCGAGCCGCGCGTTTGGCGACAACCCTAAAATCCGAGTCACCGGTTACAGCGGGCTGACGGTTAATTTTGCCCACGAAATTGACGCCCAGGTGATTGTGCGCGGTCTGCGCGTGTTTTCCGATTTTGAATTTGAGTTTCGCATGGCGCTCGCCAATCATCGCCTGGCGCCCGACATTGAAATTGTTTCGTTTATTACCAACGAAGAGCATACCTTTCTCTCGTCCAGCACCGTGCGCGAAATCGCCGCGTTGGATGGCGACATCTCCAGCATGGTGCCGCCTTACGTTCACGCCACGCTCAAACAAAAATTGCACGAAATGAGCGACAGTCAGCGCCCGGCCAATGCGCTGCGCGATTGATTTGTGCTAGAATAAAACAACTTTTATATTTTCTCTTACACAAGTGACTGTACTGCAAAACCCTTAACCACGAAGGTTGCGAAGGGACACAAAGGAAATTCTTCTCATTTTTATCCTTTGTATACGTCGTTTCCTTTGTGTTGAAAGACCTTTTTGCAGTGGACTCACAAGCAATTTTCGGAGACATTATGGACATTCTCCACCTGGTGGACCGCCTCGAAGAACTTTTCAACGAAAGCCGCGCCGTCCCATTCACCCGCAACGTGGTGGTGGACGAAGATAAAATGCTGGATTTGATTGACCAGATGCGCGTCACCATTCCTGAAGAAGTCAAAAAGTCGCAGCAATTGGTCAGCCAGCGTGACCGGATTTTGGCGCAAGCGCAGGAAGAAGCCAATCGCATTGTTCAACTGGCGCGCGAAAAGGCTGACCAGATGGTGGAGCGCGAGGCGATTGTCAAAAGCGCCCAAAATCGCGCCGAGCAGATTTTGGCGCAGGCGCGCAACGATGCTGCCGCCACCCGTCATGACGCAGATGATTATGTCATTGACAGCCTGCAGGGGTTGGATGCCGAAATCACGCGCCTGGGGACACAAGTGCGCAACGGCCTGCGCAAACTGGAAGAGGAACGCTTGCACGCTTCTCAGCCTGGCTCAGCGGTCAAAGAGCCGCCGGTCGAACCGGAATCGGATTTGGAAGAAGAAAAATAAACATCCTGAACGGCGGTGAAGCAACTGTTTCCCGCATTTAACGACCAAAGCCAGATTAAGGGGACTTGGCTTGGTGGCGTAAGTGAGTTGACTATTCGTCGGGGAAACCCGACACAAGCAGTGACACTTCTACTCTAAAATTCTGACAAAACTCACCGGTGATTGATTACCCACATCTTTGCTCCACCCCCTGCAAAGCGACATTTATGTCGCTTTTGTCCGCAGGACGAAAATTGGCGTCTTGTGGATAATCACCAGAAAATTCATCCTTGACATATTTCTGTACAGGCTTATACTTATTCAAAAGATTGAATATAGGTGAACCGATGGAAATATACGAACAAGAAACCAAACTTTATAAAGCGCTCAGTCACCCTGCGCGGCTGGCAATTCTCGACCTGCTGCGTCAGGGTGAAGAATGCGTCTGTCACATGGAAGCCGCTTTTGGCTGGCGGCAGGCGTACATCTCGCAGCAGTTGATGGTCTTGCGCGAAGTAGGGCTGTTGGAAGTCCGCCGCGAAGGGCTGAACATTTTCTACCGCGTCATCCGCCCCGAAATTTTCGCAGTGATGGACGCGATGCGCCAGGTGACGGGCGTGCGCCCTGCGCCGAAATTCAAAATTGGCGTCTGCGCCTGCCCCAATTGCAGCGGCGAGCATGAACAAGCGTTGATAAAAATTTAGTTTTTTTGCCAAACTACATTCAGTTTTACGAATAACGTAGGGCAAGTCACAGACTTGCGCCACTACAAAACTCAAGGAGATTTACCAAATGCAAACTGACCTGACCAAGCAAGACAAATCTTTCTTTAGCAATCCCGATGTGCGCTCGTGGACGTTGGTGGCGCTTGTCACCGTCATCTGGATTTACTTGTACAACGTCATCGAGCCCTTCGCCAACTGGCTGTCTTACGGCTTGCTCGCCATGCCAAAAGATTCGCGTTTGGGCGAAGCGCTGGCGTTCTTCTTTTACGACACGCCCAAACTCTTCCTGTTGTTGGGCGGCATGATTTTCGTCATCTCGCTCTTGCAAACCTTTATTGACACCCAAAAAGTGCGCGTGATGGTGGAAAAGCGCGGCGAAGGCGTGGGCAACCTGATGGCGGCGATTTTCGGCGCGATTACGCCCTTCTGCTCCTGCTCGTCGGTGCCGCTCTTTATCGGTTTCGTGCAGGCAGGCATTCCGCTGGGAATCACCTTCTCGTTTCTGATAACGTCCCCGCTGATGAATGAAGTCGCCTTCGTGCTGCTGATTGGACTCTTCGGCTGGAAAGTCGCGGGGCTGTATCTGCTCTCTGGCATCACCATCGGCATTGTCAGCGGATTAATTTTGGGACGCATGAAACTGGAGCGCTATGTGGAAGGTTTTGTCTATGACATGAAGCCGCGCGCGAATGTTGAAATGGTCGAAGAGAAACTCACCTGGGCAGAACGCATCAGCCGCTCGTGGGATAGCGCCAAAGACATTGTCGGCAAGGTGTTCTGGTTCGTCATCATCGGCATCGGCATCGGCGCGTTTATTCACGGCTTTGTGCCGCAAAACGCGCTGACGGGCATCATGGGCAAGGAAGCCTGGTGGAGCGTTCCCGTTTCGGTGCTGGTCGGCATCCCGCTCTACTCCAACGCCGCGGGCATCATCCCGATTGTCAGCGCGCTGCTCGCCAAAGGCGCTTCGCTCGGCACGGTGCTGGCGTTCATGATGTCGGTGGTCGGTCTCAGCCTGCCCGAAGCCATCATTCTGCGCCGCGTGCTCAAGCCGCAACTGATTGCCATCTTTATCGGCGTGATTGGCGTGGCGATTATCCTGACGGGCTATCTGTTCAATCTGGTCATGTAGTTATCGTTTCGTAATGCGACATTTATGTCGCGTTTGGTCAACATAGCGACATAAATGTCGCATTACAAAAAAAACAGGAGATTTTCTTATGACAACCATCAAAGTTCTCGGTACAGGCTGCGCCACTTGCAAGCGCTTACTGGCGGATGTCAATACGCTGGTAGCAAAAAACAACTGGCAGGCGCAGGTGGAATACGTCACGGACATTGCCGCCATCATGTCCTACAACATTCTTTCCACGCCTGCGCTGGTGGTGGACGAAAAAATTCTAATGACCGGTCACCCCGGCGCGGCAAAAGTGGAAGCGGCGTTGTTCAAAGCGCTGGCATAATGACTCTCTACATCGTAAGCGCAATTCTCGTTTTCGTCTTTTCGGGTCTGATGGCAATGGCTGGGCTGGGCGCGGCGTTTCTGTTCGTGCCGCTGGCAGAAGCCACCCCCGCCGCGCTGCTGTGGCTCATCGCCGCAAAATGATATTCGATTTGCTGTAACGCAAGTCGCAGACTTGCGTTACGCGCCACAGAAAACGGAACTGGCATAACATGAACTATCACGTCACCGCCACCATTCAAGATGACTCGCACGCGCTGATTGAAACGCGCGGGCACGAATTGACGCTGAACGTCAAAAAAGGTTCGGGCGACGCGGGCTTTAACGCCGCCGAGACCTTGCTCGCCGCCCTCGGCGCGTGCATTCTGACCAACGTCAACGCCATCAGCGAGAAAATGCGCCTGAAAGTTGAATCAGCCCGCATTGAGTTTGATGCCGTCCGCCGCGACGAACCGCCCGCGCTGACCGAAATCCGCTATCGGCTGATTCTCAAAAGCCCCGAACCCCCCGAAAAATTACAGGAACTGGCAGACCTGTGCTTCAAGTGGGGCACGGTCACGAATACACTCGTCAACGGGCTGACGCCGCAAGGCGCGCTCGTCATTGAACGTGGGGAAAATCTCTGATTTGCCCGCGCACATCATCCTACAAGGAGATTCTCATGTCCACCAAAATTGCCGCCGTCAGCGATGACGGACAAACCATCAGCCAGCACTTCGGACGCGCCAAATACTACACCGTCCTGACCATCGAAAACGGGCAAATCACCGCCCGCGAGCAGCGTGAAAAAATGGGACACGCCCATTTTGCGGGTGAAGAACATGCCGAAGAAAAAGACCCGCGCGGTCACGGCTTTGCCCCCGCCGAACAAGACCGCCACTTCCAAATGGCGGAAGCCATCCGCGACTGTCAGATTCTGCTGGCGCGCGGTATGGGCGCTGGCGCGTATTACAGCATGGAACAAATCGGCATTCGCCCCGTCATCACCGACATCGCCAGCATTGACGAAGCCGCGCTGCAAGCCGCAGCGGGTACAATTACCGACCAAAAGGAAAAACTACACTAATGAACCCCCACCCCAACAAAACCATTGAAAACCGTTTTATCCTCTCCATGGCGCTGACCTTCGCCATCCTCATCGCCGAAGTCATCGGCGGATACTGGACGGGCAGCCTCGCCCTGCTCTCGGACGCGGCGCACGTCTTCATGGATGTCTTCGCCCTCGGGCTGAGTTACCTCGCCCTGAGAATCTCTGCCCGACCCGCGGATGACCGTCATACCTACGGCTTCCACCGCCTGGAAGTGGTCGCCGCGCTCATCAACGGCGTGACGCTTGGCGCGATTGCCATCGAAATCTTCACCGAATCGTGGCATCGCTGGTTCAACCCGCAGCCCGTCAAGAGCGTGGAAATGCTGGTCATCGCCGTCATCGGCTTGGTGGTCAATCTGGTGGTCGCCTTCGTTCTCGGCGGACACGCGCACGAACACGAGCATGAAGAAGAACACGGAGTCCAAAGTCTCCCGACTTTGGATGCCCAACGACTGGAGTCGTTGGAGTCCGATATAAAAGCCGAAGACCTCAACGTCCGCAGCGCCTTCCTGCACGTCGTCGGCGACGCGGTCTCCTCGGTGGGAGTCATTATCGCGGCGGGCGTCATCTGGCTGACGGGCTGGGAATGGGTGGACCCGCTGATGAGCGTTTTCATCGGCGTCATCATCGTGCTCAGTTCGTGGCGCGTGCTGAAATCCTCCCTGCACATTCTGGTGGAAGGCGTCCCCGAACATCTCTCGGTGGAGAAAATCGGTCAGAGTATGGCAGGCGTGTCTGGCGTGAAGGATGTGCATGACCTGCATGTCTGGAGCATCTGCTCGGGTCACATCGCGCTCAGCGCACACGTCATCACCGCTGATGAGAAAATTACTGCCAATGATGGCGTGATGGCTGAACTCAAAAAACGTCTGAAAAAATTCGGCATCGAACACGTCACCATTCAACTCGAATGCGAAGCCTGTGGGCAGGGCGATAATCTGTCGGTGGCGGCGCGGGCGGGGTAGACAGCGATCTGCCTTCAACACCATGAAAGCCGGGTTGGCGCTTTTCTGCGCCAAATTGAGAACCAGCGCGAAAACCTGCGCATGAGCCACCGACTGTGGCAGGCTGTCCAATCAACACAAAGCGGGCTTACGCCCGTTTTGTGTTGAAACAAAATTTACATCCAGCCGCGCCTACGGCAGCAAAATGCCAATCACCGAGTCGATGATTTTCTGGCGATAGTCAATCGCGGCCTGTACGTTTTGCATGTGAATATCGTACAGCACGCCGTTGACTTCGATTTTCCCTTCGGTGTTGGTGACGGTGGGCAAAACGGTGGTGTTGTCGCCGTCGAAGCCAATCACCGTGCTGGCGGCCAAAACTTCTGGCTTGCCAGCGCCAACTTCCACCGTGTTGGTTTTGACCGTCAGCGTGGCGGCGTTGGCGACGTACTCGCCAACTTTGTCTGCGGCTTTTTTGAGAGCGTCTTTCAATTCTGCGCTTGCCATGGTGAACTCCTTTTGAAAATTAGAGAAAAAGTTGAGCCGCCTCGCGCCACAAGGCCGAGGCTTCTTTCAACTGCCGGTAGGCGGTCAGCCAGGCCAGCGGCCCGGTGAGACCGGTGAACAAAGTGACCCGCGAAAGCATGGCCAGCAGCAGTGTCAGCAGCCGCAGGGCGAGCAATTTGCGTTTCAGGTGGTTGCTCAGCGTTTGCGCGTGTTTGTGCGCCTGCTGTGTCGAAATTTCTGTCGCCAGCACCGTCAGCGTATCGCCTTTCCAGTGCATGATGGTTTGGGCCAGTAGATGGTCGTTTTCGCTGGATTTGACTGCGCCGAGGAAGCGCAGCTCGTTTTGGAGATTTTCCAGGAACGTGGCGAATTCCGCCTCGGCCTGTTGCAGCGGGCTGAGGCTTTCACCCACGCCGAAGCTGAGCGCCTGCTCCGCCGGGGCCGCTTCGGCTTCGGCGGCCAACTGGCGCAGACGGGTGAGCGCAGCCGCTTCAGCCGGGGCTTCCGTCCCAAACGAGACGGCGCCTTCAGTGGGCGGGGCGGGCGCTTCCAGCGCGGCAAAAGCCGCGTTCACCTCGTCTTCCAAAAGAGGAAAATCCATTTTTGTTAGAGCTTTGCCAGGCTGGCGGCGGCGGCGACGATGGAATTGACCAGCGCAGCGCGGCTTTCCTGCGCTTGTTTGACCATTTGCAGGTGAATTTCCCAGACGCTTTTGTCCACTTCGCCGTCCACTTCTGGCACACAGACGACGGTGTCGCCGTCGAGGCTGACGTAGGTGTAGGCGCGCCGTTTTGCGCCGGTAACTTTTTTGTCTTTGATTTCAAAGGAGGCCATGTCGTCGGCGACGTAGGTGGAAACTTCGAGGCTGGTCAGGTCTTGCAGGGCCTCGCTCAGGCTGTTGGATAGTTTTTCGATGGCATCGGCAAAGGCGTTGGGTTTGCGCTCTGCGGCGGGCGTTTCGTCTTTTTTGCCGGTCAGCATTTCGGCCAGGCCGTAGTTGGCGGCGGGGCCGCCGCTGGCGCTTTTGACGGCGGCGCTGCGGACGGCGACATCCGGCTGAAAATCGGCGGCGCCGCCGCTGACGGTTTTCGGGTGCTGCGAGACGACGGCGCCCAGGCTTTGCCGTTCGGCGGCGGGGGTTTCCTTGTCTTTCAACATCAGGCGCACTGCCGGGTCGCCGAGGAAGGTGTAGTTGCGGGCGTCGTTGTTGGAAGTCCACATGCCCGCCAGTTTGACATCGTCCTGAATTTCGGGGGTGGTGGCGTCGAGTTCGACGGTTAAATCGGAGGAAATTTCGGCGTAGCGTTGGTTGAAATATTCGATGGCGTTGCCGGCGGGTCTGCCGTTGAGCAGGCCTTGCAGGGTGGCGTCGAAGGTTTCCACGTCGCGTACGCTGCCGTCCCACATAATGGACGAACCCCAGGCGCGTTCCACGTGGGCGAAGACGCCCAGCGCGCCGCCGCGCGGGTGGCTGAGCAGGCGCAGGGGAAGTTGCGCGAGGAAGGCGTAGGGGGCAATCTCTTTGGGTGAGCCGAAGGCCTGGCGGTAGAAGTTGTCGCTTTTTGGGATTCCGCCGCCGTAGCAGGCGAAGATGAAGGCGAACATGCCGAAAACGTCCGCATCGGCGGCGATGTCGTCGGCGGAGAAGTACATTTTATCGGTGACGGGGACGCGCGCTTTGGGGCCGGGCCAATCCTGGCAGAGCAGGGAGCCGGTGTGCGGCAGCAGGCGCGGGTCGTTCAGTTTGAAGTTCATGCCGTGGCTGGCGGTGAAGAGCAGGGCCGGGGTGTTTTTTCCGCCCAGGTAGTTTGCCAAATTGGTTTTGGTGGCTTTTTCGGGGGCGACGGTTTCCACTTTCCAGCCTTTGCCAGCCGGTTTTTTGGTAAAACCAGCGGCCAGCGGTTGGATGAGATTTTCGGAGCTCATTTGGGTGGCGCGGTCATTGGGGTTGGCGGCGCCGAAGAAGGCGGCGCGTTTGCCGCGTGAGACGCCCTTGGTTTCCGCCTCGACCACCGAGCGGGCGTACTGGTAATACTCTTCCAGCCGGTCAAAGTAGAGGCGGCCAACGGCGTACTGCACGTCGAGCTGGTATTGGAAGGTGAAGGGGATGGTTTCGGGTGAGCCGACTATCAGCACATAGTAGGGGAATTTTTCAGGGTCTGCCGGGCCGGGGCCGCGCCCAAAGCGTTTGAGAAAGTCGTTTTTGCTTTCGCCGTTGTGGTAACCTTCCGCGCCAGAGACTTCGCGGTAGAGCGCCCCGGCTTGTTTTTTGCGCAACGTGAGCAGGGGCTGCAACGCTTCCTTGATGGCAGCCAGGCTTTTTTGCGGCAAATCGGCGGGAAAGATGACCGCCCAACCGGCTTCCTCCAGTTTGGTGGCATCCACCCCTTCGGTGACGCCGAAATGGTCGCCGCCCGATTGGTCGAGCGAGCGGCGCATTTTGGCGTCACGCAGGTCTTCGGGCGTCAGGCGCTGACCGCGCGCCACTTTGGCAATCATTTCGGTGGTGATGGGCGCGCCGAATTCTTCGTCAAACGAAGCGCCATCGGCATTGATTCCATTCAAGTGCAGTTCTTGGGGCATGAGACCTCCGGGGGGTGAGGAGATAAGAAGATGAAAAGAGAGGAGATAAGAAGATGAGAAGACCGGACAACCGGACAACCGAACAACCGAACAACCGGACAACCGGACAACCGAACAACCGGACAACCGGACAACCGAACAACCGAACAACCGATTACTGGCAGCTCTCCCGTGATTGCAAATAGCGTACCCGCTCGGCGCAGGGGAGTGATGCGGTCAGGCGCTGGCGGGCGAGGGCAATCAGCTGCTGGTTGTTGAGCAGGTAGCCGCGCAGCGTCCAGTCGCTGACGACGGCGCTGACTTGTTGGCCGTCGGGCGAAATTTCCATGTCTAGAATGGTGTCGTCTTTGCCGCGCGCGTAAACGCGCAGGGTGTATTCAATTTCCCAGGTCTGGCGCACGGCATCAGTCAGTTTCCAGACTTTGATGAGACCATCCGCGCCGCCGGTCAGAATGCGTTGGCCGTCGCCAGAGTAGGTGACGCTGTAAATCGTCCCGAGATGTTCGCGGAATTTGCGCACGGCGCGCGCGGCGTCGGGCGTTGTGGGACGCAAATCCCACACAATCAGATTGGCGTCATCACCCACAGAGGCCAGCCAGTTGCCATCCGGGCTGAAGTCGAAATCGCGCACGGTGTCTTCCTGACCAATCAGACGGATTTTCAGGGCGCCGGTTTGCGGGTCAATTAAATACAGGCTGGTATCCTCCTGCACCAGAACCAGCAACAGGCTGTTTTGCGGGTTGTACTGCACCTGAACAATGCGACGGCTTTTCAGGGTTTTCTCCAGGTCAATGGTTTGGAGCAAATTTCCAGTGGCGGCGTCCCAGATGCGGACGGTTCCGTCGTAGCCGCCGGTGGCGATTCGGGCGCCGTCTGCGCTAAAATCGGCAGAAAAAACCTGGGAGGTGTGGCCGCTGAGGGTCAGCCGCGGCTGGTAGGTAGCGAGGTCCCAAACAATGGCGGTTTTATCCCACGAGGTGGAGACGAGCGATTTTCCGTCGGGGCTGAAGTCTACACTGGTGACGGCCATCTGATGGCCCTGGAGTGTGGCTTTGAACTCTCCGGCGGCGTCGTACAGCGCCACGGAGCCGGGTTCGTTAAACGAGGGGTCGTTGCCTTCCCCGTTGGCGGTGGCGGCGACGGCCATCCAGCTGCCGTCGGGGCTGTAATCAATATCTTCCGAATAGCCGGGCAGGTCGTGGGTAAAGGCTTCGCGGTTGCCCGCCCACGAAATATCCCACAGGCGCACGGTTTTATCAGCGCTGGCGGAGGCCAGCCATTGCTGGTCGGGGCTGACGGCAAGGCCGAAGACCTGGTCGGTGTGGCCGCGCAGTTCCATCAGCGAGCGGCCATATTGACCATCCCAAACGCGGATGGAGCGGTCGGCGCCCGCCGAGACGATTTCTCCGCCGTTGAGCGTCATCACGCCGTAGACCCAATCTTCGTGACCCCAAATTTGCATCACCCGCTGACGGCTGGGAATATCCCAAATCCACAGGCTGGCGTCGGTGGAGCTGACTATCAGCCGTGAGCCGTTGGGGCTGAAGGCGACGCCCATGGCGCGCGGCTGGTTGATGGAGCGGTTGGGGATGGTGAAGGAAACGATTTCTGCGCCGCTGGCGACATCCCACACTTTGGCGGAGCGGTCGTCGGAGGCGGTTGCCAGGCGTGAGCCGTCGGGGCTGAAGGCGACGGCCTCGAGCAGCTTGCGATGCCCGCTGAAGGTTTGCGCCGCGCTCAAATCGGGCGTGTTCCAGGTTTTTGCCAGGTTATCTTCGCCGCCGCTGGCCAGCAAGCGGCTGTCGGGGCTGAAGGCCACGCTCCAAATGACCCCGGCGTGCGCGTTAAGTTTGCGCGTCTGCTCCTGCCAGGTGGTGGTATCCCATAAAATAACTTCGCCCTGTCCGTCGGCGGCGGCCAGCCACTTTCCGTCGGGGCTGAAGGCGACGGTTGTCGCGCCGTAACTTTCAGGGTTGGGGTCGGGGTTGATCAGAAAATCCTGAACAATAGAGCCGTCGCTGGCGTTCCAGATTTTGACAGAACCATCGCGGCTGGCGGAGGCAACCCACTGACCGTCGGGGCTGATGCTGACGGCGTAGACGCGGTCGCTGTGGCCGGAGAGAATGCGAATCAGACGTACGGCGGGCAGAGCGCGGTGCATGGCATCCACCGCTTCGGGACGCGGCGGCGAGGTGTGCTGCATGGCCTGAAACGCCAGCAAAACGCTCCTTTGCGGGTCTACTTCCAGAATTCCAACCGAATCTGCCGCGAGTTGGCGGGTCTCAGCCAAATTTTGAGCTTTGACAGCACGAACAAACATAAAGACGGCCACCGCCAGCGCCACCAAACTGATGGCTAACAACGCACGCACAATCAGGTTGGTGCGGCGTTCGCGCTGTTGCTGCTGATGATAGCTATGGCAGGCGTGTAAAAATTCTTGTTCCACCGGCAGAAGTTGGTCTGAATTTTCAACCGCCCATTTTTCGGCTTCGAGATAATCTTTGCCAAACAACAACATGCCTTCAGAACGGTTTTGCTGCGACCAAACGTCAGCGGCGCGTTGTACCAGTGAAAGATGATCATCGAACCAGGTTTCGTTGCTGGCGCGAACAGGGCGAATCAGGCGGTCGTGCGACAGTTCAAACCAGGTGGAACCGCCGCGCTTTTCGGCACGAATCAAATAATCTTTTTCCAGCGCCCAAATGGCTACATTTTCCAGACCGTCGCTGGCATTGGGCGCCATCAACACCTGGCCGCGAATGGCCTGCGCAGTGATGAGTTTTCGGTCGAACCACTCGCGGACGGCGCGCTCACGCACGCCAGTCTGCACACCAACCGCGGCAACACGAATGTTGTAGTAGTCGGCCAGCGCCTGATCTACATCGCCAAAATTTTTCAGTTCTTCCAGCGTAATCTGGTTCTGGGCGCTGTCCAATTCCCTCCACAAACGGCGGCAAACGACTTGCATTTGTACCGGCTCCACATACAAGCCGAGTTGTTCTTGTATCGTTCCGTCTAACTGCTGAACCTGAATTTGGCGCAAATCGTCAATCAGTTTTTGGGCGGCTTCGTTTACAAATTCGACATTCTGTTCGGCGGCAGGCTTCTGAACGCAAGCTAACGCCATTGTGGCCTGCAAAAGCCGCAAGCGGTAGCGAGTGGAAAAGCCGGTGGGAACGGGTTTGATATACGAGTCCAAACGAGCGACGTAATCTTCACGCAGAGCAAACAAACACCAGATGTTTGGGTCACGCAAAACCTGACCCAGTTGGTTGAAAAAACCCTGTTTGGCCTCGCGGTTGGCCGGGTCAACCGTGATGATTTCTTCGCCTTGATCAATCAACAACGCCACAGCGCGGCTGTCATCGTAGCCGGGCGACAACGCTTTGGCGCGCTCACGGTAGCGCAACAGATATTGCTGCAGGGTGAGAGTCGCCAAATCGTTGGGCGTAAAACGCTGATGCGCCGGAAGCGCTTCTTCCATCGATAGCAGGGCGCTGTAAACATAGCGATTAAAAGTATCGTCCAATTCAGCGGCAGAGGGCGGCTCGTGATTGAGCCGGATGGTGCTCCGCGGCTCAAAACCATTGGTTTCCAGCCCGGGAAAAATGCAAGCATTCAGCAGAGAACTTTTGCCAGCGCCTGAAGGCGCGTAGAGCATGACAATTCGTTCGGCAATCCATAAATCGAGCAGTTCCGAAGTTTCCTGCTCACGCCCGTAGAGCTTTTCACCTCTTTTAAAAGCGCGTGGACCAACATATGGGTTGGGGCGTGTAATAATTGTTTCAGCAGAAGTTGGCATGATTCCTCGCTAAAGAATGGTCCGCTTTTCGGCCAGTTGGCGCAAGAAATCTTGCGACTTTCCCCAGTAAATTTTAGTCTTGGTATCGCCAAAGTATTTTTCCAGGTACTTGCGCGCTTTTTTGGGGTTCACATTGTGCAGGTCGTCCGGTTCAAGTTGCACGCCAATGTTGGAGGAGCGCCGCGCAGTGCCCGGCTGTACCATCACCATGCGGAAAAGTCCGTGAAATGCCCATTCATCCAGACTGAAGCCCAGCATCAGCAGGGTCGTATCGGCCAGCGCGCGCAGCACCGCCGGGGGAATGACGGCGGGCGTTCGCTTTTTGTTGGCGTTAAAGCCCATCAGAAATTCATAATAATCATCTTCAGTCAGCACCATCGATTCTGGGACGCTCAGATGACCAAAGAGATGGTAAATCAGCGGACGCTCGACGCTGGGCTGGTAGTCCAACTCGCTGTTGTAGGTTAATTCGGTATCGAACGATTCGTTACGCCACTGGCAAATGACGCGCCGCGGGTCTTTCTTGGCTTCCCTGAGCGCGTCAAACATCAAATCATCATAGTTGGTGTTGATGTAAATACGAATGGGCAGGTTGGCTAAAATTTTGTGCTGTTCATATTTTTCGCGTTCGCGGAATTTTGCGCCGACCGCGGTAAACAGTTGTAAAACATTTGCCTTGGGGCCTCTGAGTGGGTCTGGCAAGTCGGCTATAAAATTGCGCTGTAAGGCAGCGCGAATCTGGCCTTCAAGGTTGGTGGAGAGCGTATCCGGGTCAAATTTGCTGGAGATATATTGCGCGACCTGCGGCAGAACGTCGCTGTAAAAACTTGCCAGCGGAAAATCATATTTGGACGAAAGCGCCGCCGCCAGCTGCCGCCACGAGCCCATCATCGGCTCATAAATGTCCTGCCCTAAAATGGGGGTGCATTTATCATTTTCCAGCGCGGAAAGAATAACCGGCCACTGGTCAAATTCTTCGCCGTCGCCGCCCTGTCCCGGCACATACCAGATTTTCCCGTTTAGCAGGCGCATGAACAAGACGGGCATCCAAAAGTCGTGCGCGTCGCGGATGGTTCCGCGCGCTACCGCCAGGGCGCGGTCAATTTGGCCGTCACGCAAAAGTTCGGTAAAGAAAATTGGCATGAAGTTTTTGACACTCGCCATGCTGATATTGCCCTGCATTGCCAGCACTGCCGGAATACCCGCCTGCGCCAGACGCGGCCCAAAGGCTTGAAGCGTTTCGCCATTGCCTTTTCCGGCGCTCTGACAGGATGCCAGCACTACCAGGCGCGGCTGCTGCGCCAGTTCACGCATCCGCACTGCCAGTTGCGCCGCTGAAATTTTGTCGGCCTGCCCCTGGTCATTTTCCAACCACAAAAACGGCTCACCGTTGGCAAGCGTGCCGTGTGCGGCAAAGTAGACGATGTCATAACCATCGCGCAGACGTTTCATTAGCAAATTCAGAGTGGCGCGCTCGCCGTCCTTGGCGGGAACCGTTTCTAGCGGAATTTTGTCAAGCGCCTCACGCGCCCGGGCAGTTTCCCCAGCAACATCCACCGCTGCCAGCTTGTAATCCGCCAAATCGGTCGGATTCGCTACGAAGACCAGCGCCCGCAAATCTCCCCGCGGACGCAAGTTAACCAAACGCATTTCCGAGGCACTCAGATAGCGCGAGAAAAGCAGGGTTTCACCGGTAAAAAGCGGGGAACCGTCTTTTGTATCGCGCATGGTTTCCCAGTAGACGCCGTTGAGTTCTGCCGCGCTGGGGCCGATGAACATCTGCAGGCGCAAACTCGCTCCGGCGGCTTTGGCGGCGCTTGTGACGGAAGCCCACATTTGCTGAACACTAGGGTCGCTAAAAAAGCGCTCTGTCAGAGCTTTGCCATAATCTTCGGGAATTTCAATCAGGTTTTCAAAATCGAGTGGATCATATTGAAAAGTGAGCGGTTTTTCCAACCCAAAGCGCTGGTCGGCATCGTCGCCAGGGAGCGACAGACGGCCTTCGAGGCTGTAGGTGTTTGTGCCGTCGCGGCGGTGAATACTGAGTTCGAAATCGGCGAATTGGGTCAAAGCGGCCTCGGGTGTCGGCGTTTAGCAGTCTTTGGGCGAAACTTGCGGAGCGGGATCTGCGGGACGTTCTTCCACCAGCCAGGCGGCGACGTAGCCACGGTTGCCTTTGACATCTTTGACGCGAATCCATTTGCCAGCCTTGCCAATTTTCTTTGCGGCAGTAGACTGCCGCCCCAGAGCAACTAGCTCAGCGCCCTGGGGAAGACGCTGAATGAGTGTGCGCTGTGAGATGAAGGCTTTGGAGCGCATTGCCACGCCATCTTCGGCGGCGCGCAAGATGAGCGGCGGCACTTCGCCAATGGCAAAGTTGGGCGCGGAAGTTGGGCGTTGGGCTTCGGGGCCGAAGGCGGCGGCGCCCAGGCTGACAATGTTGACGTACCAGGCGGCAACTACGCCCTGAATGTTTTGCACGTCGGCCACTTTGAGCCATTCGTACATTTTCCCCACTTTGCGCTGTACTTCAGAGGCAGGTTCCAGCACCTTGAGTTCCGCGCCAATCGGCAAAACTTTCAGAATGGTAACGTCAGTGCTGTCGGGCTTCGAGCGCAGTTTCAAGCCGTCCGTGCTGGCTTTGACCACCGGCGCGTTTTTTGACACCGGCGCCACCACCGGAGGCGTACCCGGTGCGGGCGCGGCGCTGTTTTTGGTTTTGCTCACCAGCCAGGCGGCGGTGTAGCCTTGCGTGCCATCCGTCAGTTTGACCGGAATCCACTGGTTTTGCACGCCGATTTTGGCTTTGGCAACGGCGTCGGCTTCCAGAATTTTCATTTCGGTATTGGCGGCCACCCGCTTGAGCAGGGTATTTTCGGCCACCAGCATTTGCGAGCGGATGGCGAGTTCGTCTGCGCTGGCGTAGACCGGGAAGGAAGCGTAGACACCCTTATCCAATTTCGGCGCGGACGGCGGCGGAACAGCCACGCCGGGACCGTCGAAATACATCACGCCGGTAATGATTTTGGCCGGGTCTTTGGTTCCGCCAATTTGGGCGTATTTTGACTGGGAAAGTTTTATTTTTCCATTTGCGATGGGGAAGGGATACGGGTCATACACCAGATAGTCGCCGTTTTCCTTGCCGTAAACCAGCATGTAGTGCGTCTGCACCCCGGCCTGCGGCGACCAGTCTACTTCGACAACGACAGGTTTACCACGCCCAAGCCAGCCATCAATTTCGGCCAGCGGGGCGGGCGCGCCAGAGCAGTTGCTGTAAGTGACGTAGCGAATGCCTGGCAGGGCGGCTGAAATCGCGCCGGGGATGAGAAAAGCCGTCCCGGCGGAAAAGCCGACCACTTTCTTCATTTTTTCGTTGAGTGTGTCGGGGGTTTCGCTAACGCCGTAGCCGGAAGCAAGCATGGTGATGCTGGTCAACAAACAGCCAAAATTGCCAATGTTCGATGCTTTGTCGAAGCCGAGTAATTTGCTCTTCCAGGCCGGGTCGGTCTGTGAGAATTGCTTGATTTCTGCCATAAAAACACCTCGCTTTACAGGGTGGAAAAGGGGAAAACAGTAAGGACATTATACAATTCATTACAAGAGCATTGCAAGCAATGCGCGGCGCAAATTTTACATTCACCCACGCCGAGCAGGCTGCATGGCAAACGCGTGCAGGGTATATACTTGGCGCTTATGCGCGAGACAATTGGCTTTTTTGGCGGAACATTTGACCCGCCGCATTTGGGACATTTAATTTTGGGAGCCGAAGCGCTCAATCAATTGGCGCTCACCCGCCTGCTGTGGGTGCTAACCCCTCAGCCGCCGCATAAACCGGGGCTGGAGATTTCTCCGGCGCAAACCCGGCTGGAAATGCTGCGTCTGGCAATCAGCGCCGAAGCGCGTTTCCAACTTTCGCAGGTCGAACTTGACCGCCCCGGCCCGCACTATACCATCGAAACGGCGCGTTTGCTCCAGACGCAATTTCCCGCCGCGCAGCTGGTTTTTCTGATGGGCGGCGATTCGCTGCGCGACCTGCCCGGCTGGAAAGACCCCGCCGAACTGATTCGCCTTTGTCGGCTGGGAGTCATGCGCCGCCCCAGCGACCAAATCGAACTCGCTGCACTGGAGCGGATACTGCCCGGAATCAGCGCTCAGGTCAGTTTTCTCAACGCGCCCCTGCTCGAAATTTCCTCGCGTGAAATTCGCCAACGCGCACAAAGCGGTGCGTCTTTCCGCTATTATCTGCCCGAAAAAGTGTATGACTACATCCAACAACATCAACTCTACCGTTAAACCGCTGTCTGCCACGGGAATTTTATTCAACCACGTTTTTTCTGCCGTCGCGCTCGGTCATTTGAGCGTGGATTTACTCAATGGCGCCCGCCCGGTCTTGCTGACGTTTCTCAGCGCCCAAATGGGGCTGACAAACACCAGCCTGGGCGCCATCAGCAGCGGCTACGTCTGGGTGGCCTCGGCATCGCAACCGCTGTTCGGCTGGCTGGCCGACCGAATTGGCCCGCGCTGGCTGGCAGCGCTGGGAATTTTATGGATGTTCGGCTTTTTTGCGCTCGCGATGACAATCAGCGGGCCGTGGGCCATCGCCGCGCTGATTGTTGCCAGCCTCGGCTCTGCCGCCTTTCACCCCGCAGGGACGATGGAATCGACGCTGGTAGGGCGCGAAATGGCCGCCGAACGCGAGACCACCGCCGCATCGTGGTTTTTCTTTTTTGGGCAGTTTGGCTTTTTCCTTGGCCCGATTGTGGGCGGCCCGCTTCTGGAGCATTTCGGCAGCCTGGGCTTGCTGGCGCTCTCCACCCTGCTCGTGCCGGTAGGTCTCAACGCCGCCTGGCAACTGCGTGGACGACATGACACGCACGCCGCGCACCGCGCCGCCGATTCCGCCCGCCCGCGCGCAGTCATCAACCGCCGCTTCATCATTGCCCTGGCGCTGGTGGGCGGGTTGCAGGCCTGGGCGCAACAAAACATGATTACCTTTGTGCCAAAATACCTGGCCGATTTGGGACAATCGCCCGCCGTCTACGGGCTGATTGCCGGGTTGTTCATGGGCGGCTCAGCGCTGGGGAATGTGTTGGGCGGCAACCTGGCAGATAAATTTGGCAAACAACGGGTGGCGATGAGCGCCCTGATGCTGGCGGCGCTGCCATTGGGGCTGGTGGCCCTTATCGGCTGGAGTCCGTGGCTGTATTTGGTGGTGCCGCTGGCGGGGCTATTCACCGGATCAGTACACAGCATCGTGGTCGTGCTGGCGCAGCGCGCCCTGCCGATGGGCATGGCAACCGCTTCCGGGCTGACGCTTGGCTTCATCTTCTCGGCGGGCGCATTGGGGACAATACTCTCCGGCCCAATTGCCGACGCCTTCGGCTGGCCGCCAGTTTTTGCGCTGACAACGTCTCTCACCCTGCTGGCCGCTGGCCTGACGCTGTTTTTGAGAAAATAACTTGGCGTAACGATTCAGCCATGTCATTGCAAAAAACGGGTAACGTTAAATCATGCCGCCCCCATTTTGAAAATGGGGGCGGCAAAAGGGAAGGCAAATTCGGCTACGGCGCAGCATTAACGATGGCGCTACTTTTGCGCGCCTGCCGCCATTGCGCGGCCATCATCCACAGCGCACCCAAACCAAGGAAGAGCGCCACCAGCGCGATCAAGCCACCCACAACGGGCAGCGCCAAAATCAGCGAGAAAATCAACGCACCAAAGGCCAACGGCCACACGCGGTGAGCCGCCCATTGAGGGCGAATGCGCTCCAAAAGTAGTTTCCCGCCCAGCTGGCTGGCAATCACCTGTGCGCCAAAAATGGCGACAAAGATAAAGCTAAAAGTCAGCGCAAACAAAACCAACAGACCGCCCCAAATGAACAAGCCGCTGAGACTGCCAAGCGTCAGCGCGCCGAAGAAAAGCGCACCCAGCACCAGCGCCAAAATAACCATCAACAGGCTGAAAAAGAAAACCACCCAGGCGGCCACGCCCCAGCCCAACGCCGGAAGCGGTTTCTGTTGAATGGTTTGCCCCATTTTGTCCACCATCGTTGGGAAAAGCCAGCCCAACAACAACCCCACCAACAAAATGGTGATAAAGTTTCGCACAATCCCTAAGATGCTATTGATGACACGCTGCGCTGGAGTCGGATTGAGCGCGCGCATTTGACGCTGCTGTTCGGGGGTAAGTTGCGGTTCAATCCGTTCGACGGTACCGGCCACAATTCCGGCAGGAATGGCAACTTCGTGGTCGTAGGTGTACTGCAAATTTCCGCCTACTTGCGCGCCATCTGCCAGCGTAAGACCAGTTTCGACCTGCGGCACCTGAATTTGTTGCCCGCGCCCGCCAAAAACGTTCATTGGGACGGTTTGGGACTGATTGCCGTTGGAAACTCCTAAGTTAACGATTACATTGCCGCCAATTTTGCCGTGAATTTCAACGGCGGCGCTGGCAAGTTCAGCGTTTCCGGTGACGTCACCCATCAGTAAATTTTGAGCGTCGGCCATGATTAAATCGCCGCCGATGGTGGAGCCAATTTTGCTCTCAAAGCTGGCGCCCGCGCCGACCAGGTCATCGCCGATGCTGGCATTTTCTCCCAGCGTCAGGGCGGCCCCGGCGATACGGGCATCGTCCCCCACCGCGCCATTGATGGTGATTTCCGCGCCCGCAGCAATCAGGTCGCCTTCGACTGTGCCGTTGATGACAATTGTGCTGCCAGCGGCAATCAAATCACCCTGAATGGTGCCATCCACAATCACGGTGCCGGCGGCAACGTACAAATCATCGTTGATAATTTCGTCTTTGCCAATTGTCACGGTGTCGCCGGTTTTGGCATCAAAAGCGCGAGCGGGCAGGGCCACACTGACAGCCAGAAAAACCAGCAGGAGCGCGGCAGTAAGAATCTTGGGAAAGCGAACCATTTTTTCTCCTTAAAATGCGATAAAAGCAGGAATGCTAATTTTGTAAGCGTTGAAATATACGCTCATACTCTTCAAAAGTTTCGAAACCAGATTTTAACTGATGCTACGCGATACACCGTAGCACGACATTTATGTCGTGCTGAAATTTGGCTGACGCCAATTTTTAGAGTCTATCCGAAAAACGGGGCAGGTGGAGCAAGGCCCGCGCA
>MNXJ01000014.1 GCA_001872455.1 Anaerolineae bacterium CG2_30_57_67 | reverse complement strand
GTAGGCGCGGAAGTCCTGCATATCGGGAGCAGTCGCAAATGCGGCCATCAGCTGGGCGTAGTAGCTGGTCGCCCGCCACATCGTCCCGATGTCCTTCGGGAGGGCAGTGTGATCGCCCGAAAGAAAGAAATGCTTTGCAGGAGATAAGACTGCTTGTTTTCCAGGATGCTTTCACTGAAGGGGGAATCCTGCGAGAAGACAAAGCGCATGACATTGTATCCGGCAAAATGCTGCCTGGCCTGCTGGATCAGGCTGTCGGAATACTCGAAAAGCGCAAGCATGCTGTGGTTGACGGCCAGCAGGTTGTCGTAGGTATCCGCCAAAAAAGCAGGCAAGGCCAGGTTTTTCAAGACGTCCAGGGCTTTTTCCAAACTCTCTTGCGCGTCGCATCTCACTATCTCCCGTTCGTCAATGCGGATGGCGGCCAGTAAAAATTCGCGCCGCTCGCGCCTGGACATCCGCAGGCCGCGCAACTGGTTGGAGAGCTGCGGTTTCAGTTCCATGTGACTACCTCCGCAAGAACGCCGACCAATTCGGCTGGTTGACGGGCAAAAGTGCAAGCCGGGGGCAGTTCCGCCGGGATGGATGGGGGTTGCTGTTCGAGATTTTTCGCCAGGATACGTTTCATCGTTTTGTAGGTTATATCGTCGTATTCGATGGCGCGTTGGTAAGCCGCTTCCAGACGTTCGGCGGTATGTTTTTCTTGCAGGCGCAAAAGTCTGCCGACCGGGTGGAGTTGGTCGAGAATCGGGTCTGCCAGCAGGGTCTCTGCCACTTTTTGGGTGGCCGGGCCGATTTTGGCCGCCTGTTCGAGCAGAGCCGGACGGTTGCGCTCCAGACCAGACAGTTTTTCGGGCGGCAGGTGGTCACGATGGGTGTGCCGCTCACCGGGTTTGGCTGCGCGTTCATGGGTCGCAATGAGTTCATATTTATCGTTGTAGATGCGCACCTGGCGTGTTCCGGCGCAAATCCACAGGCTCTGCCCAAGAAAACGGAACGGCGCGGAGTAATACGAGCCTTCAAAAACCAGGTGGCAGTCGCGGTGGAGCTTATTGTAGCTCCAGATGGCCAGAGCGTAGGCTTCTGCGGGCAACGGCTTCAGGCGGGAGCGCTCAACCTGCGAAAATCGTTCCAGCGGACGTTCTTTTGTCGTCCCGTAAATGCGCATCCCAGCTGCGCTCAAACACCAGGCGCGAACTTCCTGGTTGGCCTGGCTGAGGCTCATCTCGCCGTGCCCGCCCATGAAGTTGCCTTCCACATAATCCACGCCGCGCTCTACCTTGCCTTTGTGCTGGGGGGTGCGCGGGCGACAGGGATGCACCAGAAAACCGTAATGCTCCGCGCACTCGCGGTAGGCCATTTGTAACTACTACCGGAACTTTCCGATTTTGTAGGGTAAAAACGGCGCAATTGCGCCGTTTTTACCCTACATCTTTATAAAGTTCCGGCACTACAGCTCATCCCAAACGGCGCGGGTGATGCCTGCTTTCAAGTTGTCGATGGCGATTCGCCCGGGAACAACCGTTAAAGTATTCCAGCGCGTGCCGATGGCAGGTCAGCCAGGTGGCGATGGTTTGGTCGGTGACGAATTCTACGTAGAGATGGCGGCTGCATGAAAGCACCACACCACACCGCACCTGCGGTGGGTGCAGGTGTTACGAACGACCAGGTTTTGCGCAGTTTTCCATCCGCGTCGTGCATCAGGCCAACGTATCCAAAATCGACCTGGGCTTCCTCGTCTGGCTGGCTCTCGAGGCGGGTTACCGCTTCTGGTGTCTTCGGATCGATTTGCTGCGCCAGCCGCAAAACGGAAGCATAACTCCCGCCATAGCCCCGCTCCTTGAGCCGCTCGTGTATGGCGCTGACGCGCACATGCTCCTTCAGCCATTGTTCAACATTCGCACGATACAGTTCGACGCTGGATGAGTTCTGTGGCGGGATTTGGATGTCTTGCGATGACATTCCAGTTGTTTGTTTGAACATGCGAATTAAACAATCCTGGTTGCCTACTCCATATATCCAATAATCCATATCATCTGAGATGATGGGCTCATTGATGTGGAATAATAGATGGTACGGTTAGACATTTTGACCCATCCTTGCCCAAATGATGTACCGGCGGCGGATTCTTGAACACAAAGAGTTTCATCGGTAGCGCCAGGTGTCTTAAGGCAGGTTCTTACATTCGCGCCACCAACGTTGATTTCCACTAAAACGCTTTGGGCAGTTGCCGGCACGTTAGCGCTCAAATCTAAAGTTCTTCCATCCGTGGCGCCACCCCATTCATTTAAAATCTGGATTGGCTGGTCAAGTAAAGTAATTTTAGTGGTTGCGCCACTTGCAATTTTTCCACTGGTGATGGCTCCATCGGCAATTTTTATATTGGTAACGGCCCCATCCGAAATTTTGGCGGTTGTGATGTTCCCATCTGGAATAGTCAGGTTTGTTGTCATCATCGCCATCGGCACAGCGCTGACCATCTCACGCGGCGATAGCTCAGCGCTGTCCCCTTCCACCTGTACCCCCAAAAACACAGTCGAGTTATCCCATACTGACGAAGAAATGGGCGTAATGCTTCCTAACAGCACATTGAATAACCCATTAGCGACCGGTACGCCAGTGTGTGTTTCAGTCCACAAGGCGCTACCACCTGACTGAACGTTATACAATCGGAATATCAGTCCCACACTGGCATTGACTGCTGTTCCACCGGCGGTGGAAAGCGTGCCCTGATAGGAAATCGTGCTGGGGGATGTACCAGCATTCAAACCTGCCGCGCGGGCATTGTAGACAAACAACATGGCGGCCATCACCAAAATGGAACCGAGATTCGGAATCAATTGGCGTGAAAGGCCTTGAAGAAATTTCTGGAAAGACTGGGTATTCATTTTCGTCTCCATTGAGCGAGCAAATTGTTCAATTAGGTATATTCTCTGACGCGCTTGCCTCTGCAACACGACACTCCCTTGGATGCTGTTCATGTTTTCATCGGCAGCGTGTCTCCTTTGTATTCCCCTCACGCATCTATCGGCTGTTCGGATTTCTGCATAGCGCGGATTCCAGTCGCAAACAAACTGTGCCGTGGCATTTACGTTGCCTTGCCTGTCGAAAGCGGCATAAATGTCGCGCTACAAATTTGCGCGTTCAATGCAAATCTTGAACGGTAATGCCCCTACGATGTCAGGCGCTTTCAATCTTACGGCGTCACTACCGGCGTCAGATTAGGATCAATCGTCGGCTCCACGAAAATCGGTTCAGGGGTAGCGGTTGGCGGATTGCACTCGGCGTAGAGGGCGTTAAATTTATCCTGGTAACCCGCCTCGGGCTGTCCCATGTTGAACGACTGACTCCAGTAATCCAGCGCCTGACAGCGGTCATTCAGTTTTCCGCTGGCGGCAACCACGTCGCCGTAACGCAGCAGGGCAATGCGGTAACGTTCGGTAGCGGTAACGTTGGACGCATCGCGCAGATTAGGCGTCATGCGCGAAACTTCTCCAAAATAGGTCATGGCCTGAAACCAGTCAATTTCCCAGTAGGAAGCGCCCTGAATGTATTGGCGCGCAAAACTGCGCAACCCGTCGGACGTGCCGTCGAGCGGGCCAAAGCGCTCGGCCAGCGTCAGGTCGTAGATGCCGCCTTCGAGGTTGGGAGAATCGGCGTAGGCGCCCGTCCCCAAAATTTGCGAAACGCCGCGATTACGCAGCGCAGAATAATACATGCCATCCACCTGCGCGGCGCGGTAAGACGGGTCGCGTTTGCGCAAACCGTCCAGCGTGGCAAGCGCCCCGCTCCAATCGCCGCCGTCCAACTGCTGCTGCGCCTGAGCAAAAATAGTTTCCTGCTCGCGCAGGTCAGGCGTAGGCGTAATGGTTGGGGTGGGAGTCAAAGTTGGGGTAGGCGTAATCGCCATTTGCACCAACACCTGCGCCAGTAAATCTGACGCGCCGGGGTAGCCGGGGTCAGCGTTGATGATAAATTCCAGGCGCTGACGGGCGTTTTCAAAGTGGCGGGCGTCAAAATCTTGTTGGGCAAAACGAAATTGTTCGGCAAGCGACTGGATTTTAGTGGCATCGGCGGCGTTTACGCGCGCGCCAAGTCCCAGACGATAGCCGCCGAAACTGCCCAGTACCAGCGCGCCAAGCAAAATGAACAGGCTGAGGACAAAACCAAAACGATTTTTGGATTTAATTTGAGTAGGTTGGGTGTCAGACATGGGCGCAATTATACCGCAGGAGAAATGGTATCAATTACACCCTGCCTGGAGGGTCTTTGCGCTAACGCACAAACGTCATCAATTTCATGATTTCTGTCACATATTTTGCTCGGCGCGGAAAAACTGTGCTTTAATGAAAGTGTCCTTTTTCACTAATTCAAGGAGACACTTATGAGCAAAACAACTGATAACCTGAAAGAAGCCTTTGCCGGTGAATCGCAGGCGCACCGCAAATACCTGCTCTTCGCCGAAGCCGCCGAAAAAGACGGCCAGCCGCAAATTGCCAAACTCTTCCGCGCCGCCGCCACCGCCGAGGCCATTCACGCCGCCAACCACTTCAAAGCCCTGGGCGGAATCGGCACAACTGCCGAAAACCTGAAAGCCGCCATTGCCGGTGAAAACTACGAAGTCGTCACCATGTACCCCGGCATGATTGCAGACGTTCAGGGCGCAGGCGAAAAGAAGGCGCTGACCAGTTTTACCTGGGCGATGGAAGCCGAAAAAGGCCACGAACAGATGTACCGCAAGGCGCTGGCAAATATCGAAAAAGGCCAGGCCAGCCTGGATTACTACGTCTGCCCGTTCTGCGGGTACACGCACGAAGGCCCGATGACCGAGAAATGCCCGGTCTGCGGCGCGCCTGCTGAGAAGTTTATCAAGGTGGCGTAGACGGTGTTTTTTGGCCGCCAGCCGGAACCCGGCTGGCGGTTTTGCTTTTAAGCGTCTGATATAATCCGCCCACGCGCCAACGCGGGAGACGCCGAATCCCAAAATCTCCCGATTTTGAATTTTTTCCGAGGAAGGTTCGCATGTTCAAGCAGGAAACCCAGGCCATCGAAGCCCAAATTCAGTCTTTTTGCGCCGCCAACGAAATTCCACTGGCAGAATTGAAGTGGAAATCCATCCCGTTCAGCGGCGAATGGGGCATTTCCACCTCGTTTTTTACGACTGCCGCCCTCGAAGCGCGCAGCGGCAAAAACCAGGGGCTGCCGGTGGCGACGCGGGCGCAGGCAATCGCCGAGGCGGTGAAAAATTCTCTCGGCCAGCAGCCCGGCATTTCGCGCAGCGAGGCAGTTTCCGGCTACTTGAACTTGTATTTCTCCACGGCGCAAGTCGCCCGCCGGGTGGTTGATTCAGCCCTGGCGCAGGGCGCGCGCTTCGGAGCCGGACATCCCAAAAATGAGCGCGTAATGGTCGAATATTCTCAGCCGAACACGCATCACTCATTTCACATCGGGCATTATCGCAACACCATTTTGGGCGAAAGCCTGGCGCGCATTGTGCAGTTTGCCGGTTTTGAAACCATCCGCGCCAGTTACCCCGGCGATTTGGGGCTGGGCGTGATTACAGTTTTGTGGGCCTACGAGAAATTTTATCGCGGCCAGGAACCGGCGGATGTTCACGCGCGCGGGCAGTGGCTGTTGAAAATTTACGTCGAAGCGACACAGTTGCTGACGAAAAAGGAAAACGAAACGCCCGCCGAAACCGCCCAGCGCGAGCAGTATGAGGCCGAGCGGCGCGACCTGTACCGCAAGTGGGACGCGGGCGACCCGGCGGTGCGCGCGCTCTGGCAGGAAACGCGCGCATGGAGCCTGGCAGAATTCCGCGATATTTTGCGGATGATGGACGTAAAAATTGACGAGTGGTTTTTTGAAAGCGAAGTGGACGAACCCTCCAAAAAAATTGTGGACGAGTTGATTGCGCGCGGCATTGCCGAGGATACCCGCCCGGAGGGGCCGGTGATTGTCAAAATTGACGAGAAACTGGGGCTGACCAAGGAAAAATTCCGCGTGGCGGTCATTTTGCGCTCAGACGGCACTTCGCTTTACCTGACGAAAGACCTGGCGCTGGCGCAGGTGAAGTTTGAAAAATTCCATGTTGACCGCTCCATTTATGTGGTGGACAACCGCCAGAGTTTACATTTTCAGCAGGCGTTTGCGATTCTGAAACTGATGGGCTTCGCCCAGGCTGAAAAGTGTTTTCACCTGGCCTATGGTTTTGTCAGCCTGCCGGAAGGGGCGATGTCGGCGCGGCGCGGGCGGGTGGCGCTCTTCAAGGAAGTCTACGACGAGGCGATTGCGCGCGCGCTGGCAGTAATTGCCGAGAAAAACCCGTCTCTGCCCGCCACCGAGCGCGAAGGCGTGGCGCAGAAAATCGGCATGGGCGCGCTGGCTTATTCCATGCTGGCAGTGGACAACAACAAAGACATGGTTTTCGACGTGAACGAGGCGCTCAGTTTTGACGGGCGCACCGGGCCGTACATTCAAAATGCAGTCGTGCGCGCCAACTCAATTTTGAAAAAAGCGCAGCAAAGCGGCGGCCTATCTCCGGCTGCGTTTGACTATACGCTAACTATGCACGAAATCGAACTGATTGAGCAGATGTCGCACCTGCCAAAGGTCGTCCAACAGGCGGCGGAGGAATATCGCCCGCTGGTGGTGGCGGCCTACGTCTATGAACTGGCGACCGCCTTCCATAGTTTTTATCACGCCGTGCCGGTGCTGCAGGCAGAAAGCGAATCCGTCAAAGCGGCGCGCCTGCGGCTGGTGGCGGCGGCCAAACAGGTGCTGACGAATGCCCTCTACCTGCTGGGCATTTCCGCGCCAGATGTGATGTAATGCTATAATTCAGCTCGCACTCCCGCCTTTCACCTGGCGCTTATGGGCATCACAGCCCCAGAAGTGATGTGACGGCTCCGGCGCGTCGTCGGAGACGAAAAAATCAGCGGCGTTTTAAAGCGCGTGGCGTAAACCGTCACAACAATCCCCGCTGAAAATTCATCTTTTCTGAAGGAGTATCTGCATGTCCCCCATCAAAACCCTGATCATGGGAGCCGCCGGGCGCGACTTCCACAACTTCAACACCTTCTTCCGCAGGAACAAGGACTACGAAGTTGTCGCCTTTACCGCGACCCAAATCCCCGATATTGACGACCGCCGCTACCCCGCCGCCCTGGCGGGCGACCTGTACCCGGCGGGCATCCCGATTTACGCCGAAAGCGAACTGGCTGATTTAATCAAGAAACACAGCGTTCAGCAGGTGATTTTCGCCTACTCGGACGTGCCGCACGAATACGTCATGCACAAGGCCTCCATCGTCAACGCTCTCGGCGCCGACTTCCGCCTGATGGGCACGAACTACACCCAGGTCAAATCCACCAAGCCGGTCGTCTCGGTCTGCGCCGTGCGCACCGGCTCCGGCAAAAGTCAGACCACCCGCCGCGTCTCGCTCATTCTGCGCGGCATGGGCTATAAAGTGGCCGCCATCCGTCACCCCATGCCCTACGGCGATTTGGTCAAACAGGAAGTGCAGCGCTTCGCCACCTATGCCGACCTGGACAAGCACGAATGCACCATCGAAGAGCGCGAGGAATACGAACCGCACATAGACAACGGCGTCATCGTCTATGCCGGTGTAGATTACGAGAAAATTTTGCGCGCCGCCGAAAAAGAAGTGGACATCATCCTGTGGGACGGCGGCAACAACGACTTCCCCTTCTACAAATCTGACCTGCAGATTGTCGTCGCCGACCCGCACCGCGCCGGACACGAATCACGCTACTACCCCGGCGAAACCAACGTCCGCGCCGCGGATGTGTTCGTCATCAACAAAGTGGACACCGCCGACCCGGAGAAAGTCATCGCCGTGCGCCAGGCGCTGCGCGAGATGAACCCCAAAGCCATCGTCATCGAGGGCGCTTCCCCGCTCTTTGTAGATGACCCCGCCGCCATTCAGGGCAAGCGCGTGCTGGTCGTCGAAGACGGCCCGACCCTGACCCACGGCGAAATGGCCTACGGCGCCGGTTACATCGCCGCCCGCCGCTTCGGCGCCAAAGAAATCGTTGACCCGCGCCCGTATGCGGTCAAATCCATCGCCGCCACCTACGTCAAATATCCCAAAACTGGCCCGATTCTCCCGGCCATGGGCTACGGCGAAGCGCAAACACGCGACTTAGAAGCCACCATCAACGCCATGGATGTGGACATGGTTATCATCGGCACACCGATTGACCTGACGCGCGTCATCAAAATCAACAAACCCTATCAGCGCGTGCGCTACGAGTTGCAGGAAATCGGCCAGCCCACCCTGGAAGATATCCTCAAGCAGAAGTTCGGCAAGAAATAAATTCTGGGGTCGAAAATCTCCTGATTTTCGAAATCCAGCGTCGGGAGACGTTGGCCTCCAAATCGAAAATTGAAGCAATGTGTTATTGAAATTGGGGACGGCAATCCGTCCCCAATTTTTTATCTGAACAAGGAGACAAATCCACGCTATGAACACCCTCGCCCCAACTCTTACTACCCGTATCCTGCCCGCCGTTGACCGGAGAATTCACAACCTGTTGCTGATTACCGCTGGCGCGGCGCTGGTAGCGCTGCTGGCGCAGGTGAGAATCCCCCTGCCCTTCACGCCCGTCCCGCTCACCGGGCAAACGTTTGCCGTGCTGCTGGTCGGCGCGGCGCTCGGCTCGCGGCGCGGAGCGGCCTCGCTGACGCTGTATGCCCTCAGCGGCGCACTCAGCCTGCCCGTTTTCGCGGGCGGCGCCTCCGGCGCGGCCTACATTTTCGGTCCGACCGGCGGCTACCTGCTGGGATTCATCCTCTCAGCCTGGGTCATCGGCCTGCTGGCAGAACGCGGCCTGGAGCGCAGCATCCGCACGTCAATGCTGCCTTTTTTAGTTGGAACGGTCATCATCTATGCGTTGGGCGCGGCCTGGCTGGCGTTTTTTGTTGGCCCGGCGGCGGCCATCACCAAAGGCGTGCTGCCCTTTCTGCCTGGCGACGCGCTCAAACTGATTTTGGCGGCGCTGACGCTGCCCGCCGCCTGGAAATTGACCAAAGGGTAGACTTTAAACATTTTTTGATTGTTCCCTGGCAGAGGCGAGATACTCTCGCCTCTGCTTTTCCCCAACAATTTTGACAGCCCTGGCCGCATTGCAGTTTCGTTGCAAGATTGTTGTATAATGAAACCGTGAAAAGAGTGATTCGAACTCTTGTGTTTTTGTGCCTATGGATAGGACTTTTGGCCTCCCCACGCCATGCTGGGGCGCAGGATATTTCTTACCAGTATTTCTCTGAAACGGGGCATTCCGTTCGCGGCGACTTCTGGCAGTTTTACAACACCTTCCCCAACGCTCAACTCGTTTTCGGCTACCCGCTGACGGAAGCCTTCACCGACTCAGACACCGGGCGGCAAATTCAATATTTCTCGCGGGCGCGTTTTGAATTTCATCCAGAATATCCTGAAGGTCAGCGCGTGCAGCTTTCCAGCATTGGGGAAAATCTCTACATGGTGGGTAACCCAAGCATGGATGTGTATACGCCTATCGGTTGCCGTTCGTTTATCAATGGGAAATCGGTTTGCTATTCGTTTCTAGATTTTTTTGATGCCTATGGCGGCGAAGCGGCTTTTGGAATGCCACTTTCGGGTTTCGAGTTTGTCAATGGGCGCATTGTGCAATATTTTCAGCGCGCACGTTTTGAATGGTATCCCGAATTTCCTGAAGGCCAAAAGGTAGCCCTGGCCGAGTTGGGCCGAATTTATTTCGACGCTGTCAAAGAGGACCCCAACTTGTTAACCCCGGTCAAGCCGGATGACATCGTGAAGGTACTCAACATTCAGGCGCGGGCGTTTGTTTGGAAGGCGGTTACACAACCGACCGACACACAAACGGTTTATGTGGTGGTGCAAGACCAAACGCTCAGCCCGGTCAAAGATGCCTACGCGGTAGTCACTATTTATTGGGCGAGCGGTACTCCGCAAAGTATCAGTATGCCAACCAATCAGTATGGCGTTGTGATTTTACCTTTCGAGGTGCACGACCAGCCGTATGGTAGTTTGGTGACGGTGCAAGTGGATGTTTACTATAAAGAGTTAAAATCCACTTCGCTGACTTCCTTCCGCGTATGGCGGTGATTTTTTCCCCTAAAAAACATCAAATCAACTGACGGCCCTCAAAGACAGGGCCGTCTTTGCATGCCAGCCAAATTTTTCGACCTGCAACAACGGCGCACACGCCACATTCGCCTAGGCCGCCGCATGGTAGGGGCGTTTCCAGTAAAACTTCCAGCATAGTTTGGCCTGCGAGGGCGGCAAGCGCCAGTTCGGGCAGCCTTTCACGGGGCAAATCGAGCGCCAGGTAGTCGGCCCAGGCAGCCATTTCGGTGAGAGAATCAGGGGGGAGAATTTCTACCGCCAGCGGCAGATTGGCAGGTGGGTTGGCGCAGAGCAGGCTGACAGATGCGCCCTGCGCCAACGCCGGACGAATGAGCGCCAGCAAACGGGCGGGGGTTGCGCCAAGGGAGACGAGCACCACCCGGCGGGCAATCGCTGGCAGGTGAAAGCCGCGCCCAAGCGGGCCGGTCAGATGCAGGGTTGTGCCGGGAATCCACGCAACCGGCAGGGGCGCGGCAGCGTAGAAGCCTCCGGGGCAGGTTTCTGCCAGAAAAACGGGAGCAGGCAGCGGCGTGTCTGGTTCAGAAAGCGCCCAGGCCAGCAGGTATTTTCCGGGCGCGGGAACCAGATTCGAGGCGCAAAAAATCCGCGCGGCGCGTTCTCCTGTCGAAATTTCATCAATTTGACTTGTTCCCGTGTGCATGGCGCGATGCTATCACGTTATAATCAGTTTAATCAAGGAGATAATCATGAATATTGCTGAATTTGTTGGTTTGCTGGCCGGCGCAGCCTGGCTGGCGTTTGTGTTGGTATTGGTGTTTGTTGGCCTGCGCGCCAGCCGCAATCAACCCACCAAAGGCTTAACCCCGCTGTTGGTAGGTGTTTTTGTGGCCGCGGCGGCGCTTTCGGTGGCTTCGGCAGGGATTGTGTATGTGGCCCCCGAAGAACGCGGCGTGGTGCTTTCGGCTTTTTCAGATGGCGGTGTGCGCAAGGAAGCCATTCAGCCCGGCCTGCGCTGGGTGCTGCCTTTCGCCGAGACGGTACGCCTGTATTCGATTTCACGCGCGACCTATACCATGTCTTCCACCTCCAACGAGGGCACGATATCTGGGGACGATTCCATTCAGGCGCGCACCAAAGACGGGCAGATTGTATTTATTGACGCATCCGTCATTTACCAGGTGAACCCGGCGGAAGTGATTCCGCTGCACATCACCTGGCAGGGCCGTTACGAAGATGGCGTGGTGCGCCCGCAGGCGCGCGGCTCCATCCGCGATGCGGTTTCGCAGTTTGGCGTGGAAGAATTGGTTTCCTCCAAGCGTGTGGAAATGGAAGCGCTGATTACCAGCACGCTCGAATCCAGCCTGGCCGCCAATAACCTGATGCTGGTGGATTTTGTCTTGCGCAACATCCGCTTCAGTGACGAGTACGCGCTGGCCGTGGAGCAAAAGCAAATCGCCGAACAGCAGGCGCAGCAAGCCAAATTCGTCGTCGAATCCAAAAAACAGGAAGCCGAGCAGGCGCGTCAGGTGGCGCAAGGCCAGGCCGATGCGGCGGTGATTGCGGCGCAAGGCGCAGCCCAGGCGCGCCTGATTGAGGCCGATGCCGAAGCCAAGGCGCTGAACTTAATCGCTGCGGCGCTGGCAAACAACCCCAACCTGCTGACCTACCAATACATTTCCAAACTGGCGCCCAACATCCAGGTAATGCTGGTTCCCAACGACATGCCCTACCTGCTGCCGTTACCCAACGGGCAGACATCCGCCTTGCCGCAGTAAAAGCCTATTCTGTGGAGCAAGTCTGAGACTTGCTCCACACTTTTGACGAAAGGAGGCCGACCCCATGAACGAAACCCCCACTTCGGGACGCAGTGTGCGCCTGACGACACTCTCCAGTTGCGCTGGCTGAGCGTCCAAACTCAATGCGGAAACGCTGGCGCAGGTTCTGCGCCCTGTCAAAAACATCTTTAACGCCGAAAACTACCCCGATTTAATGGTCGGCCTCGACGGCCCAGACGATGCCGCCGTCTGGCGGCTGGACGATTCGCGCGCGCTGGTAGCAACAACCGACTTCTTCACCCCGGTAGTGGATACACCTTACGAATACGGCGCCATCGCCGCCGCTAACTCGCTCTCCGACATCTACGCCATGGGCGGCAAACCCTTTTTGGCCCTGAACGTCGCCGCCCTGCCGCCCGACCTGCCGCCCGAAATCAGCGGCGAAATTTTACGCGGCGGCGCAGAAAAATGCCGCGAGGCGGGCGTCGTCATTGCCGGTGGGCACACCGTGCAGGATAAAGAACCCAAATTCGGCCTGGTGGCGCTTGGATTTGTCGACCCGCGCCAGTTGATGACCAAAAACGGCGTCTGCGCTGGCGACGTGCTGGTGCTGACCAAACCGCTCGGCTTTGGCGTCACCACCACCGCGCTCAAGCGTGAACTGACCTCGCCCGCGGAAGCGCAGGAAGTCATCGGCTGGATGAGCCGCCTGAACGCGGGAGCCGGACAACTGGCGAATGAATTCGGCCTGCTCGGCGCAACCGACATCACCGGCTTCGGCCTGCTCGGCCACGGCTGGGAAATGGCCTCCGCTTCAGGCGTCAGCTTCCGGTTGGAGTTTTCGCGCATCCCATTCATCTCCTGCGCCGAAAAGTTTGCCCAAGCCTACACCTTCCCCGGCGGCTCAGCAGATAACAAATTGTATTTTGAGCAATTTACCCACTTCGCCCCGGCAATTGACGAAATTCACCAACTATTGCTCTTCGATGCCCAAACCAGCGGCGGCTTGCTGCTGGCCGTCCCGCCAGAAAAACTGGCCGCCCTGCTGGCCCGCGCGCAAGAACTTCATCAGCCCGCCTGGGTCATCGGCGAGGCAGTTACCGGCAGCGGCATCGAAATCATTTAGAAAAACTGTTCTTCATGAATATCGGCCTGGAAATTTTCATCATCTTCATCCTCATCCTGCTCAACGGCGTCTTTTCGCTGGCTGAAATTGCCGTCGTTTCCTCGCGCAAGGCGCGCCTGCAACAGCGCGTCAACCAAGGCCAGCATGGCGCACAGACCGCGCTCACCCTAGCCGAAAACCCCAACATTTTTTTCTCCACCATTCAGGTCGGCATTACGCTGGTTGGGGTGCTGGCGGGCGCAGTCGGCGGCGCGACAATTTCAGACGCGTTGGCGATTCAACTGCTCAAAGTGGAAGTCCTGCAGCCCTACGCCCAGTCACTTTCGCTGGGCATTGTCGTCACCCTGATTACGCTTTTCTCGCTCATTTTGGGCGAGCTGGTTCCCAAACGCCTGGCCCTGCGCAACCCGGAACAAATCGCATCGGTCATCGCCGGGCCGATGAACATCGTCTCGCGCATGTTCGCCCCGCTGGTCAATCTGATGAGCGCCATCACCGATTTGCTGGTACGCCTGCTCGGCGTGACTCCCAACCTGGAACCACCCGTCACCGAGGAAGAACTACAAGTTTTACTGGATCAGGGCACGCAGGCGGGAGTCTTCGAGGAAGCCGAACAAGACATGGTCCAAGGCATTTTTCGGCTGAGCGACCGGCGTGTCGGCTCGCTGATGACGCCGCGCAGCGAAATCTCCTGGCTCGACGTCAACGACAGCCCCGAAGAAATCCGCGCCGAAATTGAAGCCAACTTATATTCACGCTTTCCCGTCTGCGAGGACAGCCTGGACAACGTGCTCGGCATCATCGAAGCGCGTGATTTATTGCTGGAAAGCCTGAACGGCAAACCGCTCGAACTCAAACAAAACCTGCAAATCCCGGTCTACATTCCCGAAAGTGCGCTGGCCTCGCGCGCGCTGGAACTTTTCAAATCAGGCGATGCAGAAAGTATGTTGGTAGTGGACGAATTCGGCTCGGTGCAGGGGCTGCTCACCATTTACGACATTCTGGAAGAAATTGTCGGCGACATGGACAGCGAACCGCAGGCCACTCAGCGCCAAGACGGCTCGTGGCTGCTGGACGGCCTGATTTCGGTGGAGGATTTCAAAGAAATCTTCAACCTGCGTCACCTGCCCGACGAAGACGAGTACGAAACGCTGAGCGGCTTCGTCATGCTCCAATTGGGGCGCGTCCCAACCGCCGGCGACCACTTCGACTGGAACGGATTCACCGTGGAAGTGGTGGACATGGACGGCAAACGCGTGGACAAAGTGCTGGTCACCAAAACGCCGATCGAAAAAAGCGCCGGGTAACTTCTGGCTTTTCTTGTGCTATAATGCGATAAATTCCCCTGTACTACCATAGATTGCTTGCACTGCGCCGTCCCTGGGGCCAGGCCGGATGGCAAGCCCACTTTTGATGACTTTAAAACTCCCCTTTTCACAACCCGCTTAAGCTACAACGTCCTGCCAGGCGGGGCGTCATTTTCACATCCCCAACGCATTGAGAGAAATATGAATATATTAGAGTTTGAAAGCAAACCGCTTGCCGAATTGCGTGCCATTGCACTTCGGGATTTTGGCATTGAAAATGCCAATCGTATGAAAAAAGAAGCGCTTGTCATTGGTCTGCGCCAGGAAGAAGCGGCCCGCGAAGGGCTGGAAATTCGCGGCGGCATTCTTGAAATTATGGACGAGGGCATCGGCCTGCTGCGTTCGCCGCGCTACACCATCAGCGAAGATGATGTCTACGTCTCGCAGGCCCAACTGCGGCGCTACGACCTGCGCCCTGGCGACCTGATTTTGGGCCATGTGCGCCCGCCGCGTGAAAGCGAACGCCATTGGGGGTTAATAAAAGTTGAAAGTGTCAACGGCATTGACCCCGAAGAAGCCCGCTCCCGCCCAAAATTTGAAAACCTGACCCCCATTTTCCCCGAAAAACGTTTTGACCTCGAAACCCGTGGCGACATTCTCTCCACCCGCATCATTAATCTGATTGCCCCCATTGGGCGCGGCCAGCGCGGGCTGATTGTTTCGCCGCCCAAAGCCGGGAAGACCACCATCCTGAAGCAAATCGCCAACGCCATTTCCACTCAATACCCCGATGTTCACCTGATTATCGCGCTGATTGGCGAGCGCCCCGAAGAAGTCACCGACATGGACCGCTCCGTCGACGCGGAAGTCATTGCTTCCACTTTCGATGAACCCGTCACCAGCCATGTCCGCACTGCCGAAATCGCGCTGGAACGCGCCAAACGCCTGGTCGAAATCAAACGGCATGTCGTCATTTTGATGGATTCCATTACCCGTCTGGCGCGCGCCTACAACTTGACGGTTAACTCCTCCGGGCGTACTCTCTCCGGCGGGATGGACCCCTCCGCGCTCTATCCGCCCAAGCATCTTTTCGGCGCGGCGCGCAACCTGGAAGAAGGCGGCTCGCTGACCATCGTCGCCACTTGCCTGGTGGACACGGGTTCACGTCTCGACGACATCGTCTACGAAGAATTCAAGGGTACTGGCAACATGGAACTGCACCTCTCGCGCAAACTGCAAGAGCGCCGCACCTTCCCCGCCGTCGATATTGACCGCTCGTCCACCCGCCGCGAAGAACTGCTGCTTGGGCCGGATATTTTACAGCGCGTCTGGACGATGCGCCGCATGTACTCGCAGATGACCTCCAACCCGCCCGCCGGGGCAGGGATGGACCCAACCGTCGCCACCGAGGCTATTCTCAGCCGCATGTCGAAAACCAAAAACAACATGGAGTTTCTCGAAACCCTGCATGAGAATATGTAACAACGGACACACCGGAGTTGCAAGTCTCCCGACTTGCGCGCAAAATTCGTTCACACCTGCGCTTGCGTGCTGGTGCAAGTGTTTGCGGCATTCGCGTTAAAAGAGCAAAAGCAACTGCTTTTTCGAGAAAATGCGCGACATAAATGTCACGCTACAAGAAAAAATATGACACCTGTCTCTCGTAAATTTACCGTTATCAGTTGGGGAACTACACTTTTGATTGTCGCCGCCCTGAGCGGACTGACCGCCTGGCGGCTGGGAGTTTTCTCGCGCCCGCAGACCGCGCCCGTAGCGCCAATTTCTGCGCCGGAAGCGCAACAGCCTGTCCCTACCGCTGACCCCAATACGCCGCCCCTCGCCAGCGATTTCGCCATCGGGCGCGCCCTGACCCTCAAAACCATCATCCCCGAACGCCCGCGCTACGCCATCATCCAACATACCGTCATGCGCGGCGATTCGCTATTTCGCATCGCCAAAGATTTCAACGTCAAACCCGAAACCCTGTTATGGGCCAACTACGAGGTGCTGGAAGATGACCCGCACAGCCTGAAGCCCGGCCAGGAACTGAGCGTACCGCCCACCGACGGCCTGCTCTACCAATGGAAAGAAGGCGACACGCCCGAAGCTGTCGCCGCCGAATACCAGGCCAGCCTCAGCGACATGCTCACCTGGCCCGGCAACAATGTGGACCTGACCAACCCGACCTTTAGCGCCGGGCAATGGGTGATGATTCCGGGCGGCTGGCGCGAATCGAAAGCAATTTTGCTACCCATCACCACCCGCAGCAGCGGAACCGGCACCGCCGGTATCAGCAGCGGCTGTGGTGCGGGCGGAGCGGTTGGCAGCGGCGGCTTCATCTGGCCGACCGGCAACCATTTCCTTTCGGGCAATGATTATTTTCCCGGCCATCTGGCTATTGATATTGCCGCCGGAGAAGGCGCGCCGGTCTACGCCGCCGACAGCGGCGTCGTCACCAAGGCCGCCAGCGGCTGGAACGGTGGCTATGGCAATGTCATCGCCATTGACCACGGTACCGGCTACATGACGGTGTACGCCCACCTCAGCCAAATCAACGTCAGCGTTTGCCAAAGCGTGGGCGCCGGTCAACTGATTGGACTGGCGGGCAACACCGGCAACTCGTTTGGCGCGCACCTGCACTTTGAAGTGCGCCAGGGCGGGGGCAACATTAATCCCTGGTACGTTTTACCGTGAGCGAACAAGAACTGCGTGACCTTTTGCGCGGGCTGCCCCTGGGCGGCTTGCGCTATTTTTCACAAATCGGCTCGACCAATGATGAAGCCCTGGCCTGGGCCGCCGCGGGCGCATCGGATTTTTCGCTGGTCGCCGCCGACGAACAAAGCGCCGGACGCGGGCGCGCCAAGCGCAAATGGTTCACCCCGCCCGGCGCGGCGCTGGCCTTTAGCCTGGTTTTGCGCCCCAACGCAAGCGAGAGCGAATTCATCGGACGTTTTTCTGGCCTAGCGGCGCTGGCGTTGGTAAATGCGCTCCAAAAATACGGCGTCAGCGCCCAAATCAAATGGCCGAACGATGTACTCATTCAGCGCAAAAAAGTGGCCGGAATTTTGGTGGAAAGCGCCTGGCAGGGAGCGAAAATCGAAAGCGTGATTGTGGGAATGGGCGTAAACGCTACCCCCGAAGCGATTCCGCCTGCAAGCGGCTTAACCTTTCCGGCCACCTGTCTCGCCGCCGCCGGGCTGAATCTCCCCTCGCGCTTTGATCTGCTAAAAAATGTGCTGAAAGAGCTCATTTCACTGCGCGCCGCGCTGGCGTCGGATGCATTTTTGCGCCAATGGCAGGCATCCCTGGCGTTTGGCGGCGAAACGGTGCAACTCTTGAGCGAGGACGCACCAGCGCTCACCGGCCAAATCGAAGGCCTGGAACCGGACGGCAGTTTGCGGATGAGACTCTTCCCTTCCGGTGCGGTGCAAACCGTCCACTTCGGCGAAATTCATCTGCGCCCGTTATAGTATTACCGCTCAACATTTGCCTTGTTTGCGCAAATTGGCACGGTTCACAAGTGCGAAAAAACAGGTTTACAAATTCTAGACGATTATAGTATTACTCCGCGAAAACTATGCCAACCGCGAAGATTCTGCCGTCATTGCGAGGGTGTTCTCCCTGGCACCGCCCGTCAGGGCAGGTGTCCCGAAGCAATCTTCTGGCGGGCGAGGGGATTGCTTGCCACAGGCACGCTTCGCAGTCGTCGGGGAGAGCGCCCTCCTCGCAATGACAGCGATTTGGTTGCGGCTGAAAGCCGCGCTATGATATACTTTTCCACACGAGGTACCCATGTTTGACGACCTACGCAAAGAAAGCGAAGCATCCCCTTACTTCACTCCGCCCGCCGCTGAAGAAGAGCCCGTTGCGGAGGCAGCCCCCCCTCCTCCCACCACGCGGCGACAGGTGAAAATTAATCTGGCGCCAGGCGGCAAGATTTTGGGCATGACGGCCCCGCAACGCCTGATTTTGTCGGTGTTGTTGCTGATGATGGTATGTGTCTCCGGCTTGATGGTTTTGCTGTTGGCCGGGAAAATTGTATTGCTGTAATCAAAAAGCGCCGGTCAGATGACCGGCGCTTTTTTTAGAGTTAGCTTTTACAGTAACCCAGGCTGTGGCTCGGCGGGCAGGGGTTCGCCATCAACGCCCACACTTTGCAAGTCGGCATTGGCGATGCGCGCCACGGCGGCGACGCTATCTCCGGCTTGCGGACGCATAAGGTGTACGCCGCGTGTGCCACGGCTGGCCGTTTTGATTTGTTCCACCTTGAGACGCAGGATGATGCCGTTGGATGAAATCAGGGTGACATCATCGGATGGTTGCACAACCGGTGCGGCGATAATACGTCCGGTGATGGAGATGGCTTTTTGGTCGATTGTCATCACGCCACCGGTAGCGCGGCTGCGCGCGGGATATTCTTTGAGCGGGGTTTGCTTGCCAAAGCCCTGACGGGTGACGACCAGCAACGAGCCTTCTGGCTCGACCACGCCCATACTGGCAACTTTATCTTCTTTGCTCAGACGAATGCCCATCACCCCGGTGGCAGAGCGCCCCATGGCGCGGACTTCGGTTTCGGCAAAGCGCAGGGCCTGGCCTTTTTCGGTGATGAGCAGTATTTCATTTGCGCCGCTGGTCAGGCGCGCCCAACCTAGTTCGTCGCCATTTTCCAGCCCCATTGCAATCAGGCCGGAGGGGCGCACAGCGGCGAATTCTTCCAGATTGACGCGTTTTATTTTCCCCTGCGTTGTGGCAAGAATGCAGTAGGCGCTGGTGGTAAAGGTGGTGACTGGCAGGGCGGCGGTCACTTTTTCGCCTGGGCCGAGGGCGAGAACGTTATAGATGGAAATACCTTTGCCGGTGCGGTCAGCATCTGGAATTTGGTAGACCTTCTCGCTGTAAACTTTGCCTTTATCTGAGAAGAATAGCACGGTATCCAGTGTGCGCGCGGGGAACATGAATAAAACTTCATCTTCTTCGCGGGTGGTGTGACCGGTGATGCCCTTGCCGCCCACGCCTTGCGATTTGTATGCGGTAGCGTTGGTGCGTTTGATGTAGCCGCGCTGTGTCAGGGTAATCAGTACGCCTGCATCCTGCACCAGGTCTTCCTCGTGGAAAGATTCTTTGGCATCGCCAGCGATACGGGTGCGGCGGTCGTCGCCATATTTGGCAGAGAGTTCTTGTGTTTCAGCGTTGATGAGCGCCAGAATTTTGTGCGGGTTGGCGAGTAAGTCTTCCAGGCTGGTAATTAATTCGTGAATTTGTTTGGCTTCTTCTTCGATCTTCCAGCGTTCCAGCGCTGAAAGGCGGCGTAATTGCATATCAAGAATGGCCTGCGCCTGAAGTTCACTCAATTTGAAGCGCGTCACCAACTGAAGTTTGGCATCTTCGGCATCTTGCGCCTGGCGGATAGTTTTGATGACATCGTCGAGGTTTGCCAGGGCGATGAGTAAGCCCTCCAAAATGTGGGCGCGGGCGCGGGCCTTGTCTAGATCAAACTGGGTGCGGCGGGTGATGACTTCGATGCGGTGTTCGATGAAGATGTGCAAAGAACGCTTGAGCGTCAGTGTGCGCGGTTCGCCATTAACCAGCGCCAAAATCTGCGCGCCAAACGTAGATTGAAGGGTGGTGTATTTGTAAAGTTGGTTGAGGACTTTTTTGGGCTGCGCGTTGCGTTTGAGTTCGATGATGATGCTCATACCGCGCTGATCGCTTTCGTCGCGCAGGTCGGAAATCATGTCAAGCTTGTCTTCGCGCACCAGCTCAGCAATCCGCTCAATGAGGGTGGATTTATTTATCTGATAGGGAATTTCGGTGATGTTGATTTGTTGGCGGCCATTTTTCATTTCTTCGATGGCGGCAATGCCGCGCATCACCAGGCGGCCCTTGCCAGTGCTGTACATTTGTAAAATGCCTTCGCGCCCAACAATCGCGCCGCCGGTGGGAAAATCGGGTCCGGGGACAAATTCCATCAACTGTTCAACAGAAATATCTTCCAGCGCATCGTAATGTTCAATCATGTAGCCAATTGCCCCAGATAGTTCACGCAAATTGTGGGGCGGAATGTTGGTCGCCATGCCAACGGCAATGCCGGTGGAACCATTCAGCAACAGGTTAGGCAGGCGCGAGGGCAATACCAGCGGTTCTTGCAACGAATCATCAAAGTTGGGACCAAAATTGACGGTGTTTTTTTCAATGTCGGCCAGCATTTCATCCGCAATGCGATGCAGGCGCGCCTCGGTATAACGCATGGCGGCAGGCGAGTCGCCATCCACAGAGCCAAAGTTGCCCTGACCATCTACCAGCATATAGCGCATGGAAAAATTTTGCGCCATACGCGCCATAGATTCGTAGACAGCCGAATCACCGTGTGGGTGATATTTACCCAACACTTCGCCAACAATACGCGCCGACTTTTTGTAAGATGAATTTGGACGTAAGCCAAGCTCGTGCATGGCAAAGAGAATACGGCGGTGAACGGGCTTCAAGCCATCGCGGGCGTCGGGTAGAGCGCGAGCCACGATGACGCTCATGGCATAATCAAGGAAGGCATCGCGCATCTGGCTGTCAATATCCACTTGTTTAATGTTACCGATTTCCATAAAAACCCTTCTTTCAAGCCACAGAGACACGGAGAGCGCCGGAAAAATGAGGTTGCGCTCTGTCTGTGTCTCTGTGACGGAGAATCAATTGCAACCTTTCAATTATACCAAACGCTTGTCAAAGGCGGGGAAGGGCTGTATAATACCGAGCGCTTGACCTTTCGGGGCGTGGCTCAGCCCGGCTAGAGCACACGGTTCGGGACCGTGAGGTCGGAGGTTCAAATCCTCTCGCCCCGACAAGACAGGGAGCACCCTGGAATGAGACGCGCTTGGGATCTCCCTGGCGCGTCTTGCATTTTCACTGGAGACTCTAATGCTCACGACTTTCCCCCCCCTACTCCCCATTCCCGAAGCTGCCCGAAGGTATGGGCTGGCTATTGAGCGGATTCAAAGCCTTATTGAAAATGGTAAAATTTCAGCCGCTATGATAAACAATAACGTGGTTGTTAGTGAAGATGATGTCCGCCATGAATCTGCCCCGCTCCACAAGGAAGATTTGCCGGAGTATAAGATGCACGCGCACCTGCAGGGTGTCGAAATTGGGTTGGCCGAAGCGGCTGAAAAATATAAAATGAACACATCTACCATTTTCGGATGGTTTCAAAAAGGTATTATCTCCAAGATTAGACGTATAACTGCGTTAGGCGGCGAGAAGATACTCCTAGATGAAACGGATGTGGCATATTGCGTTGAGATTTATCGAAAAATTGGCGGACAAGGGCGTAGAATATTTGATAAACGAGGTATGCCATATAAGCCCAGTATGGGCTCTTTGGTAAGATAAAAAAAGGCGGAATGTTCCGCCTTTTTTATAGATAAAGTATACAGAGTATTGACAAAGTTCGGATACTTACACATACTATCGCTACACCGCAGCAGCAACATCTATCGCCGTCCCCATCAATTGAACAGCACGCCTTTCTGACCACTGACAAACCCTGTCAGCCAGCGGGCGTGTTTTTTGTTGCATTTTTCGGCACGGTTCACGAGAGAGATTTCTGTCCATTCGCTGAAATTTTTGGCAAAATCGCGAATTTCCAAACCGCTATATATGGGGTTGATATTGTTGACACTCCCATATTTAGGGGGGGGCGCTTTTTCGATGCGCCAAGTTGCCAGGCGAGAACGCGGAATCTTGTGACGATTTTTGGCACGGCTTGGCGAAATTTGCGGAAAAAGTGGCTTTTGGGGCAGAAATTCGCGAAAGTCGTTTCAATTTCAGCGAAAGGTCAGTTTTACTCTCTGCCTTAACGCTTCCCCTCTTAATCCTTCCAGGCGCAATACGAAATGTAATAGTTCTTCGATGCTCAAGGATTCGTAAGAAATGGGCGCTTGTGGAACGTAACTCATCACTTT
>MNXJ01000011.1 GCA_001872455.1 Anaerolineae bacterium CG2_30_57_67 | reverse complement strand
GATTTTTCTCTTAAAAAATCCGTGTTCATCCCTTTTGTCCGTGAAATCCGTGTACAAAAGGTTTAATCACGGCGATTCCCAATGAGCCAATTTTTCTATCAGATTCAACAATCGCCGAATCAGTTGCCGGGCGTTTTCGTCTTGAATTGCGCTGAGTTCGATGCCTTCTAACATGTTCCCAAGTTTACACGATGGTTTTCCTGTGGGATACTGTATTTCAGCCAAATTTTTCAGGACATCAGTTCTTTATTTTTTAGCAAAACATCTTCCGCACCCCTCCCTGCCAAGCCTTCCCCTATTGATTGAGATGATACCTTTCTTGCCATATTTGGCGGGCGTCAAAAATGGTTGCCCCAAAATATTGAGAAGATACTTTTTTTCTTCAACACGATATTGCCCAACTGCGACATGAATGTCGCTACCAAAAGACAACTACGGTAGAATTATCCCATGAAATCCCCGCTGGGCTGGCTGTTTCCCTCGTTCAAAAATCTCTTTTTCGCGCTGATTTTGGCGGGCGTGATGGCGCGCGGCAACACCCTGCTCAACGCCGATGGCGACCTGGGGCATCACCTGGCGCTGGGGCGACTGATGCTCACCAGCGGACAAATTCCGCAAACCGACCCATTTTCTTTTCGCACCGCAGGCGTCGCCGCCGTGCCGCACGAATGGCTGGTGGAAATTATCTTCGCCGCGCTGGAAAAAGCCTTTGGTCTGGGCGGAATCGTCTTTTTCAGCGCCCTGCTGATTGCCGCCGCGCTGACCGTCACTTTCGTCGAATCCGCGCGCCGCTCCGACCTGCTGATTGCCGCCCTGACGGTTTCCGCTCTGACGCTGGGCGCAACCGCCTTGCACTGGATTACCCGTCCGCACCTGGCGACTTTTCTAATGCTGGCAATCTGGACGGCGCAACTGGAAGCTTTCGCGCTCGGCGAACACCGCCGCTGGTGGGTTTTCCCGGCGCTCATGCTCCTGTGGGCCAACCTGCACGGCATGTTTATCCTCGGACTGCTTGGCCTGGCCTTCGTCATCCTGGGGTATCTTTGGGAACGCTGGCTAGAGAAAAAGACCGGCGATCTGGGGCGTGGATTTGCGCTGGCGGCAATTTTCTCCACGCTGGCAACTTTTCTTACCCCCTCGGGCGCAGAATTATGGACGACCATCTTCCGCCTGGCCGCCAGCCCCGCCATCAGCGCCCTCACCAGCGAATACCGCCCGGCAGATTTTCATCAGCCTGGCACCTGGCCGTTTCTGATTCTGCTCGGAATCGCGCTGGCAAGCGCAGTTTTGAGCGGGAAAAAATTTTCCATGCGCGCCGCGCTGGCGCTTTCCGGCTGGACGCTGATGGCATTGTACAGCGCCCGCAACATTCCACTAGCCGCAATTGCCCTCGCGCCGCTCATCAGCGAACTGCTGGCTGGCTGGATATTGACATCCCCAGCATTGATCGCGCTGACAGGTTTTTCGCGGCGGTTGGAAGCGGTAGAGCGCAGGCTGCGCGGCTGGTTGTGGGCGGCGCTTGTCACGTTGGTTTTGTTCTGGCTGACGGCGCAGGGCGCGAGCCTCGACCCACAAGGACGCGCCTATCAGTTTGACCCACAAAAATTCCCCGCCGCGGCGGTTACCTGGCTGCAGACGCATCCGCAAAGCGGGCAGATGGTCAACGAATTTGACTGGGGCGGTTATCTCTTGCTGCGCGCCTGGCCGCAATACAAAATCTTCATGGACGGCCACACCCACATTTACGGCGAGGCCAAAACGCTGGAATACGCCGCCGTCATCAGCACCGAACCCGGCTGGCAGGAAATTCTCACCCGCTACGATATTCGCTGGGCGATTCTCAAACCCAATACGCCGCTTGCCGCCGCGCTGGAATCTTCCGGCTGGCAGACAGACTACCGTGACGAGACGGCGGTGATACTGACAAAACCATGAAAACATTCCTGCACAACAACCGCACGGGTTTCTTCCACATACACGAAACACAACTAACCTTGCTTCTACTTACCCTGGCTGCCATCTTTGGCAGTTATGTGCGCATCCTTGCCCCGGCGCAAACAGATTTTCCCATACTGGATGGTGGTCTATTCTACAGCATGACCCGCGACCTAATATCAAATGGGTTTCGCTTGCCTCTTGTTACTTCGTACAACCATCTGAATATCCCATTTGCCTATCCACCCCTGGCCCTGTATCTGGCAGGGTTTATCAATTTTTTCACCGGCGCTGAATTGCTGGGAATCTTCCATTGGCTGCCAGTGGCTTTCAGTCTGCTCACCATCCCAGCCTTCTACCTGCTAGGGCGCGAACTGCTTGAAGCGCCTGCGCAAGCAGCGCTGGCAACACTCATCTTTGCTCTCTTGCCGCGTTCCTACGACTGGCTGGTGATGGGCGGCGGCATAACCCGCGCGCCGGCAACCCTGTTCCTAATTCTGTTCCTATGGGCTTGTTACCGCGCCTTCGCGCATAAAAGCTGGAAAATGTCCGTTTTGACGGCAGTCTTTGGTGGATTAGTACTACTCTCACATCCAGAACGCGCCTTGCATGCCGCAACAGCAGGGCTACTCTTTTGGCTTTGGCTGGATCGCTCCAGGTCTGGAACAGGGCGAGCGCTAGTCATCGGCGGCGGGACTCTGCTGATTAGCGCGCCGTGGTGGGCCGCAGTCCTGTTCCGCTACGGCGCTCAAACGTTATTACTCGCGGCGCAAGCAGGTAGCCCACGCTGGCTGTTCTGGGTACCTCTCCTCCAGCTAGATTTCACCGACGAAACCATTCCTATCGCGGCGTTTCTCTCAATTTTTGGGGCATTTATCTGTTGGAAACAACGAAAAGGTTTACTGGTAGCCTGGTTCGTACTGGCCTTTCTGACTGACCCGCGCAGCGCACCACATATCATTGCTGTGCAAGTCTCACTGCTTGCATCCATCGGGCTGACTGATATAATTTTCCCAGCGCTGGAACATTTTTCAAATAAATGGCAGACGGTACTGGAAAAAACGTCAGGGCGGTTAGTATTAGGGTATGTGCTGATTGTGATGCTCTTCAATGCACAGTCAAATTTAATTCAAATTAGCAAGTATTTATTAGCCGAATCCAACCAACAGGCGTTAGATTGGGTAGCCGCTGAAACGCCACCCGATAGCCATTTTCTCGTTCTGGATTGGCAAAAAACGCCAATGCTCTCGCCACTTTTGGAATGGTTTCCTGCCCTAAGTGAACGCATGAATATCGTCACCATTCAGGGGCGCGAATGGTTGCCCGGCGTAGCGCATTTCGCCGCGCGCATCAAAACCTACCCAAACTTGTACGCCTGTCTCGACCAAGACACAACCTGCCTAAATGACTGGGCAACTCAAAACAATGAAAGATTTGATTATGTATACATCTCCATCCAAACACTGGATGGCGGACGGCGTCTGAGCCGACTGTCCGATTCTCTGCGAAATTCAAATCGCTATCGTCTGGTCTATGAAACATCTGACGTATTGATTTTTAAAAACCTTCCCTAGATGGCTCACATCGTCTAAAAAAGCCCCATGACTCGTCTCAAAACCATCCTGCTCGCTCTGATTCCGCTCACCTGGCTGACGGCGGTGTTGATTGGCTATGTGGCCGGGCACAAACCTTTCAGCGCCGCTGAATTGCTGGTTTGGCTGACGGCGCTGTGGCAATTCTCAGTCGCCGCGGTGATTCTGACCCTGGCGGGCGGCCTGGGAGAACGAATTCTGCCTGCCGCGCCAGAGTCACTCGTCCGCGCCGCCATCACCGCCGGGGTCGGGCTGGGCATTTTCAGCCTGGTCACTTTGGGCGTGGGGCTTTTCCTGGGCGCGGGAGCAGGTTTCAGCGCCGGGGTCTTGCTCGCGGCGGCGCTGCTTGCCGGTCGAAACATCCCGCGCTGGCTGAAAAATTTTCGGGCGCTGAACTGCCTCGCCCCCGTTCCGCCGCTGCTCGCTTTTCTGCTGGCGCTGACACTCCTGTTACAGCTGCTGACCGCACTCGCGCCGCCGCTGGCCTTTGACGCGCTGGTCTATCACCTGGCGCTGCCGCACCTCGCCCTGCACACGGGCCAAATTGCCTACACGCCAGATTTGATATTCGCCGGAATGCCGCAGGTGGCTGAAACACTTTACCTGCTGGCGCTCAGCCTGGGCGGACAAAGCGCCGCCGCCGCGCTCGGCTTGCTGATTGGTCTGTTGGCCTGTCTCGGCCTGGCCGGATACGCCGCGCGGGAATTTTCGCCAACTGCCGCCTGGGGCGCGCTTATCGCGCTACTGGCGGGCGAAACCATTGTCAACGAGCTGGCCTGGGGCTACATTGATTGGGTGGCCTTGTTTTACGGCCTGCTGGCGCTCATCAGCCTGGGAGAGTGGCGCGAAAATCGCCTGCATTTGTCGGGAGAATCCCGTCAATGGCTGGCGCTGACAGGGGTTTTTATCGGAATGGCGATTGGCGTCAAATACACCGCCGGAGTAATTTTGCCGGGCGCGCTGATGGTGGTTCTGCTGGAAAAAGAGCGTGCGCTGAAGGAAAAACTGGGCGACGCCCTGCGCCTGAGCCTGCTGGCCGCACTGATGATTTTCCCCTGGCTGATACGCAACGCCGCCTGGACGGGCAACCCGCTCTACCCGCTGATGTTCCCCGCCGGGGCCATGACCGCTCCGCGCCTGGTAACTTTTCAGGGCGTGCCGCCCTGGCGCGGCTGGAGCGATGTGGTGATTTTGCCCTGGCAGGCGACCATGCTCGGCATCGAAGACAAAGAAGGCTTTTCGGCTTCAATTGGCGCACTGCTCCTGGCGCTCAGCCCGTTTGCAGCATTTTCATCACAACGCAAAAGATTATTTTCCGCCGCCGCGCTCACCGCAACCAGCATGGCCATCTGGCTGGTGGGCAGTCGGCTGTCATTTTTGCTAATTCAATCGCGGCTCTATCTGGCTTTTTTCCCGGCCTGGGCGCTCTTGGCCGGGGCGGGCTACGATTTCGTCCTTCAGATGGAACTGCCCGGGCTGCGGGTTGGAAAAATTGCCTCGGCGCTGATTGCGTTACCGCTGATATTCACTACACTAACCGGGCTGGAGCAGTTCTATCAGCGCGACACAGCCGGCTATTGGCTTGGAAAAGTTTCCGCGGCAGACTATCGCGCCCGCAGCCTGGGCGCGTACCCGGCGGCGATGGAGGCAGTCAACGCCCTGCCCGCCGGCAGCCGCGTGCTGTTTCTGTGGGAAACACGCGGCCTGGATTGTCTGCCAATCTGCGACCCGGATGAGACAATTGACAATTGGTACGCCGCCCGTCATACTTTTGGCGCGGCGGATGCAATTTTGACGGCCTGGCGCGATAATGGATATACGCATATCTTGGTTTTTAACAACGGCGTAAATTTTATCCGCAACGACCTTACATCCCGGCTGGTCGTCACCGACTGGCAGGAATTCGAGCGCCTGCTAACGAGTCTTCGCCTGGAAAAGGATATTGGCGGCATGTATGCGCTTTATGCGCTACATTAACGCATCCACCATCAGCGCGAAAAACAGGAACATCAGATACATGCTGGAGTAGCGGTACATGCGCCAGGCAATTTTATTGCCCTCGGTGCGATAGACCTGCCAGGCGAAATAGAGCAAAATCAGGCCAAGAATCAGCGCGGAGACGAGGTAAACGCCGCCGGTGTAGTTGAAAATCGGCAGGAGAAAAGTCACCGCCACCAGTTCGACGGTGTAAATCAGCACCTGTTTGCGGGCTTCGGCCTCGCCGCGGATGACGGGCAACATCGGCACACCAGCGCGCTCGTAATCTTTGCGGCGCACAATCGCCAGCGCCCAAAAATGGGGCGGCGTCCACATGAAAACAATCAGAAACAAAATCAGCGCCGGGATGCCCAGCCCGCCCGTCGCGGCGGCCCAGCCGACCAGCGGCGGAATGGCGCCCGCGCCGCCGCCGATGACGATGTTCTGCACGGTGGCTTTTTTCAGCAAAATGGAATACAGCACAACGTAGTAAAAAATTCCGGCCAGCGAAAGCAGGGCAGCCAGCAAATTAACGTAGGCGACCATGATGTAGAAACTGGCAATGCACAGCGTCAGCCCAAAGGCCAGCCCCTCGGCGGGGGTCATACGCCCGACGGCCAGCGGACGTTGGGCGGTGCGCTGCATGTTTTTATCCAGGTCGCGGTCAATGTACTGATTGATGGCGCCCGAACCGCCCGCCGCCAGCGCGCCGCCCAGCAGGGTGAAAAACGTCAGCGAGAGCGAAGGCCAGGCCTTGCCGCCCGCCACCATGCCGGCGAAGGTCGTCACCAGTAGCAGCAGGACAATCACCGGCTTGGTGAGAGTCAGAAAATCCTTCAGACGCTGACGCAGGTCAAGCGGCGGAAAGGCGACGGTGTCGCGGGCGTAGAGCCCGGCCATCAGGGTGACGCCCGTCAGCGCAACAAAAACTGCGGCGGCGGTCAGCGCGTGCAAGACTTGATACACGAAAGCAAAATCGCGCTCGACCTGCACCGCGCCGACAAAAATTTGCGAGAAAAACAGAGTGACGGCGGTCATCGTCCAGGGCAAAATGCGGCGATGGTCGCGGTGCAGCCGCCAGGCTTCAAACAAAAGCGCCAGCATCAAAAGCGCCGTCAGACCGGCGGAGGCGCGGTGGAAGAGTTGCGCCGCGCCCGCCGCGCCAGTCGGCGCACACAACGGCCAGCCCGCGCAAGCGGATGGATCAACACCCGCCACCAGCCACCCGCCGAGGGTCAGCAAAAAAACGGCGATGAGCGTCAGCAGGGAAAGTTTGGCGAAGGAGGTGGAAAGGGTGAATTTCATAGGTATCAGGTATCAGGTATCAGGTGTCAGGTGTCGGCGCGCCCATTGGCGGTATAAGAACAATGGGCCGCCGAAGAGCAGGATGGCAGAAAAACTAAACCATTGCAGGGCGTAACTGAAATGGTTGCGTTCGGTCACTTCGTATTGCTCCTGCGCCGGGTAGGGTGGCGCGGCGCGGCTTTCGTCCAAATCGGGCTGAATGTAGGCCGGTAGCAGGCGGGCGGGGATTTGCAGAGCCAGCCGCTCCAGGCTGACGATGTTCCAGAAGTCGAGGCGGGTTTGGCCCGGCTGAAGAGTTGGGTCGGGTACGCCGCCAATTTCGGGTTGGGAACGCCCCAGACGCAAAATTCCGCTGACGGTGACCCGGCCCGGCTGGTCGTATTTGCGCCAATCGGCGGGGGTAGCGTTACCGGCGGCGGGAATCCAGCCGCGTTCCACCAAAATCGCCGAACCGTCAGCGAGCACGAGCGGGGTAAGCAGGCGGTAGCCCAGTTCGGTTTCGCGGTAGTGATTGCGCAGGGCGATTTGATGCTCAAAATCGTACTGGCCGGTGGCTGTCAACCGGCGATATTCCATCGCGGCCAAATCTTCGGCGGGGGCGGCGGAGATTTCCAGCGGGGGCAGGCCGCTCACCGCCAGGTAGTGCGCGTTTTCGGCGCGTTTCTGCGCCAGCCGGTCGAGCTGCCAGACTCCCAGCCGGGCGCAGAGCGCCGAACCAGCGAGGATGAACAGGAGGGAGAGGAACCATTTCATAGTTATCAGTTGCCAGTGGTCAGTCATCAGTCATCAGTCATCCACCGTTCACTACTCACTGGTTACTGTTCACTGTTGTCCTAACCGGCCAGACGATGAAACTGTACAAAGCGAGTAAAAGCCCCAGCGGGATGCCGCTGATGAAGAGGGCAAACAGGCGCGTGCCCCAGTCTACTGGTTCGCGGATGTCGAGGCCAAAATATTTTGTAGGCTGAAAGGAACACGACATCGCCAGGTTTTCAGCATTGTCGAGATTCATACTGGCCGAAGCGCCTGCAGGGATGAAAAGCGGTCCGAGCATGTGCGTCACGTTGTCTTCGTTTTTGACCAGGAGCACGTCACCGGTGACAAAAACCATGTTAGCCGGGATGGCCGATTGGGCTTCGCCGCGCGCGATTTTGTCGGCGGTGCCAGCAGGAATAACAAGTTCCACCTGGCCGGGGGCGCGCCCCGCTTCGCTTTTCAGAAACAGGAAGGTGATTTCGTTAATCCCAATCGCCAGCGCAATGCCGATGAGAGAGAAAAGCAGGAAGCGATTGAGGATGGGGCGAGACACAATTTACCGGTACATTCTGCGGTCGAAATTACATTAACCGCCCAATCAGGTAGAGCGCGGGGTAGAAGAAAATCCAGACCAGGTCAATAAAATGCCAGTAAACGGTGGCGGCTTCCACCGGCCAGTGTTTTTCTTCGTTGTAGAGGCCTTTGCCGGTATTGCGCAGCACAATCAGCAGGAAGATGACGCCGGTCAGAACGTGGAAGGCGTGCATGCCAGTCATCATGTAAAAAGCGGCGCTGGCCGCATTAGCGCTGGCGATTACCCCCTCCGCCGCCGCCAGACGCCATTCAACGCCCAGCACGCCCAGTAGGAAGACGACGCCCAACGCGATGGTGATGACAATATTGGTGGTGAAACCTTTCTTGTTGCCCTGACTCATCTGCACTTCGGCGCGGTTCATAAAAAAGGAAGAAATCAACAGAACGCTGGTCACCACGAGCCCCAGAGTCTGATTAAGCGGCAGGCGGGTGAGGCCCATCAGGTTGAAGCGTGTCACCAGCAGCCCGGCGAAGAGAAAGGCATCCGAAAGCAAAAAGAGCCAAAGCCCAAGGCGGTTGGTTTCCGTCTTAAAAGCATAACTTTCGCGGTCATCTTCGTGGCCTTCGTCTTCTCCGCCCAGTTTGGAAACGTGCATATAGTTCCACAGCACCAACCCGGCCTTGATAATCGCCATAGTCACCAACAAAAGCATGGAAGCGCTGGTGACGGCGACGGCGAATTCAAGGGCGGTCAGCACCGCCAGAATAATAAAGACATTGACACCTTGACGCAAAAGATTGCCCGAATTTTGATGATGTTCCATGGAAAAATCTCCCAATTACATTTTGACGTAGGTGGAACCAGGCACGCCATAATCGTACGGCTCACCAACGACTTCAAAAGGCCGGTCATAGTTATACGCGGGCATGGGCGATGGCACCTGCCACTCTGGCGAACGTGAATTCCAGACATTGCCGGTTACGGGTTCGCCGTTTTTGAGTGTCTTATAAACGTTGATAAAGAAAATCAACACCGAGGCCGCCACCAGATAGGCCGAAATCGTCAACAGAAGATGCCAAATATCAAAACCAAGCGCCGGGTCATAATCGGCAATGCGGCGGCGCATCCCCAACAGGCCAATCTTCATCATGCCAAGCGTCAGAAAAATGAACGAGGGCGTCATCAGCCAAAAGTGAATCTTGCCCAATTTTTCATCCAGCCGTTTGGCGAACACCTTCGGAAACCAGTAGTACAGCGCGGCGAAGAAGGGGAAGACGTAACCGCCGAACATGGTGTCATGAAAGTGGCCGACAATAAAGTAGGTATCCGTCAGGTGCAGGTCGGTCGAAACAGTGGCATTCGGCGGGCCAGAAAGGCCGCCCAGCAGGAAGACAAAAATCCCAGCAAAGACGAAGAGCAGCGGCGTGGGCATATCGCGCGGAATCTTGGCCTGCCAAATGGTTGCCACCCACGAGAAGAATTTCACACCGGTAGGAACTGCCACCAACAGCGTGCTGTACATGAACGGCACACGCAGGTATTCGTTCATGCCCGAAGCGAACATGTGATGCGCCCAGACGAGAAACCCAACCAAGGCTATCGCCAGCGAGGACATGGCAATCCACTTGTAACCAAAAAGCGGTTTGCGCAAAAAGACCGGCAAAAGCTCCGAGATGATGCCCAGCCCCGGCAAGATAAAAACATAGACAACCGGGTGCGAGTAAAACCAGAAAAGATGCTGAAACAAAATCGGGTTGCCACCTTTGGCAGCATCGAAGAAAGGCATCCCCACCACACGCTGAAATATCACCAACTGAAAAGCCAAACCAATCATCTGCGTAGCAGTCAGCGAGATAATCGAAGTCGCCACTGCCGCCCAGACGAAGATTGGCATTTTGAAAGCGGTCATGCCTTTGGCGCGCAGGCGCAAAACGCTGACGATGAGATTCAACGCACCCAAAATGGACGACCACCCCGCCACCCACACGCCAACGTAGAACATCTGAATTCCGACCGGGGCGCGCAAGGCCAGGGGCGGATAGCCCGTCCAACCGGTATCAAAACCTCCAAGCGCCATGCTGGAGAGTAGAAGCACCGCCGCCGGGACGGCAATCCAGAACGAAAAAGCGTTGATGCGCGGAAAGGCCATATCCGGCGCGCCGAGCAGTAGCGGAACAAGATAATTCATGACCCCGGCGATACCCAGCAGGATGGAGACAATCATCACCATGCCATGCAGGCCCATCAACGTGTTGTAAACATTCAGGTCGAGAAATTGCATTCCCGATTTGGCAAGTTCCGTGCGAAAGAGCAAGGCAAACAAACCGCCATAGCTGAGCAAAAGCAGCGATGTAAAGGTGTACTGAACCCCAATCACCTTGTGGTCGAGCGAAACGCCAAAGTATTTCTCCCAACCATCCGGGTCGTGATGATGTTCAGGGGTGGATTCGCCCTTGGCCCACTTGAACCAATCGGTGAGGACGCCCGCGCCCGCCAGGAAGGAAACCGCGCCGACAATGGCGCCCAGCACCCAGGCCGGCTCCGAAAAGCCAAATTTTCCAAACGGTTCCATATCAGGCAGAAGCGCGCGCAAAAATTCGGCTAAAAAACCGCCCGCTAACGTACCGAGAAATTGCCAGCCCAGGCCGCGCATCAGCGCCAGGTGAAACACCTTTTTGCCGCCGGCGCCCGCAAAAAACGTCAGCGCAGCGACGACGCTCCCCAGAACCCAGGATCCGACATCGAAGGGGTTATATGTTTTTGTAGCAAGGAATTGCAAAAAGGCCAGCCCTTGCGAACCAAGCGCCAGCCCAAAGACCAGCGAAAGCAAGCCGCGTACCCATCCGGGTTGAGTAAGACGATTCATAAGATAATCTCCTGTTATTTCAGGCTCTTCATAAATTCAATCAGGTCGGCAATCTGTCCATCGGTCAGGTTGCTAAAGGAGGCAGGCATCGCGCCAGCAGTGTAAGATGCAACAGTTTGCGCGCCAGGCTCAAGAATGGAAGATTTAAGATAAGCGTCATCGGCACTAACGGATGTGCCGTCGGACAGCGCCACCGCACTACCGTAGAGTCCTTTCCAGGTCGGTCCGATGCCGCCAGAACCATCCGTTGAATGACAAGCCTTGCAGCCAAGCGACTCATACAATTTTTGTCCGCGCCCGGCGTCGGGGTTGGCCGCCGATGCGGCAGCGTTAGCCTGTGCGATGGCAGTCTGATCAGCAATCCACTGATCATATTCTGCGCGCGAGACAATTTTGACCGGCGCTTCCATGTAGGCGTGGGATGTACCGCACAACTCGGCGCACCGCACCTTGTAATCGCCCAAACGATTGGGGGTGATGCGGTAGTCCGTCACACGCCCGGGAACAACATCCTGTTTGACGCGGAACTCAGGCACCCAAAAGGAGTGCAAAACATCTGGGCTGGTCATCTTCAGCAAGACCTGCTGGTCAACTGGCAAATAGAGCGTGTCGGATGAAAAGCCCTGGGGATAGTCAAAACGCCACTTCCACTGAAAGGCAACCACGTTGATTTCGAGCGCGCCCGGGTCAGCGGCGTTGATTTTGGCGAGGTTATCCGCGCCAATGTAACCCAGCCAGACGACCAAAATCAGCGGAAGAATTGTCCAGGCAATTTCCAGCGGGGTATTTGACTCAATCGGTTCAGAGTCGCTGGTATCGCCTGTTTCTCGGCGAAAAACCGCCATGCTGTAGGCAATGGGGACAACAATCAGCGCAAAGAAAAAGGCAATCAACTTGATTTGCAAGTTGAACAACCAGTCAATATCAACAGCCTGAGCGCTGGCCTCCACAGGAAACAAATTAGCATTTACCATTCCCAAATAAGTCAGAACGGATACCAGCGCTATCAGGACGGCAATTGCCAGATAGTGTTTCAGATTTCTCATGCTTGCTTCTCCTTGTTTTTGCAAATATCAGGGCGCAAAACTTTTCGGCCTTTTAGCCAACGGCAGAAAACGTTGCGCTCTAAATCTGATTTTTTGAAAATTACTCTGGCCAGGGATTCCAGTGCTCGGCCTGCGCCGGGGTCAAGCGTTTGCGGTTATAAAGTAACACTTCGCCCGATTCGGCCAATGACACCAGCATAACTTGCATCGGGGCTTCCTCAGAAACAAAATGCTCCATGAACTCGGCGCGGTTGATGGTTTTATCGTCGTAATCCACAATCACCAGGTCTGGGCGATAGTACAGAATGGCGGCGCGAGCATCCTCCATGCTGGTAGGCGTGGCGACAATTTCAGCGCGTCCCTGCCATTTTTCAGCATAGACTCTGCGAAGGCCTTCACGAAAAAGGGGGTTGGCCGAAACAATCAGCACGCGGCGCAAGGAAGTTGGGGAAGACGTCATAAAGTAAGGGGATGAAATGAGCTTGTAATAAGAATAATTTACCAAAAGTTATCCTCTTTGTCATTAACTATAGGCTGATGAAAGGGGGATTTCGCACAAAAATGCGGGTGATTTTGAAATCACCCGCTTAAATTCACTCTCAGAGTTGGGTGGCATTGCGTTCAACGTAGGTCTGATAAAGCGCATTTAATCTCACGGCAATCGGCCCTGGTTTGCCACCCGCCACCGGCTGGCCGTCAATTTCGACGATTGGGACGACACCGCGCGAGCTGGAGGTGAGAAAGGCCTCATCGTAGGGCGTTTTCAAACAAGGCGGCTGATAATCAATCTTCAGCCCAATTTGCCGCACCAGGTGCAAAACAGCGCGGCGGGTAACGCCCCGTAAAATTCCATCCCGGGCGGTAACGAGCGTTGCGCCGCGCACAAGATAAAAGTTACTCGTGAGACATTCCAGCGCACAGCCATCCGGGCGCATCATCACCGCCTCGTAGATTCCACCAGTAAGCAATTGCCGCGCCCGGGCGCTGGCGGCAATGAAAGCGGTAGTCTTCAGCCGGGGCGTGGAACGGTGAATCGCGACAGTCACCACCCGCACGCCAATCTGATAGAGACTGGCCGGGGGCGGGAAAAAAGGCTCAATCACAGCAAAGCAAGCCCCAGCCTGATCACTTTCGCTCAGAATCAGCCGCACGCGCCATTCCACCGCTTGCGCGGAATCGAGCAGGCACACGAGAATTTGTCTCAATTCTGTCTGCGAAAGCGCCGGAACGATACCTTTTTGCGCAGCGGGCAGGTAGAGCCGGTTAAGATGCGACTGCAATCCCCAAACCCGCTGACCGTGCGAGTACGTGCGAAAGGTTGTGTAGAGGCCACCGGGAAGGAGTGCGGTGGCAGCGTCAAGGCTTTCGGCAGACAAATTCAGCGGGCGGGCATCGGACGGGGTCAATTGATAAGCGTGAGAGTTCATGTGACGATTATAATTCGGCCTTCGAGGTAAGAATGTGGCAAAAAATTCGCGTTTTGTATCAAGACCGGGAATATTTTTCGCAACTGACGCATGTGGCCGCGCCGATTGCGTTGCAAAACTTGCTGATGTCTTCACTGAACATGGTCAGCGTGATCTTGCTGGGGCAGTTGGGCGAGGCGTCAGTGGCGGCAGTCGGGTTGGCCGGGCAGGTATTTTTTCTGCTCAACCTGGTGTTATTTGGCATTATGAGCGGATCAGCCATGTTTACAGCGCAGTTGTGGGGGCGCAACGACGTGACCAATATCCGCAGGGTGCTGGGGCTGGCAATAAAATTGGGTGAACTGGCAGCATTGGTTTTTTGGGCGCTGACGATGTTTGCGCCCGAAGCGGTGCTGAGGTTTTATTCAACGGACCCGCTGGTAATTGCGCCCGGCACACGCTATTTGCAGATTTTTGGCTGGTCTTACCTGCCGTTTGCGCTAACGTTCGCCTACTCGGCAGTGACACGTTCGACGGGTAATGTGCGCCTGCCATTGGTGGTGAGCATCGCGGCACTGATTTTAAATACCGCGCTGGCTTGGGCGCTGATTTTTGGCGAATTAGGCTTGCCGAAAATGGGGACAGATGGCGCGGCGCTGGCCGGGCTGATAGCGCGTCTGTTTGAATGCGGCTTTCTGCTGACGATGATTTATCGCAAACCCGAAAACCCGGCGGCCGCTCCGTTGAGTGACTTACTCTCATTCGATGCAGCCTTCGCCTGGCGTGTATTACGGCCCGTTTTACCGGTCATCGCCAACGAAACGCTCTGGTCGCTGGGAATCACAACTTATAACTCCATTTATGCCCATGTGGGAACAAATGCGATTGCGGCCATGAACATCGTCTCAACGATTGACCAACTGGCGTTTGTAGGTTTTTTGGGAATTGGCAACGCTACGGCGATTCTAGTGGGCAACGTCATCGGACAGGGCGATAAAGACAAAGCGTTTTTGTACGCGGGGCGTTCACTCGGCCTGCAAATTGCGGGGGCGCTGATCATGGGCGCGCTGGTTGCGCTGTTTGGCAATCTCTTCTTCCAACTCTACCGCGTTTCCCCTGCGGTCATCGAGAACGCGCATCAGGTGTTGCTCATCATGGCGGCCAGCATGTGGATTCGCGCCACAAACATGGTGATTGTCGTGGGAATTTTGCGCTCTGGCGGCGATACGCGCTTCTCGCTGGTGCTGGATGGGTTGGTGATCTGGTTGGTTGGCGTGCCGCTGACGGCGTTTGGCGCATTCGGCCTGCATCTGCCAATTGCGCTGGTGTACCTGTTGGCGCAAGCCGAAGAATTGACCAAACTCATCGCTGGCATGTGGCGTTACTTTTCACGGCGTTGGATGAACGACCTGACGCAAACGATTGAGGCGTAATCTGTTGCGGTACGCAATTCCGGCTATTTTAACTGGATAGCCTTAAAGAAATGCAGTTCACCGTCAAGAAAATAAAGAATATAAGCCGGTTTAGCCGGATCGCCCGAATTGACAAAATCAATCGGGCCAGTGGCTCCGTTGTAGACGGGCATACTCATCAGACTACTTTGAATATCCACGGGCAAGGCGCTGCCAGCCGTTTCGATGGCGCGGAAGATGAGATTGAAGGCATCGTAAACACTGGCGGCAGAGTCGTTGGGCGGATTTCCGTAAATCTGTTGATATTTCTCGATAAACTGACGATTCTCAGGGTAGGTCACCTTGACCGAATAGCTGGTGGAAGCGTAGGTATGGTTGAAAGCCGGAAGTTTCACCTGAGTAACCGCATCCCAACCATCACCGCCAAGCAAATAACCAGGATAACCGCCTTTGACAAGCAGCCCGACCTGCAGCATGGCATCGGCGGGGTATACCGGCATAAAAATCAGTTGCAGTTTAGCGGCCAACAAACGGTCAATTTGCGGCTGAATATTGACATTGCCACTCTCAAAAGTCTCTGTCAAAACAACCCGTGAGCCAAGCGCTTCCGCGGCAGTGATGAATGTTTGCGCCAGCCCGTTGGAATAAATATCATTGGCGTCATAAAAAACACCAATGCGCCGCGCCTGCAAATCGTAATAGGCAAAATCAGCCAGCGCCCTGCCCTGAAAATCATCCGTAAACGGAATGCGGAAAACAAAATTACGTCCCTGCGTCACCTGTGGATTGGTGGCCGTACCAGTGATGAGCGGGACGTTGAGACGTTGGGCAATATCACCTGCAACAATGGCGTCACCGCTATACTGCGGGCCAACAATGGCGACAACTTTATCGGTCTGAATCAACTTACCCGTGGCTGCCTGCACCTTGGCCGCATCATTTTCGGTCGAAGCAACCACCAGCTCAACATTGGCGCGCTGGCCGTTGATGTTCACCCCGCCTCTGGCGTTGATTTCATCCACCGCCAGCCGGGCCGCATTCAACGACGGCGTTCCCGACGTTGCAATCGCATCTCCATTTCCCTGCAAATAGGCAATGATGCCAATTCGCACCGTTTGGCTGGAACGAATTTCACAGGCGCTAGTAAAAAGCGCCAAAAGGAGTAGAAAAAGAGAGATTTTTTTCATAAGCCGGCTCCATAGAGATTGTTTTGCAAGATTGTACCCGTATTTGAAAATTAACGCGAAAATTTTACCGGATTGACAGGATTTTAAAATCCCTTGACAGGCTCACCGCGATAATGATATCATCGCGTGGCTGTAATCAAATCTTACGAGAAGGAGGTCGCACTTCATGGTGTACAACAAATTGTTCTGCATTCCTGGCATTTTCAACGTTGCATTTGTGCCTTCTCGAGGTGCGCCTGTTGGCCGCTAGGTCAACCTTTCTGTGTCTTTTACTTGCACAGCCGCGGCGCATTCAGCGCCGCGGCTTTTTTTTTCGCAGAGCGCAACAACATCACTGTCGCACCCTGCGCGGAGACAAAAAAAATGGCATCTGTTGCCCCTGCACAATCTTCCACTTACTATGACTTTCGCAACGCGATTGCGGAAAACCGCCTGCGAGGTCTCTGGCGGATGATGACCGGCTTTCACTGGCCCTACGTCGGCGCTGTTGCGGCGTTGGCAATTTCGGCGCTGGCGAAGACGGCCACTTTCTTGCTCCTGCGCTATTTCGCCGACCTGGTAACCGGCGCGGCAAAGCCAATTGGCGCAACTCTTTCGCAAACATTTCTGCTGATTGCGCTCGGCTTTATCGGATGCGCCGCTTTTGAAGGCGGCTTCGCTTTCCTTTCGGGGCGGCTGGCCGCCTATACCGCGGAAAATATCACCCGCCGCCTGCGAAATTTTCTCTTCGACCACATTCAGCGGCTGAGTTTCTCTTATCACAGCAAAACGCCCACCGGCGATTTAATCGAACGCGTCACCTCTGACGTGGACGCCCTACGCCGCTTCTTCAGCGAACAGGCCATCGGCGTCGGGCGCATCATTTTGCTGTTCGTCATCAATTTTGTGGCAATTTGGCAGATTAGCGTCAAATTGGCGCTGGTATCAGTGATTGTCATCCCGTTTATCTTGCTCGTTTCGCTGTGGTTCTTTAAAAAAGTGACTGCGGCCTACGAAAAATATCAGGAACAGGAAGCGGCGCTCTCGACGACGCTGCAGGAGAACCTGACTGGCGTGCGCGTGGTCAAGGCTTTTGCCCGCCAGGAATACGAAACGGGCAAGTTTGAAAAAGAGAATTGGCTCAAGTTCGTCAAGGGAAAAGTTCTGCTGTTGATGCACTCGCTCTTTTGGCCGCTTTCCGACATCGTGCTGGGGCTGCAATTACTGGGCGGGTTCGTCTTCGCGGCGCTGATGGTGATCAACAAAGACATGACGGTTGGCGCTTACCTGGCGTATGTCGGGCTGGTGGTCTGGCTGGTTTTCCCAATTCGCAATTTGGGACGCATTATTGTGCAGACGTCAACCGGTATGGTTTCGTATGGCCGCCTGTTGGAAATTATGAAGCAGACGCGCGAAGACCTGTTCAGCGGCAATATTCAACCAACCGCGCCAGTGCGAGGCGAAGTTGTTTTTGAAAATGTTTCCTTCCAGTATGCCGAGGGCGAAAACGATGTGTTGAAAAACGTCTCATTCAGCGTCCTGCCAGGGCAGTCGGTGGCGCTGATTGGCTCCACCGGTTCGGGCAAGACTTCGCTGGTCAATCTTCTGCCGCGTTTTCACGAATACACCAGTGGCCGCATTCTGGTAGATGGCGTGGAATTGACCGCGTACCCACGCGCATACCTGCGCAAGCAAATCGGTATTGTTGAGCAGGAGCCCTTCCTGTTCAGCCGTTCCATCCGCGAGAATATTGCCTACGGGGTGGGGCGCGTTGTCAGCGACGAGGAAGTGCAATCTGCCGCCCACGCTGCCGCCATCCACGAGGTGATTCTCTCCTTCCCGGATGGCTACAAAACCCTGGTCGGCGAGAAGGGCGTTACACTTTCTGGCGGGCAGAAACAGCGTGTGACGATTGCCCGCACCATTCTAAAAAATCCGCGTATTCTCATTCTGGATGATTCCACTTCCAGCGTAGACACCGAAACCGAAGCGGAAATTCGCCAGGCGCTCACGCATCTGATGGAAAACCGCACCACCTTCATCATCGCGCACCGCATCCAATCCGTCATGAACGCCGACTTGATCGTTGTCCTCGACAAAGGCGGAATTATCCAAATGGGCAAACACGCCGAACTGGTGGCGCAGGATGGCATGTATCGCCAGATTTACAACATCCAAACCCGCGTGGATGACGAATTAACAATGGAAATTCAGAATTCCGAATTATGAATTCATTTTGGAGACAGCATGTCTGACGAACTCATTGAACTCGAAGAAGAAGAACATACCAGTGCGTTAACCGCGCCCATCTTAAAGCGCATCGCCGGTCTGGTACGCCCGCACAAGACCTACGTCATCGGCTTTCTCATTTTCATTGCCCTGACATCCAGCCTCGATTCGCTCTTCACCTACATCAATAAAAGTATGATTGATGAGGGCATCATGCTTGGCAACACTGCGCGGCTGTATCAGTTGGCAACATACTACGGCGTTTTGCAAATCGTCCAATCGGGGCTGGTGTTTGGATTTATCTACCTGGCCGGGGTACTGGGTGAGCGCATTCAGTACGACTTGCGCAAAATGATGTTCGTCCACCTGCAAGACCTGTCGCTCTCGTACTACAGCCAAAACGCGGTTGGCCGCCTGATGGCGCGCGTCACATCTGACTCAGGCCGCGTGGCCGACTTGATGACCTGGGGATTGGTAGACAGCACCTGGGCGCTGATGAACATTCTCACCGCCACGTTCTTCATGCTGCTGATTAACTGGAAATTGGCGCTGATTGTCTTTGCCTCCATCCCGATTCTGACCGTTATCGCCGTGCAATTTCGCAAGAAGATTCTGGTGGAGTTCCGCGCCTCGCGCCGCGCCAACAGCAAAATTACCGGCGCGCACAACGAGAACATCCAGGGCGTGCGCATCGTCAAAGCGCTGGGACGTGAAGATGAAAATCTGGGCGAGTTTCAGGGTTTGACAGACGCCATGTTCAACGCATCGTACCGCGCCGCCTGGCTTTCAGCGCTGTTCCTGCCCACTGTGCAGATTATCTCAGCCATCGCGCTGGGCGTCGTCGTCTGGTACGGCGGGTTTCAGGCCGAAGCCGGGTTGCTGACCATCGGCGGAATCCATGCCTTCGTCTCGTACATCACCTTCATCATGTGGCCGATTCAAGACCTGGCGCGCGTCTACGCTGAAATGCAACACTCCATCGCCTCGGCAGAACGCATTTTCAAATTACTGGATACTGCGCCCGATGTTCACAACAAACCTGACGCGGTAGACGCTGCCACCCTGCTAGGTGAAATTGAATTTGAGCATGTAAATTTCTACTACGAAGACCGCAAACCCGTTCTGGCCGATTTCACCCTAAAAGTTCAGCCCGGCGAAACCATCGCGCTGGTCGGTCCCACCGGCGGCGGAAAATCCACCATCGTCAACCTGCTCTGCCGCTTCTACGAACCCAGCGCGGGCGTCATCCGCATCAACGGGCGCGACTACACCGATTACACCCTGCACAGCATCCAAAACAAAATTGGCATTGTGTTGCAAACACCGCACCTGTTCAGCGGAAGCGTGCGCGAGAACATCCGCTACGGACGGCTGGGCGCAACAGACGCAGATGTGGAAGAAGCCGCCAAAATCGCCGGGGCGCACGACTTCATCAGCGCGCTGGAAAAAGGCTACGAACAGCCCGTCGGTGAAGGCGGCAACCTGCTCTCCGTCGGACAGAAGCAGCTCATCAGCCTGGCGCGCGCTGTGCTGGCAAAGCCAGAGCTATTCATCATGGACGAGGCGACTTCCAGCGTGGATACCCTCACCGAAGCGCTCATCCAAAAAGGCATGGAACATCTCATGCAAGGACGTACTAGCTTTATCATCGCCCACCGCCTGAGCACCATCAAACGCGCCGATCGCATCGTTGTCATCGAAAACGGCCACATCGCCGAAGTAGGTACGCACGCCGAATTATTGCGTCAAAAAGGCCATTACTATCGTCTCTACACGCAACAATTTAAGTTCGAGCGTGAATTGCAATACACCGCCGCGCTTGTGCCAGTCATCGAATAAGAGTAAAGCAGGGGCGAGCTGACGGCTCGCCCCTGCTAGGTTAACCCATTAACTATTGGCGAGCCAGTGCGCGGCAATCGCAAAGGCAACTTCGACATTCAATGAGCGCTTTTGGCCGCGCATGGGAATTTCCACCACGTCGTCGCACATCTCCAGCAAGGCCGGGTCTACACCGGTAACTTCGTTGCCGACGATGAGCGCGATTCCACCGGCTGGGCGTAGTGTAAACGCCGTCAACGCCACGGCGCGCGGCGATTGTTCGAGCGCCACCAGGCGCAAGCCTTGCGCTTGCAGCATTTGCGCGCTTTTCAGAGCGTTGCGGCTGGCCTGCCAGGGGATGAAATTTTCAGCGCCGAGGGCGGTCTTGCGCACAGCAGCATTTTCGGGGCTGGGCGTGATGCCGCACAGATGAATTTTGCTGACCCCCAGCCCGTCGGCGCTGCGGAAGATGGCACCCACGTTCCAGGCCGAGCGGATGTTATCCAGCACGGCTTCCAGCCGCAAGGCGGGCGGCTGCGCAGGCGAACCTTCCGCCACGAGCAGGCCCTCGAAACAGGAGCAAGTTTCGCCGAGGCACAACGGGCAGCGCTCGCCAAACGGCGCATTTTCCGGCAGCGGGTAACGCAGCCCGCAAGAATCGTTCAGACATTCCCGAATTTGATAACGCATGTCTGCCATTATACCGGCTCGCGCCGGCATTATAATTCCAGCGTCGGCGCGTGTCTGCGCGGGAGTCGAAAGTCTCCCGACTTTCGCACAAAATCGGGAGATTTTGCGCTCCGCGCTGACATTTGCGCATACAGGAGTTGCCATGAAGCCAGTTTTTGAAATGGTTGGGTATGCCGGTTCGCTGTTGGTGGCGGTTTCGCTGATGATGAAATCCATCGTGCGCCTGCGGGTGATTAACCTGCTGGGCGCGCTAATTTTCGTGACCTACGGCCTGCTGATTCGCGCCTACCCGGTGGCGCTGATGAATGCCCTGATTGTGGGGATTGACCTGTACTACCTGGCGCAGGCCTGGCGGCAAAAGGATTTTTTCAGCCTGCTGAAAATCTCTCCCGCCGATGAGTATCTGCGCCGCTTTTTGGAATTCTACCAGCCGGAAATCACCCGCTTTCTGCCAGAATTCCGCGCTCCGCAGGATGAGAATATTCTGGCGCTGTTCGTGTTGCGCAACATGGTTCCCGCCGGGCTGTTTTTGGTACGTCAGGAGGGCGAAACCGGCCAAATTTTGCTGGATTTTGTCATCCCCGGCTACCGCGATTTTGAAATTGGGCGCTTTCTCTTCCGTCAAAACGCCTGGTTTTTTCGCAAACAGGGCCTTCAGCAAATGGTGAGCACACCCGGCAGCGCCGAACACAGCGCCTATCTGCGGCGCATGGGTTTTAAGTCCCAGGCCGATGGACGCTTTACCCGCAGAATTGAAGTTTGATATGAAAAAACTGGCTCTTTTACTGGTATTTTGCCTGCTGATGGCGGTCTCGCCCGCCCTGGCCGCCGCCCCGCAAACGCAGAGCGCCGCGCCGCGCCGCGTGGATACAGACGTCTATTCACTCATCGCCGCAGTCAATGCCTTGCGCACATCTTACGGCCTACCCGCTTACAGCGTCAACGCCACACTCATGGCTACCGCCCAACAACACGCGGAATTTATGTCAGTCAATGGCGTTTCGCACACCGGCTACGGCGGCACGCGCCCCTTTCAGCGCGTACTCAACGCCGGCTACCCGCTGGCCGGTGATTTAAGCCTGGGCGGGATGATGTCTGAAAACATCACCGCCGGGTCGAATAAATCCGTGCAAGACGCCGTTGCCGAATGGCAGGGCGATGCGCCGCACATGAACACCATGCTCTCATCAAATTTACAGGAAATCGGCGCGGGCGTGGCGCTGGTCGGCGATTATGTCTACTACGTCATTGACTGCGCCCGGCCAACTGGCGCGGGCAGCATTGTATACACTCCCGCGCCAACCCTGCCCGGCGGCACGCCCGGCGAAATTATCGCGGCGATTCCGGTCGGGCCAGCGCTGGTTTCAACCATTTTCCCGGCCACGCCGCTGACGGATGGCAACCTGTATCACATCGTCAAACCAGGCGAAACGCTGTGGCTGATTGCAATCACCTACGGCGTCAAAGTGCTGGAAATTCGCCAAATGAATGGCATGAGCGAAACCGACGCGATTTATCCCAGTGAGAGATTATTGATTCGCAAATCGAGCGGAACGCTGACCCCCGCACCGGAAACGGCCTCGCCCTTGCCGGAAGACTCCGCCACGCCGACGACTTTTGCGCCGTCCACCGCCACCGCCACCCCCTCCGCCACACCTACCACGCCCCCGGCCCAATCCGCCGCCCCACGTGAAAATTCCCTACTGGCGCTGGCGGCGATTCTGGCGGCGGCGATTTTGGCGGCAGTAGCGCTGATGTTAAGAAACTGATGTTACGCAGCAAGAACCAGTGGCGCGATATATATGTCGCGGTTGCGCCGCAGAAACCGGAAAATTGAAATTCTAGAGCCGTTTGATAGGCGTTGAACAGATAAGAACCCGTCCAAAAGATTGGCAAAATGGGCAGCCAACGGTGGCGCAAATCTGCGATTTGCGCGGGCCTTGCCCCACCTGCCCCGTTTTTTGGATAGACTCTAAAAATT
>MNXJ01000049.1 GCA_001872455.1 Anaerolineae bacterium CG2_30_57_67 | reverse complement strand
CTCCCGCTGGACGATTGACTTTGGAGCAAGCAGTCCTGACTTATCGGGATGAATGGTTGATCGAACATGGCTTTCATCGTTTGAAGGGTGCGCCCTTATCGCTGGATCCCTTGTTCGTCAAACGCGACGACCAGGTGGTTGGCCTGATAAATTTGTTGAGTATGGCCGTACGCTTTCTGACGCTGCTTGAATTTGTCGTCCGCCGCAAACTCAAGCAAAACCAGGAGAAATTGACCGGGCTGATTGAAAACAATCCCAAAAAGGGGATTGACAATCCAACCACGGAAAGGCTGTTGAAAACGTTTGATGACGTCACGCTAACCATCGTACATTTGCCAGACCAAACCATTCGCCACATCACGCCCTTGACTCCCTTGCAAACCCGCATCCTAGAACTGCTTGGACTATCCGCCACCGTTTACACTCGGCTGGCCGAAAATTGAGAAAAGTCAAAGCCATTTCAGCGAATGGACAGTAATTAAGCGTGATTGAAACATATTATGGAAAACGAATAGCCTGAGATTGTTTCCATTGATCCGGATTTATACTTGATGTAAATTTTTATTATTACCCTTTGGGTCCCTTACGTGGCATGAAACAGCCTTCTGATTATGAATGTCTGCTCCTTAATGATGCTCTTAAGTCGCTCTCCCCCCGGAGAGCGTGGATTGAAACCAGCGCAGGCACATCCCCACCTCGCACTCCACACGCTCCCATCCCATGGGCATTTCTAATTGTCGTTGACAGGATGATGAACATTCAAGTCAAAAGGAAAGGTTTCTCGATATGAAATTCAAGTCAGGTCTGATCTTCTCGACATTTTTCTGGTGTCTGTTTTCGGGCATCACGATGATTTCCATTGGCATTGGCGCGATCATCCCATCTACCAATTTGATTGCAGAGCCATTTGTTTGTCCGGGCGGCAAAATGGAGTTGACCACGCAAAACTATCAGCCCTCCCCCGTTGAGACCGTCACAACCCTTACCTGGTATTGCGCCGATGGAAAAACAGGTGTCAAAACAGAATTGGGCATTTTCCCGATGGTTTTATATGCTGGAACGATCTACGGCCTGATTCTCTTTGCCATAGTGATGATTGGTTTTTTTAAAAAGTTTATTATCCTTCCAACAACCGATTAAGATGGGATGCAACCTATGCCCGCCTCTACGGTCTCACCCGCAACGAACTGCGCTACATCTTGGATCCGAAAGAAGTCCACGGCGAAGATTTCCCTGGCAAAACCTTCCGCGTGCTGAAGGAGAAGGAAGTCCGCTTGTATGGGGACGCTTCGCAGTCGGACGTCAAGGCTGGTGTTGGATGCGTGGGATAAGTTAGTCAAAAGATAGCAGATCAAAAAACGCCCTCGTTTTTGACGAGGGCGTTTTATTATTTTGTTTTCGATTGTCGCGCTTTTACAATCTCCGCGCCGATTTCACGGATGGATTTCTTGGGCAGGCGTTTTTTACGGTCACGGGTGTAATCTCCCTGTCCCGTCTCATATTGTTGAATAAAACGGATCGCGCCCGCGGGTCCAAGTTCGCGGAGCAGCGCCTCAAAGCCTATGGTACGGATTTCATAAAAGGAAAGGGTTTCAGTTTTCATATTTCAAGTTCTCCTCCAGCCATTTCACTGGATTAATTACAATAAGGGCAGAAAACCGTTTTTTATTTTTATCAGCAATCTTTTGCAATTGATCGTCAGTCGTCAGGAAAACGTCAACCTTTGCGCTCTCCGCAGAAGCCAGATGAAGAGCATCGTACTCGCCAAAACCCAGCGACGACAATGCCTCTGCGCGAACCAAAGTTTTTTCGCTGATTTCAAAAGTTTGGTTTGCTTCCTGCGCCAAAAACAACAAGCGTTCTTTGCGTTCGGTATTGGCGGTTTGTTCTATTTCGTAAATCAAAACTTCACTGCCAAACCACTCCCATTCGCGCTGGCGAATTTTCTCCATAATAAGCGTAATCGCTTCTGATTCGAGGCGGACGCGGGGCTGGCGTTGATCGTCAAATGGGCGATTCAGACAGCAAGTGTCAAGATAAATCTTCATCGTGCGGCGAGTATAGCATGATTTACAACACATTGGAAAATAGCGATGGAGCCTTGAATGCCTATTTGGCAGCAATGAACCAATCCAAAATTTATGAACTCATTACAAACTGGATGCCTACTACGCCCGTCTCTACGGTCTCATCCGCGACAAACTGCGCTACATTTTGGATCCCAAAGAAGTCCACGGCGAATACAGGATACTTGCTCTCTAAATTGAGCGCGCCTATAATAATTGGCAGCGCTTGCTAAAATTTGACTGCAATCCATGCAGCACAATCGGGAGGAACAAAATGTACCCTGTCAGAAATTCTACTCAACGGATCAAGTGGGCCGCCGCCGTACTCGTTGTCTCATTGGGGATGCTGGCTTGCAATGCGTTGACCCAATTCAACCAGCCCGCGACCGCCGCCAGCCCCAATGACGGTCAGGTGGAAGCGCCCGACTTGGGCGGGGTAAAAGTCACCTACAACGGTGACTTCAACGGCGTCACGCTCGGGGCGATTGCCATCGAAATTTTCAGCGAATCCTGGCAACGCTGGTTCAACCCGCAAGCCATCAAAAGCATGGAAATGCTGGTCATCGCCGTCATCGGTTTGGTCGTCAATCTCATCGTCGCCTTCGTCCTCGGCGGGCACAGTCACAAAGAAGAACACGGAGTCCAAAGTCTCCCGACTTTGGATGTCCAACGACAGGAGTCGTTGGAGTCCGAGATAAAAGCCGAAGACCTCAACGTCCGCAGCGCCTTCCTGCACGTCGTCGGCGACGCGGTCTCCTCGGTGGGCGTCATCCTGGCGGCGGGCGTCATCTGGTGGACGGGCTGGGAATGGGTTGACCCGCTGATGAGCGTTTTCATCGGCATTATCATCGTGCTCAGTTCGTGGCGCGTGCTGAAGAGTTCCCTGCACATTCTGGTCGAAGGCGTCCCCGAACATCTTTCCATCGAGAAAATTGGTCAGAGCATGGCAAGCGTTCCTGGCGTCAAGGATGTGCATGACCTGCATGTCTGGAGTATTTGCTCGGGTCACATCGCCTTGAGCGCCCACATCATCACCGAAAATCAACCGCTGGCGGAGGAGGATGGCATCATGACAGAACTGAAGAAGCGCCTCGCCAAATTCGGCATCGAACACACCACCATTCAGTTCGAGTGCGCCGCCTGTGGGCAGGGAAGCAACCTGTCGGTGGCGGGGGAGTAGGCGCTCCACAACACAGACTGTTCTTCTGATAGAATCCGATTTGTGAATGCGCGAATTGGAAAACATCTTCTCGGCTTGATTGCCATCCTCCTTCTGGCCGCCTGCCAGCCCTCTCCCTATCCGCGCGTCAGCCTGGCGGAAGGGACGCCCGCCCCGCAGGTCGGGGCGGATGAGCCGCGCAAACTTTCCCTGCGGGTGGCGATTGCCGCGGTCATCTCACCGCAGGCGACATTTGAAACATACGCCCCGCTGCTCGATGTTCTTTCCCGGCGCCTCGACCGCCCGGTGCAATTGATTCAGCGCGGCACGTACGCCGAGGTCAACGAGTTGATTCGCACGGGCGGCGCGGACATGGCGTTTGTCTGCGGCGGCGCTTACGTGGAGGGTCAGCGCGAATTCGGCATGGAACTGCTGGCGGCGCCGCAGGTGCGCGGCGAGACCACCTACTTCTCGTACATCATCGTGCCGCGCGATTCCGAAGCCCAATCCCTGGCTGATTTGCGCGGCGCGCGCTTCGCCTTCTCCGACCCGCTGTCCAATTCGGGCTACCTGACGCCGCTTTGGGCGCTGCGCGAAATGGGCGTCACGCCAGAGACCTTTTTCGCCTCCACGACCTTCACCTACTCCCACTATAATTCCATCCGTGCCGTAGCCGACCATCTGGTGGATGGCGCGGCGGTGGACAGCCTGGTGTACGAATTCACCATCGCCAGCGACCCAACCTACAGCGGCAAGACGCGGATTATCGCCAAATGGGGACCCTTCGGCATTCCACCTGTTGTAATCAACCCTCAAATTGACGTTTCACTAAAAAGCCAGTTGCGCGCCGCCCTGCTTGCCATGAGTGAAGATGATGCGGGGCAAAAGGCGCTCAACGCGCTGATGATTGACCGCTTTGTCAGCGTGGATGACTCGGCTTACGATTCCATCCGTCAGATGGCGGCCATTCTGCGGGGTTGGAAATGAAGCGCTTCGCGCCGTTCCTTCGCCGCATCACCGCCATCAGCGTCACCGCCAAGATTCTCGGCATGGTGGCGGGCGTGGTTCTCCTCCTGGGGCTGATGGTCACTTTACAGGTGCGCGCCCGCCTGGAGCGCGAACTGCGCGCCGACCTGGAGACGCGCGGGGTCGCCATCACCCGTTCTCTGGCTGCCCGCTCCGCCGACCTGCTCCTGACCGATAACGCCTTTGCGCTCCACCAATTAATCCGCGACACGCTGGAAAATAATTCTGACGTGCGCTACACCTTCATTCTGGATGCCAGCGGAAATGTGGCGGCGCACTCGTTCAATCAAAGTGTGCCGCCCGATTTGCTGGCGGTCAACCTCAACCCCGCGCCGCCATACCAAATGCAGACACTCCAAAGCGAGGAAGGCTTGCTCACCGATATTGCCGCGCCGATTCTGGGCGGGAAGGCGGGCGCGGTGCGGCTGGGACTTTCACACCAGCGTCTGGAGGCGACCATCGCCCGCGCCACCTAGGAACTGCTCGGCGCAACAGCCCTTGTTCTTACGCTGGGGTTGGGCGTTGCCTACGTTCTGACAGCCCTGCTCACCCGCCCCATTCTGGCGCTGGTTGATGTGGCGCGCGCCGTTGGACGCGGCGAGATGCAGACCAAAGCCCATACATACATGGATGATGAGGTCGGCGAACTGGCGCTGGCTTTTAATGCCATGATAACCGACCTGGAACAGTCTCATGCCGAATTACTGCGCCGCATGAGCGAACTGAGCGCCCTGGACGCCGCCGCGAGCGCCATCAGCGCCGGTCAGCGGCTGGATGATCTTTTGCAAGCCACACTGACTAAAATTTTGCAAATCATGGATTTGCGCGCCGGTTGGATTTTCCTGAACAAGGAGGCTTCACCCGCTTTTCGGCTGGCGGCTCACGCCGGACTTTCAGCGGCTTTCGCCAGCGAAGAAGCCAGCCGCGACCTGGGAGAGTGCGTCTGCGCCCGCGTCCTGCAGGAAGGGCACGCCCTGATTCTGCGCGACATTTGCGCCGAATGCCGCCGTCTCAGCCCCGACCTAATTCGCGCCGAGGGGCTGGTCACGCACGCCAGCGTCCCGCTCCTCTCCGGCGGACGCGTCCTGGGCGTGATGAACATCGCCAGCGCGCACAGCCGCGAATTCACCCCCGATGATATGACCCTGCTGAACGCCGTCGGGCGGCAGTTGGGCATCGCCGTCGAAAACGCCCGCCTGTGGGAAGAGGTCAAAGAGAAGGAAACCCTGCGCCAGCAATTTTTGGAACGGGTGATTGCCGCCCAGGAAGCGGAGCGCCAGCGCCTGGCGCGCGAGTTGCACGATGAAGCCGCCCAAACTCTGACCGCCCTCTCGCTGGGCTTGCGAAGATTGCAAGATGACCAGAACCTGCCTCTCCCGCAGAGAAGATTGGCAGAGAATCTCAAATCGCAGACGACCGAATTAGCCTCCGAGTTGCATCGGCTGTCGGTGGAATTGCGCCCCAGTGCGCTTGACCGCGTGGGACTTATCGGCGCGCTGGAACAATACGTTCAGGAATTCGAGCGGCGTTATGAGCTGGAAGTCCAGTTTGAAAGCGACAATTTGGATCAAACCAGCCTGTCGCCCGAAATCGAAACCTCTCTTTATCGCATCGTCCAGGAGGCGCTCACCAACGTCGCCCGCCACGCGCAAGCCCAATCTGTGTCCATTTTGTTGCAGATATGCGAGGGACAGATTGTGACCACCATCGAGGATGAGGGCAAAGGATTCGACCCGGCGCAGGCACAAAAGAATGGACGGTTGGGATTGTTTGGAATGCAGGAACGCGCCACTATGCTGGACGGTTCGCTGAATATCGAATCGATGCCGGGACAGGGAACGACGGTGTTCGTGAAAATCCCATTTGCGTATTCCAATTCATCCCTCCCTTTGGAAGAGGAACAGGGTAAGGAATTGCTGTAAAACCATGCCAGACTCATCCAAAATTACCGTTCTTCTGGCTGATGATCACGCCGTCCTGCGCGCCGGGCTGAAGATGATGCTGGAGAACCAGCCCGACCTGACCGTCATCGGCGAGGCGGACGACGGTCTCGCCGCCTTGCGTCTGGTTCGTGAACTTGCGCCCCGCGTTCTGCTGCTGGATGTGAGCATGCCCGGCATGGATGGATTGCAAGCCCTGCGCGCCATCCGCGCCGACGCGCCGGAGTGCCGCGTTTTACTCCTGACCATGCACGAGGAAGAGTCCATCCTGCGCCAAGCCTTGCAACTTGGTGCGGCGGGCTATGTGTTGAAAAAATCCGCCGAGGCTGAGGTATTAAGCGCCATCCGCGCCGTGGCGCGCGGCGAAGCCTTTGTAGATCCGGGCATGACCCGCGCCATGATTGAAGGTTATCTTTCAAAAAATCGTCTGCCCAAAACGCTGGACGAACCCGCCCAGACCGATGGCTTAAGCGAGCGTGAGATCGAAGTTCTCCTCCTGGTAGCGCAAGGTTTTACGAATAAAGAAATCGCCGCGCGCCTGAACATTGGCGTCAAGACGGTGGAGACGCACAATGCGCACATTGCCCAAAAGTTGGGCAGCAAAAGTCGGGTGGACTGGTTGCGCTACGTCCGTCAAAAAGGCTGGCTGTAGGACAACTTTACTTGTCATTGCGAGCGAAGCGAAGCAATCCCCACCTCGTGGCAGAGATTGCTTCGGCGGAAGCGCACGCCTCGCAATGACAGCACCCCCCATCAGGGAATTCCCTGATACCTCCCCCTAAAAAATCAGTTATTTTCCCGCTACCGACCTTCCTTCCATTCTGATATGGTAGGGACAGGCGCGATGTAGCGTGCCATAATTCCTATTCCCAAGGGAGCGTCTATGACGAAGAAACGTTATGGCATGGCGATTGACCTGCGCCGCTGTGTAGGCTGTGAAGCCTGCACGGTGGCTTGCAAGCAGGAAAATCACACCCCGCCCGGGGTGGCATATGCCAAAGTCATCAAGGAAGAAGTCGGCGAGTTTCCGCACGTTCGACGCCATTTTCTGCCCGTCCTGTGCAATCATTGCGAAAATCCGCCCTGCGTGCCGGTCTGCCCGGTGGGGGCGACGTGGAAGCGCGAAGAAGACGGTATCGTGGTCATTGACTACGACATCTGCATTGGCTGCCGCTATTGCATGACCGCCTGCCCGTATGGGGCGCGCTACTTCGATTTCGGCGATAACTACAACCAGCCGCAGAATGAATTCGAGGGGCGGTCTTCGCCCGAATATGGCGAAGACCGCCCGCGCCAAGCAGGTTCCAGCCCGATTGGCAACGTGCGCAAATGCACCTTCTGCCTGCACCGCGTGGCGCGCGGCGAACAACCCGCCTGCGTGCTGACCTGTATGCCGCGCGCCCGCATCTTCGGCGACCTGAACGACCCCGAATCGGAAATCGCGCGCCTGGTAGCCGAGCGGCGCGGTTTCCGCCTAAAGGAAGAACTGGGGACAGAACCGAATGTCTTCTACCTGGAGTAATCCCATGAAAAATAAAAACTCTGTCATTGCCTATTGGACGCTGCTGAGCGTGGTGGCGCTGGTCGGGCTGGCTGCCATTGCCCTGCGCGTCTTTCAGGGGATGAGCGTCACCAACCTGACCAGCCTGATTCCCTGGGGCTTGTGGGTGGCGTTCTACATCTACTTTATCGGGTTGAGCGCGGGTTCGTTTCTCATCTCGACCATGATTTACGTTTTTGACATCAAGCGTTTTGAACCCATTGGGCGCATCGCCCTGTTCTCCGCTTTCGTTGCGCTCAGCGCTGGGCTGGTCTTCATTCTGCTCGACCTGGGTCACATGGAGCGTTTCTGGACGGTCTTCATCAATCGCAGTTCGACCTCCGTGCTGGAATGGGAAATTCACTTCTACAACTTGTACCTGGCGATTTTGCTTTCGGAACTGTGGCTGCTCATGCGCCGCGACTTGATTCGGCGCAGCGCACAACCCGGACTAGTGGGGCTGGTCTGCCGCCTGCTGACCTTCGGCAGCAAAGACCTTTCAGACGAATCCGCCGCCAACGATATGCGCATGGTCAAGATACTGGGGATGCTGGGCGTGCCGGTGGCTATCGGCGTACATGGCGGAACAGGCGCAATTTTTGCCGTCGTCAAGGCGCGCCCCTACTGGTACACCGGACTCTTCCCGCTTATCTTCATTGTCTCGGCGCTGGCATCGGGCGGCGCGCTGCTCACCTTCCTGTACGCCTACTTCGGTCATAAAGACGAACAACACACTTCGCTGGTCGTCGCGTTGGGCAAAATGGTGGGCGGATTTCTCGCGCTTGATTTGGTTTTTATGGGCAGCGAGTTGTTGGTCGGATTTTACGGCGGCATCCCCGACCACGTGGCCGTCTATCGCGCCATGATGTTCGGCCCCTTCTGGTATGTCTTCTGGGTGGGGCAACTGTTGGTGGGCGCGCTCATTCCCCTAACGTTAATTTTCAACAAATACACCGGCAAAATATCCGGCTGGGTCGGCGCGGCTTCGGCGCTGATTGTGCTGGGCATCGTCGGCGTGCGCCTGAACATCGTCATCCCACCCTTCACCGTCCCGCTCATGCCCGGCGTGGATACGGCTTATCCGCTGGCGCGTTTCGCCGCCTTCGAGTTCAAAGATTGGTATCTGGCGGCTTTTACCGTTGCTATCGTGGTTTTTCTTCTGGCGGCAGGCTTGCTCATCCGTCATCTCTCGCAATTACCGACGCGTCCCGTTGAACGCTGGCTGGCGCGCGCCGCAGGTCTGGTTGTCATGCTCGGTTTTCTGATGATGGGCTTACGCTTCCTTGGGGTTGGCACGCCGGTAACCGCCTCCATCATGGGCGTCCCCGCCAAACTTCCGCTCTTTTTTGGCGGCGTCCTGCGCGCCAACGACCCATCCTTCTATTCCCCATCGGCGCTCGAATGGCTTTCCAGCATGGGCGTTATCGCCCTGGCTGTGATGGGTTTCAGTCTGGGCTGGTTGCTACTCCCCTTGCAGGAAGAACATCCGTCCGAACCGTCAACCACCCCGCCCAGCCCTTTCCATTTCAAGAGCAGTTACAAGAGCGGCTACAAGAGCGGCAATGGTGAGATGGGAACGCAGGCTAACGGAGAATCCCTATGACTATTACTAAATTTTCCCGACGAGACTTTATCAAACTGGCTGGGCTGACGGGCGGCATCGCGCTGGGCAGCCGATTCATCCCCTCCCACGCCGCCCCGGCAAAATCCCTCGCTTCCGCCTCGCAAGCGACAGACGCAGGCGAATGGATTCCCACCGCCTGTAACATGTGCGGCGGGCAGACAGGCATTCTCGTCCGCGTGGAAAACGGGCAGGTGATGAAAATCGAACCCAATCCCGATAACCCCATCGGCGTCGCCAACATTTCCAGCGATTACTGGGTGTGGAAGAACACCGACGGCGCGGCGATGTGTCCGAAAGGCAACGCCGGCCCAATGGCGCTCTACGACCCCGACCGCGTCAAGACGCCGCTCAAACGCACCAATCCCAAGAAAGGTCCGAACGAAGACCCCGGCTGGGTTGCCATTTCGTGGGACGAAGCCCTCAATACGATTGCCGCAAAACTCAACGCCTTGCGTGAGAATGACGAAGCCGAAAAACTCATTTGGTTTTGCGAAGACCATTCCTTCAAAGATATTCAGGAAGATTTTTGCAAACTCTACGGCACGCCCAATTTCCTGAACCATTCCAATTTGTGCGACGTCAGCCGCAAAGCGGCTTTTACCCTGACGATGGGCGATGGACGCCCGCTGGGCGATTTTGCCCACGCCCGCTACATCCTGCTCTTCGGCTGGAATCCGCTCTCGGCGACCAAGTTCAGTCACCTGCCGCGCATTTTCACCCGCGCCATCGAGAACGGCGCCAAGCTGGTAGTGGTGGACCCTTACCTGAGTCAGACCTCCGCCCGCGCCGACGAGTGGATTCCCATCCGTCCGGCCACCGACGGCGCCCTGGCGCTTGCGCTGGCTCACCTGCTCATCCAGTGGAATCTCTACGACCACGACTTTGTTGAAAACTGGACGACCGGCTTCGATGAATTCGCCGCCTTTGTCGCGGATAAAACTCCTGAATGGGCAGAACAAATTACCAGCGTGCCGGCTTCCACTATCCGCCGCATGGCGCGCGAGATGGGCGAAAAACGCCCGGCAGTGGTGGATGCCTGGTCTGGTCCTGGACAACAATCCAACGCGGTTCAGGGCGGACGCGCCATCGCCTTGCTCAACGCCCTGCTTGGCAGCGTTGACCGTCCCGGCGGGATGATGAACCCGGAGCGCAATGGCAACGCCCACCAAAAGGCGCATGGAGCCAAAATCGAAAAGCCGCGCCTGGACAACCTGTCGCTGTATCCCTTTGGTCATAGTTCGGGCGTTTACACCGAAGCGTTGCGCTCCATCGCCGATGGCTCCGCCGCCTACCTGCCCAAAGTGGGAATGGTTGTCTTTCAGAATCTGGTTCTATCCGTTCCCGGCACAAAGAATGTGATTGAAGCCTTGAAGAAACTGGAATTACTGGTGGTAGTGGACACGATGCTCTCAGAAACCGCACAAATGGCTGACATCGTCATCCCCGGCACCAATTATTTGGAGCGCTACGATTTAACTACCAACTGGGTCACCTGGTCATCGGTTAGCCTGCGCCAGCCTGTGGTGGAACCAATATTTGGTCAATTGCCCGAATACGAATTTGTGACCGAGCTGGGCCGCCGAATGGGGTTGAAGGACGCTGACGATGCGGACTTCTTCAACATCGGGGCTGTATCTGGGCAGCCGCTGGCTTCCACCAAAGCCTGGTACGAAGAATATCTTTCGGAGCAATTGCTCAAGGGCGGTCCGAAAATGTCGCTCGATGATTTGAAGCAACAACCCGGCGCCTGTTGGGTGGACCCGACCGGGACGCGCTATGAAAAGTTCAAGGATGAGGTGAAACTGCCGGAGGGGGCGCGGGTGGAAAACGACTGGGCGGTAGTCTTCGCTTCGGGCGGCGCGACCCCGCTCGGGGTCCGGGATGAGAGCGGCGCAGCCTTCCAGCCGAACGGTTCGCCCCTTTCCATCCCATCCGACGCCAAAGTCCAGAGCGTCCCGCAGGTCATCCTGGAGAAAGACGGAAAACTGTGGGGCTTTGTGGACGCGCAAGGCATTCTTAAAGGCGCGGACGGCAAGGGCAAAGGATTCCTGCACGGCGACAAATTTTTCAAAGGCTGGAACACGCCTTCGCGCCTGGTGGAATTTGTCTCGGCGCAGGCCGCGGCGAAGAAAGACCGCAACGGAAACACGGTGGACGCCTTGCCGGTGTACACGCCGCGCGACTGGTTCCCCGATGAGAAGTATCCGCTTTATTTGATTAACTGGAAGGAAGCCAGCCACACTCATTCGCGCACATTCAACAATCCCTGGCTGATAGAACTGATGGGCTGGAATCGCCTGGCGCTTAACACGGCGACAGCCGAACGGCTGGGAATTCAAGACGGCGACGAAGTTTGGGTCGAGTCGCCTTACGCAAAATCCAAAGCGCTGGCGCGCGTCACGCAGGGGATGCACCCTGAAGTCGTCGGCTGGCAGCACGGCTTTGGTCACTGGGCGCTGGGACACATCGCCAAAGGCAAAGGCACGGCGGATGGCATGTTCAACCGGACGATTTCAGACCCGATTGCGGGCATGGCGCTGCACAAGGAAGTCTGCGTCAAGGTTTACAAAGCGTGATGGAAACCGCTCTCGCCCGTTCTGCTTTGTATAATTTTTTGGCGGCTGCTTTTGGCGAGCCGCCCACCGCCGCGCTGGTTGATTCTGCTCGAGCAATCATCCCCGCGCTGGCGGATGCGCCGCTGGACGACCTGCAGCGCGAGTACACCCGTCTGCTGGTCGGACCCGGCGCGGGCTACATCCCGCCCTACGCTTCGATTTATCTCCACCCTGCGGAAGCAGGCAAAGCATTATTGTGGGGCGCAGAAGCCGCGCGCGTGGAATCCACCTACCGCGCCGCCGGACTGGAAATTGCGCCCGGTCAGCCGCGCCTGCCCGACCATCTGGCGCTGGAATTGCAGTTCATGCAACACCTGTGCGCCTGTCAGGCGGATGCAGCGCTGCGCGGCGACATGCAGGAAGCGGCGGAATGGCAGGCGCGGCAAGAGGCGTTTTTGCAGGGACATCTGCTCGTCTGGCTGTCGCGCTTCGCCGCCCAAGTGGAGCAGTCTGCCAGACTGCCGTTTTATCCAACCCTGATTAATTTCACGCTAGATTTTATTCAATCCGAAATAGAAAATCTTAAAGCCGTTGCGGCTTTATAAGGGAGTCTTCCATGCGTTACTATGTTATTTCCGCTCTTGTTGTCCTGCCCCTGTTGGCGTTGCTTAGCATGATTGCGCCGCTGGCGGTCAAACCGGCTGAAAGACCCATTGGACCGGAGATGGCTGTCGTTCAGCCCGGTGCGGCTGACCCGTCTCGCGGGGAAGCCCTGTATCGCTCCAAATGCTATGGCTGCCATACCCAACAGGCGAATGTAGGACCAGACTTTGCCGTGTCAGGTTTCAAAACGCGCTACGCAGACGACGAGTCCATTATTGCCATCCTGCGCGCCGGGCGTTCGCCCATGCCGGCTTTCACCGAGAAAATGTTGGATGAGCAGGGACTGGCGGATATTATCGCATATTTGCGCTCTTTGCCATAGGTTTCAAGCGGGACGAAACGCGACATTCATTGCATGATAAGTGGGGCGGCTCCAACAAGCCGCCCCGGTTTCTTTTTTTGGGGGAAATTCTCTTGTATGTCACACCGCAGGCAAATTCAAAGCAAATCACCCCCATGTTGTGATTTATGTCAAATTGTGACTATAAGTGATGACAAATTGACCTTGATTGAATCCTTTTGCGCTAAAATCAGACCCATATTAGACCAAGCCGACTTTAACACGCGGCGGCAAATTATCGAACTGCTTGACATACGCGGCAAAATTGCCTTTGAAAATGGCGAGAAAGTGATTTATCTAAAATGTCTGATAACACCCGAACAGCAACCGCTTTTGCCAATAGTAATATCGCATTTATCAAATACTGGGGCAACCGCGACGCCGCTTTGCGCCTGCCCGTCAATGGCTCAATTTCGATGAATCTGGGCGGATTGTACACCCGCACAACCGTTAGCTTTGAACCATCGTTGCCAATGGATGAACTGGTCATCAACGGTAGCGAGATTATGGGCAAAGCCCTCGAGCGCGTCTCCGCCATTTTGAACGTCGTCCGTCAAAGCGCGGGAATCGCCCTGCGCGCCGAGGTACTCTCCGAAAACAACTTTCCCACCGGAGCCGGGATCGCCTCCTCAGCGGCGGCCTTTGCCGCCCTGGCGCTGGCCGCCGCCCGCGCCGCCGGGCTGACGTGGAACGAATCCGCCATCTCGCGCCTCGCCCGCATTGGGTCAGGCTCGGCCTCGCGCAGCGTCCCCGCTGGCTTTGTCGAATGGAAAATGGGAAGCGGTAACGAGGATTCCTACGCCGTCAGCATCGCGCCCCCCGGACATTGGCCGCTGGCTGACTGCATCGCCATTGTCGCCGATGGGCACAAAAGCACCGGCTCGACAGAAGGCCACGCCCTGGCGCCCACCAGCCCACTGCAAGCCGCCCGCGTAGCCGACGCCCCACGTCGGCTGGAAATTTGCCGCCGCGCCATTGCAGAACGCGATTTTTCCAGCCTGGCCGACATCATCCAACTCGATTCGGATATGATGCACGCCGTGATGATGACCAGCCAGCCAGCCCTGTTTTATTGGAAACCCGCCACCCTGGCCGTGATGGGAAACGTGCGCACCTGGCAGCGCGATGGGCTGCCTGCCGCCTACACCATAGACGCCGGGCCAAATGTACATGTCATTTGCCCGCACAGCGAAATGTCTAAAATCGCCGCCCTGTTGCGTAAAATTTCCGGCGTCAGCGACGTACTCACCGCCACCGTCGGCGGCGCGGCGCACCCGCTCTAACACGCCGCTAACAAAATGGGGATATAATTTCACTTTCTCTCTAAAACAAAGGAACAAACATGGCAAACTCCCTACTTACCTTATTGGTTTTAATGCTGGCGCTGGGCGGCAGTGTTTTTCTGCACGAATTCGGCCACTTTCTGGCCGCGCGCTGGATGAAAATTGAAGTAGAAGAATTCGGCTTCGGCTTTCCGCCAAAGGCCCTGACTCTCTTCAACTGGCAAGGCACAGAATTTACGCTGAACTGGATTCCGCTGGGCGGCTTTGTGCGTCCCAAAGGCGAAAACGACCCCACCGTTCCCGACGGCCTGGCCGCCGCCCCGCCGCTCAAACGGCTGGTAGTCCTCTTCGCCGGGCCGATGATGAACCTGCTGACGGCTGTCGTCATCTACGCCATTTTGGTTGGACAACAAGGACTCCCCGTAGCGGGTGTTGTCAATATTCTCGAAGTCTTGTCCGATTCGCCCGCACAACAAAGCGGCTTCCAAATAGATGACCGCCTGCTCTCCGTCAATGGCGCAGAAATCACCAGCATTGAGCAAGCCCGTGCCACCATTCATACCGCAGTAGATACCCCCATCACCTTCATCGTTGACCGTGGCGGACAGCAAGTAACACTGATTGCCACACCGCTCTCCAGCCGCGAGGCGCCGCTCGGCGTTAGCCTGGGCGCACCCCTGCGTCCGGCCAACCCGCTTGAAGCCCTCAGCGCCGGAGTGCAAGAAACGTACTACCAGGCCATCAACACCGCCCTGATTCCCGTCTCACTCATCAGCCAAAAAATCAGCCCCGCGCAAGCCCGCCCGATTGGCCTCATTGGCATGTTCAACCTGTTTGGTCAGGCCATCCAGCGTGATAGCGAAACCCGCCAACCCACTGCCAGCGCCCCCGCCGGAGCGGCAACGCCGCAACCAACAAACTGGGTACTCTCCATCGTCGCCATGCTGGCCGTTTCGCTGGGAGTCTTCAACCTCTACCCCATCCCGGCTCTTGATGGCGGCCGCATCCTCTTCGCCTTGCCCGAAATCATCCTGCGCCGCCGCATTCCCTACAAAATGGAAAACGTCATCAACGGCGTCGCCTTCCTCATGCTGATCGGGCTGATGCTGGTCATCAACTCATGGGACGTCATTGACCCTGCAAAAATCGTTTTACCCAAATAGGAACCAACAGTGGCAAAGCAAATCCCTTTTGAAACCACGCTCAAAGCCTTGGGCGACGAGACCAGCGGCTTTTCAGAACGCTACCTCAATCACTTCACCGATCTGACGCCCGCCAACCTGTCTGCACTCATGGCACTCTGGCCGACCTTGAGCAAAAAACGCCGTCACAACCTGCTCCAACGGCTCAACGAACGCTACACCGAAGACACATTACTTTCTTTTGATGTTCTGGCCGCCGCGCTGCTCAGTGACCCTGACGAGGTAACCCGCTTGCAAGCCTTGCGCCTGCTGGCAGAGACCGAAGACATCCGGCTGATTCCGACTCTCGTTAAAATCAGCGAAAACGACTCCGGAGACGACGCCCGCCGCGCCGCCATCGTCCTGCTTGGCAACTATATTCGGCTGGACGCCCTGGAAGAAATCCCCGAAGAACGCGTCAAACCGGCTCAAGAGGCCCTGTTGCGCATTTACGCAACCGCCAGCCCAGCGCTCCAACGCGCCGCGCTGGAAGCGCTGGGCTACCTGCACAACAAAGAAATCAGCGGATTCATCACCAGCGCGCTACAAAAACGCGACCCCGACTGGCTAACCAGCGCCCTGACTGCCATTGCCCGTTCAGCCAATGCGCAATGGGCCGAAGAAGTCCTCGCGCACCTTGATAACGCGCACCCCGCCATACGCCGCGCCGCCATCGTCGCCAGCGGCGAATTGGGGCTCAGCGCCGCCCGCCAACCCCTGCTTGACCTGCTGGAGGAAGAAGACGATGATGAAATTGCCCTGGCCGCGGTCTGGTCGCTTTCGCTCATCGGCGGCGAAGGGGTGCTCGAAATGCTCGAAATTTTGATAGATGACGCTGAAGACAGCGAAGACGAAACCTTGCAAGAATTTTTGGATGACGCGCTGATCAATCTCGAATTTACCGAGGAAACCGCCGCGCTCGACCTGTTGGCGCTTGACCCCGATGACGAAGATGATTTGCTCAAAAAGTCGCGCAAACGGCATTAACGCCAGCGCCCATCCCCGACCCGATGTCTTTTACAAAACTATGTACCACGTTTGCCAACAACATTCTGCCCATCTTGCTCATCAGCGGCGGCAGATTTTTGGCTGGCAAATTTCTCGGCATTCAGCCACAAAGCCTGGGACGCATCATTTTTTATTTTTTTTCTACCCACGCTGGTCTTTAATCTCATTCACCAGAGCGCCCTAAACGCGCCCGAAATCGTCAAAATCACCGCGCTGGCAACCGGCATCCTTTTCACCTGCGGACTTCTGGCCTGGCTGAGCGGGAAAGCCCTGCGATTAGAACGCCCCGCGCTGGCGGCAGTCATCATCAGCGCCATGTTTGCCAACAACGACAACTACGGCCTGCCGCTGGAACGTACCCTTACCCCGCTGTTGGTCTACCTTTCAAAGTGACGCCATGAAATCCATCCGAACCGGTCTGCTCTGCCTGCTCATGCTCTGTGCCACACTGCCAATGACCTCCGCGATAGCGCAATCTGCCACGCCAACGGTGGAAGATATTTCCATCGGCTACCAGTTTGGAGAGCAAGTTACCTTCAACGGGCGCATTACCTCGCCCGAAAACGTCACCGAAACCCTGCTCTTTTTCCGCGCCCAAGGCGAGCCCGCCACCCGCGCCGCGCGCGTCGAATTGAAGCCAGACGGCCGCTTCTCCTACCGCTACGATGTCACCCAAACGCCTCTGCGCGCCTTTGCGCATGTAGATTTTTGGTTCAGCGTCACCCAACGCAACGGCGCCAGCGTCAACTCCCCTCAATTTCTCTTCGACTACCTCGATAACCGCTTTCCGTGGCAGGAAACCACCAGCGATACCCTGACGCTCCACTGGTACGCGGGCGACGCTGCCTTTGGGCAGCAACTGGCCGATACCGCCCGCAATAGTCAAACACGCATCTACGACCTGCTCGGCGCACGCCCAACCCAGCCCATTCACCTGTACGTCTACGCCTCTGCCACCGATTTGCAATCCGCGCTAGCGCTGGGCGGGCAGGCCTGGGTCGCCGGTCACGCCAGCCCCGATTTGGGCGTGGGTATCGTCTCGCTTGCCCCCGGCCCCGAACAAGGCTTGCAAATGGATCGTCAAATTCCGCATGAACTGGCGCACCTCGTTCTCTACCAATTCAGCAGAGAACGTTACGCCCTGCTTCCGATCTGGCTAAAAGAAGGCATCGCCTCGGCGGTGGAACTTTCTCCCAACCCCGATTACGAACAGGCGTTGAAAATGGCCGCCCAAAACGGAGGCCTATTGCCGATAAATTCGCTGTGCGCCGCTTTTCCTCCCGATGCATCCTCCCGATTCCTGGCCTACGCCCAATCGGCCTCGTTCACCCGCGCGCTGGTCGCGCAATACGGCGTCAGCGGGCTCTCTTCGCTGATAAGTGCCTACGGCGACGGGTTGGATTGTGAACAGGGCGCACAACGCGCCCTCGGCGCGCCGCTCAGCCAGATAGAGCAAGGCTGGCGCTCCGCCACGCTGGGAGAGAATCGGCTGGGGCTGGCGCTCCAAAATCTGGCAGGGTACTTGCTGCTTTTTGCCCTGATTCTCCTGCCCCTGCTGTGGCGCAGGCTTTTACCATGAGCGCAGAAGAAACCGCCCGCGCCCACATTCTCATCACCGGCAAAGTGCAGGGGGTTGGCTTTCGCGCCTTCGCGCAGTATGAAGGCGTCAATCTGGGGCTGACTGGCTGGGTAAGCAACGTTGGCTACGACGAAGTGGAATGCGTGGTTGAGGGCGCGCGCCCAGCGCTGGAGGCTTTCATTGAGAGCCTGCGACGCGGTCCGCGCACGGGACGGGTAGAACATCTCGGCGTCGAGTGGCTACCCGCAAGCCATGAATTTACCAGCCTGAAAATTCGCGCCAGCCGATAAACGCGCCCGGCCCTTGTAATTTCAAGCGGAATATGCTATTTTATTCGCACGCGGAGAATTTATGATGTCCCTTGCAGAAAAAAAAGTCGTTGTCGTTGAAGATGAACCCGATGCCGCAGAAATGTTTGCCGAAATGATGCGCGTCAACGGCTTCGTGGTTGTCAAAAGCGAATCCAGCCGCGCCGCCATCAGCCTGATTGCCAGTGAAATGCCCAACGTGGTGATTTTGGATGTGATGATGCCGGATGTCTCTGGGTTGGAAGTGCTCAAGTTCATGCGCGGCAACCAAAATCTCGCCAAAATCCCCGTCATTGTCGTCTCAGCCAAGAGCCTGCCTTCCGATATTCAAACCGGGCTGGACGCCGGGGCATCCATGTATTTGACCAAACCCGTCGGCTTTTTGGATTTAAAACAGGCCGTGGAGCGGGTTACCCAAATCGCCCAATCATGAGCTCAGTCCGTCTTTTTCTCGCCATCCCCATCCCAGCCCCCATTCGACAAGCCATTTTGCGTCATGTGACCCGCTTGCAAGAGATTACCGGACAAAACGTGCGCTGGGTAGCGGAAGAAAACATTCACCTGACGCTGAAGTTTTTCGGTGCAACCGACTCGCAGCGTTTGCCCACACTTCAAGAATCACTGGCGGATGAGTGCGCCCATCATGCGGCGTTTGAGTTTTCGGTGGGCGGGTTTGGCGTTTTTCCCAGCCAACACCGTCCGCGCGTGCTGTGGGTTGGGGTGCAGGCGCCGCCGCAACTGGCGACTTTGCAACAGAATCTGGAACAAGCCCTCACGCGGTCAGGTTTTCCCGCCGAGAGACAGCCATTTTCGCCACACATCACCCTTGGACGGGTGCGTGAGCCAATTGGCTCCATCAGCCTGAATACTTTGCGCGTCGGCCTGCAAGCCATTCACATTGGCGGCTTGGGCGCGGCGCCGGTTGATTTTATTCACTTGTATCGCTCTGACCTGCAACCCGGCGGGCCAAGCTACACGCTTTTGTTCAAAGCCCCGCTTGGGGAATGATTGATTTATGAAGAGGTGACCCCTGAACCCGCTCGAACTTGCTCAAACCGTTGTACGCGCTGTGGAAGATAAAAAAGGCGAAGCCATCGTGCTGATGGATTTGCAAAAAGTATCTTCATTTACCGATTTTTTTGTACTGTGCAGCGGCACCAGTGACCGCATGTTAAATGCGTTGGCCGATGCCGCCATTGATCAGGTGCGTGAAACGCACCATCTAAAAGGCCGCAAAGAAGGTCAACCTGACGCCGGATGGGTAGTGGTAGATTTTGGCGCGGTGGTGTTGCATTTGTTCGCCGACGAACAGCGCCATTTTTATAATTTGGAGGAGCTGTGGAGCGAGGGAAAGGTTCTGTTGCGGTTACAGTAGCAGGACGTTTGCGCCAGGCTCGAAATTATCTACGCTTCGGCTTTTTGATTTTGACACTGGCCGCCTGCCAACCGACGCGCGCAACCGAAATTCCACCAGCGACGAGTATGTTCCCCACCGCTACACCGCTGGCAGAAACCCAACGAGCGACGCTCGTCATCGGACTGGATATGGGTAGCGGCGGCGCGGGCTTTTCAGCAACACTGTACGCGCAGGAAGTAACGCTGGGCGAGTCTTTTCATACCTTCCTTTCGGCGGGAATGCACGGGGCAAGCACGTTACCCACTTCGGCGCCGGTGATCTTGTTTGTGCGCGCGCCAGGGACGTACGTTTTCTTTGCGCGTCTGACAAATGCGCCAGATGAGTATCACTATGGGGCAACGATTTGTGAGGCAGGTGGAAACCCTTGCGTTTTACGTGCTTTGAAGGTGGAAGCCGGGAAGATGTATCACATCACCATTGACGATTCTGCGGCGTTGCTACCGGAGTTGGGTAAGCCGGTAACAACGCCGTGGAAGGTGATACCGTAAGTTTGATGTTGTTTCCTGATGTACGCAACCTAGCCTGTAAGCGCGACACTTATGTCGCCCATTTAGCGAGATAAATCTCGCGTTACCGCGTCAGGCAAGTTATGGATTTTTGCTCCTACGTCCCTTCCTGCCAGGAGCCCAGGTATTTAACCTGTTCTGCGGTCAAAACATCCACCTTGATGCCCATCGAGGCGAGTTTAAGGCGGGCGATTTCCTTGTCAATATCTTCGGGGACGGTGTAGACCTTTTTCTCCAGGCGGCTGGCGTTTTTGACCATGTACTCGGCGGAGAGCGCCTGGTTGGCGAAGGACATATCCATTACTGAAGCAGGATGACCTTCGGCGGAGGCCAGATTGATGAGGCGGCCCTCGCCCAAGATGTTGATTTTGCGCCCGTCGGCAGTGGTGTACTGGTCAACAAAAGGCCGCACCAACGCCGGGTCGCTTTTCGACATGGCGCGCAGGGCCGGGATGTTGATTTCAACGTTGAAGTGACCCGAGTTGGCAACCAGTGCGCCATCTTTCATCGCTTCAAAATGCGGGCCGTCAATCACATTCAGGTCGCCGGTGACGGTGCAGAAGATGTCACCAACTTTGGCGGCTTCGAGCATCGGCATGACTTCAAAACCGTCCATGACGGCTTCCAGCGCCTTGAGCGGGTCAATTTCGGTGATGACGACGCGCGAGCCCATGCCGCGCGCGCGCGAGGCCAGGCCGCGTCCGCACCAGCCGTAGCCGGCCACGACGAATACTTTCCCGGCCAGCAAAACGTTGGTGGCGCGAATGATTCCGTCCAGCGTGGACTGGCCGGTGCCGTAGCGGTTATCGAAGAAGTGCTTGGTCATGGCGTCGTTGACGGCGATAACCGGAAATTCGAGCATCTTATCCGCCGACATGGCGCGCAGGCGGATGACGCCGGTGGTGGTTTCTTCGGTGCCGCCGACGATGTCGGTCAGCAGTTCGCGGCGGTCCTTGTGGATGGTGGAAACCAGGTCAGCGCCGTCATCCATCGTCATCTGCGGTTTGTGGTCGAGCGCGGCGGTGATGTGTTTGTAATAGGTGACGTTGTCTTCACCCTTGATGGCGAAGGTCGGAATCTCGTAGATGTTGACCAGCGCCGCGGCAACATCGTCCTGCGTCGAAAGCGGGTTGGAGGCGGCGATGACCACATCCGCGCCACCGGCCTGCAGCGTGCGCATCAAATTGGCGGTTTCGGTGGTGACATGCAGGCAGGCCGAAACGCGCACGCCCTGCAGCGGTTTCTCTTTGGCGAAGCGTTCGCGGATGCTGCGCAGAACCGGCATTTCGCGTTCCGCCCAGTCAATGCGGCGGCGGCCACCTTCGGCCAAAGATTTATCTTTAATATCGTAATTGCTCATGAATAGCTCCTTTTTTGTCGTTTTCCGGTTTTCCGGTTTTCCGGTTTTTCAATTTTCCAGTTTTCAATTCACCAATCCGCTTGTCTATCTGTCCACTTCTCTACTTGTCTACCTGCTTTCCCGCCCACACATCCAGTTTACCACCATCATCATAATGCTCACGAAAGCGTTGAATAAACTGCTCGCGGGTGTAATGGTGGTTTTGCGTGCCGTTCTGTTCGAGAACGTAAACCGCCGCCAACGAGCCGACCTGCCCGCACAGCATCCAATCCCAGCCATGCGAATAGGCCGCCAGAAATCCACCGCGGAAGGCGTCGCCCACGCCGGTTGGGTCCACAATCCGCTCTTCGGGCGTGACCGGGACATTGATTTCCTGCCCGCCGACGTAGATGACCGCGCCCTCGGCGCCTTTGGTGACGACGAGAATTTCCACTTTTTTGAGAATATCCGCCAGCGTCAGACCGGTTTTTTTGACAATCAGGCCAAATTCATAGTCATTGACAAAGAGAAAATGAGCGCCGTCCATGTCGCGGATAATTTCGTCGCCTTCCAGGCGCAGAATCTGCTGAGAGGGGTCGTACAGGTACGGGATGCCCAACTCACGGCATTCGGCAGCGCGATTTTTCATGGCGGCTGGGTCGTCGGGCGAGACAACCACCAGCTCAGGCCGATTTTCCAGGTCGCGCAGCGAAATTTCGCTGGCGTGGGCCATCGCCCCCGGGTAGAAGGAGGCGATTTGGGCGTTCACCCGGTCAGTGGTGGCAAAAAACGAGGCGGTAAATTTTCCCGGCACAACTTGTGCGCCGCTGGTATCCACGCCCTGCGCTTCCAGCCAGGCGCGATAATCGCCAAAATCTTCGCCAACGGTGGCGAACAGGCGCGGTTTTTCGCCCAGCAGCGCCAGGGTGTAGGCAATATTGGGGGCCGTGCCGCCGCGCTGACGCGACATGCTTTCCACCAAAAATGACAAGCTGATGTTTTTCAGCCGTTCCGGCAAAATTTGCTCGTGGAACAGGCCGGGGAAGGTCATCAGATAATCGTAGGCAACAGAACCGGAGAGGAGAATGTCCATGGGAAATTGGGAATTGGGGATTAGGGATTAGGGATTAGGAATTAGGAATTAGGAATTGGAAACTGGGAGTGATGGACAATGAATGGGAAACTTCATCATTCATCATTCTGCATTTTGCATTCATCATTCATCATTTTCTTCAAACTGATTTCAAACGGCGGTACAACCAGACCGTTTTCGGTGACGATGCCGCTCAAAAGGCGGGCGGGGGTGATGTCGAAGGCCGGGTTACGCGCTTTGGCGTTGAGCGGGGTAACGCGCTCACCTGCCAGCTGAAGGTTCAGCACTTCGGCGGGGTCGCGCTCCTCGATAGGAATCAGCCTGCCGTGCGCCAGCGTCAGGTCAATCGTCGAGGTGGGTGCCACCGAATAGACCGGGACGCCGTTATCGTGCGCGGCCAGCGCCAGCATGTAGGTGCCAATTTTGTTGGCGACATCGCCATTGGCGGCCAC
>MNXJ01000057.1 GCA_001872455.1 Anaerolineae bacterium CG2_30_57_67 | reverse complement strand
TTCGGGCGTGAGTATTTTTCTGAATACAGAACCGCAAAGGATTGCTCGTCAATACGGCTGAAGAATTCTTTGTAGAAGGCGCCTGCCCAGGAGTTCTCCAGACGTTTGCGTTGTTTCTCTGGCAGTTCGCTGGCGGCGCTGATCAATGCGGGTTGTTGGTGTTTGGTGTTTTTTCTGAACATGCCCTGATTATATTAAATTTTTGCCAATTTGAGGAGGGGTGGCTACCCTTTTTGCAGTGGAGTCATGGTTGTTCTCCTTGTTTTTTTTGAAAAACGTCCCAATATTGCACCAGCGCTTGAGCGTATACGCTATACGTTTTCAGGCGGGACGGCCTGGACGCGCCAGATTTCAAACATCTTCAGCCATGGCGATACTTGCCGCCGCAAAGCGCAGGCGTTCTTCTACACGCTCTGGTGTCTCATTCTTACTGATAAAGGCATCTGCCCCAGCGGAGAGCGCGGCTTGCTGACGGGCATCCCAATGGCTGACGAGTACGATAACGAGCGTACCGGGGCATACTTTACGGAGTTCGATTAGACCTATGTCGGGGCTGACAGGGAGCAAATCCCAATCAACCACCAACATATCTGCGCGGGTGACAGGTACCTGAACGAACAGGGTACCCCAATCAGCCGCTTCGCCAACTATTTCCATTTTCATATCCAGAATCAACAAGCGAAGGGCAGAGCGTTCTCTATCTTTGGCATCGGCTAAATATACGCGGGTCATAAACTGATAGTACAACAAACACTCCCCAGCCACATCCATCGGCCGGGGAGTGTTTGTCTCCGCCACTTGGGGGAGAATTTCGTCAAAATTATCCGGCAAGCCAAAAAGGGTTGATGAGATTCACCAAAATGCCCCAGATACCACCGAGTACCGCGCCGCCCAATACGTCACGCGGGTAGTGCGCCCCAACATAGATACGCGTAAACCCAACCAAGACGGCGACCGCATAACCAACCAGGCTGGCTTGCCAGATCAGCGGAAAGCGCAAAATGAGCAGCGTTGCCAGAAAAAATATCTGGGTCGTATGCCCACTGGGAAAGGAATCACCTTTCTCGCGCCAGCCAATGACGCGCACATCTTCAAAAGTGAGGAATGGACGGTCACGGTCAGCCAACACCTTGATGGTTTCCACCAGTAGCCAGAGCGTGAGCGTGCCGAGAACAATTTCAATGCCCAGACGCCGGTAGTGGAGCAAAAAAAACAAGAAAGCGACGGCGAGGGCAGTTAGCATATTCCCCAGTTGCGTCATCAGCCACATGAAACCATCCAGCCAGTGGGGATAATTGCGGCGGTTAAAAAGCAGGAAAACGCGGGAATCCCAACGTTGTCCAACAGACCAAATGAGCGATAACGTCAATAGAGCAAACAGAAAAAGCAAGCCGACCAGTTCACGCTGGGCGCTGAATGCGTTCCAGAGCGCTGAGCGCGCCGCCGCCGGTAACCAGATGAGCCCCAACACCAGCCCGGTCACCAGAAGCGCCAGAAAAGCGGGACGCCTGCGCTGGGCAGACCAGAAAGTTGTGTGAACTGCCACCTGAAGCGCAGAAATCGGTTCAGGCGAGTTATTCTTCATCGGGCTTTAAAGGCTCCAACGTGGGCGCGGACGGCGTCGCTATTGTCGCGGATTGGCCTGTCAGATGCTCGCCAGCCATCACCATCAGCGCGCGCGGGTGAATATGAACGGATAACGCGCCCTGTCCCAACAGAATACCGTCGGCCAGCACCGGCATTTGCGGGTCAGAAACAATCGTTATATCTTTGGCGCGGTAATGCTTAATGCCTTCATCTTCCACCAGTCCCCCGCGTGACAGCATGGCATAAGAAAGCATATTCAACTTGCTCATATCTGAAAAAGTAAATATGTCCAAACGGCCATCTTTAAAAGATACGTTGGGAGAAATTTGAAAGTGCGGCCCCAAAAAGGGCAGGTTCGTAATAACCAGCATATGCGCGGTTGCATCAAGAGATTGCTTCCCATCCAGATTGATTTGCAGGCGGGAGGGGCTTGCCGATACAAGGGTTGAAAGTAGCCCCCCAATTTGCGCCAAATCTCCATGTTGAAGATCATCCGCCATGGGGTACATATCGGAGATAAGCCCCAGGGCAACACCTTCCAGAAACCAGTGGCGGGCATGTCCACAATGGACGCGGCCAACATCAATTTTTAAGCGGCATCCCTGGCGCAAAAGCGCCACAGAACTGGCAATATCTCCGGTAATTCCCAGGTTAAAAGCAACGTTGTTGCGTGTGCCGGTGGGAATAATGCCAAGGATGGCATCCCTGCCAACCAAGGCCCCAACCACACTATCAATCGTCCCGTCCCCGCCCGCCACAACAATCAGTTTGATGCCGGTCTTAATCGCATCCTGCACAACTTTTTCGAGTTGACTGTCTGGGCGCACGCTATAGACCTCAGGCAAGATGTGCAGATCTTGCATGGCGGCAAGGATGCTGGCAAGCTGCTGAGGCGATTCTTCGGCCCGGCCTGATCCGGTGTTGAAAATTAGTTTTGCCCGCAGTGGGCGGTGAAAAATTGTTTTGAGCTTACCGGGTAGGTCAACAAGCATGGTATTCCTGGCCTCTTTGGAAATGAAAACCTATAAAATCACGCCGATATAACGCGGCTATCTTGATTGGGTCTCGTACTCTTCCACACGTTTGCCAACTTCTTTTTTCGCCTGGTCATAGGTATAGCCATATTTCACCTGTAACAGGTTGACATATTTATCAAATTTAACTTCAGCCTTATCCACTTTACTCAGGTCATACTCGCTCATCAAACTCCACCAGCCGGTTGTCAAGCCGCGAATTTGCTTCCACTTATCATCAAATAGGCTTCTGTTCATTGAAATTCTCTCTTCGTTTTTGATATGCAACAAAACCACGTTTTGCCAACGTGCATTGACCAGCACGTATGGATACAAGACATCTGTTAATTTTACAAGCAACACTCCCCAACCACATCCTGCGGTTGGGGAGTGTCTGCCTCCGCCACTTGGGGGAGGCAAAAGGGATTACGACACAATGTGGTTACGCAATGCCACCGTCACGGCTTCGGTGCGGCTGGCGGCCCCCAGTTTCGCCAAAATGTTGCTGACGTGCGATTTTATGGTAGACGAGCTGACCATCAGTCTGCCTGCAATTTGGGTATTGTTGAGACCAGCCGCCAGCAGGGCCAAAACCTCACGCTCGCGCTCCGTCAGGTCAAGACCAGGCACTGGCGGCTGATTGGCTGCCACAACCAGAGATTGGGCAGCGTCAGGGGAAAGCGTGGCGCGGCCAGCGTGCGCGGCGCGAATCGCGCGGGCAAGTTCATCCGCAGAAACATCTTTAAGCAAATAGCCAATTGCTCCGGCCTCCAACGCATTTTTGATTAATTCACTCTCTTTGAAACTGGTCAACACGAGAACTTTTACTTGCGGAAATTTCTGGCGGATGATACGCGTTGCGGTCGCGCCGTCCATCTCTGGCATAACCATATCCATCAAAATCACATCCGGTAAAGCCTCAGTGCAGCGCTGGATGGCTTCTATGCCACTTCCGGCCTCACCCGCCAATTCCATATCATCAAAAACCATCAAAAAAGTTGCCAATCCGCGCCGCACCATAACATGGTCATCAACCAGCATGACACGAATGGGCCGAGATTCTATTTCAGTCATAACGCCTCCACTTTTTTCCAGTGAATAATAATTTCTGTACCCTGGCCCACCCGGCTGGTCACCGTAATTTCGGCTGCCACTGCCTCGGCGCGCTCACGCATCATCCCTAACCCATAGTGGCCGGCGGACGTTTGTCCATCCGCATCAAACCCACGGCCATTGTCACGAATGCGCAGTTCCAGGCTTTCAGACGCAACAGAAACATCTGATGCCTGCGCGGGGTAACACAATTCAATTTCCACCCGGCTGGCGTTGGCGTGTTTGGCAATATTGTTGAGCGCTTCCTGGCAGATACGGTAAAGCGCCACCTGCGTTTGGGCAGGCAACTCGCCATCGCCGCTGATGGTGACATCCACCAAAATATTTGTGCGCCCGGTAAAGGCATTGCCCAACAAACGCAACAAGTCACCTAATTCAGCGTCAATCAAGGTGGTGGGACGTAGTTCAACCAACAGCGCGCGCATCTCGGCCTGAGCGCCACGCGTCAGATGCCGTAAATTTTCCAGCGCGCGCCGCGCTTCGACGGGGTCGCGCTCCCACAGGCGTGGTAAAACTTCGGCAATCAGCCCGGCAGAAAAAAGGGACTGATTGACCGCGTCGTGCAGGTTTTGCGCCAGGCGCTGACGTTCTTGCAGCGCGGCCAACGTCTGCGCATGTTCATACAGTTCAGCATTGACCAGTGTCACTGCCACCTGATTGGCAACCGTCATCATTAAGTCAGCCTGGTGAGAGGTAAAAGCATTGTTGCCCGCGTGGGTCAGGCCAATGCCGCCGATCACGCGGTTTTTGACCGCCAGCGGCGCCCACAGCCAGGACCGCGTCCCGTTCAGCAAAGCCGCGCCATCTTTTTCCAAGAGCGCGCGCACAAATTTTGCGGTAGGCTCATCGCCCCAAATATCCGCAATACGCATGGGATGACGGCCATTGAAGAGCGCATCCAGCGTTTGCTGGTCATCCAGTTGGACGCAAAACGGGGTAACCTGCCCCAACGGCGCTGTCGCATGCGCCGCCAGGGTCACCAAAGTTCCATCTTTCAGCGCAAAAAGACCAGCATGAGAGTACTGAATAAGTTCAAATAACTTGTCGAGCAATAAATCTGACTGCAACTCCAGCGTAGAAGCCAACATTTGAGAAATTCCAAGCAGGATGGCTTGTTCGTGAGCGCGAGCGCCCACCCGCCGATGAAGTTGGCGTTCGGCCTCCACCCGTTTGCTGACATCTCGCACAACGGCTAGCCCACAAACACGCCCCTGATACGGAAACGCCACCGCGCGCCACTCCACGCTGATAAATGACTCGTCACGGCACGCGTGTTGCGCCACCATTTCAAACCGGCCGCCATTTTTTAGTACGCGAGCATAATCCGCAAAAAAAGGCAGGCTCTTGGGGTGCAATAATTTTTGCAGGTTTAATTCACAAAAAGCCGCCTGTGCATACCCGTGCATCTTTGCCGCGGCAGGGTTGACAAACAAAATTGCGCCAGTCTCCAGGTCGGTGACCAGCGCCCCATCACCGATGGATTCAAAAACGCTCTGGTACAACAATTCGGAGTGCAGAGTTTCGGTTTTCATCATCATGTCTAGTTTTATTGTACTGCGAATGCGCCGGAAACACGCCCAGGGCCAGGGCAATCGTGCGCCAACACACGCCTGCCATTTGGTATAATCTTACCAATAATTTTTATGACCGCTCACCTGCTTGCCCTACCAAAAGTTCTCTACATCGAAGACAACGCCGACGCCCGTACCCTCATCGCTCGCATCCTGGCGCGCGATTTTCTTGTGCTGGAAGCGGGCGATCCCATCGGCGGCATTGAGCTGGCCACAGACACTCACCCCGACCTGATTCTGCTTGACATCAATCTGCCGCAAATGAGCGGGCGCGAAGTCGCCGCCCGGCTCACCACCCTGTTGCCTGAAACCGTCCTCGTCGCCCTCAGCGCCGAAAGCGACGAAGATGCCCGCCAAAAAGCCCTCGCCGCCGGATTTGCCGGCTTCATTGCCAAACCCATTGAAATAGACACCTTTGCCGATGAAATTTTTGAATTCTTGCACGGCAAACGCGAAACCGCCACCAACCTGGCGCGCAGCCAGCAAAATTTTGCCGCCGAAGTCGCCGCCAGACTCGAAGAAAAAGTACGCGAGCTAACCCGTATCATCGAGCGCAACACCTTTCTCAACGAACAAAACCGTCAGATGATTGCGCTCCTGCAACGCCGCCAACACCTGCTCGAAGCCAGCCTGCGCGTTGGTCAAATCATCACCTCCGTGCTTGACCTGGACGAACTCCTGCCCTTGGCCGCCCAGGTCATCAGCGAAGAATACCGTTTCACATCCGCCGCCATCCACCTGGGCGCAGACCCAGCCCCGGTCAACGGTCTGGCATTTCCGTTGCGTGTCAAAGACAACACACTCGGCGTTCTCACTGTTGAAAGCGCCTCCAGCGAACCCCTCAGCGCGGATGACCAGACCGCTCTGCAAAGCCTCGCCAATCAGGTCGCCATCGCCATCAACAACGCCCTGCTGCTGCGCGACCTGCAAAAAGCCAACGCCGAACTACTGCGCAACAAAACCTTTCAGGCCATCGCCACCGCCACCGGCGAAGCCATCCACTGGGTGGGCAACAAAGCCGCGCCCATCCCGGCCAGCGCGGCGCGCGTGCGGCAAGATTTGCTCGAAATGGCGCAAATTTTTCAGGTTTTGCTGGCAGAAAAAGACAAGACCGGCCACCGCTACTGGCCCGCCGCGCAGGAAATTTTCTCCACACTGGCAGCGCTTCCCGCCGCCGAGCCGCCGGAAAATCCCCTGCCGCTGGGGCTGGAATCGACTCTGGAAGATTTGTCCGTCATCGAACAGAGCGCCACCACCATCCTCACCATCAAGGAAGATTTAATCGGCCCGGCGCGCCTGCGCCGCGAAACCGACCTCGACCTGGCGCAACTCATCCGGCAAACCGTCTTTGAAATGGCCCTGCCCGAGGGCGCGCTGGCGCTCAGCCTGCCCGACAACCTGCCGCCCGTGCGCGGCGACGCGCGCCAACTAGCGCAAGTCTTCAACAACCTCATCAAAAACGCCTGGGAAGCCATGCAGGGGCAAAGCCGTCCGCCGCGCATTTGGGTCAGCCTGAGCGCCGAAGAAAAACAAATCATCTGCCACGTCAGCGACAACGGCCCCGGCATCCCGCCCGAAATTCTCGACAAAATCTGGGTCGCTTTTTTCACCACCAAAGGCGACCGGGGCGGCACCGGCCTGGGGTTGATGGCTTGTATGGAAATCGTAAGACAAATGAACGGCGAAATTTCGGTACAATCAACCGTCGGCCAGGGGACAAATTTCACCGTCACCCTGCCGACACACCTGTAACAACTTTGTAGGACAGACTTCAGTTTGCCTACCCATCACCAAGGAGAAGGTATGCCCCCAGCAAAAATATTAATCGTAGATGATGAACCCGCTGTCGCGCGCAGTATGCAGAAAACACTGCTGCGCGCCGGATTTCAAGTCGAAACCGCGCCAAATGTTCAGGCCGGGTGGCAAGCCCTGCAAAGCGGCCAATTTGCACTGGTCCTGCTCGACCTGAATATGCCCGGTTTCGATGGCGTCCCCGCCCCCGACGCCGGAATGCAACTGCTCAAACGCATCCAGACTGAACATCCCATGCCTGTTATCATTCTCAGCGCTTACGACGACCCAAATTTAGCCAGCCAGGCGGTCGCCGCTGGCGCGCGCGGCTTCACCGTCAAAGGCCGCGAGCAAACCGCCCTCGAACTCATTCAAAGCATTCTCGGAGGAACTGTCCAATGACCGAAACCGCCAAAACCGCCCGCCGCGCCCGTCTGCTGGAAGCCGCCAGCCAGGTCGGCAAACAAGTCACATCCATTCTCAACCTCGAAGAACTGCTGCCCCAAACCGTGGACATCATCTGCGAGGCCTACGATTTTTACTACGCTGGCGTGTTTTTGATTGACGAGAGCGGGCGACGCGCCGTCTTGCGCGCTGGTCACGGCGAGGCCGGAAAAGCTATGCTCGCCGCCGCGTATAAACTGGAAATTGGCAGCCACTCGATGATTGGCTGGGCAATTGACCACCGCAAAGCCCGCATCGCGCTCGACGTGGATGCTGACGCCGAACATTTCAGAAACCCCTACCTGCCAAAAACCCGCTCCGAAATGGCGCTGCCGCTGGTCGTCGGCGATAAAGTCCTCGGCGCCGTCACCGTGCAGAGTGAACAAGAACGCGCCTTCAGCGACGAAGACATTCTCACCCTGCAAACCATGGCCGACCAACTGGCTGTCGCCATCAACAACGCCCTGCTGATGCGCGACCTGGAACACGCCAACGCCGAACTGCTGCGCGCCAAAACCTACGAAGCCCTGACCGCCGCCACCACCCAGGCCATTCACTGGATTGGCAACAAAGCCCTGCCGATGACCACCGCCATCGAGCGCATCCGTCAGGACGCGCCAAGCGGAAAAATTGACCCGGAAGACGTTGACCTGCTTTCTGAAAGCGTGCGCCTGATTTTGGATGTGAAAGAAAACCTGCTCGGCCCCATCCGCGAGCCGAAAATGCGCCCGGCAATGGCCGACGACCTGATTCGCGCCGCCGCCCTGCAAACCGGCTCCGCCGGAAAACTGAACATCCTCGTCAGCCCGGCCACCCCGCTGATTTACGCCGACAGCGCCCAAGTCATCCGCGCCTTGGGCGGCCTGCTCAAAAACGCGCTCGAAGCGCACGCCAAACACATTCAGGCCAGCATCGCGCCTTCTGGCAAAGAAATGGTCAGCATCACCATCGAGGATGACGGCGACGGCATCGCCAACGACCTGAAGGACAAAATTTGGGCGGTCTTCTTCAGCACCCGCCCCGGTCACACCGGGCTGGGGCTGCCCGCCGCCATGCTGGTCGCCAATCAGCACCAAGGCAGCATCGCCCTCACCAGCATTCCGCGCAAAGGCACCAGCGTGGAAATTTTACTGCCAGCCGCCACCCGCCCAGAAAGCGGATTAATCTCCAGCGGCAAGAAAACCATCCTCCTGCTCGATGACAGCGACCCGTGGGCCGATTTCGCCGCCCAAACGCTGACCGCCGCCGGTCACACCGTCTTGCGCGAAATGGGAACAATCCCCGACCTGGTGCTGGTGGACGAATTTCAACAAATCCCGCTGGCCGACCTGCTGGAAAAACTGGCCGCCGCCGGGCTGAAAGAAAAAACTGTCCTGCTTTCCGCCGCGCCCAGCGCCGAGCGGATGAATCAGCTGACACAAAAAGGTTTCCGCCGCGTGGCGCTCAAGCCCTACACGCAATCTGAATTCCACACGCTGGAGTAATTTTGGCGCCCGAAGACCAATCCATCTTTTTTTGTTACGGCCTGTGCCTGCTGGGCATAGTCGTGACGCTGGGCGGGCTGTACCTGGAAAGCCGGGCCGCGCAGCGCCGCGCCCAAAAAGAGAACGAACAAAAACAGTCATAAGGAAGTTGTGGCGCTATGCTTTCCATCAAACAAACTATTGCCTGGGCGCAAGTAGATGAGCAGGGACGGCTGGTCTTGCCACCAGAGGTTACCCGTCAATTTGGCTTGACGCCGGGCGCGAAAGTTCGCCTGGAAGAAGAGCATAATATTCTGCGTATGCATCGCCCGGTGACGCAGCTGACCAAAATCTACATCGAACCGACGGTGGCTTGCAATCTGGATTGCATCACCTGTTTTCGCAATGCCTGGGACCAACCGCTCGGGAAAATGAGCGATACGGTTTTTGAGCACATTTTTACCGGGTTGCAGGAACTGAATCCACGCCCATCAGTCTATTTTGGCGGAATTGGCGAGCCGCTGGCGCACGCCCACACGCTGGAGTGGATTCGAAGGGTAAAAACGCTGGGGGTGAAGGTGGAACTCATCAGCAACGGGACACTTCTTAGCGAGGAAAAAGCCCACCAGCTGATTGACGCAGGCCTCGACGTGCTGTGGATTTCCATTGACGGGGCCACTCCCGCCGCTTATGCGGATGTCCGCCTCGGGGCCGAACTGCCGCTCATCGTTGAAAATTTGCGCCGCTTTGCGCGCATGCGCTCACAGAACCGACATAATCCACAGCCAGAAATTGGTGTGGCGTTTGTAGCAATGAAGCGCAATATTAACGAACTGCCGGGTGTGATACGGCTGGGCAGATCGTTTGGAGCCAAATATTTTTCCGTCAGCAACGTTCAACCAGCCACGGAAGAAATGCAGGCCGAACGCGTTTATACGCACACGCTGAATAATGCGGCCTACATGAGCGGGGCGACGGTGCCGTACCTGAGCCTGCCGCGCATGGATTTTGATAAAACAACCCGCGACGCGCTTTTGGCGGCTTTTAACAGCGGCTGCAACGTCAGTTTGGGTGGCAACAACTGGGGTGGTGCCAGTGATGTGTGCAACTTTGTCGAGAGTGGCACAATGACTATTGCCTACACCGGCGATGTGAGCCCATGTTGGCCGTTGATGCACACGCATACCAGCTTTTTACACGACAAGCCGCGTCTGAATCAAAAGCATCTGATTGGCAGTGTGAAAGAACGTTCGCTGGTTGATTTGTGGCTGGACCCAGCCTATGTGGCGTACCGTGAGCGCTTGCACAATTTTGGCTTTGCGCCCTGTACGTTTTGCGGCGGCTGTGAGATGTCGGAGTCGAATCAGGAAGATTGCCTGGGAAATGAACTCGCGCCAGTGTGCGGAGGCTGTTTGTGGGCGCAGGGCGTGATTCAATGTCCATAAAGCAGTTGATTTTTATCTAATTTGTTGTAGAATAGCAGAAACCAATTCACAAGGAGAAAAATATGACCCAGTTTGATGCTGAAGTTACCAGTGATGATAAGCTGTGGGCGTTACTTGCCTATGTTTTGTCCCCACTTATCCCCATCCTCATCATGGTGATGGAAGACAAGAAGAACCGTCCGTTCCTCAAGGCACACAACGCCCAGGCGCTTATCTTGGGCATTATCGCCATCATCACTTCCAGTCTTTGCGTTGGCATTCTGGTATGGTTTTACATGATTTATTTAGGCTTCCAGGCTTATCAGGGTAAAACTGTGGAGGTCCCGCTAATTACCAAGTTTGTGAAAGACCAGGGTTGGGCATAATAGTTTTTAGGACAAAGAAAAAGCCTGCTTTTCAGCAGGCTTTTTCTTTGTCCTACTGGAGTGGACTTTTTTGCAACCTTTTTTTTTGGGCGGGCGTATGTTGGAGCAGAATCCAATCTAACGATCTAACGAGGTAAAAATGACAAATGAAACTTCCACTCCTGTTGTTATTACGCCGCTTTCCGCTTCTGAAGAACACACCTGGGCGATGCTCTCGCATCTGAGCGTTCTTGTTAATCTATTCACCGGCTTTCTTGGCCCGATAGTTGCGCTGATAATTTACCTGCTCTTCAAAGACCGCTCACGCTATGTGGCTTATCACAGCCTGCAAGCGTTCATCAACCAACTTGTCTGGTGGGTGGGCGGCGGCACGATTATTGGCATCGCCTGGGCAATAACCGGCACGCTCATCTTTGCGCTGGTTGGAATTTGTCTCCTTCCGCTGGCTTGCCTGGTTTCGCTGATGCCAATTATTTCTGTCGTACAGGGCGTGTGGGGAGCAGTGAAAACAGCCAACGGCGAAGACTTCCGCTACTGGTGGATAGGCGACTGGACACGTAGCACATTGGAAAGATGAGATTTTCTCTCACCGAAACATCTGCTTGCAGCGTTTTTCTGCAAGCATTTTTTTTGTTCATTGGCAATCTTCGTAATAAGACCCTGCAGGATGACAATGTCAGCAAGGTCGAATAATCAAATCATTCAGCCAACAATTTGCAATCGGACTGTTCTTGTCGTAAAATCAATTCAGACCTAAACCGCAGGAGGAGTTCATATGACAAAAATCCCCGCCACAGCCGCCCACCCTCTCACCAAGGAAGCCGATTTTCTGCAAATCAACGCCGTTGACCATGTCCATTTTTACGTTGGCAACGCCAAACACGCCATGTATTTCTGGTGGAAGGCCTTTGGCTTTACGCCCGTCGCCTACAGCGGGCTGGAGACCGGCAACCGCGAATTTGCTTCCTACGTTTTGCAGAGCGGCCAGATTCGGCTGGTCGTTTCTGCGCCGTATGGTCCCACCAGCGAAATCGCCGCCCATCACCTGGTGCATGGCGACGGGGTGAAAGTCATCGCCCTGGGCGTAGACGACGTGGAAAGCGCCTGGCGCGAAACCACCGCCCGCGGCGGAAAAAGCGCCTGGCGCCCGCGCGAAGAACGCGATGAAAACGGCGTTTACCGCACCGCCGCCATTCACACCTACGGCGAAACCCTGCACGTTTTTGTAGACCGCTCCGCCTACCGGGGCATCTTCGCCCCCGGCTACCGCCCCGTCAGCGACAAAATCGCCCAATCCACCGGGTTGGCGGCGATTGACCACATGGTCGGCAACGTCCAACTCGGCAAAATGAATCAGTGGGTCAATTTTTATCATCAGGCGCTGGGCTTCCGCCAACTGCTGCACTTCGACGACAAAGACATTTCCACCGAATATTCGGCGTTGATGTCGAAGGTCATGTCCAACGGCAACGGGCGCGTCAAATTTCCCATCAACGAACCCGCCGAAGGCAAAAAGAAGAGTCAAATTGAAGAATATCTCGACTATTACCTGACGCCCGGCGTCCAGCATCTCGCCCTGGCAACCGGCGACATTCTCGCCACCGTGCGCCAGTTACGCACCAACGGCGTCGAATTTCTGCGCGTGCCAGATACTTACTACGAAATTCTGCCGAAGCGCGTCGGAGAAATCAAGGAAGACCTGGCCGCCATCCGCGAACTCGGTATTTTGGTAGACCGCGACGACGAAGGCTACCTGCTGCAAATTTTCACCCGTCCCATTCAGGACCGGCCAACCGTTTTCGTTGAAATCATTCAACGTCATGGCGCACGCGGATTTGGCAAGGGAAACTTCAAAGCGCTGTTCGAATCCATCGAAATGGAACAAGAACGCCGCGGCAATCTTTAACCCTGCACAAGAGGAAACATGCGCCTGATCACCTTTCTTCACCCTGAAACCCGTCAGCCGCGCCCCGGCGCCCTGCTGACCTGCGCCCCTCATCCGCAATCCGATTCCCCATCCGCTGACGAATCCGTTGTAGACCTGGAAGCGGCCTGCACCTGGGCCGCCGGCGCGGCTGGCATCTCGCGCGAGGAAATCCCCGCCAGCCTGACGGAGTTGATTTACGCGGGCGAGGAAAAACTGGCCTACCTGCGCCGCGTGCTGGCCGAAGCCGCCACAGCGGGAGACCCGGCCCGGCTGAAAGGAGCCGGCCACCGCCCGGTCGGATTCGCGCGCGCCAGCGTCCGCCTGCTCGCGCCGCTTCAGCCCATCAGCCTGCGCGACGCCTACGCCTTCGAGCGCCACGTCAAAACCGCCAGCGATAACCGCAACCGCTCCGTGCCAGAAGAATGGTACAAATTCCCCATTTTTTACTACTCCAACCCCTTTACCGTCTTTGGCGCGGAAGCGACCATCCCACGCCCCCGCTACACGCAAGTCCTGGATTACGAACTGGAAATTGCGGCGGTGATTGGCAAAGGCGGTCAAAACCTGGGCGCAGAAGAAGCCGCCAGCCACATCTTCGGCTTCACAATTTTCAACGACTGGTCGGCGCGCGACATTCAGCGGCAGGAGATGAAGGCCGGTCTTGGCCCGGCCAAGGGCAAGGATTTTGCCTCCTCGCTCGGCCCGTGCATTCTCACCGTGGACGAACTGTCTGACCGCACCACAGGCCGCCCCGGCGTCTTTGACCTGGCGATGACGGCGCGGGTCAACGGCGAAACCCGCTCACAGGGCAATTTCAAAGAGATTTTCTGGTCATTTGGCGAAATTCTGGCGCGCATCTCAGAAGCCTGCCCGATTTTTCCCGGCGAGGTGATCGGCTCGGGCACGGTCGGCTCGGGCTGCCTGCTGGAACTGACCAAAGGCGAAGGCCCCTGGCTCCAGCCGGGCGATGTGGTGGAACTGGAAATTGAGCGCATCGGCACGCTGAGAAACAGAATTCAAAACGATAAATGATGAACCGCTCAACCGACTAACTGGACAACCGAATAACTGAACAACCGCTCAACCGAATAACTGAACAACCGAATAACCGGACAACTGGATAACTTAACTGGATAACCACCCATGCCATCCTACCACGCCCTCGGACAAATCCCGCACAAACGCCACACCCAATTCCGCAAAGCGGATGGCACGCTCTACCGCGAAGAATTGATGGGATTGGATGGCTTTTCCTCCATCCAATCCATCCTGTATCATCACTTCCTGCCGCCGCGCGTGAAGAAAGTAGAAGAAATTGGCCCCGCCAAACCGGACTATGTAGACTTCGGCGCCATCCGTCACCGCGCTTTTTGCACCGACCAGGCGCCCCTCGGCGCGGACTCCGTTTCGGCGCGGATTCCCCTGCTGGGCAACAACGACGTGATTCTGGGCGTCAGCCGCGCCAGCCAGAGCATGGATTTTTTCTACCGCAACGCGCAAGCCTACGAAACCTGGTACGTCCACGAGGGGCAGGGAACGCTGGAGAGTCAGTTCGGCAGCCTGGCCTTTCGCGCTGGCGATTACCTCGTCATCCCTTTCGGCGTCACCTGGCAAATAACACTGACCACCTCCGAAGCGCGTTTCTTCACCATCGAAGCCCCCAGCCAAATCGAGCCGCCCAAACGCTACCGCAACGAATACGGCCAACTGCTCGAACACGCCCCCTACTGCGAGCGCGACATTCGCCTGCCCGAAAACCTGGAAACCCACACCGAAAACGGCGAATTTGAAGTGCGCGTCAAAGTGCGCGACACGCTCAGCCGCCACATCCTCGACCATCATCCCTTCGACGTGGTCGGCTGGGACGGCTTTCTCTACCCCTGGATTTTCAACATCGAGGACTTTGAACCCATCACCGGGCGCATTCACCAGCCGCCGCCGGTTCACCAGACCTTTGAAGCGCATAATTTCGTGGTATGCTCCTTCGTCCCGCGCCTGTTCGACTATCACCCCGCAGCCATCCCCGCGCCTTACAATCATTCCAACGTCAATTCGGATGAGGTCATTTACTACGCCGAGGGCAATTTTATGAGCCGCAAAGGCATTGAGCGCGGCGACATTACCCTGCACCCCTACGGCCTGCCACACGGCCCGCAGCCCGGCATGACGGAGGCATCCATCGGCAAGAAAGAAACCAGCGAACTGGCCGTGATGGTGGACACCTTCCACCCGCTGAATCTCACCCGTCAGGCGCTGGAGATGGAAAAGCCAGCGTATATGGACAGTTGGCAGTAGTCGGTTTTCCGGTTTTCCGGTTTTCCGGTTTTCCGGTTTCCCTGTTTTCCGGTTTTCCAGTTTCCCTGTTTTCCAGTTTCCCTTTTCCCCTGTTTCCCAACTTCCCAATCCCCATGCCCCGTATCATTCTGCTCCTCGTCCTTTTGCTCAGCGCCTGCAATTTGCCCCAGCCACCGGCGGCCACGCCTACGCTGGATTCTGCCGCAGTCGCCACCATCGCCGCCGCCACACTGAGCGCCATCCGCGCGCAAACGCCCGCCGCCACGCCGACCCAACCACCAGCGGCGGCGCCCAGCCCCACGCCCGGACCCACCGCCAGCATCACACCCAGCTCGACCGCCAACGCCACACCCAATCCGCCCGCCGCGCCTCTCGGTCTGAGCTACACGTTCGCCTGCGCCTACGGCGGCGGGGCGACGCTCACCCTCACCTGGCAAGACACGGCATCCAACGAGGACGGCTACCGCATCTACCGCGACGGAATCTTACTGGGGCAGATCGCCGCCAACACCAGCAAATACAACGACAGCCTGCCCGGTTATAGCGGCGTCTTCGTGTACCGCGTGGAAGCCTTCAATCTCACCGGCGGCGCACCCGCACAGGTGACGGTTACCCTGAATTGCCAATGAAAAACTATCTCTCCATCACCGCTTTTTTCGCCGGAATGACCTCGCTGGCGGTTGAATTTGGCGCCTCGCGCCTACTGCAAATGAAATTCAGCGCCATCAACCTGGTTTGGGCCGTCATCATCGGCCTGATTTTACTCTACTTCGCCATTGGCTATGCGCTGGGCGGAAGTCTGGCCGACCGCTGGCCGCGCCCGCGCCTGCTGTTCGACCTGCTGACCGCGGCGGGCGTCAGCCTGGCCGCCGTCACCCTGCTGGCGCAGCCGGTTCTGCTGGCCGCCGCGCGCGCCTCCGACGCCCTCAACCTGGGCATCATGGCCGGGGCCTTCCTCGCCACGCTGATTTTATTCAGCCTGCCGGTCACCCTGCTGGCGATGGTTTCCCCATTTGTCGTGCGCCTCTTGCTGGAAAAAGTGGAAAATGTCGGCAGTCTGGCCGGGAAAATTTCTTCTATTTCGACGGCTGGTTCGGTGCTGGGAGCGTTTCTGCCCACCCTGTGGCTGTTTCCGTTGATTGGAACAACCCGCACGCTGTTGGTTTTCGCCGCCCTGCCGCTTTTGCTGGCGCTGGGCGGCTACCTGATTCTGCGCGACAGGCCGCGCACCCTGCTGGCCGGGCTTTTCCTGGCGCTGACGGTTTTGTTCGCCCTGCTGGGAAAATTCCCCGGCAAAACCACCGCCTACCAGATTTTTGAAACCGAGTCCGATTACAATTACATCGAGGTTTTGCAGCAGCCCGACGGCGCGCGCCAACTGCGGCTGAACGATGGTCAGGGCGTCCATTCCGAATACCGCGCTGATACGCTTTTTTACGGCGGCCCCTGGGAGCAATTTTTGGCCGGAATTTTCTTCAACCCCGCGCCCTACTCCCCGGCGCAAGTGCAGCGCATCGCCATCATCGGCCTGGCGGCGGGCACAACCGCCCGGCAGGCGACCGCCATCTTCGGCGCCATTCCGATTGACGGCTACGAAATTGACCCAAAAATCGTACAGGTCGGGCGCGATTACTTCGGCATGACCATGCCGAATCTGAATGTTTTTATCACCGATGGCCGTTGGGGGCTGGAACACAGTTCGTACCGATACTCGCTGATTGCGGTGGACGCCTACCGCCCGCCGTACATCCCGCCGCCGCTGACCACGCGCGAATTTTTCCAAATCGCCGCCGACCACCTCGCCCCGGATGGCGTGCTCGCCATCAACATTGGCCGCACCGCCACTGACCGGCGGCTGATTAATGACCTGGCCGCCACCATTTCCAGCGTACTGCCCTCGGTCTACGTCATGGATATTCCCTACACCTTCAACTCCATTTTGTACGCCACCAAACAACCCACCCGCGCCGAAAACCTGACGCAAAATCTGGCGCTGTTGCAGGCAAACCCGGCCACGCCTCCGCTGCTGCTGACCGTCACCCAAATCGCCTACGACAATTTGCGCCCCACACCCACGAACGGAACCATCTACACCGACGACCGCGCCCCAATCGAATGGGTCACCAACGATATGATTCTCAACTTCATCCTCGGCGGAGAAATGCAGGAACTTCAATGAAAAAAGCGCTCCTTTCCTGGCTTATCACCATTCTTACCCCCGTTGTTCTTATACTAACCTTCGTCCGCATCTTGCTTAGCCCGGCCTTTCCGCCCATCGAGTACGCCCTGCCCGGCTTTCCCGCCGACACCTACGGCTTCACCCAACCAGACCGCCTGCGCTGGTCACGCTACGCTATAGACTACCTGCTCAACAACGCCGGCCCCGAATACCTGGCTGACCTGCGCTTTAACGACGGAACCCCCGTCTTCAACGAACGCGAAGTCAGCCACATGCGCGATGTCAAAACCGTCGTCGTCCGTATCCTGCCAATTTTCTACCTGGCGCTGGCAGCATTGGCGATTTTAGCGTTCTGGGCCTGGTACGGCGGCTGGAAGATTTCCTTTCTAATCGGGCTGGGGCGCGGCGGCTGGCTGACAGCCGGGCTGATTGCGTTTCTCGGCGCCCTGGCGGCGACTTCCTTCTGGCAATTTTTTTCAGCCTTCCACGCCCTGTTCTTCAGCGGCGACTCGTGGCTGTTTCTCTACTCTGATACCCTCATTCGCCTCTTTCCAATACGCTTCTGGCAAGACACCATTTTTGCCATCTTCGGCGGCGCAGCATTGAGCGGAATTGGGCTGGGGCTGGCGGCACGTTTCTGGTTGGTGCGGGTTAATGACGGTGTATAAAATGCCCGTCGAGGGTATAATTCCACCTTCAGGAGTAAAAAAATGGCAGATTTATCGTTACAAAATCGGGTAGCCGTTGTCACTGGCGGCTCGCGCGGCATTGGCCGCGCTATCGCGCTGGAACTCTCACAGCGTGGCGCGGCAGTCGTCGTCAATTACCACAAATCACCCGAGGCAGCAGAAACGCTTATAAACGAGATCCAAGCCGCGGGTGGCAAGGCCATATCCTTTCAGGCCGACGTCTCCGACTTTAGCGCGGCGCAAACCCTCATCAAATTCGCCATTGAAACTTTCGGCGACCTGCATATTCTGGTCAACAACGCCGGCATCACCAAAGATGGTTTTATTATGATGATGTCTGAGAGCGACTGGGACACAGTGCTGGATACCAACCTAAAAAGCACCTTCAACTGCTCCAAAGCCGCCATCAAACACATGATGCGCAAGCGCTACGGGCGCGTCATCAATATCTCATCGGTTTCCGGGCAGATGGGCAACCCCGGCCAAACCAACTACTCCGCTTCCAAAGCCGGGCAAATTGGTTTCACGAAAGCGCTGGCGCGTGAAATCGCCTCACGCAACGTCACCGTCAACGCCATCGCGCCAGGGTTTGTGGATACGGAGATTTTGAGCGGTATGTCACCCGAAACGCTGGAAGCGGCGCTGAAGATGGTTCCGCTTGGACGCAAAGCCCAACCCGAAGAGATTGCCTACGCTGTGGCCTTTCTCGCCAGCGACCAGGCCGCCTACATCACCGGGCAAGTGCTCGGCGTGGATGGCGGCATGGCAATGATGTAAAACAGGAGACACTCCATGAGCGAAACCTACCAACCAACCGGAAAGACCACCTTATCCCCCGATGTTCTGCTGACGATTGCCAAAATGGCCGCCTTAAGCGTGGAGGGTGTCGCCCGCCTGGCGCCCGTACCTGGCGGGTTTGGCCGCTTCTTCCGGCGCGGCGCCAATGAAGGCGTCCAAATCAAAGTAGAAGATGGCCTGGTCTATCTTGACCTGTTCGTCATCCTGCAAAAAGATGTCAACGTGCGCGACGCCAGCCGCAACATTCAACAACAAGTCGCCCGCGCCATCGAAGAGATGGTTGGCATGGACATTGGACACGTCAACATTCACGTCGAAGACATTGATTACGTCTAGCATCTATACTGTTTAGTTAGCAGTTTCGGAGTCCAACGTCTCCCGACGTTGGCGCCAAAGTCTGGAGATTTTGGACTCCTTATCTAAACAGTATTGCGTCTAGTGCCGGAACTTTATAAAGATGTAGGGTAAAAACAGCTGAATTGCGCCGTTTTTACCCTACAAAATCGGAAAGTTCCGGTACTAGCATCGAAACAAAAAATTTCGCAGTTAAGGTAAAAGGTAACCCGCCATCATGAAATCACGCACCAGGGCGCGCGCACTCGCCCTGCAGGTACTTTACGAAGTAGATATCGCCGGACACCTGCCAGGGGAAGTTTATGCCCGGCGCATGGAAGAATTTAACGGCGAAGGTCAGTCCGAAATGGGGCCGGCGCTGTCCGAGTTTACGCGCCGCCTGATTCATGGCGTGGTCACGCTCACCGAACCGCTCGACCGCACTATCGCCAAATACGCGCCCGAATGGCCTTTCGACCAGATCGCTACCATTGACCGCAACATTTTACGCATGGCGACCTGGGAATTTGCCGTTTGGGGCGAAACGCCGCTTAAAGTTGCCATCAACGAAGCGGTGGAGTTGGCAAAACACTACGGTTCAGATAACGCCCCACGCTTTATCAACGGCGTCCTCGGCAGCCTGGCCGACCACGAACACGAAATCCACCAAATTTTGACCAAAAAAGGCGAATAAAATCATGGAAATTCTTGGCGTTGGCTTGCCAGAATTGTTTTTTGTTGTCTTACTGGCGTTGGTCCTGCTTGGGCCCAAAGACATGGCTGAAACCGGTCACCTGCTTGGGCGCTGGCTCAATCGTTTTATCAAATCAGACGCTTATAAAATGTTCACCCAAACCAGCAAAGAACTCAAAAGCCTGCCGACCAAACTGATGCGCGAAGCCAACCTGGAAGAAGCGCAGGCCGATACTCAGACCTGGCAGGAAGATGTCAAAAAGAACCTGATTGGCGGCGTTCAAGCCCCCAAACGTCAGACGCATCTGGACGAGAAAGATCTATTCGTCGCCACACCAGAAGAGCCAACCGTCGTTGACTCCCCCTCGCCCGACAAAAACGAAACAACGGCATGAAGAATTTCCTGCGACGGATCAAAACAGCCTTCATCAACATCCTGCTCCTGCCCTTCCGCCTGCTGGCATGGGTTTTCCGCCCAATTTTGGAACGCATTCGCCGCGGACGTGTTTACGCCTTCTTCCACGGCATGTACACTTTTATGACCAACGTGCCAGAAGAAAAACCCTTGCTGGATGCGTTTGGCGACGCCATCAAAAATCCGGCAGAGGTGGTACGCGAGTTAGAATCGGTACGCTGGCATATTTTACGTTCACTGATTGCCGTAGCGCTGGCGATTCTCGTTTCCTTCTATTTCACTGAAGACATGGTCAAATTTCTAGCCAGGCCGGTTGGCGGGCTGGAGAAACTTCAGGCCATTGAAGTAACCGAATCGCTCTCCGTTTTCATGCGTGTCGCCATGCTGGCCGGAATCGCGCTGGCGACCCCCTACATCGCCTTTGAAATCTGGCTGTTCGCCGCGCCAGGGCTTTTTCCGCGCGCGCGCTGGTTTGGGCTGATTTCAATTCCCTTTGCGCTAATTTTCTTTCTGGGCGGCGCCTGGTTTGCCTATCAGGTCATGTTACCCACAGCCCTGCCCTTTTTGCTCGATTTTCTAGGCATCGCCGCCCGTCCGCGTCCGCAATCCTACTTCACCTTTGTCACCGGGCTGATGTTCTGGCTGGGAGTCTCATTTGAGTTTCCACTGGTTATCTTTGCGCTTTCGGGCATGGGGCTGGTCAAGCCAGGGATGCTCATCAAACACTGGCGCATCGCCATCATCCTGATTTCCATTGCCGCCGCCATCATCACCCCCACCGTGGATCCGGTCAACATGGCGCTGGTAATGGCGCCGATGATTGCGCTCTACTTCCTCAGCATTATCTTCAGCGCAGTGGCCGCCAGTTTCAACCGCTCAGCCAAAAACAGCGTCAAGACAGAAAGTGTATAAGGTCCATCAGCAAGGCAATCATATTTTCAGCGCTCGTCATGGTATTGGCATCTTGCAATACTTTTACGCCAAAGCCAACAGAAACGCCATCTGCGTCTGTTTTACCAATGCCATCAGAGAAACCAGTGACTGCTTGGAAAAGTGTTTCCATCAACCCAAATGCCATAGCGGGAAAAGAAGATAGCAACGGCATCATGTATGTTTTATTAGTAACTGATGTTACGCGATACACCGTAGCACGACATTTATGTCGTGCTGAAATTTGGCTGATGCCAATTTTCAGACACCTGAATCCTATCAAACGGCTCTAAAAATGCACTTTTTTGGTTTTGTGGTGCAACTGCGACATAAATGTCGCGCCACAAGGTTCCTGCTGCGTAACATCAGCTAGTAAAATAGTCGGGCAATAATCTAAAATACGACAGTGCCAGTCAAAAGACTTGCCCTGCCAAAATTCCAGCTTCATAGAAAATGGGGATTTTTCAAAAAAAAACAGGTATCATTGGCTTAAACCGGCCACACCACGCCGATACAACGCCGGTTCGGAGAAAAAGAGATGAAAACCTTGCCCAAATGGCTAGCGGCGCTGTTGATTTTGTCGCTTACCAGCCTGTCCTGCCAAGTTTCGCTGATTGATTGGAATCTCTTCGACCAGCCCACCCCCATCCCTGGCAACAACAGCCCAACCGCCACGCCAACCCCACTGGCAGAAATCACCTTCAACCTGGCGCTGCCCGCCGCGCCCACTCCTGGCAGTGCCGTCTATATCGCCATTTTAGACGAAGTTACCGGCCTGGCGCTCAATCCGCTCATCTACGCCATGCAGGCCGTAGACGCCCAGCATTACAGCGTCAAATTGCCCTTTGTACTCAATTCAACGGTCAAATATCGCTACGTTTTGCAGGGGCCATTCAACGCCCAGGAAACTACAGCCCTGGGACAACCGGTGCGCTACCGCTTGATTCAAGCCTCCGGTCCCATGAATGTAGATGATTTGCTCGCATCCTGGGGCAGTGTGCCTTACAGCGGAGAGATGGGCGGCATCAGCGGCATTGTCACACAGGCCGAAAGCGGCCAGCCACTAACCAATATTCTCGTCACGGCTGGCGGCGTTACTGCATTGACTGATTCGCTTGGGCAATATGCCCTGCGCGGCTTGCGTCCCGGCACACACTGGCTGGCGGCTTACACCCTCGATGGCACATTTCAACCGTTTCAACAAGGCGCGGGCGTAAATGCTAACGTCAACACCGAGGCCGCCATCCAACTGCAACCCGTCAAAACGGTGCAGGTAACTTTTAACGTCGCCGTTCCCACAGATACTGTCATCGGTGCGCCGATACGCCTGGTCGGAAATTTGCTCTCGCTGGGCAACGCCTTTGCCGACCTGAGCGGCGGCGTCAGCATTATCGCTAGTCACTCACCCACTTTGACGCCCCAGGATAACCATCATTTCACCCTCAGCTTGCGCCTGCCAGTTGGGACAGATGTACGCTACAAGTACACCCTTGGCGATGGATTCTGGAACGCCGAACACGCCTCCGACGATAGCTTCGTCGTGCGCCAACTGATTGTGCCAGCCAGCGATACTGTCATCAGCGACACCGTCGTCACCTGGCAGGCCGGGCCTTCCGCGCCGATTCTCTTTGATGTGACCGTACCGGCCAACACGCCGGTAGGAGATACTGTTTCGATTCAATTTAATCCCTACGGGTGGACAGAGCCGCTTCCCATGTGGCCGATGGGCAACAACCGCTGGGTCTATCAACTCTACGGGCCGCTCAACATGCTTGGCCGGTTTGGCTATCGTTACTGTCGCAACGAGCAGTGCGGCGCGGCAGATGATATTGCCACCGCTGGCGGCGAAGGGCGCAACGTCTCTACCAGCCTGACGGCGGAAAATCTGCAAGACACTGTAAACGCCTGGAAATGGCTTCCCGTCAGCGAGCCCGCTTCGTTAGTCGCCGTACCGGTTAACCCGCGCACAAACGGATTCGTGGTAGGCATCGAATTCCAGGCTGGCTATCACCCCTCCTGGCAGGCGCTTTACCCCAGCGCCCTAACCGGGGTTCAGGGCATAGGCGCAAACACACTCATCTACACTCCCACATGGAGCGCAATTTTCGCCGACCCGCTTCTGTTTTCCCCGACGACAGGCCGGGACCCGCTTTGGCAGGATGCCAGTCAGGTGATTCAATATGCCCGCGCCCTGAATTTTTCCACCCTGATTTATCCCACTCCGCATTTTTCGCCCAACGCGGCTGGCTTTTGGCTGAATGCGCCACGCACCCCTGAATGGTGGCAGGAATGGTTTCAGCGTTACCGCGCCTTTGCGGTATATCACGCCGACCTGGCAGCACAGGGCGGGGCGCAGGGACTAATTCTCGGCGGCGATGAGCTAACGCCCAGCTTGCCCGGCGGAATTCTGGCCGATGGCAGCCCCAGCAACCTCCCCGCTGACGCGGAGTCAACCTGGCGCAGCATCATCAAAGAGGTGCGCGCCCATTTTCCGGGAAAAATCTACTGGGCACACCCATATCAGGCGTCGCTCGCGCCCGCTCCGGCTTTTCTCAATGAATTTGATGGGATTTACCTGCTCTGGTCAGTTCCGCTGGCGGTCAACGGTTCGGATGTAGACAACATGACCGCCGAGGCTGGGCGGCGCATGGACGAAGAATTATTACCCTTCCTGGCCGAAAATCACCAGACGGTCATTCTGGCCTTGAACTACCCCTCGGCTTCAGGCGCGGCTAGCGGATGCGTCCCCTCGGGCGCAGGCGGCTGCCTTGATTGGAGTGCGCTAGCGCCCCCCAACGCTGATATCGCCGCGGCGACACTGGATTTAAAGATGCAGGCCGATTTGTATCAAGCCGTGTTGCAGGCGCTGAATGTGCGTGAGTGGATTGACGGGTTTGTTTCGCGCGGCTATTACCCGCCTGTCGCGCTCATGGATAAATCTGCTTCGATACGCAACAAGACCGCCGCCGATTTGCTTTGGTACTGGTATCCACGCTGGCTGGGGAGATAATCTACTTTCCCTTTTTCTTCCACTCCGAAGCCACTTTTATAATTCCGGCAATCGCTGCCAGCAAAGCCCCAATCGCGGCAATAACGCCCGTGGCCTTGCCCATGCCAGAAATAATTGCATCGGCGGGGTCAGGCACGGGCGTTTGCGTAGGGGTAGGCTGAGCAACGGTGACGGAAAAACTTCCCACCCAGCGCGGCACAGACTCGCCTTCCAGAAACAGGCGCACCGTTGCCATAAATTCACCGGGCTGTTGTGGCGCAAGAATTGACCAGGCCCAGTGCGTGGCGATGTTAGGGCTGTCAATTTCCACTTGCTGGTCGGCAGGATACAACTCGCTGACGATGAAACCAGGCGCAACCAATTCGGCGCGCATGGCATGTGAAAGAAAAATCAGCGCATGATAACGTTCGTAGGAACCGAGTAACGGCTTCGGGTTGGCTGGAATCAGGTCGCGGATAAATGGCGCAGGGTCGGCCCCGGCCAATTCCACGGGCACATAAACGCTCACTTCAATCGTTTTACTGCCGCCAGGAAGAAGCAGGCCAGGATAATCCACCTGTAACTGGCCCACTTTGGCCCCGGCGGGCAAATCTTTGGCAGTAGTTTGAACGGCTTTTTCGCTGGAAGTTGCTTCGGCGCTGGGAGCAAGCGGCGCCTGTGTGAAAATTGCCGCGGCCAGCGTTTCAGTTGGAAAAACGACCACGGCGCTGGTAGCAGGCGGCTCTGGTACTGGCGTCGTGACTATGGAAGAACTACAGGCCCAAGAAACGGCCGCCAGCGTTAGCCCAACAAAAAAAATAGGGGAAAAATGAGTGAGGGTTTTCATGGGTGGCTCCAGGCATATTGACGAGTAAATCACAATAGGTTTGGGTAGAAAACTCTCCATTTGGCTTGATTCAGACGTCTGCTATTATTGTATCATCTAACAAAAAGTCTCAAATCAAAAACGGGCAGGTCTTTGGAAAACTCCGGGGTCACAATGACATGACACTTTTACATAACTGATGTTACGCAGCAGTAACCTTGTGGCGCGACATTTATGTCGCGGTTGCACCACAAAACCAAAAAAGCGCATTTTTAGAGCCGTTTGATAGGATTCAGGTGTCTGAAAATTGGCATCAGCCAATTTTCAGCACGACATAAATGTCGTGCTACGGTGTATCGCGTAACATCAGTTACATAAATCTGGAAGGTAGTCAGGGGTTTTCACCGAAAATCCGGGAGAGCCATAAAAAGGATAAGCGGGAATGTGTAGTATATTTGCGCTTCAAAGGAAGCAAATGGCATGGCATTGATTAGTTTAAAAGAAGTCAGGCTGGGGTTTGGCGGAGCGCCGCTGTTGGATGGCATGAATTTACAGCTGGAACGCGGCGAATCTGTCGGGCTGTTGGGCCGCAACGGCGCCGGAAAATCAACGTTGCTGAAACTGATCAATGGCGACATCTCACCAGATGGCGGAGACGTATCGCGGCAGCAAAATTTGCGGCTGGCTTATCTGCCCCAGGAAGTGCCGCAAGGGCTGACGGGAACGGTGGAAAAAATCGTCGCAGATGGGTTGGAAAACAACGTTCAAAGCAGCGAAAGTCACTGGCAAACGCAAATTCAGGTCGAACAAATACTCGCCCGCATGGAGATTGATCCCGCCGCTGAGTTTAACCTCATGTCTGCTGGGCTAAAACGCCGGGTTTTGCTGGCGCGCGGCCTGGTGCGCAACCCAGATTTGCTGTTGCTGGATGAGCCTACCAATCACCTCGATATTGACGCCATTGACTGGCTGGAAGATTTTCTAAAACGATGGGGCGGCACATTATTTTTTGTCACCCACGACCGCGTGTTTTTACAACACCTGACAACTCGCATCGTCGAGTTGGACCGAGGCCGCCTGTTCGACTGGAACTGCGACTACACAACTTTCCTGCAACGCAAAGAAGCCCTATTAAACGCTGAACAAGAACAGGCGGCTATTTTCGACAAGAAACTCGCCCAGGAAGAGCAGTGGATTCGCAAAGGTACCGAAGCGCGCCGAACACGCAATGAAGGCCGGGTGCGCGCCCTGAAACGCCTGCGCGAAATACGACGCGAGCGCCGCGAACAACTCGGCAAAGTGCGCATGAAAATTCAAGCCGATCAACGTTCTGGCAGATTGGTAATCGGAGCAAAAAAAATCAGCTTTTCCCTTGGCGGACAAAGTATTGTGCGCGAGTTTTCGACCACGATTCAGCGTGGTGACAAAGTTGGTATTATTGGGCCTAACGGTTCGGGAAAAACTACGCTATTGCGCCTGCTCATGGGCGAACTGACCCCACAACAAGGTGAAATTCGTCTGGGAACCAACCTGGAAATCGCCTACTTCGACCAACTCCGCGCCCAGCTTGAGGAGAATAAATCCGTGCTGGAAAATGTCGGGCAGGGACGTGACACCATCACCATCAACGGAAAAACGCGCAATCTGATTGGCTATCTGGAAGACTTTCTTTTCACCCGCGACCGCGTTCAAGCGCCCATCAGCGCGCTCTCTGGCGGAGAACGCAACCGGCTTCTGCTGGCGCGCCTGTTCGCCCAACCTGCCAACCTGCTTGTGATGGATGAACCCACCAACGACCTGGATATTGAAACGCTGGAAATTTTGGAAGACCTGTTGATGGAATACCCCGGCACGCTTCTTCTCGTCAGTCATGACCGCGCTTTCCTCAACAATTTAGTCACCAACACCCTTGCGCTGGATGGCAGCGGCCAGGTGAAAGAATATATCGGCGGGTATGATGACCGGCGACAACAACAGACCACACCGCCCATCAGCGTCGAAGTGAAATCGCCCAAATCCGCGCCAACATCTACCGCGCCGCGCAAACCCAGTTACAAGGAACAACGCGCCCTCGAAGCGCGACAGCGTGAGTTGGAAGAACTTCCGGGCCGCATTGAAAGCCTGGAGGCCGAACAACATCAACTGGCAGCGCTGATGGCTGAAGTAGATTTTTTTCAGCGCGAAAGCGCTCTGGTGACCCAAACCTTGAACCGGCTGAAAGAACTGGAAATAGAAATAGCCGTGGCCTATCAACGCTGGGGAGAACTTGAGCATCCATAGCTCACGGAAGGTTCAACATGGACATTTTTGCGACAGAGTACTGAAAGCTCTCCGGCTGACGGGTCTCATCAACACCTCCTTCGTCAAAAAACGCGCCGAAATCGGCGCGTTTTAGTTATCCCGAGCAGATTGTGGTTGGACCGAAAAATCGTCCAGGACCGACGCGGCGCGGCGCGACTTATTCGAAGACTTTGCGATACAGGTCTTCGCCGAAACTGGTCGGCAGGGGTGCGCCTTCCTGCAATTGGAAGGTGCGGCGTCCATCCACTTGCTGACGCTGGGCGCGCAGAAAGAGGGCGTTTTCCATGCCACGCTGATGGAAACCGTTGGCCAATTCGTATTGATGCGTCACAAAGTAGACCTTGACGCGCCGCTCCAGCAGGGCAGTGACAATCTGCCGCGCGATTTCCGAGCCTTCGCGTTCGTTGGTGGCGGCAAACGACTCATTGAACAAAACCAGCGAGTCGGCGCGCACCAGGTCGGCAATCGCGCTCATGCGGCTGAGTTCCTCGTCAAATTTGCCGCTGGTCATCGAGGCATCTTCTTCCCGTTTGTAGTGGGTGAATACGCCGCGGCAGAGATTGGCTGAAAACGCCTCGGCAGGCACGAACATGCCGCACTGCATCATCAACTGCGCCAGGCCGATGCTACGCAGGAGGGTGGATTTCCCGCCCTGATTGGCGCCGGTGATGATGACCAGGTCTTTGCCGTTGGCGTTCACACTGTTGCCGACCGCTTTCTGTTTCATCGTCAGCGACAGGCAGGCATCGTACAGCCCGGTGAATGAATGGACGCGCTCATCGGCGGCGGCAGGCGCGGGGAAGGCAATCAGTTCGCCCAATTCTGCCAGCCGCTCCGCCAGGTTGATGCAGCCAAGGTAAAACGCCAGTTCCAGCCGTAGGGCAGCGAAGAAACTGTCAATGTGGTCGGCAGATTGCCCCGCCGCATTTGCCACCAGGTTGATGCCCTGGTCGCGCAATTCTCCCAGCGCCCGCGCGCCGTGTTCGTCGCGCATGGGCAGCGTGTAGGAGTAAACGGACGCTTTGCGTGAGAGAATCCGCTGGATCCAGTTGCGCGCCGGGTGGGCGGTCTTGCGCAGGACGTAATTCGCGCCTTGGTTGCCCATGCCCAGTTCGGCGCTGAGCAACACGCCCTCGCGAAACTTCAACCGCTCCAGATGTTCCTGCACTTCGACAAAATAGGCGTCATCCAATTCCTGCTGAATCATGGCAAAGAAACGCCGAAAGCCGCGCGACTCAAACGCCGCGCCGTGTTCATCGGCGATTTGCTTCAGGGTTTTGAGCAGGTCAACGAACATTTCCAGCATTTGCAGCGCGCCGCTCAGCACTCCGCTGGGGTAATGGCTGAAAATGCCCATCCAGTGCCGATGTTTCCTGTCTATGGCTTGCAGCGGCAGGCTGTAGATTTGGCGGACGACTTCGGGATTCTTCAGGCAGTCGCGCAGAATCTCCTGGCGGTAGAGAATCTCGGCGGGCGAATCGAGGCTGGAGAGCAGCGCCTGCTTCGCCGCCGTGCGCAGATACTCGTCGCCGCGCGCCATCGCCTCGAACAGGGTATCCAGTTCCAGGTCCTGAATGAGCGCGTCTGCGTTGGGCGGAAGCGGCTGCTTCGGGTCGGCATTCCGGCTGGGGAACAGTAAATAAACATTCATAAGCGGATGCGCTCCTTCAGTTGGGCGTAGGTCAGGCGGTGTTTTTCAGCTAGCGAAAGAGCGTAAGCCAGCCCGTCGGCGGGGCGGCGGACGATTTTGAACGTGCGCCGGGCGGGGTCTTCGGGGACGATAGCGCTGACCATGCTGACGGTTTTCTCGCCGAATGAAGCCAGTTCGTCAATGAACGTCACCCATACGCCGGGCAAATCCAGTTCCAGCGCGCGCCGCATGATTTCTTTGCTCATAAAGACGGCATCCTTCAGGCTGGTGGAGGCAAAAACCTCGTTCAGGATAATCAGGCTGTCGGGCGTGGCGCGGCTGAAAATTTCGTGCAGGCGCACCAGGTCATCCTGCAATTTGCTGCGCAGGTTGCGGATGTCTTCGGCGCGCTCGAAGTGGGTGAAGATGTTGTCGCACAGGAACAGCCGCGCCGCGCGCCCTGGCACGGGCAGCCCCAGGCTGGCGAGGTAATGCAATTGTCCAAACATGCGGGCGAAGGTGGTTTTGCCGCCCTGGTTGGGGCCGGTGACGACCATGACGCGCTCGGGGTTGGTCAGCGCGAAGTCGTTGCAGATGACGGGCTTTTCGCTAAAAAGCAGCGTCTGCGCCAGCGCCAGGTCGAAACCGTCGCGCACGAACACTTCTTTGCTCGCGCCGACTTCGGGGTAACAGAATATCAGCCCTTTGTGCCGCAGGTCGCGCATTCCGTCCAGATAGGCGATGTAGAATTGGATTTCGCGGTCGAAGGTGCGCAGGGCTTCGTCCACAAATTGCGTATGTCCCGCGCGGAAACGGTCGAGGGCGGCAAAGGCTTCGGGATACAGCAGGGTGACGAATTCGAGAATCTTGGCCTCGATGTGATTCATGCCCGAGGCTTTTCCCAACTCGCTGCGATAATCCTTGACCGCGCCCTGCTGGAATTTGGCGAAGGTTTTTTCCACTTCCACGCTGTAATCGGGTTCGTCCTCGTATTTCAGCACCTTGAATTTGCCGCTTTCGATGATGATGGAATAACGCACGCCCGCCAGCCCTTCCTTGACCTTGCACGCCTCCGCCGTCAGGGATTGGAAGGCGGGCGAGGTCACATACTGCGTCAGGTACTCACGCAATGCCAGCAAGCCGCGCGAAGTCAGGTTGATTTGCGCCAGATTTTCCGCCAGAGAGCCGATTGCCTCGCAATAAACCAGCGCCGCATCCAGGAACCAGCCCTGTTTGTGGTGGTGAAATTCCAGTTTTTCCACCAGCCCCAGGTAACGGCCCACGATGACCATTTTTTCGGCGAAGGTTTCGATATGCGCCAGCAGGCTCTCGTTTTCCAGGTCGCGCATCACCTCGTGGCGGTAGCGGATGGTTTCCGCGCTACGCAAGGGTGTATAGAAGAACGGCGCGAGGCGATAGTCCTTCTTGCGCGCCGTAACTGCCTTGACAATCTGGTCAAGATTCAGGTCGCTAAAGCAGGCGGGCGCTGCTTCGGTCTCTTTGGGCAGGTCGTCGTTATCGAAGAGGATGCTGAAAAAGGTCATGGAGAACTATCCTGAAAAAGGAAATGTGCTGTGGCAAACAAAAAGCCTCTACCGTTGGGAGTTTCGGTAGAGGCTATCAGTCGTTAAGACGGTTTGGGCGAGCCTCATCGCCAGGAAGAGTGAAGACATTTTATCACATCTACCCAAAGACCAATTTTGGAGCGTTTTCACCGCTTGGGGTGGAGCGCAACCCGCTGGGTTTACCCCGGCGCGCAAAAATTTAGGCATTTTTTACACCAAAAACCGTCCTTCAATGGTATTTTAACCCCGCCATGAAACGCACCTCCGTCACTCATTCCCTCACTACTCCCCGCGCCCGTCTGACTGCGGGACGTTGGCCTTCAGGAAGAGCGCAAGCGGTTGCTGCCGCACGGCGGCACAACCTTTGAAACCCAACGCCCCGAAACACTCGGGGCGTTTTTCTATACCGCACTCGAAGGAGAAAAACACATGAAGATTGCCAACAGCATCCCCGTCTTCGCCGTCCCCGAGGAAAACCTAATTCCTGTCAGCGACCATTTACGCGCGCTGATGGAGATTCCGCCCTCGCGCATGTTTCTCATCAACAAATCGCTCAAAGTCTACAAGGAGAAAAACCCCGCCGCGGCGGTTTTTGACGCCTCGCAAGGTGACGGCGGCGCCTCGCTGCCAGGCGTACCCAAAGCCATTTTGCAGCGCGCCGCCGAATTGCAAATCGAACACGGCACCGCCTACGATATGCCCTTCGGCACGGAGGCCTACCGCAAAGCCGTGGTGGAAACCTACTGGAAGCTGGACGCCGCCAGCGGCTGGGACCCCGCCAACGTCATCGGCACCACCGGCGGCAGAGACGCGCTGATCAAAGCCTACGGGGCGATGCTCGCCCTCGGGCATGGCCGCCAGGGAGACGCGATTCTCGTCTCGCGCGTACCCTGGATTTCCTACAACTGGGGGCCGTACGGCATCGGCGCGAATGTGCTCTGGTCGCCGGGCGACCCTGCCGACGGCTGGGCCTATTCGGTGGAAGGAATCCGCGCCAGCGTGGAATTCGCCGCCCGCAGCGGCAGAAAAATCGCCGGGCTGATCATCACCAATCCCGATAATCCCACCGGGCAGACCATTTCCGCCGAAAAGCAAGTGATACTGGCCAAAGCCGCGCTCGAAGCGGGCGTCGCTTTTGTGTTATTCGACTGGATGTATCACTACGTCACCGACGAAAGCCCAATGGATTTGAATAGCTTTTTGCCCCACTTTACCGCCGAAGAGCGCAAACATCTGATGTTTTTGGACGGGATTACCAAAAGCCTGGGCGGGTCAAACATCCGCAACTGTCACCTGATAGCCGACGAAGCGGTGATTAAGTTCATCGTCGCCCGTGGCTCGCACAGCGTCATCCCGCCGTTTTACTCGCTGGCCGTGGCGATGGCCGCCTATGAAATGGGTTACGCCGCCGCCGCGCAAACCATCATCGCGCCGACCAACGCCAGCCGCGTGGTACTGAAAGAACTGCTCGCCGCCAGCGGGCTGCAGCACATTCTTGGCAAAGGCTACTACGCCTTTATGAATGTTGGCGAATTTCTCCGCGCCAAAGGCTGGCAAAGCAGCGAACCCATCGGCATCTACCTGGCCGAAAATTTTGGCGTAGCGGTTGTGCCCGGCGCTTTTTTCTCGCCCTTCGGCAACGACTGGATTCGCTTCTCCTACGCCACCCCGCTGGAACGCACGCGCGGCGCATTTGAACGGCTGATGGCTGGGCTGGAGTCGTTGAAAACAGGAACCCTATGACCTACAACCCGCAAAAGTTTGCCGAAAAATACAAACTCGCCCTGGAAACGACCGAGAAACAAACCCCGTCTGGCGGGCTGAACGGTTACGAACTGGAATGGAATCTGCTCGACGAACAATTCCGCCCGCTGCTGACGGTGGGTGCCGGCCCGGCGCAGCAATCCTTCGTGGACCACTTGCGCGCCGAGTGCCTGCCGCCCGAACTGGCAAAATTTTCCCAACTGGAAGTTTTTCACTGGATGGTCGAATTTGCCACCCGCCCCTACTTCAGCCCGCGCGGCGCAGCCTACGAAGCGCGCCTGCTCGAAGCCGTGCTGATCAACGCCCTGGCCCGCGCCGGAAAACAATTCGACGAGCGCCTCTTCTACTGGCACGGCAACCTGCTTCACCTGACCGCCATTCAACACGAAAGCATCCCCGGCAACTGGAGCATTGCCAAACGCCGCTATCTGGAACGCTGCGTAGACCTGTACGGCGAAACGCTGGCCACCGCCGGAATTCACATCAACCTGTCGCTGCCCGAAGCCCTGCTCTCGTGGGATTTTATGCACCTGCCGCCCGCTCAACGCGGCGAACACCAATTTGACGAGTACAAATCCGAGTTCTACATCACCGCCACCCGCCTGCTGCGCGCCTTTGCCAGCCTGTTCATCGCCACCAGCGCCAGCACCCCCATGCAGGCACAGGTCCGCGCCGGACGCGCCGCGCTCATTTTGACGGAAAACGACTCGGTGCGCAATCTCACCTTTCCCAACCCGCCCCAAATTGACCTGCCCGACCTGTACCGCTCGTACAACGACTACCTGCAAACTTCCTACGACTTAATTCGGCGCGGCGTGCGCTTTGGCAACAACAACTGGACTCCCGTCCGCGCCCGCAGTTTTGCCGAACCCGTCGAACGGCTGATTTCAACCACCGGCGACCAACTGGACGAACTCTACGCCCGCGGCCTCTACTCGGTGGGCGAGGCCGCCCCCGCCGAGGAAATGGCCCGCCAAATCGAAAAGCAAAACCTGATGGCGCGCATCAACCTGCCGATGGGCCGCGTCGAAATCCGCACCGACGACGGCGGCAACCCGCTGGAGGTGGACATCGCCAACCTGACGCTGAAACACCTGCTGCTGCTGCGCTTTTACGCCGACCCCATCTTCGCCCGCTCCTTCCGCTACGACCGCGAAGACATTCCGCGCGCCCGCGCCAATGAACACCTGGCCGCCCAACACGGCCTGCGCGCCGACATCGAAAACCCGCTCACCGGCAAACCAATTTCCATGCGCGAATTTTTGGCCTGGACGCTGAAAGAACTGCGCCCGCTGGCCGAGGCGCTCAACCTGTGGCAAGACCTGGGCCCGCTGGAAGAAATGGCGCGCGGCGGCCCCAACACCGCCGAAAAAATCCGCGCCCGCCTGCGCCTGGAACTGGGCGAAAACGACGAAGTCCCGGTCAGCGTTTTGCGCGAGCTGGCGCTGGAACGCGAATATCAGGTTCGCGCCGACGCAGAAAAAATCGCCGCGCAATTTGCCAGCCTGAACGGCGACGCTGAAAAACTGGGCAGCCTGCTACAGCAAGCGCGGCAAGACGCCCGCCAAGACAACACCCTGCCCATCCGCTTCCGCGCCGCCTCCGGCATCAGCCTCAGCGAAAACTACCCCGACAAAACCAGCGAAATTCTCGACCTGGCGCAAAAGTTGATTCGCATCCCCAGCGTCACCGCCTGCCCCAACGAACGGCTGGAAGAAGTTCACCGCGCCGGAACCTTCATCTACGACTATTTGCGCGGTCACGGCCTGGAAGTAAAGTATTTTGACGGCAAATACCCGGCGGTGTTTGCAAAATTTTCGTCTCCAGCCTCCCATCTTTCCCCCATCCTGCTCACCGGCCACTTCGACGTGGTGGAACCCGAACCCGATGACAGCCAGTTCATTCCGCGTATCGAAGGCGATTACCTCTACGGGCGCGGCGCGGCAGATATGAAAACCGTCGTCGCCACCTACCTGGTGTGGATGAAGGACGCGCTGGCCGCTGGTAAGCCTTTCCCCAACATTTCACTGCTACTGGTCGGCAACGAAGAAAACGGCGAGGCCGAAGCCTGGGGCACGCCGTTTGTGCTGAAAGCCCTGCAAGCGGAAAGCGGCTACACGCCAAGTTTATTCATTGCCGGTGAGCGTACCGGTGAAAAAGGCAATGAACTTTTTGGCGAAGTTTGTGTGGAAAATCGCGGCGTGATGCGCTTCGACATTTTAGCGCGCGGCGTCAAAGGACACAGCGGCGTGGCTGGCAGCGGCGATTTGAGCGAAAAACTGATCAGCGCCCGCGCCGCGTTGAGCGAAATTTTCGCCACCCATCTCACTCTCAACGCGGCGGATGGCTGGCAGTCACAGGCAAAATTTCCCTTCATTCACGTCGGAACGCCCGGCGTGTACAACGTCACCGCCGCCGAGGGCATTCTCGGCGTGGAAATCCGCCCCATTCCGCAGGATGACGTTTTGAGCCTGAAGGCGAAAATCGAAGCCTACTGCGCCGAAAACGGTCTGGAAGCGAAATTTTCAGTGATGGAAAACGGCGTCGCGTGCGACCCCACCAACCCGGCGCTGCAGGCGCTGCTGCAGGCGGTCCAACAAGCCTCGGGCGCGCAAGCAAAAATCAGCCGGAAACTGCCCGGCACCAGCGCGCGCTTCGCTCCCGGCGGGCAGGCCGTCGTCTGGGGGCAAGCGGGGCTGGGGCCGCACAGCAAAAACGAGGCGCACTACATCCCCAGCATTGCGCCGTACTATCGGGCGTTGAACGAGCTGGCGAAAAACTGGAAATAGCCGCAAAATATAGGATGAGCCATTATTTGCACAGATAAAGCGTCATGGATTGGCCTTGCGGCCCCCCGCCAGCGCTGATCTGGCTGTAACTCGGCACCACCGCGCAGGCCGATTTCAGCCAATTGGTAATTTCGGCTTGATTGCCGCGCTCACCGTACAGCACATAGCGCAGTTCACCATTTGCCACCAGCGCCGATAAATCTGCGGCGCTGACCACCTCGTCCTGCCCGCCGAATCCGCCCATGTAAAGCACGGGGCGTCCCGTCGCCAGCACCAGCGTCGCGCCCTGCTGTGAGGACGGCACCGCCGCCAGGTACTTGACCCCATCCGTGTTGGCCGAAAGATACGTCAGCAAGGCTGTGTCTGCGCCCGCGCCGCCGTTTTGCGGGCGCGCCTGCTGACTGCCGGTGTAGGCCGTCGGCAAATTAATATCCGCCCCCGCCGTCACCGTTTTCACCGTCCAGTAGAGCGGAATGACCAGCATCGCCGCCAAAATCGTCAGATACGCCAGCCGCCGCTGGAAAATCAGCGCGAGACTGCCCAGCCCCAGCAAAACGCCGCTGACCAGCATCCAGGCCGAAAATTCGTTGTACTGGCTGGCGGCAAAATACTGAAACCCAATCGTCAGCGCCGCCGAAAGCGCCAGCGCCGCGCCCGCCCATTTTTTATCCATGCCCCACAGCCAGGCGAAGCCCGTCCCAACCATCGCGCCCAGCGCGGGCGCCAGCATGATGGCGTAGTACGAATGGAAAATGCCCGAAATCATACTGAAGAAAACCACACAGGTCAGCAGCCAGCCGCCCCACACAATCAGCGCCTTGTGAAGGCCCGCTTCAAGCGGAAGTTTGATGCGCGCGCCAAACAGCGCCAGCAAAACGCTGATGAGCGCAAACGGCAGCAGCCACGACATCTGCCGGGAAAGCGGGCTGGTAAAAAAGCGGAAGACGCCCGGCGCGCCGGTTTCCTGGCTGAACGGTGTGCCGCCGCCGGGAGCGTTGGGGCCGTCTGCCGGGCGCAGGCCAGCGGGCGGAATCTGCCCTTGCGGCGCGCAAGCCAGCGCCGTCGTGTTGGGCGGAAGAATACAAGCGCCGTTAATCGCGCTGCCATTTTGCGCGGTGAACGAGCAGGCCGCGCCCGGCGTAGAATTGGCGCAAGCCTGCAGGGCGGCGGGCGGCGCGGCGCGGAATCCTGGCTGAGGCGCGGGTGCCTGCCCGGCGGCAGAATCAGCGCCCGGCGCGGGTGGGTTTTCGCCATTTTGCGGACGATTCGCGCCGGGGCCGCCTCCGCCTGCCAGCCGGGCCATCCCGTTATGTCCAAACATCAACCCCATGACGGTATTATCGCCACTGGAGCCGATGAACGGGCGCGCATCGGCGGGGGTCAAATCCACCGCAACCGCCCACGCCAGCGAAACGACCAGCAGTAAAACGCTGGCCAGGCCGAGATGGAGAAGTTTGCGTCCCCAGCCGGTTTTTGCGCCGAAGAAATACAGCGCATAAAAAGCGGGCAGCGGCAGAAAGGCCTGCATCATTTTGATGTTGAAGCCCAGCCCAACAAGGAACGCGCCCAGCAACAGCCAGCGCAATTTTCCCGTTTCGGTGGCGCGCAGGAAGGCCCAGGCCGCCATCAGCAAAAAGAAAACCAGCAGGCCGTCCATCGTGTTGTTGCGATTGGTGGCGACAAAAACCGGCGTAACCGCCATCACCAGCGCGGCGGCCAGCCCAGCCAGTTCGCCCATGTGTTTTTTGACCATGCCATACAAAAGCGGCAGGCCCAAAACGCCCGCCAAAATATTGGGCAGGCTGACGCTGAAACCGCTCACGCCGAGAAAGTAGGCAAAGAGCGCTTCAATCCACAACCCCAGCGGAGGTTTATCCACCGTGACCGAGCCGCCCGGCTCCGCCGCCACAAAGAAGAAGTTGCGCCACGACATCAGCATGGATTTGACCGCCGCCGTGTAATAGGCATTCGCGTCGCCGATGGCCTGGATGTTATAAAGATGGAGAACAAGCGCGAAGGCCATGATGCCGAGCAGCACGACGCTGGCAACCGTCAGACCGGGGAAAAGTTTCTTTTCCAAAAAGGATGTTTTTTGGGGGAAGGTGGCTGTTGTCATTTTGAATTCCTTTCGTTTCTCCATCTTATCTTTTCCCGCCGCGCGCGGCGAGTGAAGCGCATCACGATTCACCCGTCAAAACAGTGAAAACCTGCCTCTGCGCCCATGACAGCCGTCATGGGCGCAGATAAAAAAGTGTGACACCGCGCACAGCCCCCCCGCCGCACTTCGTGATAAGATTCGCCCATGCAAGCGCCCGTGCACGACTCCACCCGTTTTCTCCGCACCGCCGCCTGGATTTGGCTCGGCTTTTTGCTGGCGATGGCGCTGATGGATTTTGTGCTGTACACGCAAGTCAACCTGCCCGTTACGCAAAATCCGCCCCTGCTGCAGGCCGCGCCCGGGCAAAAATTTCCGCTGCCGGGTCAGCCGATTAACCTGCCGCCGCTCCCGCCGCGCGACCCGCTGCGCCCGGTCTATTTGTTTTACGCCGCCAGCGGGTTGACCGCCCTGTTCTTTTTGGCGCTGACCTATTGGGACGGGGCGCAGGTCAGGCTCGGACGCGCGTTTTACCCGCTGCTTTTGCTCACCATCACCAGCGCGCCCATTTTCATCAACGTCTTTCTCACGCCGCATTTTCCCAACGGCCCCCTGGCAAATGCGGAGGGCATGGCACTGCGGCAGTTGCCGGTTCTGTTTGTCGCGCTGGCGCTGGTCGCCTGGGAATATGACTTGGCGCAGGTCATCCTGTTCAGCGTAGGCACCACCGCGCTAGAGTTGGGGCTGATTTATTTCAGCGCCATCAACTCGCGCAATGTGTACGTTTTTGGTTTCATTGCCAGCATTCGCACCATCAGCTTTCTGGCGGTGGGCGTCTTTCTCAGCCTGCTGGTCAAACGCCTGCGCGAACAGCGCGAATCGCTGCGCCAGGCAAACGCCAACCTGACGCACTACGCTTCCACGCTGGAGCATCTCACCGTCAGCCGCGAGCGCAACCGGCTGGCGCGCGAACTGCACGATACGCTGGCGCATTCGCTGACAGCGATTTCCGTCTCACTCGAAACCGCCAAAGCCTATTTTGAGATTGACCCGCCGCGCGCGCGAGAATTTCTCGAAAAATCGCTGGACGCCACCCGCCTCGGAACAGATGAAACCCGCCGCGCTCTCAAAGCGCTGCGCGCCAGCGCGCTGGAAGATTTGGGGCTGGAAATTGCTCTGCGGCGGGCGGCGGAATCGGCGGCGGCGCGTTATGCGCTCGGTCTGGATCTTTCCCTGCAAAATCCCCTGCCGGCGCTCAGCCCCGACGTGGAGCAAACCATCTACCGGGTTGCCATCGAAGCCATCGAAAACATCGTCAGCCACGCGCGCGCCAAAAATTTCAGCCTGCGCTTAACCAGCGACGGCCAGACCACGCTCGTCATTCAGGATGACGGCCAGGGTTTTGACCTGAAATCCGACCCATCAACAGGACATTTTGGGCTGGTGGGCATGCGCGAGCGCGCCGAACTGGCGGGCGGAAAATTAACCGTCGCAAGCGCCCAAGGCCAGGGCGCGAAAGTGACACTGACCCTATGAAAATTCTGCTGTGTGACGACCAGGCCGTCATCCGCGACGGGTTGGAAATGCTGCTGACGCTGGAAAAAGATTTTCAGGTGGTTGGTCTGGCGCAGGACGGCGCCGAGGCGCTGGAACTGGCCGCCCAAAAACAGCCAGATTTGATTTTGATGGATTTGAAAATGCCGGTGATGAACGGCATCGAAGCCACCCGCGAGATTCACGCCAAGTTTCCGGCCATCAAAATTTTGGTACTGACCACCTACGATGACGATGAATGGCTGTTTGACGCCATCCGCGCGGGAGCCTGCGGTTATTTGCTCAAAGACGCCTCGCGCCAAAAAATTATCGAGGCCATTCGCGGCACGCTGGCCGGAAAAGCGTTTGTTGACCCGGCAGTCGCCGGAAAATTGCTCAATCAGATTGCCAGCAAACAGACACAGCCCGTCTCGGTTTTAACGGGAAAATTGACCGGGCGCGAACTCGACGTTTTGCGCCTGATAGCCAAAGGCTTCAACAACGGCGAGATTGCCGGGCAGCTGCATTTGTCCGAAGGCACGGTCCGCAATCACGTCAGCGCAATTCTGGAAAAGCTGGGAGTGTCCGACCGTACCCAGGCGGCGGTGATTGCCATTCAGCACGGGTTGTAAGAGAAATGGAAAAAATCAGGAGACTTGCCATGAAAATTCGCCCCAGCAAAGGCCTCACTTTTGAAGATGTTTTGCTCGTCCCGCGCCGCTCGCCCATCCAATCGCGGCGCGACGTGGACACATCCACCCGCCTGACCGACGGCATCCGCCTCAACATCCCGGTCATCAGCGCCAACATGGACACCGTCACCGAAGCCAAAATGGCAATTGCCATGGCGCGCAGCGGCGGGATTGGCATTCTACACCGCTTTATGACCATCGAACAGCAAGTGCGCCAGGTGCGGCAGGTCAAACGCGCCCAGGGTTTCATCGTCGAAGCCCCCTACACCATTCCACAAAGCGCCAGCGTGATGGAGGCCGCCGAAGAGATGCGCCTGCGTCAGGTGGGCGGATTGCTGGTGGTGGATGCTTCCGGCAAATTGGCAGGCATTGTCACCCGCCGCGACCTGCTGCTGGCTCCGGCAGGTTTTCAGCGGCTGGAAGAAGTGATGACGCCCCGCGCGCGCCTCGTCACCGCCGCGCCGGGCATCAGCCGCGAAGAAGCGCGCGCCCTGCTCTACCAGCATCGCCTGGAAAAATTGCCGGTGGTGGACGAAAACAATCAGCCGCGCGGCCTGATTACCGCGCAGGATGTCGCCAGCCCAACCCACAACCCGCTCGCCACGCTCGACGGGCGCGAACATCTGCGGGTCGGCGCGGCCATCGGCGTCAGCGCCAGTGAATTGGAACGCGCCGCCGCCCTGCTCGCAGCCGGGGCCGATGTGTTGGTGCTGGACATCGCGCACGGCCACGCCGACCACTGCATCGAAATGGTCAAAACCCTGCGCCGCCAATTTCCCGCCGCGCAGCTCATCGCCGGAAACGTCGCCACGCGCGAGGGCGCGCGTGAACTGGCCGAGGCGGGCGCCAACGCCATCAAGGTGGGCATCGGCCCCGGCTCCATCTGCACCACGCGCATTGTGACCGGCTTTGGCGTGCCGCAGCTGACCGCCATCATGGATTCTGTGGCTGGCGTGCGCGACTCGGGGCGCGATATTCCCGTCATCGGCGACGGCGGCATCCAAAAAGCCGGGGATTTGGTCAAGGCGCTGGCGGCGGGCGCCGAAACGGTGATGATTGGTTCGCTCTTCGCCGGAACGGAGGAAGCGCCCGGTTCGCCGGTCATCCGTGACGGGCAGAAAGTGAAAGTGGTGCGCGGCATGGCCTCGCTGGGCGCGACGATGGGGCGGCGCGAAGCCGAGCGCGGCCACGATGAAAGCGCCGAAAGCGCCGAAGACTGGGCCAAAGTCGTGCCGGAAGGCGTGGAAGCGGTCGTTCCGTATCGCGGCGGCGTGGCCGAAGTGCTGACGCAACTGGTCGGCGGTCTGCGTTCCGGCCTCAGTTATGGCGGCGCGCACAACCTCCGCGAACTGCAGGAAAATGCGGAATTTATCGAAATCACCCCCGCCGGAATTCATGAAAGCGGCTCGCACGACGTGAGAAAACTGTAGAAAAACGCAAAAAACTCGTTTCTGTAACGAGTTTGAAACGATAATCCATTGTAAGGGGTAAGTAAATTCTGTACTATGGATCTAGTCGGTTTTTTTAGTTTAAATCGACTTGCGTTCGCGCGCACTCCGCGAGGCGTTTAATTTGGCCATCAGAGGAGGTCATTGTGAGAAAAAAAAATCTATTCGTCTTGTTAATCTTTATCGGAATTGCCTTGTTCCTGGCAGCCTGCGGGCCGGATAGGCAATTGGGCTACCAGGCGGTTTTAACCGGTACTGGAGGAGTACCGGTGCCGAATGGAAACTACACAGTACTCGTCAAATTCTGGGACGACCCAACCGCAACGACCGCCGGAGACCTGATTTACTCGGATACCCAGACGGTGGCAGTTACCAATGGCATGTTGAACATTGCCATCCCCAACCTGGTGTCAGAAGCGAATAACATCGACCCGAGTAAATTCGCACAGCCGCTTTGGGCGGAAATCACCGTCAATGGCGAGAAATTAAGCCCACGGCAGAAACTGCTTGGCACACCCTATGCCTTTAGTTTGGTTGGCGGAGCGGCTGTTTTGGTGGGAAATGATGCGCAGGCGGCTCCACTGATTGCCAACAATGCAGCCGGGCAAGGCGCATTTAACGTAGGCAATAGGACCACCAATAGCGCTGCCGGCAGTCCTGGCACGCGCGGACTGACTGTCACTATTTTGGATAACACCGATTCGGACATCATCCGCGGCTGCGCAGGCGGATTTGATTGTTCCAGCGCGTATCTTCGCTTTCGCGTCAACGGAAATGGCAACGTGACCGCTGATGGTTCTTTCACCGGAAGCGGCGCAGACTATGCGGAGTGGATTAGGGTAGAGGGCGACGTTTCCACTTTTGAACCAGGCGATGTATTGGTCATCAGCGCCACGCAAGACCGAACGGTTGCCAAATCTTTGCATGCCAACGACTCGTCATTGGCTGGCGTATATTCAACTGCGCCTGGTTTTGTCGGCGGCGGCTCAATGGAAACCCAGCCCGGCTACATTCCTGTTGCGATGATGGGCATCGTCCCCGTCAAGGTGACCACCGCCAACGGCCCCATTCACCGCGGTGATTTATTGACTACATCAGACATCCCCGGCTATGCCATGCTAGCCACTAATCCACAATTTGGGGCGGTCATTGGAAAGGCGATGGGCGAGATTATCAGCGGTGAGGGTGTCATCGAAGTAATGTTATTACTCAAGTAATGGAGGCAATCGATGAAGAATCACACAAAATGGATTGTCTCTATCACAATCCTGATACTCGTCTCAGCCTTAACAGTCACTGCTGTCAGTGCTGCCATCTTGTCATCGAGTTCATTTCGCATTCAACGCAATACGCTGAATGGCGCGCAAGCGCCTGGCGGAAGCATGACATCTACCAGCTATCGGCTTGACGGCGCTTTTGGCGGAATGATTGGAAAAGCCAGTGGCGCGTCCAAGGCCCTGTGCATCGGCTACATCTGCGAAGGCACTCACTCAGTTTACCTTCCGCTAATTATTCGATAAGCGCTACCAGCACTCTCAACTTTAGCATAAAGCGCGTTAAATCAAAAAGTGGTGCAGGATACAAACCTGCACCACTTTTTGATTCTCACTTGCAAGACAGCATGGATGTTCGCAGGATGTTTTGCATACGCGTGAAGTACTCAGGCAGGATTGCTTTCTGACACAACTGACGTACAATAAAATCAAGTTGGTCGAGATGGATCAACCTGCGTCCACAGATACTCTGTGAAATTTTCGTTTCAGCCAAAGGAAAATCCAAAATGTTTACGAAATTTGCTCGCTTGGTGGCGGTCCTGGCCGTCACGGTCAGTGTCATCGGAAACAGCGGGGTGGCGTATGCCGGGCGCGGCGCACTGCCGCCGCGCGCGCCTCAGCCTCAACTGCTCGACCTCCCGGCTCTCAATATCACTCCGGCGAGTTCGCTGGGCGTTCAGTTCGTTCACGTCGCGACGGCGGCAAATATTGATGGCACTAACACCCGGACCATCATTGATCATCCGCTGACAAACGGCAAGCCGGACGCCATCATCATCGTCACGCCCAACTACAATCCAGGCGGGGTTATTCAACAGTACAATAATCGCCCCATTGGCGTGTACTACAATGGAAGCCGGTGGACGATCTTTAACCAGGATGGCGCGGCGATGCCGGTAGGCGCGGCGTTCAATGTGATCATCCCCACCGCCAGCACAGGCGTCTTTGCCCTCATAACCACACCCAGCAACAGCAGCGGCGATCACACCTTCATTGACAATTCCCTGACGAACAGTAACCCAAACGCCAGGATCTTGGTCACGCCCAACTGGAACCCCAGTAATCTTTGCGGATGCGTGAACGCAAATTTTCCAATCGGCGTATACTACGACACATCAGCCAGCAAGTGGAGAATTTATAACCAGGACGGTACGGCGATGCCGCTCAATGCCGCGTTCAATGTGTTCGTTCTCCCGGCGTATGCGGGCGCCTTTGTTCAAACGGTCACAGCGGACAACACCACTGGCGTCTCCACCTATATAGACAATGCCCTGACGAACGGCAACCCGAACGCCATCCTCTTTGTCACGCCGAACTTCGATCCCGGCGGCGTTTGCGGATGTTTGAACAATGATCATAACCTCGGCGTGTGGTACGACGGAAGCCAGTGGATTATCTTTAACCAGGACGGGGGGGCGATGACGACCGGCGCCTCGTTCAACGTGCTGGTGCTGGTTCCTGTCTCGGATATTTTTGTCCACACGACTACAGCGGGCAACAGAGTCAACGACTACACAATGATTGACAATGCCCTGACCAATGGTCACCCGAATGCGATTGTCTTCGCCACGCAGAACTACAATCCCGGCGGCGCTGGCGGAATGGACGATAATCACAACATCGGCATGTGGTACACCGGAAGCCAGTGGGCGATCTTTAACCAGGACTCTGTGACCATGCCGGTGAATGCCGCCTTCAATGTGCTGGTACCCAACCCGGATGCGAGCGTCTTTGTTCACAAGACAACGGCGGCAAACACATTCGGGGATGAAACAATTATTGATTATCCACTGGCGAACGGCAACCCCGATGCGATACTCTTCGTCACGCAGAACTTTAATCCCGGCGGTGTTGGTGGACAGGGCGACGATCACCCTATCGGCGTGTTCTACAGTGGAAGCCAGTGGAGAATTTTTAATCAGGACGGAGTGGCGATACCGGTCGGCGCCGCGTTTAACGTGGCGGTTCACACAGGCGCCCCGGGGGTTGATGTCTTTGTTCACCATGCAGCGACGGGAGTAAATATCGCCGGGCACATCACCTACATTGACAATCCCCTGACAAACAACAACCCGAACGCCATTATCATCGTCACGCCCAACTACAACCCCGGCGGTGTGGGTGGAACAACCGATAATCACCCCATCGGTGTGGTTTACGTGGGCAGTCCAGTCTTTAAGTGGGGGATCTTTAACCAGGACCATTTGCCGATGCCGGACGGCGCGGCGTTCAATGTTTACGTTGTCCCTAACTACAAACTTTACCTCCCGCTGATCATGCGCTAACCACGCGGCTTGAGAAACTATTGGCAAAGTGGGCGCAGGTTGGCAGCCTGCGCCCACTTTTATTTTTATTCCACCGGCTGATACATCACCCGCACGCGCTCGCCCATCAGCAGGGGGACGCCGGTTTTGGCCCACTGGTCAAAATGCGGCGTCAGACGGTGGGCTTCGAGGTCTGCCGGAGAGCGATAAACCTCGTAGAGCAGAAAATGGTTCGGGGCGTCTTCCTGCTCGAGCAGGTCAAATTGCAGGATGCCCGATTCCTCGCGGCTGGCGGCGACAGTTTCCAGCGCAATTTGTAAAAAGCGGGCGCGGTTTTCGGGGGGAACTTGAAGGTGAACGATTTGGATGAGCATGGGCGGGAAAGAGGAGAGAGAAGGAGATGAGAGAAGAGAGGAGAAGACGCCCCTCTCCGTTTGGAAGAGGGGCGGAAAACGCGCCAATGGATTTAGCGGTGCAAAGTACCGGCGGCGATGAAACTCAATCCTTTTTCGGTCAGGGCGCGGGCGGTGTCGTTGGCGGCGTCCACTTTATCCAGGAAGTTGGTTTGCAGGGCGTCCCAGTCACCACTTTCGATGACTTCGCTTTTGTCGCGGAAGTAGTCGAGGATGTCGGAGGGGTGCGCCCGCTCAGAATCGGTTTCGGGGTTACCGCCTTCGTGTTTGGCGCTGATGTTGGCAACGTGGTCAGCCAGTTGCACCAGTTCGGCGCGGCGGTTGTAGGGCTGGCGCACGATGGATTTCCAGGTTTCGGTAATGTGATGTTCAAAGCGCACCGCGTCTTCAAAACCCAGCGCCTGACGAAATTGGGCGGTGATTTCGATGCTTTCATTGTTGACCGAGTTCGACCAGTTGAAGCCAATCAGCGGGGTGCTGCCGTCTTCGCGGCTGAACAACTTGGCGGCCAGGAGAGTCCACAGGGCGGCGTAGGGGTTGTCGTTGCCCATGAAAACCGAAATCTTGAATTCGATGTCAATGCCCAGGCGGTGCAGCATGTAACCGGCCAGCACCGTGCCGGGGTTAATGTTGAGGACTTCGCGCAGGCCGTAGGTGGTGTAATAGTACAAAAATTCATCCACCCATTTGAGCGGGTAGTGATTGGGCTGGCCGACGCCGCCAAAATAACCGGTAATCGTCGCCGGACCGCCCAGGTGAACGTTGGAACCGTCGGTGCCTTTGGTGTCGAGCGTTTCGACGAAGGACGCGCCCATGATTTCCAGCGCGGCGACAATCGCGGGCAGGTCGCCATCGGCTTCTGATTCTTTCATCTTGCGGACGGCGATGAAGCGCCCCGGGATAAGCGAACGCTTTTCGATGGCGCGTTCGACCATCGTCCGAATCCAGGGGAAGTATTGCAAGGCCGAGACTTCGAGGGTGACGGCGAAGTCGTCACGGAAGGTGGTTTTTTCGGCTTTGGCGCCCAGCACCCCGCGGCGGTATTCCGCCACCGAGGCAAATTTCCCAGCGTCGCGCTGCTCCGTCAGCCATTGCAGGTCTTTCAGGTAGGCGGGCGTGCGCTCCTCCACTTTTTTGAGCAGGTTGGGGAGTTTGCGCGCTTCGGCGGCTTTGGCGTTGATTTGTTCGGGCGTGCCATATTTTTCGACCACTTTGAGAAAATCGGTAATGACGCGGCTGTCGGGGCTGAGCAAAACCGCGTTGATGGCGTCCAGCCGGTCGTGCGGAATGGCGAAAAGGGAGCGTAAATCGTCCGTCATGGTTAATCCTTTTTGCAGCAATCGCAATCACAGTCACAATCGTCATCATCGCAGCAGCCGCAATCACAAGCATCGTCTTCGGCTACCAGTTTTTCCAGCTCGGCGAACTGCTCGTCCTTCATGCCGAACCAATTTTCAGGCTGGGGGAATTGGCGCGCGATGACTTCGTCGTGGTAGGTTTTCAGGCCATTCAGGATGACTTCGCCCGCGTTGCCGAAAACTTTCGCCATTTTCGGCTTGAATTTCGGGTACAGGCCGAACATGTCGTGGTAAATCAACAGTTGGCCGTGGGCGTCGGGGCCGGAACCCAGGCTCAGGATGATGCAGTTTTCGGCGCGCTCGGTAATCATTTTGCACAGGCGGTCGGGAACCATCTCCAGCAGAATCATGCAGGCCCCGGCTTCTTCCAGGATTTTCGCGTCGTCGAGGATTTTCTTGGCGAGGCGGGCGTCTTTGCCCTGTACCTTGAATCCGCCCAGCGCGGAAACAGACTGCGGCGTCAGCCCCAGGTGGCCGATGGCGGGGATGCCAGCGTCCACAATCCCGGCGATGCGGTCGGCCATCGCCGCGCCGCCTTCCAGTTTGATGGCGTCACAACCGGCCTCGGCCATGAAGCGCCCGGCGTTGCGGATGGCGTCTTCGACGGAAGGCTGATAGCTCATGTAGGGCATGTCGCCGACGACAAAGGCGGTTGGCGCGCCGCGCCGCACGGCGGAGGCGTGCCGAATCATGTCGGCCATCGTCACCGGCAGGGTCGAGTCGAAGCCGAGCATCGTCATGCCCAGGCTGTCGCCCACCAGAATCATTTCAATCCCGGCCTGCTCTTGCAGATAGGCGGTCGGATAATCGTAACAGGTCAGCCAGGTGATGGGTTCCTTTTTGGCGACCTTATCGAACAGATACGGCAGGGTAATTTTCTTGCGTCCTTCTTGCGCCATTTATGCCTCCAAGAGAGAGAATAGAATTCAATGCCCTTTCAGTATAGTCTTTTTTTCTCATCGAATGCAAATGACAAAAATCATGTTATCCGGTTGTCCGGTTATCCGGTTGTCCGGTTGCAGCCAATTAGTCAACTCTCAAGTTCGCCCTTGACAAAAAATGGTTAATTAATAGAATAGTTAGATAAGTTAACCTTTCTTCATTCTTCATTTCTCATTCACCCTTCCCATGACCCTCATTGAAAAATTTTGGGAAAGCGTTCCCACCGCCTGGTTTCGCACCCGCGCCCGCATTCGGCATACCGCCGCCGAACAGTTTGGTCTGACGGTGGAACAATTTCAGGTACTGCGACGCATCCGGCACGGCATCGACTCGGTCAGCGCCATCGCCGCCGATAAAAACGCCAGCCGCCCGGCGGTCAGCGCCGCTGTGGATGGGTTGGTGACGCGCGGCCTGGTGGCGCGTCAGACCGATGAGCAAGACCGCCGCCACATCCATCTGACACTGACGACCCCCGCCGGACAAACCGCGCTCTCCGCCATCTACGAGCAAACCGACGCCTGGCTGGCGCAGCGGCTGACCACCCTCACGCCCGTTGAGCAGGAACAACTCCAAACCGGCCTGGAACTGCTCAAGAAAATAATGGAAATCAGTGAGCAGTGAGCAGTAATCACTGGAAGACTGATAACTGACAACTGACAACTGATAACTGATAACTGATAACTGATACCCGCCCATGTCCATCTTCCGCCTGCGTTTCGCCATCAAGCCCTATCTGATTCAAATTGCCTTTTCGGCGCTCAACCTGCTCGGGCTGACGGCGCTGAGCCTGTACATGCCACGCATCATGCGCGATTTGATAGATAACGGACTCGCGCGCGGCGACAGCCGCCTGATTATTCAATCTGCCCTGCTTTTATTGGGGCTGGGGCTGCTGACCGCCGCCCTGTCGGGCTTGCAGCGCTACCTGTCCGAATGGATTGCCGGGCATGTCGGCTACGATTTGCGCAACAAACTGTACGACCATATTCAAAACCTTTCCTTTTCATTTCACGACCACGCCCAAACCGGCCAGTTGATTTCACGCTGTATTGAAGATGTGCGCGCCGTGCAGAATTTCATCGGCGGCTCGGTGGTAGAACTGGCGCAGTTGGTTTTTCTCATCGTCGGCGCCATCAGCATCATGCTCTCCACCAACGTCACGCTGACGCTGATTGGGATTATTCCCATTTTCCCGATGGTGTGGATGACCTTTGATTTCGGCAACCGCATCACCGCCATGTTTTTCAATGTGGACAACCGCCTGGGCGACCTTTCGGCGCGGCTGCAGGAAAACGTCAGCGGCGTGCAGGTGGTACGCGCTTTTGCGCGCGAAAATTATGAAATGGAACGCTTCGACGAATCCAACCGCGCCTATTATGACGCCCGCATCCGCGTCATCAGCACCTGGGCGGTGGTCATGCCCACCACCGATTTTTTGGTGACGATTTGCACCATTCTCATTTTGTGGTTTGGCGGCAGCATGGTTTTACGCGGCGAGTTGAGCGTGGGCGAACTGGTGGCCTTCAACGCTTACATCTTAATGCTGGCCGCCCCAGCGCAGCAGCTCACCAACCTGGTCAACGCCGCCGGAGAAGCCAGCGCCGGGGCGCAGCGCGCGCTGGAAGTGTTGGACACGCCCGCCGAAATCGCCTCGCCCGCCGAGGCGGTGAACCTGCCAGCCCTGCGCGGCGAAGTCGAATTCCGCGGGGTAGCGTTGAAATATCAGGACGAGAAACAGGCCTCGCTGGCAGAAGTCAACCTGCGGGTCGCCCCAAATCAACTCGTCGCGCTGATTGGCGCCACCGGCAGCGGAAAAACATCGCTGGTCAATCTCATTCCCCGCTTCTACGACGTGACCGAGGGCACCGTGCTGGTGGATGGGGTGGACGTGCGCCGCGCCGACCTGCCCAGCCTGCGCCGACAAATTGGGCTGGTGCTGCAAACTTCGCTGCTGTTTTCTGACAGCATCAAGGCCAACATCGCCTATGGCCGCCCAGACGCCAGCGACGAGGAGATTTTCGCCGCCGCCCGGGCGGCTCAGGCGCATGAATTTATCCTCGGTTTCCCCGAAGGCTACGAAACCCTGGTCGGCGAGCGCGGGGTAACGCTTTCGGGTGGGCAGCGTCAGCGCGTGGCGATTGCCCGCGCCCTGCTGATGAATCCGCGCATTCTCATTTTGGACGACTCGCTTTCCAGCGTGGATACGCAAACCGAGCGGCTCATTCAGGAAGCGCTCGACCAGCTGATGGAAGGCCGCACCACCTTTGTGATTGCCCATCGCCTGAGTACCGTGCGCCGCGCCGATTTAATTGTGGTGATGGACCAGGGGCAAATCGTCGAAACCGGCACGCACGTCGAACTGCTGGCGCGTGGCGGATTGTATAAAGAAATTCACGATATTCAGTTGAGCGGATAACCCATGACAACCATCACGCATCCCGCCTACGTTACCCAATCGGAAGAATTGTACGATAAAGGCCTCGACCCGCAAGTTGCCCGGCGGTTAATCAAGTTCATCCTGCCCTACAAGTGGCAGCTGCTCTTTTCGGCGGCGCTGATGCTGGTGGCGACTGCCTCGTCGGTGATTGGCCCCTACCTGGTCAAAATCGCGATTGATGACGGGCTGAACGCCCATAACCCGCTTGTCTTGCGCAATACGGCGCTGGTTTACCTGGCCGCGGCCATCATCCGCTGGGGATTTATTTACTGGCGCGTCAAAATTATGGCGCTGGTCGGGCAATCGGTCATTTATGACCTGCGAAAAATGCTTTTCGCACACTTGCAGCGTCTTTCGCTGGGCTTTTACTCGCGCTACAGCGTCGGACGCGTCATCACGCGCGTCATCAATGATGTCGAAACCCTGCGCGAATTTATCACTTGGGCCGTGCTGGCGATTGCCCGCGACCTGTTCGCGCTGGTCGGAATCATCATTGCCATGCTGACGCTCAACGCCAAACTCTCGCTGATTACGTTTATTACCATTCCGTTGATGGTATTGGCTACGCGCATTTATCGCCGCTCGGCGCGGCTGGCCTACCGCAAAGTACGCGCCGCCATCTCGTGGGTCAATTCGGTGCTGGCCGAAAACATCAACGGTATTCGCGTCGTGCAAGCCTTCAGCCGTCAGACGCATAACTACCAACACTTCAGCCAGGTCACCAACCGTTATCACCTGCAGACGCTTTTACACGCCGCCAAAGTCGCCGCAACCTTCATGCCCATCGTAGATATTCTCGGCGCGCTGGCAACCGCCGCCGTCGTTTACATCGGCGGCACCGCCGTGCTGGGCGAGTCGATTACTGCCGGGGTGCTGGTCGGTTTTGTGCTGTACATTGACCGCTACTTTGACCCCATCCGCGACCTCTCGCGCCGCTTTGATACACTTCAATCGGCCATGGCCGGCGGCGAGCGCATTTTGGCCCTGCTCGACATGGAAGTGGAAGTCAATGATTCAGCCTCGGCGCTGGAACTGCCCGCCATCCGGGGCGATGTGCGCTTCGACCAGCTTTCCTTCCACTATTCTGACGACCCGACGCTGGTTCTGCGCGACATCAGCCTGTCTGTCCCGGCAGGTTCGACCGTCGCCCTGGTTGGCGAAACCGGTGCAGGCAAAACCACGCTGGTCAAACTGCTCTCGCGCTTTATGGACCCAACCTCTGGACGGCTGCTGGTGGACGGCCACGATTTGCGCGATATTACTCAAAATTCGCTGCGCCGGCAAATGGGCGTTGTTTTGCAAGATCCGTTTCTGTTCAATGGCACCGTCAAAGAGAATATCAAATTTGGCCGGCTCGACGCCACCGACGCCGAAGTTCAGGCCGCCGCTCAAGCCGTTGGCGCACACGAATTTATTTTGCGGCTCAAAAACGGCTATGAGACCTCGGTCGAGGAAGGCGGCGTCATGCTCAGCGTGGGTCAGCGCCAACTAATTTCCTTCGCCCGCGCCCTGCTTGCCGACCCGCGCATCCTCGTTCTCGACGAGGCCACTTCCAGCGTGGATACACAAACCGAGCAAATCATTCAAAAAGCGCTGGCGCGGCTCTTCCAGGGGCGCACGTCCTTCGTCATCGCCCACCGCCTGAGCACCATCACCAGCGCCGATTTAATCGTCGTGGTCGAAGGAGGCAGCATCAGCGAGCAAGGCACGCACGCCGAACTGCTTGCCCACCAGGGAAAATATTTCGCGCTCTACCAAACCGGTTTCCAGGAATAAAAGCGGACATCAGACTATAATACCGGCCTATGACAAAAATCGAGAATCTCACTTTCCTGCGATTTTTGGCCGCATCCGTTGTCGTGATTTATCACTACGGCATTCACGAACCTTTTGCCCAAACATTGCCCGGTTTTTTTTCGAGCGGGCCCATCATGGTTTCATTTTTCTTCGTTCTATCCGGCTTCGTGATGGTCATCGCACATTACAACCGGCAGATGTCGCTGGGAAAATACATCCGCGCCCGCCTGACACGCATTCTGCCGGCCTATTGGATTGCCCTGCTGTTGGCCTTCGTTGTACGCGGCTGGATGGGCGAAGCCCCGGATTGGACAGCGCTGGCGCTTTCCTTTGCGGCGCTGCAATCCTGGCTGCCACCTTATCCGTTTGGCGTCAACGGGCCAGGCTGGTCGCTTTCGGTAGAAATTTTCTTCTACGTGGTCTTCCCTTTTTTGTTAATCGCTTTACAACAAAAAATCATCAGCGCCAGAAACTTTTTATTCGCCGCGCTGGCCGCGTGGATATTGTCAGAAGCGATTCTCATCCGCCTGTTCAATAGCAACTTCTACCACAACTACCCATCCATCTCGCACGACCTGCTGTTTTTCTTTCCGCTCGCGCATTTTCCCACTTTTCTGCTCGGCGTAGCCGGGGGCTACTTATTTATGGAACAAAAAACAGCGCCCATGCCAGCGCGCTGGCTGAAGTGGAGCGTGCTGGCATTAAGCGTGCTGATTGTGCTTGCGCTCAACTTTCGCGCGTATATTGCCAAAATTTTGGGGCAGGGCATTCCCTTTGACAGCGGATTTTTTGCCCCACTTCTGTTGATTTTTATTTCACTGGTTGCCTGGTTGCCCGCCAATTGGCTTTCAGCGCCGCCCCTGGCGCTGTTGGGTGAAGCCAGCTACGCCATTTACATTTTTCAGTACCCGCTCAAGATTCTGTTTGACCTGTCGCCAAAAAGTTTTCTGCCCGATTGGTCCCTTTTTTACATCTACTTTTTTGCCCTGCTACTATTTTGTGTAGGCTTTCATCTCTATGTTGAACGACCGCTGAAAGTTTGGCTGACGCAAAAGTAAAGTTTTACTGCGAAAATATCAAAACTTAAAACCGGCCTCCAGCGCCTGCAGCGCCAAATTCAACGCGTGATGCGCCTGTGCACCCGTTCCGTCGCCAATTTGGGCGCGACACGAGGCGCCAACCGCCACCACCTGCTTCTGTCCACGCGCGCGCACTGCCGGGAAAAGGGTCAATTCGCCCACCGCCATGGAGACATCGTAATGCTCGGCTTCGTAGCCAAACGCGCCAGCCATTCCGCAACAACCCGACGGAATGATTTCTACCGCATAACCAAAATATCGCAAAAAGTCTGCCGTCGCCGCCTGCCCCACCGGAAACCCGTCCGCGGCGGGCGGCTGCGCTTTCTGGTAGCAATGGCCGTGAAGCAAAATCGGCTGGCCGGGGGCGGATGACGGTTCGCCCTGCACAAACAAGCGCGCCTGCCGAATGAAATATTCATCAAACATCCAGGCGCGCACGGCCAGGCGCTCCACTTCGGCGGCGCGTGCGGGCAGCAGGTCACAAAATTCATCCCGCAGGGTATAAATTTCAGAGGGTTCCAGCCCAATGACCGGCAACACGCCCGCCGGGTCAAGGCGGGCGATTTCATCCAAAACGCGGGCGGCGTGGCGTTGAGCGGCACGGAGGAAACCCTTGGAAATGAGCGTGCGTCCCGCGCCATAGAGTGGCAACCGTTTAACGGCAATTCCGCCAGCCGCCAAAATACGCATCGCCGCCGATTCGATTTCCGGCTCAAAAAAGTGGGTGAAGGTGTCGGGCAGGAAGAGAACCGTGGCAAGCGGCAAATTGGAAGGCGCTGAAGCGGCGGACGACAGGCCAAAGGTCGGAAGTGAGCGGCGAGGCGCAAGACGCAAGCGCGCGCCAAACCAGTTTGCCAGCGGCAAACGCATTAGCAAGTTGTACAACCTGCCAAAGGGCGCAGCCCAAAAAGTCAGTTCGTTGATATAGCCAAATAGATAATCGCGCAGCGGGCGGCGATGCGACTGGTAATAGTGTTGCTGATAGTCGTATTTGAGTTTTGCCATGTCCACCCCGCTGGGACATTCGGCCTTGCAGCCTTTGCAAGCCAGACATAGCCCCATCGCCTCGTAAACGGCGCGTTCCAATTCGCCGGAGGGCTGACCGCCGCTGACGGTTGCGCGCTGACTGCTGATCGCCCGCAATAAATTGGCGCGTCCGCGTGTGGCGTTCTGTTCTTCGCGCGTGGCCTGAAAGGATGGACACATCACGCCGTCCGTTTTGCGGCAGACGCCCGCGCCATTACACTGCTCTATCGCGCCGGTCAGGCCTTTTTGACGGGAAAAGTCGAGGACCGGCGGCCACGCCTTCGACTGGTAGGTTTCTCCGTACCGGAGGTTGACATCCAGCGGAGACGCCCCGAGCAGGTTCCCAGGGTGGAGTAAGTTTTGCGGGTCAGCGGCGCGCTTGAGGGCGCGAAACGCTTCCATCACAGTCTCCCCATAGGTTTTTTCCAAAAATTCAGCGCGCGCCAGGCCGTCGCCGTGTTCACTTGACATTGCGCCGCCAAAGCGTACCGTCAGCGCATGGACCGCCTCGGCAATAGCGCGCAGAGCATGCACGCCCGCGCCAGTGTGCAAGTCAAGCAGAGGTTTGATGTGCAGGCAGCCCGCCGAGGCGTGAGCGTAGTAAGCCGCCTGTGTGCCGTTTTCAGTCAGCAGACGGTCAACTTCACGCACGAAATCGCCAAGATGGTCAACCGGGATGGCGCAGTCCTCGATAAAAGCGACCGGGCGGGAAGCGGTGGGGCCAGAATCGAGAATGCCCAGCCCTACTTTGCGCACTGCCCAGATGCGGGCTTGCGCTTCGGGAGCCGTGACGATGCAAGCGTTTGAACCGAGATGGGCGGCTTGTTGTTGCAGCCAAAGCGGGTCTTCGCCCGAGAACTCAATCACCAGCAAGGCGGCGGGGTCGCCCTCGACAAAATCAACCATGCGGGCGTAGGCAGGCACGTCGCGCGCCAGGCGCAGCAGCATTCGCGGGATGAGTTCAACTGCCGAGGGCAAAAAGCCCAGCAGGCGCGGCACGTCGTCACAGGCAGCAGGGACGCTGTCGTATGCGATGACGGCCAAAAGGGTGTGACGCGGTTTGGCAACCAGCCGTACTGTTGCGCGCTGAATGATAGCCAGCGTACCTTCGGAGCCAGCCAGAAGCGGTGCCAGGTTAATGCTGATGGATGAGGCGCGAGCGGGGTAACTATTTTCGTCGGCGTACCATTGCGGCGGAACGGTGGGTGACCAGGGTAACAGGTAATTCAGCCGGTAGCCAGCCGAGTTGCGCCAGGTGCGCGGCCAGTGCGTGCGAATGGCATCGGCGTAGCGTTGACGAATCTCTGCGACAGCAACAAGAATATGCGCCATTCTCGAACGCTCATCATTAAAAGCCCGGTTTTGGAATGCCCGATTGTCAATTTCTCCCAGCGTCGCCCGTGAGCCGTCAGAGAAAAGCACGTCGGCAGAAAGCAGATGGTCAGCCGTCATGCCGTAGAGAATCGAATGTGCGCCGGTGGCATTGTTGCCAATCACGCCGCCCAGCGTGGCGCGCTCCGCAGAGGCCGGGTCGGGGCCAAACATGAGGCCGTGTTGGGCGGCAACCTTGTTCAGGCGCGCCAGAATAACGCCTGGCTCGACGGTGGCCGTCTGCGCTTCGGGGTTGATTGCGATAATTTTGTCCAAATGGCGCGAAGTGTCGAGAATCAACGCCTGGCCGATAGCCTGCCCGGCCAAGCTGGAGCCGGATCCACGCGGCAGAATAGGAACACGGTATTTTGCGGCCAGTTCGACAGCAGCCTGTAAGTCATCTTGCGTTCTGGGAATCGCCACGCCCAACGGTTCAACCTGATAAATGCTGGCGTCGGTGCTGTACAACAGGCGCATGGCCGCGTCGGCGCGAATCTCGCCAGAGAAGTGCGCGCAAAGTTCGGAAAGAAAGTCGGGGGAAAGCTGCATGGGCGGGACGGTGAAGGTCAAAAGGTCAAAAGTGAAAGATTGGCGAGATTATAAAAGAAAGAAGCCCAAAATTCGGGCTTCTTTCTTGCTGATATAGGGTACCTGCTTACTTCTTTTTGGCTTGGTTTGCCACAGATTCTGCGGCTTTGGCGACCGCTTCGGGGTCGCCAAGATAATAGTGCTTGACAGGCTTCAGGTCAGCATCCAGTTCGTAGACCAACGGAATTCCGGTTGGAATATTCAACCCAACGATTTCTTCTTCCGATATCTGATCGAGGTATTTAACCAGCGCGCGCAGCGAGTTGCCATGCGCCACAATCAACAAGCGCTGACCCGATTTGATGGCCGGGGCAATCTCGTTATGCCAGTAGGGCAGCACCCGGTCGAGGGTGATTTTGAGCGATTCGGTGGCGGGCAGTTCATCCGGCTTGAGGCCAGCGTAGCGCCGGTCAAAGCGCGGATGGCGCTCGTCGGCAAGAGTCAGCGCAGGCGGGGGAACATCGTAACTGCGCCGCCAGGCCTTCACCTGAGCCTCGCCAAATTTCTCGGCAGTCTCAGCCTTATTCAAGCCCTGTAACGCACCGTAATGCCGCTCATTGAGTTGCCAGGCGCGAATGACTGGCAGCCATTCAATACCCATTTCTTCCTGAATAATCCACAAGGTTTTGGTGGCGCGCTTCAGAACTGACGTATAAGCGACATCAAATTCATATCCGGCTTCTTTCAGCAAGCGCCCGCCTGCTTTGGCCTCCACCACGCCTTGCTCGGTCAAGTCAACATCCGTCCAACCGGTAAAACGGTTTTCGAGGTTCCAGGCGCTCTGACCGTGACGGACGAGCACCAGTGTATATTTGATTTGCATAAAATTCATCCTTTCAGCAAACTTCCGAAGCCTGAACGGCTTCGGAAGTTTTTTTTCGGAGAGCAATCGTGTTAACGAACAGCCAGCTCAGTCTCAGGGTCGAAGATGTGGAATTTATCCATATTGAAGGCTACCTGCACCTGATCACCAACCTTGTAGGTGGTGCGCGGGTCTACACGGGCAACAAAGTTTTGCGAGCCCGCCACCATGTACAGGAAAATTTCGTTGCCCATCAACTCAATCACGTCCACTTTGGAGGGGACGCTCTCGGCATGAATGGCCGGGGGCAGGAAAGACGGGTTGAAGATGTCTTCCGGACGAATACCAAAGACCACCTTCTTGCCGACCCAGGACTGGTACAGGGCAACGTGACTGGAAGGGATTTTTACCGCAAAAGTGCCAGTATCCACCATCAAGTCGGCACCGTTCCGTTTGATAGTCGCCGGAAAGAAGTTCATTGCCGGGGAACCGATAAAACCCGCCACAAACATATTTGCCGGGGTATCGTACAGCACCTGCGGCGTATCCAATTGCTGAAGCATGCCTTTGTTGATGACGGCGATGCGCGAGGCCATCGTCATCGCTTCCACCTGGTCGTGAGTCACATAAATGAAGGTGGTTTGCAGGCGTTGATGGAGTTTATTGATTTCAGCGCGAGTTTGTACGCGCAACTTGGCATCCAGGTTGGAAAGCGGCTCATCGAACAGGAAGACTTTCGGATTGCGGACGATGGCGCGTCCAACGGCTACGCGCTGACGCTGACCGCCTGAGAGTTGACGGGGCTTACGCTCCAGCAATTCATTGATTCCCAAAATTTCAGCCGCTTCCATCACACGCTTTTTGATTTCTTCCTTGGGTGTGCCGCGTAATTTAAGACTGAAAGCCATATTATCGTATACTGACATGTGCGGATACAAAGCATAGGACTGAAACACCATGGCAATATCACGGTCTTTAGGCGGAACATCGTTTACAACCCGATCGCCAATCAAAATTTGTCCGCTGGTAATTTCTTCCAAACCTGCCAGCAAACGCAGGGCAGTCGTCTTACCACAACCCGACGGCCCAACAAAAACCAAAAATTCCTTATCTTCCACATGAAAACTCAGGTCGTTCACAGCGCGAACAGTACCAAACTCTTTCACAACATGCTCATACGTTACACTCGACATTTCAGCCTCCAATTCAGACGGATATAGTGGTTTGATTATAGTACAATTCACGCTACAATCAATATAATTCTTCTGGCGGTCACCTGCATCTTTGTTTTGCCCTGCAAAGCAACATAAATGTTGCTTTTGGTTACAGGAGCAATTTATTGGCTGTGGGTATCATCAGAATTCTTGTAAGGTTGCTGTTATGACTTGACAGTTCAACCTGCAAGTAAAATAGTCTGCACACAGATGAAACAATTTAGAATCTTCACGGAGGTCAACTACCAATGACGGAAGAAAGCCGCGCTACCATTTTATACGTTGAAGACAATCCTGATAACCGCATGTTGATCCGACGAGTGCTTTCAGCGGATGGATTTACCGTTTTCGAAGCGCCCAGCGCCACAGAAGCCCTTAAAAAATTACAAACGCTCCGCCCAGATTTAATCCTCATGGACATCAACATGCCCGAAATGGACGGCTATACCTTGACAGCACGCATCCGCGAACTACCCAACATGGGTGGCATCCCCGTCATCGCCCTGACCGCCAACGTGATGAAAGGCGACAAAGAAAAATCACTCGAAGCCGGGTGCGACGGGTATATTCAGAAACCAATTGACATTGACACCATTACCGAACAAATCGAACGCTTTTTGAAGAGATGACCATGAGCGAATCTGATAACGACCACCCAACCACCCCAAAAAGCGGCGACTCCGCACGCAAATCATCCATTCCAAAAGACGCCACCGTGCTGGTCGTCGAAGATAACGTCTCCAACTTCGTTCTGGTCGCGCGTATGTTGGGATTCATGGGCATTCACTGCGAATGGAAAACATCCGGCTACGAAGTTGTCGAATACGCCGACACCTTGTCGCGCCTCGATTTAATTCTCATGGACATCCGCCTGCCCTACGAAGACGGTTACGGAGCGCTTAAAAAAATTCGCGCGTCTGACCGGCTCAAAACCGTCCCGATTATTGCCGTCACCGCCGAGGCCAGCCTGGAGCAAATGAACAAAGCCAGGGCTTCAGGCTTCAACGGCTTTCTTGGAAAGCCACTCGACCCGGATAAGTTCCCTGACCAGATACGCAAAATTCTCAGCGGAGAACCTGTCTGGGAGATACCCTACGAAGAACGCTAATCGCCGCGAGGGAACCTCCCCAAAGGAAATCCCTCGCTTTTTTGTTGATTCGCCGCTTTCGAGACGCCCATGAGCAAAACTCCAACCAATACCGATTTTGATGAAATCGCGCGCTTGCATCAGGCCAACTATGCCATTTTTCAGGCGCAAAGCGACGCCGAATTAAAGCAAGCCATTCAGAATGCATTAAAATCACACCTTTTTATCGCACTCTACTACATCGTCACCGAAAGTGGTTTGGAACTGGCTTTTTCTCATGACTCGAAATCGCCGCTCGTAGAAGGCGCGCTAAATAGCCTCGACCTTTCAGCAGCGGATATTGCCCAGTATTTCTCCGCCGGCCCCGAAATTTTCACACTGGAGAAGGCCAAGGCCCCGACCGGTTTGTTGGCTCCGTTTGAAATAGCAAAATGCGCTACTTGCGCAATTCTCCCCGTCCTGGCAGATGTCGTCACTCAGGGCGTTATTCTGCTGGGAAGCATCCCCGCCAACAACCTGACCCCGGATAAAATTAACCCCGTCATTCACTGTGCTGAAACCATTCCCGTCGCCCAGGCTAACCTGCGCGCCGCAAAAGCCACGCATCAGCGCCTGCGCGAGTTGGAAGCCATTTCTGAAACCAGCCAGGCAATTTCTTCCTCCACCGATTTAACCGCGCTCTACCCCATTTTGCACAATCAAATTCGCGCCGCAATCGGCGAAACTGAATTTTTGATAGCGCTCTACTCCCAAGAAACTGAAACCATCGAAGTGCCCTACACCTACACCGATGGAAAAACATCCGCGCTCGAACCCTTTCCTCTGGGCGAGGGGCTGATTTCTATTCTGGTGCGCACCCGCCAACCGCTGATGCTGGTAGAAGACACCGAACGCCGCAGCCGGGCGCTGGGCGCCAAATATGTGGGGGAACCAGCGAAATCATGGCTGGGTTGCCCGCTGATTGTTGGCGGCGCAGCCATTGGCGCGCTAGTTGTGCAAGATGCAAAAAACGAAAACCGCTTCACCAAAGATGACCTGCGCTTTCTTATTTCACTCTCTGCACAAGTGGCCGGGGCGGTTTACAACACCCGCTTGCTGGAAGACGCCCGTCAACGCGCCCTGCAGCTGCAAACCGTTGCCGAAATCTCACGCGAAGTTTCCAGCTCACTCATTGTAGATAACCTATTACAACAAGCCGTTAGCCTGATTCGAGAACGCTTCAATTTTTATCATGCTTCAGTTTTTTTACTTGACCCCAGCGGCCAATACGCCGTCATCCGTGAGGCCACCGGCGATGCCGGCACGCAGATGAAACGCGCCGGACATAAGCTGGAGGTTGGCTCAAAATCCATTGTCGGCACTGCGGCCAAATCCAAGGAAGCGCTGGTGGTCAACGACACCAGTAAAGATCCAAACTATTATGCCAACCCAATTCTGCCCGATACCAAAGGTGAGGCCGCCATGCCCTTGCGCGTTGGTGACCGGGTGCTGGGCGTGCTGGATGTGCAATCCGTCCATCCCTACGCCTTTAATGAAGAAACTGTCAAAATTATGCAAATTCTGGCCGACCAGCTGGCCGTGGCCGTTGTCAACTCAGAATTATTTGCCGAAGCGCAGGAACGACTTTCACAACACCGCCTGCTTCATCACGTCACCACGGCGGCGGCATCCAGCACCACCATCGAAGAAGCCCTCAACAGCGCCGTGCAGGGTCTGCAAGTGACCATGGGCGGCGACCAGATTGCCATCATGCTGGCCGACACCGAACAAAAAATACTGGAAGTTAAGTCTTCCGTGGGCTACCCCAACGAAGAATCGGCCCGACTCAAAATTCCATTTGGGGTGGGCATCACCGGTTGGGTGGCGACACACCGTCAACCTCAACGCATTGACGATGTCACCAAAGATTCACGTTACATTGCGGTAAATACCAAGGTGCGCTCCGAACTTGCTATTCCGTTGGTATACCGTAACGAAGTGCTGGGCATCCTCAATGTGGAAAGTCCGCGCGTGGGCGCTTATACCGAAAATGACGAAGAAATGCTCGGCACACTGGCGGGAAGCCTGGCGGCCATCATTTCACACTCCAAACTGCTAGAACAATTCCGCACACAAGTAGAACGCGAGCGCATGTTGTACGAGGTCGCCGACCGCATCCGACGCACTTCCAACACCGATAAAATCATCGCCATCACTGCCAACGAACTCGGCAAGACCCTTTCTGCGCGGCGGGTTTCCATTCGCATCAACTTGAGCAAAGCCACCAAAGATGTTTCGCAAGCGTAGGCCGGAGTCCTTCTTATGAATTCTCGTAAGCCGACATCTTCATCTACAAGTTTTCTGCACCGCATTCAACGCATACCGCTGACCATTAAGCTGGTTGTTGTTGCGTTTCTTTCTTTCGCGGTCATTCTGATCATTTCTGGCTACCTGACACAGCAGAATAATCTACGAGCGCTCAATGCCAACGCCGAAAAAGACCTGACGCGCGTGGGAAGCGTCATCAATGGTGAGTTAAAAGGCTACGAAGCAACGTCATCCGCGCTGGCGCTGGCGCTGGCGAGCCGCGATGACATCAAAGATCTGTATCTGAAGGGTGACCGGGTTAAACTACTTAAACTGCTTAATCCCATTTTTAGCGAATTAAAAGCCAAATACAATATCGTTCAACTGTATGTGGAAACCGACCAGGGCGTGGTATTTTTGAGAGCGCACGACCCGACCCAATTGGGTGACTACGTCACCTACCGCACCACCATCGCCAGCGTCGTACAAACCCACCAATCGGCCAGCGGCTTCGAGGTGGACATCAACGGATCAAGCGTACACGGCGTTGCCCCTATGTTAAAAGACGGTAAATTTATCGGCATGGTGGAAGTAGGCATTGATTTCGGCCAATCATTTTTGGAAAAAATGAGCATCGAAACCGATGCAAATTACACGTTATGGTTGTACACACCAACAACCCGCTCCATCAACGTCAAACCCCAAAAAATTGGGCCGCCCGGCAACCATGAAGATTATTTCTACTTTGCCGGAACCCAGAACGGGATTTTTGACTCGCCACGCGCTAATTTTGACGCTGTCCACAATACTTTCAACCCCATCGCCAACACCGCGCTCACTGGCACCCAACCACACGCCAACCTGCTCTTGCCCCTTACCAGCGAAGGGCTGAACGGCTTCGCGCGCACCTACTTCGGCGTACTGGAAATTTCCCTGCCCTACGATAAACAAGTCGCCGATGCCAACCGCGCCAGTCAAACCGAACAAATCAGCCGTTTGCTGGGGTCGCTAGCCGGGATGATTGTGCTTGGTTTCGCCATCAACCTGGTCATTCTGCGCCCATTGCAAACGCTGTCAAACTACGCCACCAAAAATGCAGGCAAGGTGGTCAGCGACCCATTGGTTTTGGAAACCGGCGACGAGTTTGAACAAATGGCAAATCAATTCAACGGAATGCTGACCGCGATCCAGTCTGGCCGCCAGGAATTAGAGAATCTTGTCGAGCAAAGAACTGCCCAACTTCAGGCCGTCAACGATGTAGCCAAAGTTGCCAGTTCCATTCTTGACCCGGATGAACTCATCAACAAGGTCGTGCATGTCATCACCGAACGTTTTGGTTATTACTACGCCGCCATTTTTTTGGTGATTGAAAATGGTCACTGGGCCGAGCTGAAGGATGCCACCGGCACGGCTGGCGAAATCTTGAAAGCGCGCCGTCACCGCCTGCAAGTAGGCGGCAACAGCATGGTCGGCTCAGCCATTCAGAGCCGCGAAGCGCACATCGCGCTGGATGTGGGTGACGCGCCAATCCGCTTCAATAACCCACTCTTGCCCAACACCCGTTCCGAAATCGCCCTGCCGCTGATGGTAGGTGAGCGCATCGTCGGCGCGCTGGATGTGCAATCCACCAAAGAAAACGACTTCAAGCCTGAAGATATCGCCACCCTGCAGGGCCTCGCCAATCAGGTAGCGATTGCGCTCGAAAACGCCCGCCTGTTCCGCGAAACGAACGACTCGTTGGATGAGTTACGCCAGGTCAACCAACAATACATCGCTTCGGCCTGGGCCGACCGTTTAAAAAACAATACAGTGGAATATTCCACCAACATCAGCGCCGCGCTGGCAGACGAACCCGCATCCAGCCGCCAGATAGACATCCCGCTCAAACTACGCGAACAAATCATCGGCAACATCGAAATTGAAACCGGGCAAGATTGGAGCGAAGAAGACCAGACCTGGGTGGAAGCCCTGGCAACGCAACTGGCCGTTTCGCTGGAAAACGCCCGCCTGCTGGAAGAAAGCCAGCAATCCGCCCTACGCGAACGCCTTTCGGCCTCGATTGTGCAAAAACTATGGGGCGCTGGCTCGGTAGAAAACATTTTGCAAACCGCCGCGCGAGAGTTAGGCCGCGCACTGGAAGCCTCGGAATCCGTTATCGAACTCAAAGTGGAAGAGTAACCATGCCAGACAACCAAACCCGCTCTCAAAAACCCAAAAAATCACCTGCGAACTGGGCGCTGGCGCGTTTGTGGCTCTTGCTGACGCAACCGCCCGCTTCTTTAACTGATTTGCGCGAGAAAAAATATGCCCGGCTGGTTGCCAGCCTGACCCTGGCGCTGACCCTGATTCTGCCGATAAGTTTCCTGATTGGCCGCGATTCACCCAATTTTGGCGGCCCACAAGACGTAGTACGCCTATTTTTATTTATCAGTGTGCTCGTTTCATATGCTCTTTCACGCACACCTTTTTACAAAATCTCTGCCTACCTGACAGTTTTTTTGCTTTCCATCTTTAGTTACATTTTTGTACTGGTCAACTCCACCCACACATCAGAAGATTTACTCGCTGCCATTGTCACACTTATTCCAATCAGCCTTGGGATAACAGCAGCGCTTCTACCGCCCGCAGGAGTTTTCAGCGTGGCGCTGTTGCACCTCGTGGCGCTCAACCTGTTGCCGCTTTCGGAACCTGGCCTCAATCCGCAGTTCGCCGCGGCATTTTCGGGGGGCGCATTCAGCCTGGGCGTCCTGCTAACCATTGTCAGCGCATACCGCAATAACACTGAAAAAGAAATCATTGAAAATCTAGAAAGCAGCAACGCCGAAATAAACGGTATTCGCGCCACGCTGGAAGAGCGCGTGGAAGAGCGCTCCGAAGAACTGAATCGCCGTTCCACCCAACTTGAAGCGGCAGCGCAAGTGGCACGCTCTGCCGCCGAAGTACGCGACCTAAACGAATTGCTCACCAACGTCGTCTGGCAAATCACCGAACGCTTTGGTTTTTACCACGCCGGAATTTTTCTGGCCGACGCCAACGGGCAGTTTGTTGTTTTGCAGGCGGCCTCCTCCGATGGCGGACAGCGCATGGTGAAGCGCGGTCACCGGTTGGAAGTTGGGCGCCAAGGCATCGTCGGCTACGCCGCCTACCAGAAACGTCCGCGCATCGCCCAAAACGTCGGCGCTGACGCCACCTTCTTTAATAACCCCGACCTGCCCCTGACCCGCTCCGAAATCGCCCTGCCGCTGGAAGTACAGAATCGCCTGATCGGCGTGCTGGATATTCAGTCGGATAAGGATCACGCTTTCACCAACGATGACATCTACAGCCTGCAAGCCATGGCTGACCAGATTGCTCTGGCAATTGAAAACGCCCGTCTCATTCAGGAAAGCCAGAATGTTGTGACGCAGTTGCAAGCGCTAGGCGCCGAAAGCACGGCCACGGCCTGGCGGGAACATATCAGCAACGCGCCCAAAGGTTTTTCCTACTCAACAACCGGCGCCACGACGATTTCGCCAGACCAGCCACCAGCCGATCAGGAAGAAGGCGTGCACACGCTAAAAGTTTCACTGGTGCTACGCGGCAAAAAAATTGGTGATATTCTTTTGCGCCGCAAGCCTAACGAAAAGCCGTGGGGACAAGCCGAACAAGAAATGGCCGAGAGAATTTCGGCGCAAGTTGCCCTGGCGGTTGAAAATGCCCGCTTGCTGGAAGAAACTCAGCGTCGCGCCATCCGCGAACAAACTCTCAATGACCTATCTGCCCGCTTCAGCCGTTCGCTGGATGTGGAAGCTCTGCTTCAAAGCGCCGCGCGCGAATTGCAACGCCTGCCGCAAGTTTCCACCGTCTCCGTTGTGGTCTCCCCCGCTGAATCCGAAGAAACTGCCCAACAAAAGGCCTAATCCATGATGCATTTGTCTTGGTGGTTAAATTTTTTCAATCTTCCGCCGGAAGATACCGACGTTTCCAGCAGAGAACGGCAGTTCTACCGGGTCATCAGCGCCGCGTTGACGTTCATCCCGCTTATCCTTATTTTTAACTTTTTAGGATTCGGGCTGGTATACATTCTGGCATTTTTCGGCATTTTAGACGTGGCCGACACAAAACTACTGACAGTTGGAACAATTTCACTGTTACTCGGCCTACTTCACTTTCCCCTTTACCCACTTCTGCGGCAAAGACGACTCCAAATTGTTGCTCTGCTCTTATTTCTACTGGATGGACTGGGACGCGTCTCGCAAGTTTTCTTGTGGCAAAACTTTGCCATTCCGCTCGCCTTGCTTGTTTTTGCCTTGGTAGTTGTTTTTCTGCGTTTTGAAGGCTTGGACCCGCGCTATAAAATCAGCATCACCGTCATAGGCGCGGTATTTTTCGCCGCCATTCTCTATTTCAATAGCCAGATTCAGTACGCGCGGTTACCGCTAGCCAACATCTCCAGTATGGCCGGGTTATCCATCTATGCCATCATCATCCTGATGAACATTCTGTTGATCCTGGTCAATGCCATTTTCAACTTTAAAACCATTGCAGCGCGGCTGGTAACCACCTTCGCTTTTATCACCATCATGTCAGCCGTTGCCACGCTCGTTATCGCCGCCTTGGGCAATTTCTATTACAGCCGCGAACAAGTTTTTGTTCAATTAAAAGGCGTTTCAGATATCAAACAGTCGCAGATTGGCAACATTCTGACGGCCATGGATAACGAAATTTCCATTCCCATCAAAGACCCGCTCACCTACCAGCGCATCCAATTTCTGCTTCAAGCCAAACGCGATAATTTTTCGTACCAGTTCAACTATGATCTGATACGCGCTAATTTCGTCAAACTGCGCGAGCAATCCAACCGTTATGATGAGATTTTCATTGTAGACAGCCTCGGACAAGTGTTGATTTCCACCACGCGCAACAACGAAAAACAATTTTACACCGGGCAACGCTTCTTCACACGCGTCTTGCAAGGTGAAACCTTCACTATTGACACCCCGCCCACAGGCACGGCGAGTACATCCCTGCTCATCATGAAACCCATCGAAAAAAATGGGGCCTTCATCGGCGCAATTGTTGCCCGTTCCAGCCTGAATGAAATCAAAGCGGTGATGGAAACCAAAACTGGCATAGCCAGCACACTCGAAACATACCTGGTCGGCACCGACTATACAAGCGTCACCGTCACCCGCGCCGGAGCAGGGACGCTTGTTTCTACCGACGCCACCATCAATGCAATCGGAAGCAGCAACACACTTGCAGGCAAAGGCATTTACGCCAACTATCAACAAGAAGCCGTGCTTGGCAACTACGCCTATATTCCCGCCATCGAAACCGTACTGGTATCTGAAGTAAAACAGCAGGAAGTCGTCGGGAGCATATTACGTCTAATATTTTCCAACTTGGGCGTAGGCTTTTTCACCGCACTGATGGCCTTCGCCATCGTTTTTGTGACTTCGCGCTCCATCAGCGGCCCCATCACCGACCTGGTCGTCCGCGCCAACCGCCTGGCAAAGGGAGACATGTCTGCCAGCCTCACCGTTGACCGGCAAGATGAAATTGGTCAACTGGAAGAAACTTTCAATACCGTTGCCAGCGAACTACAAATTCTCATTCAAACGCTTGAGCAAAAAGTAACCGACCGCACCGAAGATCTGCAAAAGCAGGCCAGCCGCCTGCGCGTCGCCGCCGAAGTCGCCCGCGATGCGACCACCGCACGCAGCCTGGACGAATTGCTTAACCGCTCGGCGCAACTGGTGCTGGATCGGTTTGACTTTTATCACACCGGAATTTTTCTCATTGACGCCCGGCATGAATACGCCGTTTTACGCGCCTCCCCAACTGAAGCGGGACGCGCCATGCTGGAGCGAAAACATCAGCTAAAAGTGGGGCAGGTCGGCATCGTCGGCTCTGCCGCCGCCAGCGGCGAACCCCACATCGCGTTGGATACCGGCCACGACGCCACCTACTTCGACAACCCGCTCCTGCCCAACACCCGTTCCGAAATGGGTTTACCACTCAAAGTTAATGACCAGGTGATTGGCGTGCTGGATGTACAAAGCGAAAAAGCCGAAGCCTTCAACCAGGACGACATTGCCTCGCTACAAATCATGGCCGACCAGCTGGCGCTGGCAATTCAGCGTGCGCAGCTGGTGGAGCAGCTACAAAAGAATCTCGCCGATCTGGAACTGGCTTACCAGCAATTCACTCTCTCCAGCTGGCGCAACTTTTCCAACGCTGCGCAGAATCACACCGGCTATCAATTCGACGGCACAAAAATCATTGCGCTTAACAACCTGCCCACCGAAACTGCCGATGTCATTCGCCAAGGGAAATCAGCGCTTGTGTCACAGTCTGGCGAGAATAAAACCATGCTAGCCGTCCCCGTCAAACTCCGCGACCAGGTCATTGGCGCACTTAAATTGGAATTTAACAGCGCCACACTCTCTGCTGAAACCGTCAAACTGGCTGAAGAAATCGCCGCGCGGCTGGCGGTTGCGCTGGAAAACGCCCGCCTGTACACCGAAAGTAAAAATCAGGCGGCACGCGACCGTCTGGCAAGTGAAATTTCCACAAAAATTGGTTCTTCCATCAATATCGAAAACATCCTGCGTACAACCGTACAAGAGCTGGGCCGCATCACCCCTGGCGCCGAGGTGATTGTAAAAATCAAAAAGGAGCAGGAATCCTGATGACAGATTTTATCGCCGCTCAAAAAAGCTGGAAACGGCAAGCAGAAAACGTAGCACTCATTGCGCGCACGGGCATGGCCGCCGCCTGGGTTTCTGCGCTGATGTTTGGCGCGGGCGCATTCCAAAATGGCGGCTGGCAATTCATTGGGCTGGCAATTAACGGCCTGGCGCTCGCCACCGGGTTGACAATTGCCTTTTTGCTCAATCGCCAAAAACGCTCCGCCAGCGCCGTCTGGTTGACGGGGATCATGCTGGGAATCACCTTCATCGCTGTTAACTTTTTCGTTCAGGGAGTTGGAATCGTAATAGCGGTCATCGGCATGTTGATTTACATCAACATCGCCCTGCAGACTCTCGACCCTGGCCCGGCAGTTGGCATGTTCTTACTGGGGTTAGTCGCCATGATCGCCGCCGTGTTCATAGACCAAAACAACATCATCACCGAACGGCTGATTGCGCCGTTGTGGGTCGAACAAACCATCATCGTTATGGGTGGAGTCGTTTTTCTGACCCTGACCATTAACCTGATACAGCAAACCGAATTCAAGAATCTGCGCACCAAAATTACGCTCGCCTTCCTTATCGTTGCACTGGTGCCACTCTGGACAGCCTCCATCCCACAATTTATCAGCGTGCGCCAGACTCTGGCCGAAAATAGTAATGACTTACTGACACAAAATGCGGACGACGCCGCTGAAGAGATGGACAGCTTGCTTAACTCACTTCAGCAACAGGTGCAAGTAGGCTCCGAAATTCCTGTTCTGCAAAAATATCTAACCGGCGATACCGCCCGTAGCGCAGAAGTACTTGATACACTCAAAATTTTAAACAAGCACAATGAATTTATCGTCTCCAGCGGCCTGATCGGCGCCCAGGGCATCACCTTACTGGATACGCAGGCCTACCGCGTCAATCAAAGCAACGCTGATAGCGGTTGGTTTCGCCAGACGATGGTACTGCGCGCCGTTTACGTTTCCGAAGTCTTATACGACGAGAGCATTCTGCGCCCGGTATTAATTGTAGCTGCACCAATTTTCAATGACAACCAGAAAGTTATCGGTCTGGCGCGCTTCATTTATGACGCTCAAATTTTGCAAAATGAGTTGGAACGCCAAAACGCGTGGCTCGAAGACAGCCAGACCGCCATACTGTTAGACCAAAACAATATCATTTTGGGACACAACACTCTGCCCGCTCTGCAATTCAAAACGCTGATACGCTTGCGCGACGAACAAGTTACCTCGTTGCAACAATCACGCCAACTTCCACCGGGCGAAGCCGAATCATTTTCGGCAGAGTTAACCACCCTGGCAAAAGACCTGCAAAATCCGACGCGCGGCAATTTTTTTCAGACATCGCTTGACCCCAACACACCCTCGAACCAATATGCCACCATCGCGCCACTACAAACAAAAAACTGGAATATCATTTTTGCCCGCACAGGCAGTGCCTTTTCTGGTCAGGTACGCACCCTTGCTAACACGGTATTGCTGATTTCAACCTTGCTGATGGTGGCTGTCATCGCCGCCGCCGGGGTTTCGGCCAACCTGATTACTTCACCGCTGAATACACTGGCGGCCCAAGCCACAGAAATTGGCAAAGGCAACCTGAAAACTTCCACCAAAACTGAACGGCGCGATGAAATTGGCGCGCTTGCCAACGTGGTGGATGATACTGCCCATAAATTACAGACCGCCCTGCAAGAGATGGAGCAGCGCGTCAACACACGCACCGCCGCGCTTGCGCAAGCCAACCTGGAAAACTCCCGCCGCGCCAGCCAGTTTCGCGCCCTCGCAAACGTTGCCCGCGCGGTTACCAACCTGCAAGACCTGGAACGTTTGTTACCTCAAGTGACTGAGACCATCAGCGAATCTTTCGGCTACTACCACGCGGGTATTTTTCTACTGGATGCAAGCGGAACGCTCGCTATTTTACGGGCGGCCAACAGCGAAGGCGGCAAAAAAATGCTGACGCGCGGTCACCAACTAAAGGTCGGGCAAGTCGGCATCGTCGGCTACGTCACCGCCACCGGCAGCGTGCGCATCGCCCTGGATGTCGGCGAAGATGCCGCTTTCTTCAACAACCCCGACCTGCCGGAAACACGCTCCGAAATGGCGCTGCCGCTTAAGGTGGGCGACGAAGTCATTGGCGCACTGGACGTACAAAGCCGCGAAGCCAACGCATTTTCCACACAGGATAGCGATGTACTTGGCCTATTAGCCGAACAAATCGCCATTGCCATTCACAACGCCCGCCTGTATGAAGACACCCAAAAAGCGCTGACCGAAGCACAACTCATCTTTGGACAACATCAACAAGGCAGTTGGCAAGCCATCGCGCGCAACCAGGCGCTCAGTTTCCGCTACTACAACGGTCAGGTGGAAGCCCTGCACCGCGAAGACATTCTCGCCACACCAGACGAAAGTGTGCTGCAACTTCCCATCAGCGTGCGCGGCGAAAGCCTTGGCAGCGTTCAAATTCATATTCCCCAGCAAAAGCGTGACTGGACGCAGGAAGAAATTCGGTTATATCAAACAATTACAGAACGTCTGGCCTATGCACTCGAAAACGCCCGGCTCTTTCAGGATGCCCAACGCCTGGCCTCGAAGGAGCGCGTTATCGGCGGTATTTCTACCCGTATCAGCGCGTCCATCAACCTGGATAACATTTTACAAACAACAGTGCAAGAGTTGAGTCACGCCATCCCCGATTCGGAAATCACCATCCAGATCAAGACTGAAGACAACGAAAGCGCCAGTTAAGGAGATTGCCGTGCAACGAACTTTTCTGACACCCCAAGGCACCCTCAACATTCGCTCACGCCTGGCATTGGCCTTTTTGTTCATCGCCGTGTCTGTCTCGCTGCTCACCGGTTGGGTGGTATTTACGGTGGTACAGGCACAAATTACCGAGCAACTGCGCCAGCGTGCCTTGAGCATGGTAACATTGGCCGCGCTGGAACAAGACGCTAATTTGCACGTCACGTTGACGCGCCCCAGCGACGAGGGCAACAGCATCTTCCGCGCCCTGCGCGCCACAAACGAAGCCATCATCAACACCGACGCAGACATCGGCTCGGTCTACACCATGCGGCAAAACGAAAAAGGCGAAATCTACTTTGTAGTGGACAGCGTCAGCCCGGTGCTTTCGGTCTTGCGCGGCCCAGCCAAACTGGGCGAAACCTACCCTGACGCTGGAGCGTTACTGGTTGAAAATTTTGCTGCCATGAACCAGCCGATGGCCGAAAAAAGCACATACACCGACTCGTGGGGAACCTGGCTCTCGGCCTACGCGCCATTCTACCGCCCAGACGGCACGCGCGAAGGTGTACTTGGGCTGGATCTTTCGGCCAACGCGCTGACCGAGGCGCGCAACAATACCCTGCGCAGCACGCTGTGGACGATTGTATTTTTTCTGCCCATTTTTGCGCTGGCAGGCTGGCTCATCGGCGGGCAGTTGGCCAACCCGATTACCCGCCTGACGGAAGGCGCATTGCGAATTACCTCGGGCGACTTTTCTTACCGCACTGACATCGAAAATAACGATGAAATCGGGCAGCTCTCCAGCGCCTTTAACGAAATGGCGCATAAGGTAGATGACCTGGTGAGCGGACTGGAACAACGCGTACAGGAACGCACGTCCGCGTTGGAAGAGCAAACCCAAACGCTCAACACGATTTCGCAAGACCAGCAACGCCGCGCCGCCGAACTACAAACCGTGGCGCAGGTGGGACGCGCCATCACCTCCGTGCAAAATTTGAAAGAATTATTACCTCGTATCGCCAGTGTGGTAAGCGCTCAATTTGGCTTTTATCACGTCGGAATTTTTTTATTGAGCGAAGACGAGAAATACGCCATCTTGAGCGCATCCAACAGCGAGGGCGGCCAACGTCTACTGAAAAACGGTCACCGTCTGCGCGTTGGCGAGGCCGGAATCGTAGGATATGTTACCGGCAGCGGCAACCCGCGCATCGCGCTTGATACCGATTCTGACCAAACATTCTTCAACAACCCCGAACTGCCCGACACCCGCTCCGAGATGGCGTTGCCACTCAAAATCGGCGCACAAATCATCGGCGCGCTGGATGTACAGAGCAAAGAAGCGCACGCCTTTGATGCGCGCGACCTGGAAATTTTCACCATCCTGGCCGACCAGGTTAGCGTCGCCCTGCAAAATGCGCGCTTATTCGAGGAAACACAAAAATCACTAGCCGAGGCCGAAACGACTTACCGTCAGTACGTCAGCCGCGAGTGGAAAAAAGTAACGCAAGAAAGCGACCATATTGGCTATCGTTATTCCCTGGCGGGTGCGCAACCCCTGCTTCAGCCGCTGGAAACCTACGAAGCGCGCGAGGCGCTCGCCACCGGCGAATTAAATCTTTCGCAGGGAAAAACCACCACGCTGGCAATTCCACTCAAGCTACGCGGCGAGGTAATTGGCGTCATCAACGTGCAAACCAATACCCAACGCGCCCTGTTGGAAGATGAGAGAGACATTGCTAGCGCCATCGCTGAACGTGTCAGCCTGGCAATTGAAAACGCCCGGTTGGTGGAAGACTCGCGCTCCCGCGCGGCGCTCGAAAGCACCATCGGCGCAATCTCGTCACACCTGAGCGCTTCAGTCAACATGCGCAACATCTTGCAAACCGCCGTTGAGGAACTGGGACGCACCCTGCCCGGCTCCGAAATCATCCTCCAGTTGAAAAACGACGCTGACCGCTCCGAAAACGCTAACCGCGAGGCTTAACCATGCAGGTACTGCGAAAATTATTATTGCCCATTATGCTCTGGTTTGCCATCGCGCTGGTTGGCTTGTTGGCGTATCAGTATTTCAGCACGGTTAACGCCAATCAACACACCGCCGAAGCAGACTTTGAACATTACTACGAGTCCTTCGATGAGAAAATTGAATCGGCCAAGCAATTTGCGCTCGGGCTGGCGACACAGGCGGCCACCAACCCCGATATTCAGGCCGCCTTTGCCGAACATGACCGCGAGAAACTGACCGCACTGACGCTGGAAAGTTACCAACAACTCAACCAACAGTTTGGTATTCCACAATATCAGTATCACCTACCCCCGGCAACATCATTTTTACGCCTGCACCAACTCGATAAATTTGGCGACGACTTGAGCGCCTTTCGCGCCACGGTGGTGGAAGCCAACCGCACCGGCAAGCCTGTCGGCGGGCTGGAAGTAGGACGCGGCGGGCTGGGTGTGCGCGGCGTTGTGCCAGTACAGTATTCAGGCCAACATATCGGCACCGTTGAATTTGGGCTGAATGTGGATGTTCAAATCCTGGCATCTTTGCGCGGTGAATACGGTGTGAATTGGTCACTCTGGCTCGAAAAAGAACAAGCCGACCTGGCAACGTTCGTAACCGCCAACACAGACGCCAAACCGCCCATCAAAGAGTTAGTCTTCCAAACCAGCACGTTGAAAGCGCCAACGCTAAATACTCCGGCGGCGTATCTCGCCGCATTGCAAGGCAATAAAACCCTCAGCCGGGTGGTGGAGAACGGTCACACCTTTGCCATTTACAGCGCCCCGCTGTACGACTATTCGGGCGAGGTAATCGGCGTGGTGGACATCATTGAAGACCGCACCGCAGCTGTCAATGCCAATCTTCGCCAATTGCTTATCAATCTTGCGCTGATTTTCACTGTACTGGCAAGCGCCGTCGCCATCATTTTTATTTACGGCGCCAGCGTCCTGCGCCCAATTCGCGCGCTAACCGACACAGCGCACGAGATTGCCAATGGCAACATGAGCCGCAATGTGAATATTCACAGCGGCGACGAGTTTGAACAACTTGGAAACACCTTCAACGCCATGACCACCCAACTGCGCGAACTGATCGGTACGCTGGAAAACCGCGTGCAGGAACGCACACTTGAATTGGAAAACCGCTCGCAAGTTCTGGCACGCCAGTCTACTGAACTGGCCGAAGTCAATGCCCAAACTAAGCGCCGCGCGGCACAGTTGGAAGCCATCGCCGAAGTCGCCAGCGAAATCGCGTCACTGCAAAAAATTGAGGATATTTTGCCCTCCGTTACACGCCTCATCAGCGAAAAATTTGGCTTCTACCACACCGGCATTTTTTTGGTGGACGAGGCACGCGAATACGCCGTTTTGGTGGCCGCCAACAGCGCTGGCGGCGAACGCATGTTGGCGCGCGGTCACAAACTAAAAGTAGGCAAAGTCGGCATCGTCGGTTACGTCACCGGAAGCGGTAACCCGCGTATTGCGCTGGATACCGGCATGGACGCTGTCTACTTTGACAACCCCGACCTGCCCAATACCCACTCCGAGATGGCGCTCCCGCTGCACTCCAGTAAAGGTGTCATCGGCGCGCTGGATGTGCAAAGCACCGAAGCCAACGCCTTCAACCAGGAAGATATTCGCGTACTCTCCACGCTGGCCGACCAAATCAGCATCGCCATCGAAAACGACCGTCTATTTGAAGAAACCAAAAAATCGCTGTCGGAGGTCGAAACCATCTACCGCCAATATCTGCGTCAGGAATGGGGACGCATCGCCCGCGTCGAAAAGCTACTCGGCTTCCACTATGAAAACGGCAAGACCCAGGCGCTGGAAGCCCCGCTTTCCTCCCCTGAAATTCAAAAAGCCAATCAAGAAGGCACGCTGCAAACCGGCTTTGACGAAGAAAACAATCGCGGATCGCTGGCAATTCCGATTCTCTTGCGCGGTGAAACCATCGGCGTTCTGAATGTGCGCGCATCTGGCAAAAAGAACTGGAAACAGGACGAATTAACCATCACCCAGGAAATCGCCAATCGTGTGGCGGTTGCGCTCGAAAATGCCCGCCTACTGGACGAGTCACAACGCCGCGCCTCCAAAGAACAGGCCATCAGCCAAATCGCTACCAAAATCAGCGCTTCGGTCAACATGCGCAACGTCCTGCAAACCACCGTCGCTGAGTTGGGTCGCGCTCTGCCCGGTTCAGACATCGTCATCCAGTTTGCCAACCCAACAGAAGAGCCCGACGACCAGCCCAAAACAGGTGAGCAATGAAAGCCGCTTTCGAAAATTTTCTCATTCCAAAGGAAATCCAGTCCAGCGAAAAGCGCTCCGACTATCGCATGTTGCGCGCCATTATTTTATTTAGCGCGATTGGCGCATCCATCGGCGGACTGGTAAATTTTGCCCTAATTCACTCATGGCAATTGCTGATCAGCGCAGGAATAATTGTTTTTGTTGCCGCACTGTCTGGTTATTTTTTGAGCCAGGGGAAGGAAACCTTGGCCCGGATCATCACCCCAGCCGGGCTCTGGATTGGTCTCACTTTCATCCTATGGAATGGCAACGGCATTCACGATATCACCGCACCGGCCATGCTGCTGGTGGTAATTATCGGCGGGCTGACCGGCGGCGAGCGCGGAATTTTCGTTTACGGCGGGCTGGTTTATCTCACCATTTTCATCACCGCGCTCAGCGAAATCAACGGCTGGCTGGTCACCGCCGAAGGGTTGCGCGCCGACATCGGCGACCTGGTAATCGCCTCAATTATCGCGTTGATTGCCGGAGGACTCTTGCGCTTGTTAGTGATTCGTCTAAACGAAAACGCCATCCATGCGGAAGAAAACGCCGTAGATCAGGCCAAAACAAACGAAGAATTGCGCGCCCTGCAAGCCTCGCTGGAAGAACGCATCGAAGAGCGCACGCGCGAACTAGCCGAACAATCGCGCGAGCTGACAACGCGCGGCGAGCAGATGGAAAAAATCAATGCCATCGAACAGCGCCGGCTGGCGCAATTTCAGGCCGTCTCCGAAGTGGCCCAAACCATTGCCAACATCCGCGACCAGGCCGAACTACTGAAAAATGTTACCCAGGTCATCAGTTCACAATTTAATTTTTACCACGTTGGCATTTTTTTCGTTGATCCATCTGGCGAATATGCCCTGCTAAATGCCAGCAACTCCAAAGGCGGTCAGCGCATGTTGGCGCGCAAACACAAGCTACGCATCGGCGAAGGCATTGTTGGCACAGTCATCAAAACCAGTCAGCCGCGCATTGCCCTAAAAACTGGCGAAGACGAGGTCTACTTTCGCAACCCCGACCTGTCAAAAACGCGCTCCGAAATGGCTTTGCCCCTGCGCGTGGGAGAACGTCTGATTGGCGCGCTGGATGTTCAGAGCATAGAGCCAAACGCCTTCAGCGAAGACGACATTCAGGCGCTTTCAACACTTGCCAACCAGGTTGCCATCGCCATCGAAAATGCGCGCCTGTTCTCCGATGCGACCCGTGCGCTGGCCGAATCCCAAACCGTCTACCAGCAGTATCTGCGCCGCGAGTGGACACGTGCAACCAGCGAATCGTCCTTCGCCGGGTTCCGCACCGGCCCACTGGGCCCACAAGCGCTGGAGAAAGCGCTTGACCTGCCAGAAATTCGACTGGCGCTGGCACAAGGAAATTTTCTCCTTGCGCAAAAAGGCGAGACCAACGCTACTTTATCGGTGCCGCTCAAAGTGCGCAACGAGGTGGTTGGCATTCTCAACATCCGCGCCGCCGACGACGTGGACGAAATCAGCCGCGAACAAATCGAATTGGTACAGGCCGTGGCCGAGCGCGTTGGGCTTTCGATGGAAAACGCCCGTCTGTTCGAGGAAACCTCCCGCCGCGCAGAGCGGGAAAAAACCGTCAGCGAAATCACCTCTAAAATTCGCAGCACCAACGACCCGGCAGAGATGCTCCAAATTGCGCTGGACGAAATCAAACAAGCGCTCAAGGTCAAAGACATCCGCATTGTAAAAAGCGCTTCAGCACAGGAAAAATAGCAGGAGACAGCATGAGCTATATCATCGCGTTTTCCAACGAAAAAGGCGGGGTCGCCAAAACCACCACCACCTACGCGCTTGGCGCGGCGCTGGCAGAATTGGGCAGCCAGGTTTTACTGCTCGATCTTGACCCGCAGGCCAATCTGACGCTGGCAAACGGGCTGGAGCCGGGCAAAAGCGCCCACACCAGCGCCGAAATTTTACTGGATGGGTCGGCTCTGCAAGACAGCATTCAGACCACCCAAACGACCAACTTACAGCTGGTGGCTTCCTCCTCGCGCATGGTAGATGCGGAACATTTTTTACCGGTTCGGATGAACTACCAGTTCATTTTGCGCGATGCGCTTAAAAGCCCCGAAGCACAAAAATTTGACTATATTCTGATGGATTGTCCGCCATCCATGGGCGCCATTACCACCAACGCGCTGACTGCGGCCAATTTACTGGTTATCCCCACCCAAGCAGAATATTTTTCAGCCTACGCCCTGCGTGACATGATGACCATCATCCGGCGCATTCGCAAAGATAGCAACCCCGATCTGGCGTATCGCATTCTCATCACCTTACTGGATGAACGCAACCGCGCCCACCGCGCCATCCGCGAGCAGTTGCAACAAACTTTCGGCGCCGGGTTGTTTACCGCAGTGATCGAAATTGACACGCGCCTGCGTGAAAGCCCCATCGTGGGGATTCCCATCAGCCAGTATCGCCCCAACAGCCGCGGCTCACAACAATACCGTATTCTTGCTCAGGAGTTAGTTGACTATGTCAGACAACAAGGAAATGCGCAAAAGGCTGAATAAGATCTTTGGCGACATCAAGCCCACTGAGCAGGAAGCCGCAACCCCGCGAGAAGTTGCCCTGCCCAAAAAGCCGACCAAAAAAATAACTGCGGCAGAACCGGTACCCGCCTCCCGTCAGGTCAACACCCGCGCACTGACTGGGATGTTGCCATCGTCCGCAGTCACCGTCACGCAAACCTCGCGCGACAACCTTTCCACGCTTGCCATTCCCTTTGAACAAGAAGATGGCCTCACTTCGCTGGAAGTGGTGGACGATTCACACCGCGTCTGGCAGGAAGATGACCGATTATTATTACGTCAGGTGGTAGACCAGCTGAGCCTGGCGCTGCAAAATGCGCAGCTCTTCCAGAAGACCGGCAAATCGGCCCAGCAGCTGCAGGCGATTGCCGAAATTTCCACCCGCATTTCGACCATTCTCGAACTACAACCCCTGCTCGAAGAAGCGGTACATCTCACCCAACGCCGTTTCAACCTGTATCACGCCCACATCTTCCTGTTGGAAAGTAACCAGCACACGCTAAAAGTGCAAGCCTGCGGCTGGCAGGAAGATGACGAACACCAGGGCACGCACGGCGCGCGCGAAGTTGAGATTGACCAACCCGTTTCCATTGTCGCCCGCGCGGCCCGTAGCCGCCAGGTGGTGGTAGATAACGACGTCAGCCAGGATCCAAACTGGCTTGCCAACCCGTTGTTGCCAAATATACGCGCCGAGATGGCGCTGCCAGTTTTTACCGGCAACAACCTTTTGGGCGTCCTCAATATTCACTCTGACAAGATCAATTTTTTCAGCGAAGAAGACCAGGCCATTCTCAGCACGCTGGCAGCCCAAATCGCCGGTTCGATTCAAAACGCGCAGCTGTACCAGCAAGAACAATATCGCCGCCAGGTGGCCGATACGCTTTCGGACATGGCGCGTATTACCGGCGAGTCGTTGCAATTGGACATTGTTGTTCAACGCCTGTTGCAACAATTGCCGCGTCTGCTCAGCTTCGGCACTGCCAGCATTCAACTAGTTGAATCACAGGGGAAACGCCGTCAAGTAGGCGGAATCAGTTACGACCAGGAACGTCTGGAAGAAATTCACCACCCCGATAGCTACTACCTGCGCCCCGAGCAGGAAGACCCCATCATTCATGAAATCGTCACCACGCGCGAACCGCTCATCCTGGCCGATGTGCGCCAAGACCCACGCTGGGACGTGCGCGAAGAAACCGCGCACATTAGCTCGTGGATGGGCGTGCCGCTACTGGTCGGCAGCGCCGTCATCGGCATTTTGATTCTTGACCACGGAACCGCCAATACCTACACTGCCGAGATGAAGCCGCTGGCAAAGTCCATTGGCGCCCAGGCCGCCGTTGCCATTCAAAACGCCAGCCTGTATGCCCAGGCGCAGCAGCGCGCTGAAGAACAATCGCTCCTCAACGAAATCGTCAGTTCTGTTTCCGGCTCGCTCAAGTTGGAAAACAGCCTGCAAAGCATCGCCGAAAAAATTCAAGCCTACTTCAAGGTCGGGCATATCGGCATCACGCTGATTTCCCCCGATAAAAAACATCTGATTTTAGTAGCCGACACGCCCGCCCCAGCAGGCGGCTCGCCCGACCTGGGAACGAACATCCCCATCGAAGGCAACGCCGCCACCATACAAGTGCTAAACACCCGTCAACACCTGTGGGTGGAAGATGTGCCCAACAGCCCACTGATGGAACCCATTCGCGAGATAATGGCGAAACGCGGCACGCAAAACCTGGCAATCTTCCCCATTCTGGCAGGCGAGGAAGTCATTGGCACCGCCGGCGTGGATATTCTCGAGGCAGACCGCCGCCTCAGCCCGGGAGAAATATCATTGCTGGAAGCAATTTTTCTGCAAACCGCCACCTCCATTCAAAACGCGCGGCTCTATCAAGAAATCCAAAACTCCGAAACCCGCTTCCGCGACGTGGCGCTGGCAACCGCCGACTGGGTTTGGGAAATTGACTCCCGCGGCAGATACACCTATTGCTCCGACAAAGTCGTCGAAGTATTGGGCTATACGCCAGAAGAAGTCATCGGTAAAAATCCGCGCGCTTTTATGCCCGCCGACGAAAGTGAGCGCATCGGTACCGTGATGCGCGACCTATACCGCAGCAAAGGCCGCATGCTTGATATGGAAAACCGCAACCTGGCCAAAGACGGACGCGAGGTCATTTTGCTGACCAACGCCGTGCCAATGTTTGATGTCAATAAAAAATTTACCGGCTACCGCGGCGTCAATAAAGACATCACGGTTCAGCGTACAGACCAAAAAGTTGACGAAGTGGTTGCAAAAATTACCGAAATCGGCGTGACAGAAGTGATACTGGCAAAAGCGCTGGAAGAAATCCACCACGCCCTGCAAACCATCGTCCCGGCCCGCAACCTGTATTTTGCGCTCTTCGACCGCGAGCGCAACCAAATTTCATACCCTTACAAGGCCGACGAACACGACCCAGAACCCTGGTCAACACACACGCCCAGCACCAATCTGACCACGCGCGTCATCAACACGGGCAACCCGCTCTATGCCAGCGCGCAAGACGTCCAAGCCATGAACGAAGCGGGCGAAATCATTATACGCGGTACGCCTTCCAACATCTGGATTGGCTTGCCCCTACGCACCAAAGAAACAATTGGCATGTTCGCCACCCAGTCCTACGACGATAGCCTGGTGCTGACACGCGAACACATGCAGATTTTGAGCCGCCTTGCGCCGCAAATTGCTACCGTTGTCGAGAAAATCCGCGCCGAAGAGTCAATTCTGCTCCAAAGCGCCGCACTGGAAGTGGCCGCCAACACCATCGTTTTGACCGATCTCGGAGCGAACATCACCTGGGCCAACCCAGCCTTTGAAAAGCAAACCGGCTTCAGCCGGGAGGAAGTGATCGGCCGTAAAACCAGCCTGCTGAAATCGGGCAAACACGGCGCCGATTTCTACACCAATTTATGGGAAACCATCCTCAGCGGTAAAACCTGGTTTGGCGAAATCACCAACCGGCGCAAAGATGGCACACTCTTCATCATCGAACAAACCATCACCCCGGTAAAAAACGCCAGCGGCGAGGTCACCAACTACGTCAGCATCTGGCAGGATGTCACCGAACGCAACCGCACCGAAGAGGCCTTGCGCCGCCAAAATGAATATCTGGCAACCGCCACCGAGGTAGGCCGCATCATCACCTCCACACTCGACCTGCCGACACTCTTCAACCGCACCACCAATTTAATTCGCTCACGTTTTGGCTACTACCACGTTGCCATCTTCATTGTCGAAGAAACTGGTTTCAACGCCGTGTTGCGCGAAGCCACCGGCGAGGCGGGCGAGGAGATGAAAGCCCGCCAACACGCCCTGGCTGTTGGCTCAAAGTCAATTATCGGCAATGTCACCGCCAACGGGCGCACACTGATTGTCAACAATACCGCGCTCGACCCAATCTACCGCATCAACCCGCAACTGCCAGAGACCCGCGCCGAGGCGGGCATCCCGCTAAAAATCGGTCAGCGCGTCATCGGGGCGCTGGATATTCAGTCGCGCGAGGTGGGCGCTTTCCTGGACGAAGACATCGCCGTGCTGGAAACGCTGGCCGACCAGGTGGCCGTTGCCATTGACAACGCCCGCTCCTACGAGTTGGCGCAAAAAGCCGTCACCGAAATGCGCGAACTCGACCGCATCAAAAGCCAGTTTCTGGCAAACATGTCGCACGAACTGCGCACCCCACTCAACTCCATCATCGGCTTTTCGCGCGTCATCATCAAGGGCATTGACGGCGCCATCAACGAACAACAAAATCAGGATTTGCTCGCCATTTACAACTCTGGGCAACACCTGCTGATGTTGATTAACGACATTCTCGATCTGTCGAAAATCGAGGCCGGAAAGATGGAGCTGGCGCTGGAAGAAGTCAACCTGGCCGATAGCATCTCCAGCGTCCTGACGACCGCCATGGGGCTGATCAAAGACAAACCCATCCAGATGGTCAAGGAAATCGAATCGGGGCTGCCCACCGTACGCGCCGACGCCATGCGTATTCGGCAGGTATTACTCAACCTGGTATCCAACGCCTCCAAGTTTACCGAAGAAGGCGCCATCACCATTGCCGCACAAGCGCACGTCAGTTCGGACGGCGTACACGAGGTAATGGTCAGCGTTACCGACACAGGGCCGGGCATCTCACCCGAAGACCAGAAAAAACTCTTCCTGGCCTTTTCTCAAGTCGATTCGTCAGCCACCCGCAAATCGGGCGGCACCGGGCTGGGGCTGTCCATCTGCGCCCGACTGGTGGACCTGCACGGTGGGCGCATCGGCGTTCACAGCGCCGAGGGCGAGGGCAGCACCTTCTACTTCACCCTACCAATGTACCACCAACCCAAAAATAATCCGGTTGGCGATGGGAAAATCATCCTGTGTATTGATGATGACCCGCAAATCACCAGCCTGTACGAGCGCTACCTGAAACCCGAGGGCTATCAGGTTGTGCCGGTCAGCAACGCCGCCACCGCCAAAGATGCCGCCAAACGCCTGCATCCTTACGCCATCACACTCGACATCATGATGCCTGACGTAGACGGCTGGCAAATTTTACAAGAACTGAAAAATGACCCAGAAACACGCAACCTGCCGGTCATCATCTGCTCAATTGTGGAAGAAGAAGAAAAAGGCTTCAGCCTGGGCGCCGCTGACTACCTGGTCAAGCCCATTCTGGAAGACGACCTGATTGGGGCGCTCAACCGGCTCAATGGCGACGGAAGCATACAATCAGTGCTGGTAATTGACGACTCAGCAGAAGACCTGCGGCTGATTGAAAAAATTCTCTCCGAAAGCGGCTCCTACCAGCCTGTCCTGGCCCAGGGCGGGCTGGTAGGCTGGAAAATGATTGAAACCAATCATCCACAGGCCATCATCCTTGACCTTTTTATGCCCGAGATGGATGGGTTTGCCATTCTGGAACGTCTGCGCACTGACGCCAAACTGCGCGACATCCCGGTACTCGTCATCAGCGGCGCAGAATTGACCAGCGAACAGCGCGAAAAACTAGACAACCTGGGCAAGCAAATGTTGCAAAAAGGCATGTTGACCGAAAAGGAACTGTTTTCCACGCTGGAAAAAACTCTTAAGCGGTTAAATGCGGGATAGGAGAATTCTTATGTCTTTCAGCGTCCGGTGCATGGACTGCGGCCATCTGACGGCCTACCACCCCAACGAAATCAACTGCCCGCAGTGTAACAGTCAGTGGCGCGAGGCCATTTATGACTACACCGAAATTGCTAAAGCCCTGCCGGGCGTTCTCGCCGGACGCTCGTTCGACTTGTGGCGCTATCAAGAACTGCTCCCCATCGCGCGAGTGCAACCCGCCTTGCGGATGGGCGAGGGCGGCACGCCGCTCATCCGCGCCACCAACATCGGCACGATGCTGGGGTGCAACAACATTTTCATCAAAGATGAACGCCAGGGACCTTCGGCCTCGTTCAAAGACCGCCAGGCGGCGGTGACGATTGCGGCGCTGAAAGAAGCCGGAATTACAGAAATGGTGGCGGCTTCCACCGGCAACGTTGCCATCGCCTATTCGGCCTACGCTGCCCGCGCCGGCATCAAACTGTGGGCGTTTGTCACCAGCCTGGTACCCGCCGTCAAAATGCGCGAAATCGCCCTGTACGGCAGTCAAGTTGTCAAAGTGACCGGCTCGTACGACCAGGTTAAAAAAATTGCCGCCGATTTTGCCAGCCAGCGCGGGCTGTATCTCGACATGGGCGCGCGCACCATCACCTCGGTGGAGGGGATGAAAACCATCGCCTACGAAATCGCCGAACAACTAACGCTGGAGTTTGGCCGCGACCGGCTCGCCCCGGCACAAGGCCCCGGCTGGCGCACTCCCGATTGGTACGTCCAAGCCATCAGCGGTGGGCTGGGTCCCATTGGCGTCACCAAAGGCTTTCTCGAAATGCGTCAGATGGGCTTCATCGGTGCAAGCGGCACAATCCCTGCCATCGCCTGCATCCAGGCTGATGGTTGCGCCCCCATGGTTCACGCCTGGAAACAAAATCTGGACGATGCTTCCCCCGTCGTCAACCCCAAAACCCACATCGAAACCCTGGCAACCGGCACACCTGGCCGCGCCTATAAAATTTTGCGCAAAAAAATGCTGGAAGCTAATGGCCTGTTTGAAAGCGTCACCGACGAAGAAGCCTTCCGCGCCATGCACGTTCTGGCAAAGATGGAAGGAATCTCAGCAGAACCCGCTTCTGCCGCCGCCTTTGCCGGTCTGTTTAAACTGGCGCACGCCGGAATTATCAAACCGGACGACGTAGTCGTAGTCAACTGCACTGGGCATACCATGCCCGCCGAACCGCTGGTGTTGGGGTCGAGCTGGGCGCGCAACGTGGTTTTACCCTCGCAGGAAGAATCTCCACAAGAAGAAGGCTTACTGGCCGCGCTCAGCCGCATTGCGCCCGACCGTTTCCCGCGCATTGCCATCGTAGACGACACTGCCGACGCGCGGCGGCTGATCCGGCGCATTTTACAATCACAGGGCGAGTACACCCTCTTTGAAGCCTCGAATGGCCGTGAAGGCTTGGAACTGATTCAGCGTGAGCACCCCGACTTATTGATTCTCGACCTGATGATGCCCGAAATGGACGGTTTCGCCGTGCTGGATGCGCTCAAAGCCGACCCGGAAACAGCGCAAATCCCGGTCATCGTTTCAACTGCAAAAGAATTAACGCCAGGCGAAAAGGGCCGTCTGCAAGGGCAAATTCACGCGCTTATGCAAAAGGGCGATTTTATGAGCGATGAGTTCTTGGAAGAAGTCAAATCGCTGATACGCTGAAGCACCAATGCAACATAGCGCCAAGCAACGACAGAACATCGGCATTTTGGCGGCTCTGTCCTCTGCACTATTTTTAGGGCTGGCGCCCGTTTTTGGGCGCTGGGCAATCCTTTCTGGATTCAGCCCGTTGTTGACGGTTGCCTTACGCACCGGCCTGGCAACCTTGCTGATGCTGGCAGTAATGGTGCTTTTTCGACGACAATTTTTGTATATTTTTCCAGTTGGATTGGTGGGCTGTCTGTTAGCGGGGACAATTAATGGCTTTGGCTCGTTGCTGTACTACGTTTCGCTCAGTACCCTGCCCGCAAGCGTAGGACAATTGCTTTATTCGCTCTACCCCATTTTTGTCGCTGTGTTTTCGGTGCTAGACCAACAACCCATCAGCCGCCTGACGATGATTCGAGCCGGGCTGGCCTTGTTGGCTGTTTTTTTATTAACCATCGCCAATGGCATGAATACCAACTGGCCGGCCATTTTAATGATGATTGGCTCAGCGGCGCTCTACGCTTTGCATATCCCCATTAACCAGAGAGTGCTATACGAAATTCCTGCGCCGACGGTGACATTTTACACACTGCTGGCGATGACAATCGTCACGCTACCCGCCTACCTGCTGTTTGACCGCAGCTTGCCCGCCGCAACGATCAGTTTTACGCCGGTCTTGTTGCTGACGCTGATTACGTTTGCCTCGCGTTTCACGCTCTTTCTGGGCATCAAAAATATCGGCGGCACGCAAACCGCCTTGCTTGGTCTGACAGAAATTTTCGTGACAATTGGCATTAGTCATCTGTTACTTGGCGAACGGCTCAGTCCATTGCAGTGGGCTGGAGTGGGAATTTTAGGCGTGACGCTACTGCTGGCGTCCTTTGAATCACCCGGGTCATCACGACCGAAAGGCGGCTGGCTGGCCTGGCTGCATCCGCCTCACATTGACCCCTGGAATTTTCAAGAATAGCGTTATTTCTTCGCAGCGTTCTCCATCTCAAAAATATACCCCGTGCCGCGCACGCTGACAATTCGCTCGAACAAACCTTCAAACGCTTCCAACTTGTGGCGCAAACGGCTGACCAGTGGACGTAAAATTTCCTGGGCCTCACGCTGTGAAACATCGTAACCTTGCACCAACAAGACCAGGTCGCGGTGCGAGAAAACCTTGCCAGGGTTTTCCACAAAAACCTTCAACAAATGGCCTTCTGCCGGAGTCAGGTTTTCGATATGTCCCGCGCCGCTGACAGTACGCCGCGACAAATCCACTTCTACGCCATCGCGGGTACGGAGAATGGTGATTTCTTCGTTAGACGCTGCAGATGCTCTTTCCTGTAAACGCACTTCACGGCGCGTTAAAGCGCGTTGCACACTTTCCAGAATCTGATTGGGGGAAGCAGGTTTGAGCAGATAATCATGAACACGCTGGCGCAAGGCTTCCACGGCCGTTTCCATCGAACCATAGGCCGTCAGTAGAATAATTTCCGTATCGGGAACAATTTGGTTGGCTACCTGCACAACATCCAGCCCATTCATGCCGGGCATCTTCAAATCCAGTAAAACCACGTCAACCGAGTGGTTGCGCAAATGTTCCACCGCCAATTCGCCGTTTGCAACGGACACGACGGTATAGCCCTCCAGCCGCAAAATATCGCTCAGCGACTGACGCGCAATCGGTTCATCGTCTACAACAAGGATATTGGCTTTCATATTTTTTACTCCCGATTTTCTTTGATTGGCAACCGCACGCGGAAACAGGCTCCCGGCTGATGATTGGCGAGATAATCCAACTGCCCGCCGTGCGCGATAATAATGTCGTAGCTGACGGAAAGCCCCAGCCCGGTACCGCCCTTGGTACTGATAAAAGGTTCAAAAATGCTCTCCCGCATTTCCTGCGGAACACCAGGGCCATTATCCTGAAAAGTGATTTCGATCCATTTGCGTTTTTTGTCAATACTGACGAAAATTTCACCGCCTTGCGGCATGGCATCGAAGGCATTAAGAATCAAGTTGATAAAAACTTGTTCCAACTGATTGCTGATTGCCATCACACCAGGCAATTTTGCAGGCCACGCTGTGGTAACGTGGATATTGCGCTCACGCAATTGTGAGCCAACCAGATTGAGAACGTGTTCGAGCAAATCTAGAATTTGAACAGGGCGAAACTCTACACTGGGGCGATAAAAATCCAACATACGCTGAACGGTGTTCATCAGGCGGTCCAGCTCCTGACGGGTCAAATCCATATATTTTTGACGCATCTCTGCGGGCGCATCTTCGCGGGTTGCCAAATGCAAACAGTTGCGCACCGACTGCAACGGGTTGTTGATTTCATGAGCAATGGAAGCCGTCAGCCGCCCGGCAGTGGCTAGTTTTTCGGCCTGCACCAGCGCCTGTTGTGATTCCTCAACACGGCGCACATAGGCGCGGAGTTCATCGTAGAGCCGGGCGTTTTCCATGGCAATCGCCGCCTGCCGCGCCAGAATCATGAACATTTCCATGTCGGATTCACGGAAAGGGGTCTCACCACTATCGCGGGCGGCGAACAACATTGAGCGCGAATCGGCCAGGGAGGTTGGCACCACCAAAATGGAGCAAAATCCCGCTTCCGTCATTTCCTGCTCCAGCGCGGCGTCTTTCGTCAGGCCAATAACGCCCCACACGACTTGCTCCAAATCATGAGTGCGGGCAACAAAGCTGCTGGACGGCTTTTTCCCACAAGCGCCCAACAAACGAAGTTCGTTTTCACGCGAGAAGTATTGATAAAAAGCAACGTTTGGGCAGGCCAACTGCCGCGAAACGGTGCCAAGTAACAGGTCAAGCAGGGCTTCTGGGCGGGTTTCAGCGAACAGAGTCTCAGTAACGCTAAAGAGCGGGCGCAAAGCGCGCATACGGGCAACATCCTGCTTTTGCTGGCTATCCGCAAGCGCCTGTTGTACTGTCGGAATGAGTTCACCTTTCTCGAAAGGTTTAAGAATCAGCCCATCCACCCCGCGCCGCAGGGCCTGAATTGCAGTTTCGACCGTGCCGTAACCGGTCATGGCAAGCAGGGCGATTTCGGGCTGGTATTGGCGCGCCAATTGGATGACATCGAAGCCGCTGATTTCGGGCATACGAATATCCACCAGCAACAGGTCGGCGCGCTCAGTTTGCAGGTGTTCCAGCGCTTTACGCGGGTCGGTATAAGTGACGGCCTCAAACCCGGCGAGGGTGAGCAGGCGTTCACACAGCAGAGCAATGCCGGGTTCATCATCCACAACCAAAATACGCTGTTTGGTCACGCCTGCGCCTCCAGTGGCAGCCAGACGGTAAAGGTGGAGCCTTTACCGGGTTGGCTTTCCACTTCAATCATGCCGCCGTGATCAGTCACGATGCCGTAGGTGACAGAAAGCCCCAGGCCAGTGCCGCCTTTTTCGCCGCGTGTGGTAAAGAAGGGTTCAAAAATGCGTTCCAGGTGCTCGACAGGAATGCCGACGCCAGTATCACGCACCTGCAATTGCAGCCAGGAGCGGGCATAGCGCTCGCACCTAGATGTTTCCAGGATGAGACTGCCGCCTTCAGGCATGGCGTACATGGCGTTATTGACCAGGTTGATGAGGACTTGTTTAATTTGATTACGGTCAAACTGCCCCCAGGGAAGTTCCTGACCCAAACGCACATCCAGTCGCACACCGCTGGTTTGCAGAAAATGTTTGGTGAGCATGACAACATCTTCTACAATTTCGTTCAGGTCAGCGCGGACACGCAGGGTTTCGCCCTGACGGGCAAAGTCAAGCAGGCGGCGCACCACGCTGCGAGCGCGCTGCGCCTCACGCAACACCAGGTCGAGGTCGCCGCGCACTGGCGAATCGGGCGGCAGGGCGTCGAGGCTGAGTTCGGTAAAACCGACCACACTGGTCAATGGATTATTGAGTTCGTGCGCCACCCCGGCGGCCATTTCGCCCACGGCGGCCAGTTTGGCGGCCTGCACCAGGCGCGACTCGGCTTCGCGTTGGGCGGCAATCCGCGCCTGCAATTCTTGCTGTGTTTCTTCCAGCGCCAAAACTGCCTGCTGCAAGCGGGCAGTTTGCTCTCCACCCAGGCGCGCCAAACTGACCAATCGCCAGATGCGCTGCTGCGTGGTCGGCAACTCGGCGGAAGAGGCGGCCAGTAAAACGGTTTGCGCATCCGCGCAGGGAAAAGCATACAAACGCAAGTTGGATTCGGCGGCGGGCAAGGCGCGCGCGCGCATCCGCCCGGCGCTGAAAACGCCAAACAGCCAGGCCAGGTTGTTTTTTTCTTTTAGAAACTGACGCAATTGACTTTCACGCGCCTTCGTCAAGCGATAATTTTCGCCCAACTGACAGGTTTCACCCCGGCAAGTTAAAGAAACTGACCAGCAGCAGCCGGTCAGCAGGCAGGCTTCCTTCAGCAGGCTTTCCACCAGGTTTGCAGAAGAAATCATGGTTTGATTATATAATAAAAACATGCAAACGCTCACCATCATTGGCGGCGGGTTGGCTGGAAGCGAAGCCGCTCTGCAAGCCGCAAAACACGGCATCAACGTAAAATTATACGAAATGCGCCCGGTGACACCGACCGGCGCGCACACCAGCGGCGATTTGGCCGAACTGGTTTGTTCCAACTCGCTCGGCTCCAATTTACCCGACCGCGCCTCCGGCGTGCTGAAAGCCGAATTGCGCCGATTGGGCTCTGCCCTGTTGGAAATCGCCGAGGAAACCGCCCTGCCCGCCGGGGCGGCGCTGGCCGTAGACCGGGAAAAATTCGCCGCCAGCGTCACCCGCCGCATTTTGGCGGAACCAGCCATCGAGCTGATGCGCGCCGAAGTGCAGGAAATTCCCGCCGGGGCCGCCATCATTGCCAGCGGGCCGCTTACATCCGACAGCCTGTCGCACGCCATCGGACGCTTCGGCGGCGAGCAGCATCTCTACTTCTACGACGCCATCGCCCCGATTGTGGAAGCCGCCTCGGTGGATATGTCCATCGCCTACCGCGCCTCGCGCTGGGACGAGGGCGAAAGCGGCGGCGATTACATCAACTGCCCATTTCACAACAAAAGCGATTATCAGATTTTTGTCGAAGCGCTGAAGACAGCCGAGCGGATTGAACTGCGCGATTTTGAGCGCCCGCTGGAAGAGGGTGTGCGCGCCGGAGACGATACTTTTTTTGAAGGCTGCCTGCCGGTGGAAATCATCGCCCGCCGCGGCGAAAAAGCCCTGGCCTACGGGCCGATGCGCCCGGTTGGCCTGAACGACCCGCGCGTGCCGCGCCGCCCGTATGCCGTCGTCCAACTGCGGCAGGATAACCTGGCCGGAAATTTGTACAACATGGTTGGCTTCCAAACCAATCTCACCTTCCCCGAACAGCGCCGCGTCCTGCGTCTGATTCCCGGCCTGCAAAACGCGGAATTTGCGCGCTACGGACAAATGCACCGCAACACCTTCATCGCCTCGCCCAAAATTCTGCACCCCAGCCTGCAAACCCGCGCCCGCGCCGATTTGTTTTTCGCCGGTCAGATTACCGGTGTGGAAGGCTACCTGGGCAACATCGCCACCGGTCTGCTGGCCGGGCAAAACGCCGCGCGCCTGCTGACCGGCACCCCCCTGCTGGAGCTGCCGCGCGAAACGATGCTGGGGGCGCTGTGTCACTACATCACCCACGCCGAAATGAAGGCTTTCCAGCCGATGAAGGCCAATTTTGGCATTTTGCCGGCGCTTGAAAGCCAGCAGAAACAGGGCAAACGTGAGCGCGCCGCCCGTTACGCCGAAAGAGCGGCGCAGGCGCTGGAAAGTTATCTAGCGTTACAAGCCGTCCGCGCTTGACGACGCCATTTGCCAGACACAAAAAACGGTAGAGCCAAAAACCGTATATTGCCGTCTGCGCACTTTTTACGCATAAAACTAGCTGATGTTACGCAGCAGGAACCTTGTGGCGCGACATTTATGTCGCGGTTGCGCCACAGAAAGCGGAGAAGCGCATTTTTAGAGCCGTTTGATAATCTTCAGGTGTCTGAAAATTGGCGCCATCTAAATTTCAGCACGACACAAATGTCGTGCTACGGTGTACCGCGTAACATCAGTTATTTAATACTCATGGTATGATTTATTATGGTAATGGGTCTCTTGATGCGGCCTACATCCAGGATGACGCCGATTATTACACCTGCCGGGTCAAGATGGCAATTGCCTCCGCCGCCACAACCAACACGCTGCGCATCCAATATTACTTGGCAACCAAAACAAAGACGGCACAAGTCACAAAAAGTGAGCCAAATCACCCGTCAGAAGCGGTAGCGGATTCTTTTTATGCATCAGCGCGGGCGTTGCTGGCACGCTAGCTGGCTTCGGGCCAAGTTTATAGCCTGCTAAAAACCGGCTTCTTGCAGTGGAGTCACAATAGATTTGTTGCAAAAATATCGAATTTAACGCCAAAACGCAAAACACACAAGGAGAAAAACCATGAAAGTTTTTAACATTCAGATCTTGAAATTGCTGGTTTTGAGTCTTGTATTTGCCGCGTGTCAATCCGCCCCAACACCACCGCCAACACCACCGCTGACACCAATTTCCCCAACAATTTCTTCTGATGAACATATCATCAGACTGGCAACGCTGGATTGGCCTCCCTACGTGGGAGAGGTTTTGCCCCAGTACGGCTTCACCACCGCCATTGTTAGTGAAGCATTCAAACGGGCCGGGTACGAAGTCAAAGTAGACTTTATGCCGTGGACGCGTGTTTTGCAGGAAACAGAAGCAGGAAACTATGACGCAGCCTATCCGGAGTATTACTCAGAAGAACGAGTCAAAACCTTCTTCTTGTCTGATCCGCTTGCCTCCGGGCCGCTGGGATTTTACAAACGCAAAGCAGATAACATTACCTATACAAAGTTGGATGATTTAAAACCCTATCGGATTGGGGTAGTATTAGGATACATTAACACCCCCGAATTCGATGCGGCAGATTATTTGCAGAAAGAAGCAACCAACAGCGATGAGCAAAATCTCCGAAAACTGTTGCTGGGACGGATTGACCTGGTGGTGATTGACAAATTTGTGGCACAGTACCTCATAAAAACAAGCATACCTGAAGCGGTTGGTACGCTGGAATTCATGGAACCGCCACTACTGGAGCAGTCACTCTATGTGATTTTTTCGCGGCAAGTTGCAGGCAGTGAGCAGAAGTTGCAAGCGTTCAATGCAGCCTTGAAAACGATGCGTGAAGATGGAACGTTGGAGCGTATTCTAAAAGAATACGGTTTCGGCAAATAGTGAGATAATCGCAACAATTGGATAATCAAGTTATTCACCGCAGGGGTGCAGTTTAGCGCGCCAACGCAACCACAATGGAAAGCGCACAAGTCACACACGCCAGAAAAATCGCCAGCACTCCCAGCGCAAAGCCGCCAAAACGCCCCCAAATCGCAACCTCGGGTTTGGGGCGCTCGTTTAACTTAGTCGGCAGGTAAATGGAAACGCCCACAACGAGCGGCTCCAACATCCACAACACTTCCACCCACAAATTCCAACGTCCGCTCAGGGTTGTATAGGCCAGCAAAATCGCATTACCAAACACTAACAGCGCTGGAATCAACATCCAGAGCGTTTGCGTCCCCCAGCCGATAAAAGCCAGCAGGCTGGCAACCAGAAAAACTTCAAACGACCAGCCATAATCGAAAACGTTAATTGTTGCCAGCCGATTGACTCCCGCCGCCAAAAGATTGACCAGGGTAAACAGCGTCAGGCTGACAAAAACTGAAGAAATCGGGCTGACGGGAGCCGGCGTAACCCGCCGAATTGTCTGGAACGCGCCTGTCAGCGGCGGCGGCGCCAGTGAGCCAGCGCCGCCGGCAGCGGTATCCGCTTCAAGTAACTCCCGGTTGCCGATTTGCTGGCGCGCCGCCCCCGATACCACCGCTCCAGCGGCAAATCCGCCCGGGGGCGCAAGCGCGCCGCGGGGCGCATCAGCCAGCGGCATCTCCATCACCCGCAGCAGCGCCGCCGACATTTCTTCCGCACGCTGATAGCGCGCTTCAGGGGTTTTCGCCAGCGCCTTCAGCGCAATCTCTTCCAACACGGGCGGAATAGCAGGGTCGGACTGGCTGGGCCGGGGCAGCGGTTCGTTGAGGTGTTTTAACAAAATTGCCAGCGGCGTATCGGCGTCAAAAGGCGGATAGCCCATCAACATTTCATAAAAAACAACGCCAAGCGAATACAAGTCACTGCGCTGGTCACAAGTGTTCGTTAGCCCCTGTTCGGGCGCCATGTAGCTCAGTGTCCCCATCAACGCGCCAGTGACAGTGTATTGCGTGCTGCCGAGAATTTGGGCAATGCCGAAATCGGTCAACACCGCCTGCCCGCGCCGGGTAAGCATGATGTTGGCGGGTTTGATATCACGGTGAATGACGCCGGCCTGGTGCGCTTGCGCCAGACCGCCGAGAACATCCAGCAAGATGCGCAACGCCTCAGGCAACGGCATGCGCTCATTTTTGACGCGGTACGCATTCAAACGCGCGCGGAGCGTGTCGCCATCCAGCAATTCCATCACCATGTAATGCAAGTCATCCTGCACGTCAAAATCGAAGACCTGCACAATGTTGGGGTGGCGCAGCCCTGAAATAGCGTGCGCTTCGCGTCGAAAACGCGCCAGAAATTCATCTTCATCTACTAAATCGGAATGCAAAATCTTAATGGCGACGTAGCGCTCAAGTTGAGGATGGTAGGCCTTATACACTTGCGCCATGCCGCCGCGCCCCAACGCTTCTAGTATGCGGTATTTTCCGAGCGTTGCGCCAACGAGGTTTGGTTGCGCCATTCTGGCTACCTCGCCAGCTTGTAGCCTCTGCCACGCACAGTCAGCAGTAACACTGGCGCGGCAGGGTCAATTTCGATTTTAGCGCGCAAGCGGCGCACCAGATTTTCAATTTGATAATCAAAAATGCCCGATTGGTACTCTGACCAGACCGCGCGCCCAATTTCGTCTTTTGAGCAGACTTTTCCACGATTTTCGTACAGATAAAATAACAGCGCAAATTCCTTGGGCGAAAGCGAGAGCAAGCGCCGGTTAAGACGCGCTTCGCCTGATGCCAGGCTGACTTCCAATTCGGGAAATGGCGTTTCGCGGGTGGTAGTATCAGGGTCACGGAAGACGAAACTCACCTCGCCAATAGCGATTTCATCGCCATCGCGCAGTTGTGCGCTGCCCGTCAGGCGCTGGCCGTTGAGAAGTGTGCCGTTGGTGCTTTTCATGTCTTCCAGAAAGACCTTGCGCCCGTCGCGCCGAATGTGAGCGTGCTCACGCGAGGCACGGTTGCTAAGGATAACAATCTCATTTTCCACAGCGCGCCCCAAACGAGTAACGGCGACAGCCAGCAAATGCTCGTTGCCAAGCGGGTCTTTCAGGTAAGGAATGTTCGGATTGGACATAGCGGCCTCCTGTGAAATGAGTAGCATAATTGTACGCTATTGTCAGCCAAATTTCGTTTAGAATGGGACATTCGCCATGCGTAAACTTACCCAAATTTCTCGCAATGCTCTGCTGGTGGCTTTTTTCTTTTTAATGGACAAAGCCCTGGCCTTTGTCCGCGCCGGAATCATCTCGCGCCAATATCGCGGCGAAGTCGCCCTGCTGGATACCTTCAACGCCGCCAACAACCTGCCGGATATGCTCTTCGCGCTAATTTCAGGCGGCGCGCTGGCGATGGCCTTTATCCCATTGCTGACAGAGTATCTCACCCAAAAAGACCGCGCCGCCGCCTGGGATTTATTCTCACGCGTGGCGAACCTGGCCTTCGTCGTCACTGGCGCAGCAGCGATTGCAATTGCCCTCTTCGCCGCGCCGATTGCCTCACGGGTGATTGCGCCCGGCTTTCCCGCCGAGCAGTTAACTCTGCTGGCAGCGCTGATGCGCCTGAACTTAATCGGCACGCTCATCTTCTCGGTCAGCGGCCTGGTGATGGCAAGTTTGCAGGCCAATCAACATTTTCTCCTGCCTGCGCTGGCGCCCATCGCCTACAACGCCGGACAAATCTTCGGAGCGATTTTCCTCGTGCCGCACTTTGGCATTTACGGCCTGGTTTACGGCGTCATTTTAGGCGCAGCCCTGCACCTGCTAATTCAAGTCCCCGGCCTGATCAAATTCGGCTTCCGCTGGACGCCCTCGCTCAACCTGCGCAACACCGGCCTGCTCGAAGCCCTGCGCCTGCTCTGGCCACGCCTGCTGACGATGGGCGGCATTCAAGTTATTTTTGTTCTGCGCGATAACTTCGCCTCGCGCCTCGGGCAGGAAGGCGCCGTCACCGCCCTGACTTACGGCTGGATGCTGATGCAAGTTCCCGAAACGGTGCTGGGCACGGCGGTTGCAACGGCCATGCTCCCGGCTCTGGCAGAACTGGCCGCCCGTGGTGATTGGAAAGGCTTCGCCGGAAGCATGGAGCGCGGTACGCGGGCGCTGATTGCACTGACCTTGCCGATTGCCGCCGTCCTCGCGGCAGGGATTGCGCCGCTGGTGAGCGCCTTCTTTGACTTTGGCGCAACTCAAGATGCGTTAATCACCTGGACAGCGCGCGCTTACCTGTTCACCCTGACCGGCTATGTCTTGCAAGAAGTGGCCGCCCGCGCTTTCTACGCCCGCAAAGAACCATTGTTTCCGCTCTACGCCGTCATCCTGCGCGTCCTCTTATTTGCGGCCTTTGGCGCCGCCGCCGCAACCACCTTTCGCCAGATTGGCGCGCCAGTGATTGCCCTGGCAGAGATTTCTTTGCTGCTGGAGGCAATTGCGCTCCTGACAATTCTCTCGCGCCGGGTGAACACCCCGCTGAAAGTGGAACGCTCGGTTCTACTGGGGCTGGCCGCCGCGCTGGTAGGCGGAAGCGTGACCTACAGCCTGGCGCTATTTCTCCCTGGCGGCGCACTGATTACCGCTTTGGCGGGTATGGCTGCTGGCGGCCTGCTAGCCTTGCTCATCGTCGCATCCGAAGCCCGTCAAATTTTTCACCTCTAATTTTATTGGCTCTTTGGGAATCTGCGGGGCAAGACCCCGCATTTTGCTTTACACTTCAATCCCCAGCCACATACGGATGAAGTACCCGATGATGAACGAGAACGCCGCCACACTCAGGCTCAAGCCTGCCATCTCCACAAATCTTGCGCGGAAGGATTCGCCTTTGGCAACCGAGATGTAATAGTTGAAGACCGCGATGATAATAACACTTGTGGTCAACGCGATGATGAGGTCTACATAGAAATTCTTGGGCATAATCAGATAGGGCAGGACAAGCAAGGTAACAGTGATGATGTAGGCGATGCCCGTGTAAACCGCAGCGCGCACGGGTTGCTTGTCCGTTTTTTCGGAACGGGTGGAGAGGTACTCGCTGGCAGCCATCGAGAGCGAGGCGGCGATACCGGTGATGAGTCCCGAAAGGGCAATCAACTTCCCGTTCTGCAGGGCCAGCGTCAGTCCCGCAAGCGCGCCCGTCAGTTCGACGAGGGCATCGTTCAGTCCGAGCACGACCGAGCCCGCGTAGCGCAGGCGTTCCTCATCCAGCATCCCGATCAACTGCTCCTCGTGGATATTCTCCTCGTGCTGGAATTGCGCGGCTTCGGGGATGACGCCTGCAATCTCGGCATATTTTTTTTGCGCGGCTGCCTCGCCGCCCTCCATCAGTTTGACGCCAAAGGTGAAACCAAACACAAGGCTGACGAAATAGTAGAACCAGACCTTGAAGCGATCGGGCGGGATTTCCTGCCCGCTGTATTTCCTCCAACCGTGGTAATGACGCAGTTCATCGTCCGCGATCTGCTGGATGATTTTGGCGTTTTCTGGTGAGCCAATTTTTTTGGCGAGGCGGCTGTAGATGTGATATTCGGTAATCTCGGTGCGCTGAAAAATCAGCACTTTCTGGCGGATATCTTCGGTAAGCTGCATAGGGTTCTCCTTTTCCTTTTTTTCTGCCAGATTGTAAGCGATTTTGGCGGAAAGAAAGATATTCACCCTGCCCTCGTGTGCACGCAAAGGTTGTCAGAGCGCAGTGGACGGAGTGCAAAATCTTCACGAAGCGCCCTGCAAAGGGCCTGATTTTGCTCGAAAGTCGGGAGACTTTCGACTCCATTCCTGACATGATTTGCGTGCACACCGGCCCTCTCCCGTTGAGAGAGGGCGAGTCGTCCCAACAACTGGCAATGCAGCCTCGAATTAGATGCGCTTGCCCTGCAGGAGAGTGCCAGGGCTTTCTTGAAGTCGAAAAACATCCAACGCGAATGAGCAAATTCTGCAATTTACCGCTTGGAGGATGTCATTGCGAGGAGCGTGCTCTCCGCGACGACGTGTGCCACGCAGTGGTAAGCAATTTCCGATAAAAGGGGGGGGTGCTTCGCCACACTTGCCCTGGCGGGCGGCGCCAGGGCAGTACGGCGAAGCAATGACATTTTTGAGTGGATTTAAGGACAAACAACTATTCAAGAACAGGTCTAATGAGGGTAGTACCAGGGTGTATATCTATAAAAAGAGTAAAATGAAATCGTCTGCCATGTACGCCGCCAAGCAAGCCGGGCGCAATTGCATCGTGATCAGTAATCAGTGAGCAGTTATCATTGAACAGTTATCGGCGACTGAAGTTTCAGGAGAAACAGCATAACCACAAAAAATAAACAAACCGCAACATCGAAAATCTCCAAGCCGAAAAAGGTGACTGGCAGACGCGGGTCTGAGACACGCGTTGAACAGCCAACGCGATCCACCTTCCCCATCGTCGGTATCGGCGCATCCGCAGGCGGACTGGAGGCGCTGGAAATTTTCCTCGCCAACGTGCCAGCCGACAGCGGCATGGCGTTTGTCATCGTCCAGCACCTTGACCCAACGTACAAGGGCATGTTGGTGGAACTGCTCCAGCGTGGCACAGCCATGCGGGTTTTTCAGGTCAAGGATCGGATGCGGGTGGAAGCGAACTGTATTTACGTCATCCCACCCAACAAAGACCTATCCATCCTGCACGGAGTCCTGCATCTGCTGGCTCCGCTTGCGCCGCGCGGACTGCGCCTGCCGATTGATTTCTTCTTCCGCGCGCTGGCAGAAGACCAGCAGGAACACAGCCTCGGCGTGATCCTTTCGGGCATAGGGTCAGACGGCACGCTGGGGCTGCGCGCCATCAAGGAAAAGGGCGGCAGTGTTTTTGTGCAATCACCAGAAACGGCAAAATTTGACGGGATGCCGCACAGCGCGATTGATGCGGGGCTGGCAGATGTGATCGCGCCAGTGAACGAACTGCCCGCCAGTATCAGCGCCTTTATTCACCACGCGCCGCTCTTCATCAAACCGAATTTACTGGATGAAGACCAGGCGAAGAGTTCCATCGAAAAAATAATGCTGATCCTGCGCTCGCAAACGGGACACGATTTTTCGCTCTACAAAAAGACCACCGTCTATCGGCGCATCGAGCGGCGGATTGGCTTGCACCACATGGATAATATCGCCGCGTATGTGCGCTTCCTGCGCGAGAAACCGGAGGAAGTGGAAACGCTCTTCAATGAATTGCTGATCGGCGTGACGAGTTTTTTCCGCGACCCTGGCGCGTGGGAACAGTTGAAAGCCGCCGCCCTGCCCGCCCTGTTGGCGGAGCGCGCCCCCGAGCAGACCCTGCGCGCCTGGGTGGCGGGCTGTTCCACTGGCGAAGAGGCGTATTCGCTGGCAATAACCTTCAAAGAGGCGCTGGAGGCGATCAAGCCGAAGAAGTTAGCGAAAAACTTTACCTTGCAAATCTTCGCCACCGACCTGGATGCGAAAGCCATCGAGAAGGCGCGCGAGGGCCTCTACCCGGCGGGCATCGCCGCCGATGTTTCACCAGAACGCCTGGAGCGTTTCTTCGTCAAGACCGAGCGCGGCTATCGGGTCACAAACGCCATCCGCGAGATGGTCATCTTTGCCCAGCAGGACATCATCATGGATCCGCCCTTTACCAAGCTCGATATTTTGAACTGCCGTAACCTGCTGATCTACCTGACGCCTAAATTGCAAAAGAAACTTCTGCCGCTCTTTCATTACAGCCTGAACCCGGGCGGGATTTTGTTTTGGGGTAATTCCGAAAGCACTGCCGGATTTAACGACCTGTTCGCGGCGCTGGATGGCAAAACGCACCTCTATCGGCGGCTGGAAGCGGGTCTTGCCGAGCGGACAGTTGATTTCCCGATCCTGTTTACTGCGGGGCGACAAGGCAAGGCAGAGAAGGCGCAAAAACCGACGCCCAACGTTCAGGCGCTGGCAGATCAACTGCTCTTGCAGACCTATTCTCCAGCGGCCGTGTTGACCAACGAGGCGGGTGATATTCTTTACATCAGCGGGCGCACGGGGAAATACCTGGAGCCAGCCGTGGGCAAAGCCAACTGGAATATTCATGCCATGGCGCGTGAAGGCTTGCGCTACGAACTGATGGACGCTTTCCAAAAAGCAGTCCGCCAAAAACAGACGATCACGCTCAAAAATATCGTCGTCGGCGCCAATGGCGGCGCACAGACCATCAATGTCGCCATTCAACCCGTCAGCGAAAAAAATGCCTTGAGCGGGACGGTGATGATCGTCTTTACCGATGTGGCTGCGCCGAGCATCGTCAAAGTGGGCGGCAAGACGGGGCGCGGCGAGGATATCGCCGAGCGCAGGCGGACGCAGGAAGCGCTCAAAGAAAGCGAGGAGAAATTCAGACATGTATTTGAAGCCGCAAATGTCGGAAAATCCATCACTCTTCCAAGCGGCGAAATCAATGTCAATCAGGCGTTTTGCGACATGCTGGGCTACACCCAAGCGGAATTGCAGAACAAGACCTGGCAGGAGCTGACTCCCCCAGAGGAGATTGAAGCCATTCAAAAAAAATTGGAGCCGCTTTTGAGCGGCGAAGAAGATTCGGCCCGCTTCGAGAAACGCTATATCCATAAAAACGGCTCGAACATCTGGACAGACGTCAGCGTTGTCATGCGGCGCGACGCCGAACGCAAACCTTCCTATTTTATAACGACAATCATTGACGTCGGCGAGCGGGTGTGGGCGGAGGAGGAAGTGCGCGCGAGCGAAGAGCGTTTGCGATTGTCCACTGAATTAGCCAATGTTGCCGTTTGGGAATATAGTTTTATTACCAACAGCATGTCGCGCTCCAAAAATCACGACCAACTCTACGGGCTTGAATGGCAGACAAAATGGGACCTGAATACTTTTACGAATGCAACCCATCCAGATGACCGTGAGTTTTCAAACGAGATGATACAGAAGTCGGTCGCCGCTGGCGGTCCCAATCAGTACCAATTTGATTTTCGGGTGGTTTATCCTGACCAGTCCATTCATTGGTTGTCGGTCGTTGGTCAAGTGGTCGAACGCAATCAAGAAGGACAAGGCGCAATTGTGCGCGGATGTCTAATTGATATCACCGAGCGCAAGCACGCGGAGGAAGAACGGCGCTTATCAGAAGAATTATTTTCCAATGCCTTCCACGCGAGTCCCGCAGGAATTGTAATTACCCGAATCGCTGACGGGAAAATAATTGACGCCAATGAATCCTTTCTTAAAATATTTGATTTCAGCCGCGATGAAACGATTGGGCATACATCCATAGAGTTAAATATTTTCACGCCTGAGGAGCGCGCAAAAATCATACAACAGCAAATCGCGTCAGGCGGACTGCAAAATTTTGAATTCTTATCACGGACGAAATCCGGCAAACCTATTAATCTGTTATCTTCATCAAAACCGATGGAAATACAGGGCGAACTCTGCCACGTTACAACCACGATTGACATCAGCGAGCGCAAGCGCGCGGAGGAAGCGCTCAAAGAGAGCGAGGAAAAATTTCAAACGATTTTCAAAGCCGCTCCCGGATCCATGATGTTTTCTTCACTGCCCGACGGAAAAACGATTGAGGTCAATGACAATTTCTCTTTAATCAGCGGTTACAGCCGCGAAGAAGCGCTGGATAAAAACACCGCAGACCTGAAGATGTGGGCAGACCCTGACGCGCGTTTTCGTTTTTTATCAATTCTCCAATCCGAAGGAATGGTTAGGGATTTTGAAGCGGATTTGAATCACAAGTCCGGCGCGATTCGTAACGGTCTGGTGTCAGGTCGCATCCTCACCGTTCAGGGAAAGAAATACCTGATTAGCGCTTTCTACGATACCACCGAGCGCAAGCGGACGGAGGAAGAAGTCATCCGCCGCAGTGAGGAACTGTCCGCGCTGAACAAACTGGCAAAGGCAACGACTGCCGTCCTTTCAATGGATGCGCGCATTCAGGCGGCAATTGAGCAGGTCGCCGCGCCGCTGTCCGCCGACCTGGTCATGCTCTTCCTGCGCGAGAATGGAAACTTGCAGTTGCGCGGTTCCGGTCCAGCGGATTCAATTTATCGCCACGAAAACACGCCCGTCCATCGCGCGGGCGAATGTTTGTGCGGCATTGCGGTCAGCAGTAAAAAGCCCGTTTACTCCAGCGACATCCGCAATGACGTGCGCTGTACATGGGAAGAATGTAAGAAAGCCGAATTACATTCCTTCGCCGCCTTGCCGTTGATTGAAGACGGAAAAGTAGTCGGCGTGTTGGGCGTCGGCTCAGCCAGCGAGCGCGATTTTCAGCGACAATCGGCTTTCCTGGAAACGGCGGCGGAAGAGATTTCGCTCGCCATTCGCAATGCCAAATTGTTCGAGCAGGTTCAGAAACAAAGCGCCGAGCTCGAACTGCGCGTGCTTGAACGCACCGCGCAATTGCAATTTGCCAACAAGGAACTCGAATCGTTTTCCTATTCGGTCTCGCATGACTTGCGCGCCCCCCTGCGCGCCATCAGCGGATTTGCGGAAATTATCGCCCGCCGCCATCGCGCGGACTTAAACGAGGAAGGTCGGCATTATTTCGAAAACATCATCCAAGCCAGCGAGCGCATGGCGCATCTCATTGACGACCTGCTGACCTATTCCCGTCTCGGGCGCGCGGGCTTGCGGATGGAGAGAATTTCGCTGGCGGATGTATTTGCAAATATCGTAAAAGATTTGAAAGGACGCCTTGACGAATTGCATGGCGCAATCAGCATTGCGGAAGACTTGCCAGATGTAACAGGCGATAAAATCTTGTTGAGCCAGATTTTCGGCAACCTGCTGGAAAACGCCGTCAAGTATCACAAGCCAGACGTTGCTCCGCAAATCATAATTGACTGGCAAACCGATGATAAAGATGTTATCCTGCGTGTCAGCGACAACGGCATCGGCATCCCCGCCGAATACCAAGATAAAATCTTCAACATCTTCCAACGCCTGCATAGTGAAGAAGAATATCCCGGCACCGGCATTGGATTGGCGACGGTCAAGAAATCGGTTGAGTTGCTGGGAGGCAGCGTCTCGGTCGAATCGAAAGTTGGCGAAGGCAGTGTGTTTAGCGTGAGGTTGAAGCGATAGTGACGTGAAGCGTGAAGCGTAAGAGACGTGAAGCGTGGAGCGTAAGAGACGTGAAGCGACGCTCCACCCTCCACGCTACACGCTCCACGATTTTTCCACCCTCCACGATTTATGAATACCAGTTTATCAAAAGGAGAACCCCATGCCCGCCAAAGATTACCGAGAATTGCGCGTGTACCAACTCGCTTTTGAATCATCCGTGCGAATTCAGGAACTGACGAAGAAATTTCCCGCCGAGGAGCGTTACAGCCTCATAGACCAGATTCGCCGTTCGTCGCGCTCCATCTGCGCGAACATCGCAGAAGCCTGGCGCAAGCGCCGCTATCCCAATCACTTTGTAAGCAAGTTGAGCGACTCGGACGCTGAATCTGCGGAGACCATTGTCTGGCTGGATTTCGCCCTGCGCTTTGGCTACCTCGCCGCCGATACGCACAAGGAATTGACCGACCACTATGAACACGTTTGCAGTCAACTGACGTTGATGATGGCTGAACCCGAAAAGTGGAAACCGCGTAGTGACGTGAAGCGATAGCGACGTGGAGCGTAAGAGACGTGGAGTGTAAGGGACGTGAAGCGTGAAGCGTGAGTCGTGAAGCGACGCTCCACCCTCCACGCTACACGCTCCACGATTTCACGATACACCCTCCACGATTCCCCCACGCTCTCACAAGGAATGACCCATGAACCACCCCGCCCACATACTGCTCGTCGAAGATAACCGCATGGATGTCGAGTTGACGCTCGATGCATTCAAGGAAGCGCGCCTTGAAAATAAAATCCACGTTGCATCCAACGGACAGGAGGCGCTGGATTATCTTTTCGGACGCGGAAAATATAGCGACCGCAAAACTTATCCCACGCCCAATCTTATTTTGCTGGATTTGAAACTGCCCGGCGTGGACGGTTTTGAAGTGTTGCGTCAGGTCAAATCCACGCCCGTCCTCAAACGCATTCCCGTCGTCATTCTCACCTCATCGAAAGACGAAGGCGACCGCGCCCTCTCTTATGACATTGGCGCGAACAGTTATCTGGTCAAGCCTGTTTCGTTTGAAGGCTTTCTGGGCGTCGTTCGGGAAATCAATGGCTACTGGTTGTCGCTTAACATCTCGCCCCCGGAGAATCATTTATGAACAAACTTATTCGTATTTTATACGTTGACGATAATCCGCTCGACCGCGAACTGGTGCGCGACGCGCTCAAAGAACACGGCGGATTCAAACTGACTCAAGCCGCTTCGCGCGCCGACTTTGAAGCGGCTCTCGCCAAAGGAGGCTTTGACCTCGTCCTGAGCGACTTCAACATCCTCGGCTTCCAGGGCTTGCAGGTTTTGGATGCAGTCAAGGCTAAGGACGCGACTCTGCCCGTTATCATCGTAACAGGCACCGGCTCCGAAGAGATTGCGCTGGAAGCCATGCAACGAGGCGCGGCGGAATACGTCATCAAAACGCCCACACACATCCGCCGCCTGCCCAAGACCATTCAGTCGGCGCTTGAAAAAAAACGGCTGGAAGAGGAACGCCAGCAAATAGAGAAGGCGCTGAAGGTCAGCGAAGAACATTACCGCGACCTGGTGGAGAACAGCCAGGATATGATCTGCACGCACGACTTGCAAGGTAACCTGCTCTTTGTCAATGAAGCCGGAACGAAAATATCGGGCTATTCCAATGCAACGCTGTTGAAGATGAACCTGCGCGACATTCTTGCGCCGGAAGTGCGCGATCGTTTCGATGCGTATTTGGCCGAGATTCAAACCGAGGGCCAGGCGCGCGGCCTGATGCGCATCCAAACCGCCGATGGCGAAATCCACATTCTGGAATTCAACAACACTTTGCAGGCTGAGGCCCTGGCCGCGCCGTTTGTGTATAGCGTGGCGCGCGATGTCACCAAGCGGGTGCGGGCGGAAGTTGCCCTGCGTGAGAGCGAAGCGCGCTATCGCACCTTGGTCGAACTCTCACCCGACGGCATCGGCATTCACTGCGAAGGCAAAGTGGTGTACGTCAATGCCGCGACGGTGAAACTCTTCCACGCCGACCGCCCGCAAGACCTGGTCGGCTTGCCGGTCATCCAGCTTGTCCACCCCGATTTCCGAGCCATCGCCATGCAGCGTGTCCGGCGCAGTTACGAAAACCACTTGCCGGCCTCCCTGCTGGAGGAGAAATTCGTGACCCTGGACGGGCAGCCGATTGATGTCGAAGTTGCCGCCGCACCCATCGCGTATGAGGGCAAACCTGCCACGCAGATCATCATCCGCGACATCAGCGAGCGCAAACTGGCGGAAGACGCCAAGCGCCAGGCGGAAATCCGTTATCGTTCGCTGTTCGAGCAAACGCACGATGCCATCTTCATCCTGGATTTGGAAGGCCGCCACCTGGATGCCAACCCGCGCGCCGCCGAAATGCTGGGATACACTCATGACGAAATCCTGAAGCTCTCATTCAAAGATGTTTCTGTCCAATTGCCGGAAAGCCAGCAGGTAATGAAGCGCTTGCTCGCCGGTGAGCATGTCCCACTGTATGAGCGTATTTTCCGTAAAAAGAACGGCGACCTTGTGCCGGTGGAGATCAACGTCGAACTGGTGCGGGGCGCCGATGGACAGCCGCTCCACATCCAGAGCGTTGTGCGCGACGTCACCGCGCGCAAACTGGCGGAAAAGGAACTCGCCGCCTCCAAAGCGGAACTGCGCGCCCTGTTCGCCTCCATGCAGGATGTGGTCTTGGTGATTGACCGGGACGGAGTCTATCGCAAGATTGCGCCCACCAACCCTGCGTTGCTCATCAAGCCGCCTGAAGAGCTGCTCGGTAAAAACCTGCGGGACGTCTTCCCAGTGGAACAGGCAGAGACTTTTCTCGGCACGGTGCGACAAGTATTGGAAACGCGCGAAACCGCTCGCATCGAATATCAATTGAAAATTGGCGAACGCGAAGTCTGGTTCTCCACGTCCATCTCGCCCATGGATAACGATAACACGCTCTGGGTGGCGCGAGACATCACCGAGCGCAAGCAAGCGGAAGAGCAAATGCACCTGCTCGCCACCGGGCTTGAAGCGGCGGCAACCGGCATTGCCATCACAAATAAAAACGGCGCGATTGAATGGGTCAACCCGGCATGGAGCACGTTGACGGGCTACTCTAAAAAAGAAGTCATCGGAAAAAATCCGCGTGTTCTTAAATCAGGCAAACAGCCGAATGAGTTTTATAAAAACTTATGGGCAACCATCCTTTCAGGCGAAGTCTGGCGCGGCGAACTCATCAACAAACGCAAAGACGGAACTTTATATGCTGAAGAGGAAACGATTACGCCTGTGCTAGATAAGAACGGCGCGGTCACGCATTTTATCGCTATCAAACAAGATATCACCGAGCGCAAAGAAAATGAAAAAGCGCTGGAAGCCAGCAAGGAACGTTATCGGGCATTGACGCAAACTGCCAGCGACGCCATCGTCTCTGCAGATAGCGCGGGGAACATCGTCAGTTGGAATCAAGGCGCGGAACAACTATTTGGCTATACCGAAATCGAAATCAGCGGACAGCCGCTGACCCTCTTGCTGCCAGAGCGTTATCGCGCCGCGCATTTGGAAGGCATGGCGCGCGTACAGTCCGGCGGAGAGAAACACATCATCGGGAAAAGCATTGAAGCGGGGGGGCTGCGCAAAGACGGCAGCGAATTCCCGGTGGAATTTTCGCTATCGGAATGGCAGGTTGACGAAGGTCATTTCTATACCGCCATTATTCACGACATCACCAAGCGGGCGCAAGCCGAGGAAGAAATCCGCCGCCGCGCCGCTGAGTTTGCCGCGCTGTACGAAAGCAGCCAGGCGCTGGCCGGGAATATCTCATTGGAGGATGTGTTGAAAGACATCACCGAAAGCGCCCGCCGCTTGTTCGGCATCACCGGGGTCGGCATGTATCTCTATGACCCGGCATCCAAAATACTAGAAATAAAAGTATTTACGCATCCTTCCATCCCCATTGGCACACGTCTCTCCCTGGGCGAAGGGCTGGCTGGTAAAGTCGCCCAAACCCGTCAGACCATGCGGATAGATGATTACATGACCTGGGAGGGTCGTTCTTCAAAATACGAGGGCATCCCTATCCGCGCCACCCTCGAGACGCCAATGATTTATCAGGATGAGTTGATCGGCGTGCTGGTCATGCACGAGGCTGGCGACAGCCAACGGAAATTTACAGAAGCGGATGAGCGCCTGCTCTCGCTGTTTGCCGCCCAAACTGCCGCCGCCATTCAGAACGCGCGCCTGTTCGAGGAAGTCCGTCAACGCGTCACAGAGTTGGAAGCGCTCAACCGCCTTTCGACTGCCACCCGCACCATCACCCAACCCACCGAACTGCTGGCGGCCAGCCTCGAAGAAACCCTGGCCGTGCTGCACATCGAGACTGGCTCAATCAACCTGCTCGACGAAACCAGCGGCAAACTCGCCCAAACCGTCGCGCGCGGCTGGCTGGCCGAAACCCAAGAAACGCCACAGTCGCCCGACGAAGGCATCTTCGGGCGCGTCTTCACCAGCGGGCACAACTACGTCACCCCAAATTTCGTCGCCGACCCGCTCGCGCGTCCCGAAGCGGTGCATAAATTTCCACCCGGCTGGGGCGGCGCCTGCGTCCCGATCCGCTCTCCTCAGAAAATTCTGGGCGTTCTGCTGGTGGCCGCGCCCGGTGAGCGCACCTTCGCCCCCAACGAAATTCGCCTGCTTGACACCATCGCCGAAATCACCGGCAATGCCCTATACCGCGCTCAACTCCACCAACAAACCGAACGCCGCCTGCAAAACCTGCAAGCCCTGCGCAAAATTGACCGCGCCATCAGCTCATCCTTCAACATGCGCCCCGGCCTGCAAACCATTCTCATCTACAGCCTGTCGCAGCTTGGCGTAGACGCCGCCGCCGTGCTTTTGTTTCACCCCGCCCTGCAAACGCTGGAATACGAAAGCGGCCAGGGATTTTACACCCGCGCCATTGAGCGCACCCTGGTGCGGCTGGGAGACGGCCACGCCGGACGCGCCGCGCTGGAAGGCCACACCACCTATCTCACCAACCTGAACGAGGCCTCCGCTGATTTTACGCGCGCCTCGCTCCTGGCCGGTGAGCATTTTATTGGCTACTGCGTTGTGCCGCTCATCAGCAAGGGCGAAATTCGCGGCGTGCTGGAGGTTTTCTCGCGCGCCGAACTGCACCCCAGCCCCGACTGGCTTAACTTTCTGGAAACGCTCGCCGGGCAAACCGCCATCGCCATTGACAACGCCCAATTGTTTGAAAACCTGCAGCGCTCCAACCTCGAAATTTCCCTGGCCTACGACGCCACCATCGAAGGCTGGTCGCGCGCCCTGGAATTGCGCGACGAAGAAACCGAAGGCCACACCCAGCGTGTCACCGACCTGGCTATGAATCTGGCAAAACGCTGCAAATTGAGCGAACAGGAAATGCTGCACCTGCGGCGCGGCGCGCTTCTGCACGACATCGGCAAAATCGGCGTGCCGGATAGCATTCTGCTCAAACCCGGCCCGCTCAACGACGAAGAACGCCGCATCATGCAAAGTCACGTTCAGCTGGCCTATGAAATGCTCCTGCCGATCGAATACCTGCACCCCGCGCTGGATATTCCCTACTGCCATCACGAAAAATGGGATGGCTCTGGCTATCCGCGCGGGCTAAAAGGCCAGGAAATCCCCATCGCCGCCCGAATTTTCGCCGTCGCGGATGTGTGGGACGCGCTCACCAGTGACCGCCCCTACCGCCCCGCCTGGACGAAGGAGAACACGCTGGAATACCTCCGCGCCCAAAGCGGCAAACACTTCGACCCACAGGTGCTGGAAAAATTTATGGAAATACTTGAGAAAAAAAAGGGCAGCCCAATCCTCCATGGAGATGTTTCCGAAAAGGAAAAGGGGCAATAGCGCAAAGTGTGCGCGCAAATCATGTCAGGGATGGAGTCGAAAGCCTCCCGACTTTCGAGCAAAATCAGGCCCTTTGCAGGGTGCTTCGCGAAGATTTTGCACTCCATTCACCGCACACCCGGTGAAATTTGGCAACTTGTGAGCAATCACCGGCAGTGTTATCATAGGGGGTAATGTTAGCACTCGCAATTTAAGAGTGCTAACATTTATAAAAAAATTAGAGATGACCGACTTAACCGAGCGACAACAAAAAATTCTTCTACTGGTCGTGCGCGACTACATCGAGTCGGCCCAACCGGTAGGTTCACAGCGCCTGCTGGAACATTATCGGCTGGAGACGAGTTCGGCCACCGTTCGCAACGAGATGGCGGCGTTGACAGAATTGGGCTATTTACGTCAGCCGCACACTTCCGCCGGGCGCATCCCCAGCGAGGCAGGCTACCGTTACTTCGTCAGCGCCATGCTGCGCCAGGCTGAATTGCCAGAACCGGTGCAGTTCACCATCAGCCAGCAGTTTCGTCAAGCAAAACCTGAGGTAGAACAGTGGATGACGCTGGCAGTTTCGGTGCTGGCGCGCCAGTCGCAGGCAATTTCGCTGATTACCGCACCTCATGCAGTTCAGTCGCGCTACAAGCACCTCGAACTGATTTCAACTCAGGGACGGCAGATATTATTGGTGCTGGTGCTGATGGGCGGTGAGGTCAACCAACAAATTTTAGCGCTGGCCGAACCAGTGACGCAGGAACGTCTCTCAGCCATAGCCAACCGCCTAAATCAACTTTGCGCCGGGCGCGACGCTGAAGAAATTACCAATTTAGTCTCGCGCGCCGACGCCCTGGAAGCCGATATTGCCATGCTTGTGGCGCAAGCGTTACGCCGCGTGGCAAAACGAGCAGGCGGACAGTTGTATTATGACGGTCTGTTCAACGTGTTATCCGAGCCAGAGTTTAACGACTCGGATGAGGCGCGGCGCGCCTTGCGGCTTTTAGACGAACGCAATTTATTGCGCGAATTACTGACACGCACCGAGGCTGAAGGCGGCGTAGATGGCATGCAAGTGCTCATCGGCGGCGAAAGCGCCTGGGTAGAGTTGCGCCAATGCTCGATCGTGTTAGCGCATTATGGCATCCCCGGCCAGGTAACCGGAACTTTAGGAGTGCTTGGCCCGCTGCGCATGTCGTATAATCGCACCATTCCGACAGTGCGTTACGTGGCCGGTTTATTAAGTGAACTGGTCAATGACGCCTTCTCGGGCGAACAAAATCCTTTATCAAGCGAGTGAGCAAGTAACATGACTGACAAAAAAAACAAACGGAAAGAAAAAGATACCAGCAACGGTAGCGCCTCTCCGGCTGAGGGCGCTTCTGCTTCCGGCGCGGAAGAACTTGATGGGTTGAAAACTCAACTCGCCGCCGCTCAGGCCAAATCGCAAGAATATCTCGATGCCCTGCTGCGCGAACGCGCCGACTTCACCAATTTCCGCCGCCGCATGGAACAGGAAAAATCACAAATCTGGTCACAAGCAACAGGCGAACTCATTAAGAAATTTTTGCCTGTGATGGACGACCTGCAGCTTGCGCTGCAAAATCGCCCGGCAGAAGATGTTTGGGCAAATGGCGTCGAGCTAATTTATCGCAAGTTTCAGACCTTGCTGGAAAAAGAAGGCGTGACGCGCCTGCAAGCCGAAGGGCAGCCGTTTGACCCCAGGTTTCACGAAGCCATTTTACAAGAGGCTTCGGAGGCGCACGCTTCTGGCACAGTGATTGCTGTTTTACGGCAAGGCTACCTGCAAGGTGACCTTGTTTTGCGCCCGGCGCTGGTTAAAGTAGCCGAATAGACCACAATAAACCACAGATGAAGGACAATCGGCGCCATTCCAACGTCCATTGTCAGGAGTTCGCGTGAGCAAAGTTATTGGCATAGATTTGGGAACGACCAACTCAGTGGTCGCAATCATGGTGGGCAATGAGCCGGTCGTCATCCCCTCAGCGGAGGGGGAACGCCTGGTGCCATCGGTCGTGGCCGTTAACAAAAACGGTGAACGCATCGTTGGCCGCCCAGCCCGTAACCAGGCCATCATCAACGCGCAAAACACCGTTTTTTCGGTCAAGCGTTTTATGGGGCGCAAGTTTGAAGATGAAATGGTTCAACGCACGCTGGAACACGTCCCCTATCAGGTAACTTCCGCCGAAAATGGTGACGCACGCGTCAGCATGGCCGGGAAAGAATACGCCCCGCCCGAAGTCTCTGCCATGATACTGGCGAAACTCAAAACAGATGTGGAGGCCTTCTTAGGCGAGGAGGTCGCCCAGGCGGTAATTACCGTCCCGGCCTACTTCAATGACGCCCAGCGCAACGCCACCAAAGACGCCGGGAAAATTGCCGGGCTGGAAGTTTTGCGCATCATCAACGAACCAACCGCCTCGGCGCTGGCCTATGGCCTGGACAAAAGAAAAAACGAAACGCTGGTGGTCTACGACCTGGGCGGCGGCACCTTCGACGTATCGGTGCTGCAAGTAGGCGACGGCGTCTTTGAAGTGCGTTCCACCAGCGGCGATACCTTTTTGGGCGGCGATGATTTTGACCAGCGCGTGATCGAGTTTCTGCTGAAAGAATTTGAGCGCGAACAAAACACCAACCTGCGCGGCGACAAGCAGGCCATGCAGCGCCTCAAGGAAGCCGCAGAAAAAGCCAAAATTGAACTTTCATCCACGCTCCAGACTGAAATCAACCTGCCCTACCTGATGGCAGATGCGCTGGGGCCGAAGCATTTGGCCGTTTCGCTGACGCGCGCCCGGCTGGAGCAATTAACCGCCGACCTGGTGGAACGCACCCTGATTCCGATGCGCCAGGCCCTGCAAGATGCCGGTCTGACGCCCTCCAAAATTCAGGACGTGGTTCTGGTCGGCGGCATGACGCGCATGCCTGCCATTCAGAAGGTGGTGCGTAAATTTTTCAACAAAGACCCGCACAAAGGCGTCAATCCCGATGAGGTCGTGGCGATTGGCGCGGCCATTCAAGGCGGCGTGTTGAGCGGGCAGGTAACCGATTTACTCTTGCTGGATGTCACCCCGTTAACGCTTTCGATTGAAACCATGGGCGGCGTTGCCACCCCGGTGCTGGCGCGCAACAGCGCCATTCCCACCCGCGCCACCGAAGTCTTCTCCACCGCCGCCGACAATCAACCCAAAGTGGAAATTCGCGTTGTACAGGGCGAGCGTCCGATGGTACAAGATAACAAGACCCTGGGGCGTTTCGTTTTGGAAGGCATTACCCCCGCCCCACGCGGGATGCCACAAATTGAAGTGACCTTCGACATTGACGCCAACGGCATTCTAAAAGTAACTGCCCGCGACAAATCCACCGGGCGCACCCAACACATCACGCTGACGGCTTCCTCCGGCCTTTCGCGCGAAGAAGTCGAACAGATGCGCCGCGATGCCACCGCCAACGCCAAAATTGACCACGAGCGCCGCGACGCCATCGAAGCCCGCAACCTGGCCGAGCAAGCCATTGACTTTGCCGAAAACGCCCTGCGCGAACACAGTTCGCAGGTCTCTGCAGCAGTGCGCAACGAAGTCGGCGCAACGCTGATCGGGCTGCGGGGCGTCATCACCTCAGGCGACGTGCGCCTGCTAAAAACCCGCACCGAAATGCTCAACCTGGCCCTGCAAGCCATGCGCGGCCTGCCTTCGCGCCCCAACTCGGACGCGGAAACCAAACTCCTTTAGAGATAAACGATCATGCCAACCAACCGTGACTATTACGAAATTCTAGGCGTAGAGCGCGCTGCCTCGCCTGATGAAATCAAAAGCGCCTTCCGTAAACTAGCGCGCCAATACCACCCCGACGTGAGCAAGGAAGACGACGCCGAGGAGAAATTCAAAGAAATCAACGAAGCCTACAGCGTGCTTTCCGACGCCGATAAACGCGCCCGTTACGACCGCTATGGCCGCGCCGGGCTGGGTGACATGGGCGGATCGCAGGGATACAATGTTCACTTTGAAGATATTTTTGAAGAACTGTTCGGCTTTGGCGGCATGGGCAGAGGCCGCGGCAATTCGCGCCGTAACACGCCCCGGCGCGGACGCGACTTGCAGATGTCAATTGCGCTCACGTTTAACGAGGCCATTTTCGGCGTAGAGAAGGAAATTTCTTTCGAGCGGGATGAAACCTGTTCCACCTGTCACGGCAACGGGGCCGAACCCGGCTCCAGCGTCAAATCCTGCCCCACCTGCGGCGGGCGCGGCGAAGTGCGTCAGGTGCGCCAGACCTTCATCATGCAGATGGTTGAAACTGTGCCATGCCCGGCCTGCCAGGGGCGTGGACAAATCATCGAAAAAGTTTGCCACACCTGTTCGGGACACGGCCTGGAACGCAAGAAAATTCGTAAAATGGTCTCAGTTCCCGCAGGCGTAGATAACGGTATGCAAATCCGCCTGCCGGGGGAAGGCCAGCCGGGCAGTAATGGCGGCCCCAACGGCAACCTGTTTTTAGTGGTAGAGGTCAAACTGCACGAATTTTTCAAGCGCCGCGAAGACGATATTCTACTCGACCAGCCGATTAATGTTGCCCAGGCCGTGCTGGGCGCAGAAATTGAAATTCCAACGGTGGACGGCGTGGAAAAACTGCAAATTCCTGCCGGAACTCAGCCGGGGAAAATTTTCACCCTGCGTGGCAAAGGCGTGCCACACGTCCGTCAAAGTGGACGCGGCGACCAAAAAATTGCCATCAACATCGCAATTCCCACCAAATTAACTTCCGAACAGCGCGATTTGTTTGGAAAGCTGGCCGCCACACTCGGCTCCACCCCAAAACCAACCCACGAAAAAGGCTTTTTTGACTGGCTCAACGACGCCATGGGCGGGTAAGAGAGAAAAATGACCAACTGGCTTGAAGTATCCCTGACTGTCAACGGCGAGCTGGCCGAATTTGTGGCCGACGTGCTGGCGCGTTTTGCCCCCAACGGCGTCGCCACCGAACAGGCCGTTAAATTCAATGACGAGGAAGACGAAGGCACACCGGTTGGCGATGTCACCGTGCGCGCCTACCTGCCCGCCGATGAAACCCTGGAAGAAACCCGCCAAAAATTGGAAGAAGCGCTCTACTACCTCGGCATGATTCAACCCTTGCCCGCGCCCACCTTCACCCCCATCGCCGACCAAAATTGGATGGAAGCCTGGAAAACCCGCTACCACCCGATTCCGATTGGCGAAAAACTGCTCATTCTCCCCGCCTGGCTGGAAAACCCGACCCCCGACCGGCTCGCCATCAAAATTGACCCCGGCATGGCTTTCGGCACCGGCACGCACCCCACCACCCAACTCTGCCTCGAACTGCTGGAAACCGTCCAAATTCCCGCCGCCGTGATTGACGTGGGCTGCGGCTCGGGCATTCTCTCCATCGGCGCGCTCAAACTCGGCGCGCAGCTGGCGCTGGGCGTGGATATTGACCCGGCTTCCGTCAAAAACAGCCGCGAAAACGCCGACCTGAACGACATCCCCGCCGAAAAATTTCTCCTCGGCCTGGGTTCGGTGACCGAAATCAAAAGCGGCGCTTTCCCGCTGAAAACGGCCCCGCTCGTCCTGGCGAATATCCTGGCCCCGGTGCTGGTGCGCCTCTTCGAGGCTGGTCTGGTCGACCTGATTGCCCCCGGCGGCGTCATCATCCTCTCTGGCATCCTGCAGCACCTGGCCGCCGATGTGCGCGCCGCCGGTGAAAACCACGGCCTGACCTTTGTTGAGCAGCGCCAAATCAACGACTGGGTGGCCATCAAAATGCAGAACGCGGAAGGATAACTCATGACTCAGGCCCTCTACCGCAAATGGCGCCCGCTTTCCTGGGACGAAGTCGTCTCCCAGGAACACGTCATCCAGACGTTGAAAAATGCCGTCACGGGTGAACGTGTCGCCCACGCCTACCTGTTTAGCGGGCCGCGCGGCACCGGCAAAACCACCGCCGCCCGTCTGCTGGCGAAAGCCGTCAACTGCCTGGCCGAAGATAAAGCCAAACGCCCGTGCAATGAATGCGCCAACTGCCTGGCCGTCAACGAAAACCGCTTCATGGATTTAATCGAAATTGACGCCGCATCCAACACCTCGGTCGAAGATGTGCGCGACCTGCGCGACAAAATCAACTTTGCCCCCAGCCAGGGACGCTACAAAGTTTACATCATTGACGAAGTTCACATGCTCTCGACCGCGGCCTTCAACGCCCTGCTGAAAACTCTCGAAGAACCGCCACCGCACGCCATTTTCATCCTCGCCACCACCGAAATTCACAAAATCCCGGCCACCGTGCTTTCACGCTGTCAGCGGCACGAATTTCGCCGCTTCCCGCTCGGCGAAATCACCCGCCGCCTGAATGAAATCTGCCAGAGCGAGAACATCTCCGCCGACGCCGACGCCCTGACGCTCATCGCCCGCCAATCCGCTGGCGGCTTGCGCGACGCCATTTCCCTGCTCGACCAGCTCGCCTCGGCGGGCGGCAACATCACCCTCGAAACTGCCCAAACCGTGCTTGGCACCGCCACCAGCCAATCCGTGATTGCGCTCGTTCAAGCCCTGCTCGACCAGGACCCGGCGCGCGGCCTGAACGAAATTCATCACGCCCTGGATGGCGGCGCGGATGCCCGCGCTTTGGCGCGTCAGGTGGTCGAATATTTACGCAATATTTTGCTCTTGCAACTTGGCAACGGCGAACAGGTCGAAGTCACCGCCGACGCCCGCGCTCAAATGAAACAGCAGGCCAGCCGCTTACCCACTGCCGAAATTTTGCGCATGATGCGCGCGTTCAACGCCGCCGCCACCGACCCGCGCGGCGGCTGGGCGCCCTCGCTCGGCCTCGAACTGGCCTTTGCCGAAATGCTCGAAGCGCCGCAAATGCAGATGGAAACGAGTCCAGCGCCGAAAGTGAACGCCAAACTGGCAGTTTCGGCCCCGCCCGAAGCGTCTCCCGCGCGCAGCCTCCCCGCTGACAGCGGGCAACCGGCTGCGGGCGCAGAATCCGGCCCGGCAGGGGGCGCGCCCGCCTTTGAAGCCATCACCAAAGCCTGGAAGCAAATCGCCTCGCTGGTGAAAGCCAAAGACACCGGCGTCGCCGCCCTGCTCAATTCCGGCAGGCCGCTCGAAATCCGCGAGGGAATTTTGCTGGTGGCCTTCGCCAGCGACATTTTGCAGGAAAAATTCAACCGCCCCGAAGCGCTTGACCTGATTCGCGCCGCCATGCGCGAACTGCTCGGCGCCGATTTGCCCCTGCAGGCCGTCGTTGCCGGAAAAAAAGCCCTGCCCGCGCACGTCAAACCCGACGGCATGGTCGCCGCCGCCAATCAGCTTGGCGGGGAAATTGTGGATATTCAGTAAAAGGAGATTTTTTATGGCAAAAGGATTTAATCGCGCGCCCGCAGTGGGCGGTGGGCAGGCCGGTATAATGCAGCAAATTCAGCGCCTGCAAAAACAAATGGAAGAAACCCAGGCGCAGTTGGCGCTCGAAACCGTCAGCGCCACTTCCGGCGGCGGCGCCATCAAAATCAGCATGACCGGCGACCAGAAATGCACCGGCGTCGAAATTGACCCCGCCTTTTTGAAAGACGCCGACGCCGAAATGCTTCAGGATATGCTGCTGACGGCGGTCAACATGGCGCTCGAAAAATCACGCGAGCTACAGCAGCAGCGCATGGGCCCGCTGGCGGGCGGCCTGCCGTTTTAATATGCTGCTCCCCGAACCCATCCAAAATCTGATCACCGCCCTGGAACGTCTGCCGGGGATTGGGCCAAAAAGCGCCTCGCGCCTGGCTTTTTATTTGCTGCGCGCGCCGGAAGAAATTTCCACCCAACTGGCCGAAGCGCTGACGGCGCTCAAATCACAGACGGCGCTTTGCCCGGAATGTTTCAACATCATGCTGGCTGGGCGCGAACGCTGTGAAATTTGCGAAAGCGCCGCCCGCGAGGAAGCCATCATCTGTGTGGTGGAAGAGCCGCTGGATGTGATTGCGCTGGAGCGGGTCGGCGTCTACAAAGGAAAATATCACGTCCTGCACGGCGTGCTTTCGCCGATTGAGGGCATCGGCCCCGATGACTTGAAAATCCGCCCTTTGTTGGCGCGCGTGGCGCAGGGCGCGGCCAAAGAAATCATTTTGGCTACCAACCCCAGCATGGAAGGCGACGCCACCGCGCTTTATCTGCGTCAGCAGCTACTGCCCTTCGGCGTACACCTCACCCGCCTGGCGCGCGGCCTGCCCGTCGGCGGCGACCTGGAATACGCCGACCAAAACACCCTCTTGCGGGCGCTTTCCGGACGGCAGGAAATGAATTAGCAGGTCGCGCTTATATCTCAAGGCCATTGCGATAAACTCCAGATTCTCAAGACTACACAACATCAGATTACAACATCACCCCATGCTTCTCCCGCAACACATCCAGCGCTCTCTCCACTTCGCTATTGACCTGTGAATTGCCCCAGCCGAGGCTGGCCGCCACGATTTGGGCGATTTCTTCCACTACCGGGCGGGTGACGTTGCCCAACCAGGCCAACGTGGAGCGGCGGATGAGAATATCTTCCACATGGACGACTTTTTCGCGCTCGACGAGGAAACGCACTTCGCCCACCGTCCAGCCGGGGAGCGCGGCAAGCGGTTCGACCGCGGCGGCATCTCGAATGAAGCGGGCAATTTGCATGGCGCGCATGCCATAACGCTCGAACAAATTGCGCGGAATGTAATCGCCCAGGCCGGTTTCCTCAGCAATTTGTTTGATGTATTCAATCTGCGCCAAGCCGACGCGCGGATAGTCTTTGCCACCGCCGACAGCCAGTGACTGCGTCCCGGCGCGGCGCGTCTGTTGCAGCCCGGCAAGCACCTTATCAGTCACCTGCTCGCTGAAGGCGCGGTAACTCGTCCATTTGCCGCCAACCAGCGAATAGGCCGGAATCTCGCCGAGGCGATCTTCCTTGATGTTGTGGTCGCGGGTGATTTGGCCGGTCGTTTTGGCCTGCATAAATTCCAGCGGGCGCACGCCAGAGAAGCGAAAGACAACATGCTGCGGCCCTACCTGAATGGAGGGGAAAACGCGCGAAACCAGGTCAAAAAAGTATTGCTCTTCGGCAGGTGTGCAGCGCGCTTCGTCCGGGTTTTCGAGGGGGATGTCGCTGGTGCCGATGATGACTTTGTCGTGGAAGGGGAAAATCAGGACAATGCGGCCATCTTTATTTTCAAAGAAAAATTCGTTTTTGCCGATAGCCTGACGCAGCTCGGGATGATTCAAGACCAGGTGCGAGCCTTTGGTGCCGCCAATGTAGCGATTGCTGACGCCAAATGAGCGGTTGACGGCGTCTATCCACGGCCCGGCGGCGTTGATGATGATTTTCGGCTGCAGGGGGAAGGTGGCGCCGGTCAGTTCGTCGCGCAGTAACGCCGCGCCATTTTCCGCGCCGACAAAGGAAACGTAGTTGAGCGCCCGCCCGCCATCGGCTTCGCCATCCAGAATCAATTCGGTGACGTAGCGCTCCGGGCTGAGAATTTGCCCGTCGTAATAGGTGGCGGTGAATTTGATGTCTGGCGCCAGCTGCGGGTATTTTTCCAGCGATTTTTGGCGGCTGTCAAATTTGTGCGGCGGGACGGTTTTTTGGGCGCGGGTGAAGGCGTCGTAGAAAATCAGCCCAATTTTGATGACGATTGCGCCGCGCTCGGCGGGTTTGTCGAGCAGGTTCAAAAACTTGAAGGGCGCATTCAACAGGCCGGAGAAAATCTTGAACATCGGCACGACGGTTGGCAGGGGCTTGACGAGGTGCGGCGCGTTTTCAATCATGCGATTGCGCTCGCGTACCGCCTCGCGCACCAGGCGAAATTCGCCATTTTCCAGGTAGCGGATACCGCCGTGCGCCATGTGCGAGGAAGCGGACGATGCCCCGGAGCAGAAGTCGCCCCGGTCAATCAGCGCCACGTTCACGCCGTTCAATGCCAGGTCGCGGAAAGTTCCCGCGCCGTTGATGCCCGCGCCGACAATCAGCACATCAGGCGATTTCGTTTGCAGGGATGTCAAAGTTTCGGTTCGATTCATACGGATATTTTACGCCCAAAATAAAAAAAGCAAGTAAAATGCAAACTTGCTGGCTACCCCCCACACCTATTTAGCCAGAAAAAAAAACAAGGAGACGCAATGAGTGAAGTGAGCAAGGTTGAGGACGGCCAGATTGTTTCGCTGGAATACAGTCTGCTGGTGGATGGTGAGTTGATGGACAGCTCGGTTGGACATGAACCGCTAGAATTTTTGCAGGGCGTCGGCAACATCATCCCCGGCCTGGAAAATGAGTTGTACGGCATGGCGGTTGGCGAGAGCAAAAAAGTGACCGTCAGCGCGGCGGATGGCTACGGCGAATTGGACCCGGATGCCTACGCCGATGTGCCGCGCGCCGATTTCCCCGAAAATATTCCGGCAGAGGTTGGCACGGAATTGCAAGTGCAGGACGAACACGGTCAGCCGATGTACGCGCGGATTGATTTGGTGACTGACGACGTGATTCGGCTGGATTTCAATCACCCGCTGGCGGGCAAGGAATTAAATTTTGACGTAAAAATCGTCGGCCTGCGCGCGGCCAGCGCGGAAGAGACGGAGCACGGTCACGCTCACGGTGACGGGCATCACCACTAAAATCAAAAGCGCCAACGTCAAAAAAAACGTTGGCGCTTTTTTTGTTTCTGACGTTTTACACCAAAATCACCACCACAAGCACGGCAAACAGGGCGCAGGCAAAGTTCACCCGGTCATTATCCAGCCAGCGCCAGCCGCGCAGCAGGGTGGTCGGCGCGCCGCAGGTGTGCAGGGGGTGGCGTTCGGTTTCTTTTTGACAATTTGGGCAAAAATAAATCGCCTGCGCCGTCGCGCCGAGAAAACTGTCGAAGAGCGCGCCGAAAAAACCGGCCAGCGTGACCCAGACTGCCAACCACGGCGAAACCGTCAGCGGGGCGAGCAGGGCGGCCAGCCCGCCAATCAGCGCCGACCCGGCCAGGGCAGCCAGCGTGCCAATCAGCGAAATGCCGCCCGAGGTGCCTTTTTCCACTATTTCCAGCGAGGTAATCAGGCGCGGCGGATGCGGGTTGAGTACGCCCAATTCCGTCGCCCAGGTGTCGGCGTTGACGGCGGCCAGCGAGGCCGCAAACGCCGCCCAAACCCAAATCTGACCGGGGAAGAAAAACCACAGCCCGGCGAAAAACGTCGCCAGGCCGCCGTTGCCAAAAACCTGCCCGGCATCGCGCTGACTGCCTTTGGAAAATTTCTCGCTCAGGCCGCGCTTGCGGGTTTTGAAGGCGCGGCTGAGCGCGCTGGAGGTGATGAAAAATGTCAGCAGCAGCGCCGCCCAGCGCCAGCCACCGATACCAAACATGACAGTGCCAACCAGCGCGGCGGCCAGCGCGCCCGAGCGGCTGAGGCTGCGCGCGCCAAAAGCGGCCAGCGCCACCAGAACTGCGAGAAAAAATCCGGCCAAAAGTTGTGTGGTCATAGCGGGGTGGTGACGATGAAAAAGACGGCCAGCAAAAATGACAGCGAGGAAAGCGCAGAGGAAAGCCAAACCGCCAGCGCCAGCGGACGCAGTTCCTCGCGCCGGTAAAAAAACAGCCCGGCCAGCCAGCCCGCCAGCGCCAGCAGGGCGCTCAGCAGCGGAATGAGAATCAACTGCCCGGCGGGCGCCAAATCAATCGGACGCCCCAGCGTGTCAAAGCCGAGCGGCAGGCGCTGCAGGCCGGGCAGCAAAATGCTGGCCCACACCAGCAGGCCGAGATTAATCAGCAGACCGGCCACCCACAACCCGCGCGCCAGGCGATTTTCCCAGGCCAGCCCAACCACAAAAGACGGATATTCCGAGCGCGATTCGGCGTTGCGCAGGCTGCCCATTTCGACGGTTTTCTGGAAGGCGGCGGCAAAAGCAGCCGGGTCGGCGGGCGAGATGGCGTAAACCTGACGCGCCGTCGCCACCAGCAGTAAACTGTCGGCGCGCGAGGCGAGAAATTCCACTTCGCGCAAGTCGGGGTGACGGGTGACGCCCAAAATTCCGCCGGGCAAGCGCAGCCAGGGCAGCGCCAGGGGCGTAGTCAAATCGTCCGCGGGGCGCAGCCATTCCACATCGCCGACGGGAATTTCCTCGGAGCGCAGGCCCCACGTCAGGCGCAGGGTGTTGCGGTCGAGGCCGTAACTGGCGCGCGAAAGCGCGTAGACGCGGTAGGCCAGCGCCGGAAGCGGCAAAAACGTCGCCAGAAACAGGGCAATGAACAGGCTGAAGCGCAAATCCAGCGGCACGCCGTACACATTCCAGGCGGCGAAAACGGCCAACAGCCCCAGCGCCGCCATCAGCGCCAGGTGAACCAGGTAACCGCGTTGTTTCGGGGGAAAAAAGAATTTCATGCCAGCGCAAGCAACTCATCACGCAAGGCGGCGCAAACGTACTCCACCTGCGCTTCGCTCATCACCCCGCTGAATGGCACCGCCACGCCGCGCCGCCCCAGGTCTTCCGTCACCGGAAAATCGCCCGCGCGGTAGCCGAAACGCTCCACCATGTACGGCTGAAGATGAATCGGCAGGAAATACGGGCGAATCGGCACGCCGCGCGTTTCGAGGCGTTTGGCGAGCGAGGCGCGGTCAATCTTCGCCTGCAGGCGGATGACATAGACGAACCAGCTCATGCGGGTGGTTTCGGGGCGAATGACGGGAATCTCCACCCCGGGCAGTTCCGCCAGCCGGGAAGCGTACCAGGCCGCCACCTGCTCCCGTTTCGCCAGCATTTGCTCCAGCCGGGAAAGTTGGGCAATCCCCAGCGCGGAGGACATTTCATCCAGCCGGTAGTTGTAGCCGAGGTAGGTATGCGAAAGCCAGGTATCGCCCGGCGCGCGCCCCTGATTGCGCAGGGCGCGCATCAGGGCGGCGGCGCGGTCGTCGTCGGTGATGATGATGCCGCCTTCGCCAGTGGTCATTTGTTTGTTCGGGTAAAAAGCGAAGACGCCATACTCGCCAAATGTGCCAGCCATTTTGCCGCGATAGGTCGCGCCGAGCGCCTCGCACGAATCTTCAATGACCGTCAGCCCGTGCTGACGGGCAACGGCGGTAATTTTGTCCAGTTCGGCGGGCTGGCCGAAAACGTCCACCGGCAAAATGGCTTTCAGCGCGGCATGACGCAGGTCAGTCGGCGCGCGGCGCGGCAGGTAGCGGGCGGGATTTTGCGCGGCATCGGCAGCCTGCTGCGGGTCCAGGTTGCCGGTGACGGGGTCCACATCCACAAAAAGCGGGGTGACGTTTTCAAAAAGCAGGGCGTTGCTGGAGGCGACAAACGAAAACGGGCTGGTAATCGCCAAATCGCCAGCGGTCAGCCCGGCGGCGCGCACGCACAAATGCAGCCCGGCCGTGCCAGAGTTGACGGCGATGGCGTGTTTGGCGCCGGTGTAGGCGGCAAACGCCTGCTCAAACGCAATCACTTTGGGGCCAAGGCTGAGCATGGGCGTATTCAGAACATCCATCACCGCCTGCCGGTCGGCCTCGGTCAAATCGGGGGAAGACATGGGGATTTTTTGCATGAGCGTTAACCAGCCACCGCAACCTGATAAATCGCCGGACGATAACGCGGCGCGGGGATGGCCTTCCCCAATTCACGCGCCGCCTGCAGCCAGGCCTGTTTCGCCGCCATCACCTGCGCCAACGCCTCTTCAGGGGTCGCGCCAAACGCAGAGCAATGCGCCAAATCGGGAATATCGGCAATGTAGCCGCCGTCTTCATCACTAAAAAAAATATTGATGTGATAGTCTTTCACTTTCAATCCTCCAGATGCAGGTTGTAACGTTCAATTAAATCCAAAAACTGACGAACAGAAACGCGAACAAGGCGAAAGCCAAAACCTTCCGCCAACTGTAGAATTTCGCTGAAAGCAATGTTGCGTGAGCCAGATAGGACTTTTTCCAGCAATTTTTGGCGTTTGCTCATGCGCCGATTATACCCCGTCAGGATTTTGCCAGATTCAGGAAGACATCCTCCAACGTCGGTTCTCCGCGCTGCAGGGCGAGAATTTGCCCGCCGACAGCCTCCACCGCCGCGCGAAGTTTCTCGGCGCTCAGGCCTTTTTCCACCATCGCCCGCAGATGGTCGCCCGCCAGCGCAACGCGCTCCACGCCAGGGACGGTTTCCAGCGCGGCGAAGGCCGCCAACAGCGGCTCGGCGGTCACTTCCCAAATGTCGCTGCGCACGAAACGCTCTTTCAGCGCCAGCGGCGTATCCAGCGCCAGCAAATGCCCGTCGCGCATCATGCCAACGCGATGGCAATATTCGGCTTCGTCCATGTAATGCGTCGTGACCAGAATGGTGACGCCTTCAGCCGCCAGGTCGTAGATTAAATCCCAAAAAGCGCGGCGCGCGTTGGGGTCCACGCCGCTGGTCGGTTCGTCCAAAAATAAAAGTTGGGGGCGGTGGACGATGGCGATAGCCAGCGCCAGGCGCTGCCGCCAGCCCGCCGAAAGGCTGGCCGTCAGTTCACGCTCGTGGCCGGTCAGACCGACTTGCGCCAGGGTTTCCGTCAGCCGCGCCAGGTCGTGGATGCCGTACACGCCGCCGTAAAAGGTGATGTTTTCCCAGACGGTCAGGTCGTCGTAAATGGCGAATTTTTGCGACATGTACCCGGCTCGCGCGCGCACCTGTTCCGATTGGGTGAAGGCATCAAAGCCCAGCACATTGGCCGCGCCGCTGGTGGGCGCAATCAGCCCCAACAACATGCGGATGGTGGTGGTTTTTCCGCAGCCATTCGGGCCGAGGTAGCCGACAATTTCACCGGCGTTGACTTCAAAGGAAACACCATCAACGGCGGTGAAATCGCCAAATTTGCGCGTCAGGTTTTCAACAGAGATAACCGGCATAAAAGCTCCTATTCCACGCTCATCTTGATGAAAACATCTTCCAGCGTGGGCGGCAGGGGGCGCAGCGAACTGATGGCGGCACCGCTGGCGCGCAGGCGTTCGGTCACCGCCCCGGCCTGGTCTTTTTCCACGCGCAGGTGAAGCCGGTCGCCGAACGCCTGAACATCTTCCACGCCAGCCAGCGCAGCCGCCAGGCGGCGAATTTCCATCAGCGGCGTGCCGCGCAGTTCCAAAATCTGGCCGTCGAGGGTCGCACGCAACTGGCCGGGCGTGCCTTCCGCGACAATTTTGCCCTGACGCATAAAACCAATCCGATGGCAGCGGGCGGCCTCGTCCATGTAGGGGGTGGAAATGAGGACAGAGACTTGGGCTTCGCGGTTATGCGGTTTTCCAGTTGTTCGGTTATCCAGTTTTCCGGTTTTTGGGTTGTCCGGTTGTTCAGTTAACCGGTCAACTGGAGAACCAGACAACTGATTAACCAATCGGATAATCAACTGCCAGAAATCCTGGCGCGTCACCGGGTCCACGCCAGTGGTCGGTTCGTCGAGTAGTAAAACGCGCGGGCGGGCCACCAGCGCCGAGGCCAGCCCAAGTTTCTGCTTCATGCCGCCCGAAAGATGCCCGGCAAAGCGGTCTTTAAACGCCGCCAGACCAACGAAATCCAAAATTTCCATGCTGCGCGGCAGCCACTCGTCCGCTTTCAGCCCGCGCACTTCTGCAAAAAAGCGGATATTTTCCAGCACGGTCAAATCTTCGTACATGGAAAAGCGCTGCGAAAGGTAGCCGATTAGCCCACGCGCCTGCTCGGTCTGACGGTTGATGTCGTACCCGCCCACGCTGACGCTGCCCGCGTCCGCCGTCAGCGCGCCGCAAATCAGGCGCATGACGGTGGTTTTTCCAGCCCCGTCGGCGCCGACCAGGCCGTAAATTTCGCCGGGGGCCACCGCCAGGCTCAAGCCATCCACGGCGCGGAGGTGGCCGAAGGATTTGTGAAGGTGAGTAACGGTTATCATAGTTGTCCGGTTGTTCGGTTGTTCAGTTGTCCGGTTGTCCGGTTGTTTGGTTGTCCGGTTGTTCAGTTGTCCGGTTGTCCGGTTGTTTGGTTATCCGGTTGTATATTCAGGCTGGTCATCCCGAATTTTACGGTCAGATGATGATTGAAGATAAGCAATAAAGCGAACAATTTGACGTAAGACTTTATAAGCCATCTCAAAGGCCTGCGTAAACTCTTCTTCGGTGATGTATTTTTGGTCAAGCGCAATATAAAGTTGACTGCGAACTTCAGCCGCAGATGCCTGGGCGATATGCAGGTAACGGCTAAACGTTGGCTGGCTCTGGCTCTCAAAACCTTCAGCGATATTGCTCATTACTGAAACAGCCGCCCGGCGAATTTGGTCTTTTAACCCAAAATCTCGCGCAAATTTCTCTTGATTTGTAAAAGTATATACCAGGTTGGTCAACTCTCTGGCGGTCTGCCAGGCTTCAATCTCCTCAAAACGAGAGATGGTGGTCATGGGTGCGCTCCATACAGTTTTTCGGTTTTTCGGTTTTTCGGTTATCCGATTATTCGGTTATTCGGTTATTCGGTTATTCGGTTATCCGGTTATCCGGTTATCCGGTTATCCGGTTAACTGGATAACGGGTCAACGGGTCAACGGGTCAACGGGTCAACTGAATAATTATTTAAAAACCACATCTCCCGGCATTCCCGGTTTCAACTTTCCCTGCGGGTCGAGCAGCGCCAGTTTGATGGCGAAGACAGTCGTTTTGCGGCCATCGGCAGTTTGCACATTGCGCGGCGTAAACTCGGCGCGGTCGGCGATGTGTGTCACCGTCGCGGCAAAAATTTCACCGGGGAAAGAATCCACGGTCACATCCACCGCCTGGCCGAGCGAAATTTCGCCGTAGCGGTCTTCGGCTACGTAAACCGTCAGCGTCAATTCGCTCAATTTCCCGAGCGTGAGCACGATGGAACCGGGATTGGCGACCTCGCCCGGCTCGATCGTGCGCGAGAGAATCACCCCGTCGGACGGGGCGATGACGGTTAACTTCGCCACCTGAGCCTGAATCAGCGCCAAATTGGCTTCGGCCTGGCGGATAGCGGTTTTGGCTTGCGCAGCCATCGCTTCGGCCTGGTCAACCGCCTTTTGCGCGGCGACGACTTTCGGCGAGTTGACCCCGGTCTGCAACGCGCGCAGCCGGTCGGCGGCAGAATCGGCGCGTTCCTGGGCAATCGCCAGGTCAGCGCGCGCCTGCAAAACATCCGCCGCGCCGCTGGTAGTGACCACGTCATCATAGGCTTTTTGGGCGGCGGTCAATTCCGATTGGGCGTCATCCAGCGCGCGTTGGGCCGAATCTTTCAGCGGCTGGTCGGCGCTGGCGGTTTTTGCCAGCACATCCGTCGCAACCTGGAAAGCGGCGCGGGCGGCGGCCAGGCGCGTTTCGGCGGCCAGAAAACCGGCGCTGGTGGCTTTTTCCTGCGTAAATTTGAGGGCGTCCTGCGCTTTTTTCAGCGCCGTTTGAGCGGCGGCGGCTTCGGATTCGAGGGCGGCAACCTGTTCGGGCGAGTCAAAATACCAGGTGGGTTGGTTAAATTCGGTTGGCGCAGCGGCGGTCCAGTCGGCCAGGCGGGTGAGTTTTTGCTCGTTGAGCGCGGCAATCAGCGCCAGGTCAACTTGCGCCCGCGCCGAAGCGGCGGCAGATTCAGCGGCGGCGGCGGCAGCTTGGGCAGTATCCACGCCCGCGGCGGCGAGGGTTTTCTGCGCTTCGAGCAGCGTCCCGTCGAGGCGCAGCAGCAGGTCTCCGGCGCGCACCGCGTCGCCTTCATTCACCAGAACTTCGGCCACCTTGCCAGAAATTTCCGGGGCGATGGCAACTTGCACCGCTTCAACCGTTCCGCTGGCGGTGAGCGTGAGATTCGGTTTGGGGGCCAGCGCCTGCCAGCCAAAATATCCGGCGGTGCCGAGAATAATCAAGACGACGAGGGCGATTACGGGCAAAGGGGGGCGATTGTGAGACATGGAAAAACTCCTTTAATCGAGACGTTTTTTGAAGCGCAGCGCGGCGGCGGTCATGATGACGACGCCGAAAATTGTCAGCGCAATGACATCGGGCCAAATACTTTCGATGCCCACGCCTTTGAGCAGCAGCACGCGAATGATGCTGAGATAGTAGCGCAGCGGCATGGCGTACGAAATGTAGTAAAGCACTTTGGGCATGGCGTCCAGCGGGAAGAAAAAGCCGGAAAGGAAAATACTCGGCAAAAGCGTCATCCAAACCGTCAGCATGGCTTCCTGCTGAGTATTGGCGATGGTCGAGGCGAACAGGCCGATGCCCAGCCCCGAAAGCAGGAACAGCGCCGAAAGCAGCACAATCAGCAAAATGGAACCGCGAATGGGGACGCCAAACCACCAGTGGCCGACCAGCAAAATTTCCAGCGTGTCGAACAGGCCAAGCAGCGTGTAGGGCATAATTTTTCCCAGCACCAGTTCCCAGGGGCGGATGGGGGTGACGATGAGTTGTTCAATCGTGCCGCGCTCACGCTCGCGCACGACGGCGGTGGCGGTCAGAATGGCGGTGATGGCGAACAAAATCATGCCAATCACGCCGGGAATCATGAAGTAGGCAGAAATTAAATCGGGGTTGTACCAGACGGTGGTGCGCACTTCAACTGGCGGCTGAACCTTGAAATTTTGCCCGGCGCGGGAAATTTTTTGCGACAAAATGCCGGTGGCGTGACTTTGGCCGATTAACTGCGCCGCTGAAAGCGCGGTCGCCGCAACGGAGGGGTCGGAGCCATCCAAAATAAAGGCGACCTGCGCCGACCCGGCGCGCAGGCGGCTGGCATAATCGGGCGGGATGATCAGCGCGGCGCGCGCCAGGCCTTTTTCAATCAGCGTCTGAATCTCGGCCTCGGAACCGGCGGCGTAGGCGATTTGGAAATAGTCGGCGGCGCGGTAGGCGTCGAGCAGGGCGCGCGATTCAGGGCTTTGGCTTTGGTCGTAAACCGCCAGCGGCACGTTGCGCACATCGTTGGTAGCGGCGTAGCCCAGCAGAAATAACTGCACGATGGGGATGACCAGAATCAGAACCAGGGTGCGCTTGTCGCGGAAAATTTGGATAAATTCTTTGCGGATGATGGCGTAAAGGCGAGAATTCATGGGGACTCCGATATCAGGACGTGGGCGGTTTCAAAATGCCGTGCAGGTAAATTTCCATAAAATCTGCCAGGCTGACGCTGCGTAGGGCGGCGGGAATGGCCGGGTCGTTCATCAAAAATTCGGTGACGTAATAGGCGACGATGGTGCCCATCAGCGTGCGCAAAATTAACAGCGCTGGCAGGTCGCGCGCGCCGCTTTGCGGGGACTGAAAACGCTGAAGAATGGGAAGAATTTGCTGGTAAAGTACGTCAAATAGTTTGGGGAAATGACTGCCGTTAAATTCGACGATTTCGATGAACATCAACTTCATAAACTCAGGGCGGCTGCCCATTTCGGCCTGGATGATGACCGCCGCGTTGCGGATAAATTCTTCGGCAGAGTCGCCGGGCACATTTTTCAGCAAGGGGAAAATTTGAACGTAGGGATGGCGGTCAAGAATCAGCGCCTGGAAAATGTCATCCTTGCCCGAAAAATGGTTGTAAATTCCGCCCAGGGCCAGCCCGGCGCGCCCGGCAATTTGACGCATGGATGTGGCGGCGTAGCCATGTTCGAGAAACAGGCTGTGCGCGGCATCGAGAATGGTTTGGCGGGTTTGTGAACCCTTGGACGGAGCGGGAAGATTCATGAGTGGGCGGAAAGGAAAGCACAAGGTGAACGAACGTTCGTTATTATATGGGATTAAAAAAATCTGTCAAGGGCGGCGCGTCAGCCCACATCCAGCCCAGTGAGTTTGACCAGCAGGCGGTGAAAAAGCAGAAAAGGCGGAATTAGAAAAATGTGGACGAGATTGCTGAAGAGCAGGACCAGCGCCACGCCACGCAGAAACACATTCAGCGGCGGGGCGAGCGTGGCCGCCATCCACGCGCCGGCGCCTGCCAGCAGGAAAAGCGCCAGCAGCCCGCCGACCATCAGAAGCAGCGGCGTCCAGGCGTTCCGGTCAGAATCCGAGGGCATCATCGTGCTGGAAACGGCGAAGGCCAGGTAAAACCACAGCCAGAAATCCGGCAGGGCGGGCAGGGTTTGCAGGCCCAGGCCAAACAGCGTCCACTGCGCATTGCGGAAGGTATCCCACATCACCACCAGATGCAAGTGCGAGACGGCCACCCAGGCCAAAAAAAGCGTGCCGAAAAGAATCGGCGCGGCGCCAATCAGCGAATCGCGCAGAATGTCGCTTTCGGCGGTTTCGACGTAGCCCATGCGCAGCCGCCCGCCATCAAGCGGTTCGGGAATCAGCGAAAAGCCTCCCGTGGCTACCCGCAATATTTTTGCCGTCAAAAAATGGCTCAACTCGTGCAGGAAGACCCCCGGAATGAAAATCAGCGCAAATAAAATGATGGTGATGTTGATGTCGCGCGTCAGCAGCAAAAACACGGTCTGAATTTCGCGGTGCAAGAAGCGCTGCAGAAAAGAGAGCGTGGTCAGCATCAACGCCAGCCAAAGCAAGCCGTCAAAAGCGGAAAAGGTCATGGCTGTTTTTCCCTGTAAAAACTGCGGCAACTCCCTGTTGGAAATTGCCGCAGTTTTCGCAAACGCACAAAGTGGGTACGTTATTTATTTTCGGGGGTGTCGCTTTTCTCTCCCGCGGCGTCATCCTTGCCGCCCAGGCTGTCGCGAAAGTTTTTCAAACCGGAGCCAAGTTCGCCCAGGGTTTTGCTAAGGCGTCCCGGCCCAAACAGGACCAGGATGATGACCAGAATGACAATCAGTTCCACGGGGCCAAGCCCAAATACGCGCATAAGAAACTCCTTTGAAAATTTGTTACTGTGGCGCGATTATACCGCAGACCATTCCGCGCTTAACTTTTGCGGCCAAAGAAGAGGCCTTCGAGCAGGCGGATGGCGCGCCGGACGAGGGAACGCGCCGGAGCGAACCAGGCGTACCACTCTGGGGCGAGTTTGCGCTCGGTGGAAATCGGGCCGCTCCATTCAGCGGCGAGCGCCCCCCAGGTGAGTCCCGCGCCAAAGCCGACCATGACCACCTTGTCGCCAGGCTTCAGCCGCCCTTGCTGAACGGCTTCCACCGTGGCAATCGGAATCGAAGCAGTGGAAGTGTTGCCGTAGCGCTCAACATTGACCATGAATTTTTCCATCGGCAGTTTCAGCCCGCGCGCGGCGGCATCAATGATGCGCCGATTGGCCTGATGCGGAATAATCAGCGCCAGGTCTGCGGTTTTCCAGCCCGCTTTCTCAGCCACTTCGATGGTAGCCTGCGCCATAACGCGCGTGGCAAAGCGGAAAACTTCCTTGCCGTCCATATGAATAAAGTGCATTCCGGTATGAACAGTGATTTCGCTGGCGGGGTGTTTGCTGCCGCCCGCCGGCAGAGAGAGCAAATCGCTGCCAGAACCATCCGAGCGCATGACGCTTGAGATGACGCCACCCGGTCTGTCGCTGGCCTGAAGCACAAACGCGCCTGCGCCATCGCCAAACAGAATACAGATGTTGCGGTCATTCCAATCCACAAAGCGCGACAGGGTTTCAGCGCCAATCACCAACACATTTTTGGCTGAGCCTGTTTTAATCGTCTGAGCGCCCATATTCACAGCAAAAATGAAGCCAGAACAAGCGGCAGAAAGGTCAAACGCCCCGGCGCGGGTCGCACCAATCGCGTCTTGAATCAGGCAGGCCGTGGCCGGAAAAGTATGTTCCGGCGACGAGGTGGAGCAGATAATCAGGTCAATCTCCGTCGGCGCGAGATTGGCTACCCGCAAGGCGTGCAGCGCCGCTTCAGCGCCCAAGCTGGCGGTGGATTGGTTTTCGGCAGCAATGTGACGCTCGCGGATGCCGGTGCGTTCCTGAATCCAGGCGTCGTTGGTATCCACCATTTTGGCAAGGTCGTCATTGGTTAAGATTTTTTGGGGGATAGACATGCCCCAACCGGTAATGTGCGCGTAAGGCATAAGAACTCAATTCTCAAAGCGGCTGATAATCAGCGTGGCGTTGTGGCCGCCAAACCCAAATGAATTGGACATGGCATGGCGTGGCGTGGCCGGGCGCGGCGTATTGGGAATGATATCCAAATCGCAATCAGGGTCAGGGGTGTGGTAGTTGATGGTGGGCGGCAAAACATTGTGCTGAAAAATTTGCACGCAGAAAGCCGCTTCCAGCGCGCCGGACGCACCCAACAGATGGCCGGTATTCGACTTTGTGGAGGAAACCGCCAGTTCATAAGCATGGTCGCCAAAGACGGTCTTGATGGCTAATGTTTCAGCCTTATCGTTCAAATGGGTGGAGGTGCCATGCGCGTTGATGTAATCAATTGCCGTCGGCGGCAACCCGGCGCTTTGCAGCGCCAGGCGCATCGAAAGCGCCGCGCCTTCGCCGCTTTCTAGCGGGGCAGAAATATGGTGGGCGTCATCGCTCGTGCCATAGCCACTCACCTCGGCCAGAATAGTTGCGCCACGCGCGCGGGCGTGTTCCAGCGACTCCAAAATCAAAATACCGCTGCCCTCGCCCATCAAAAAACCATCGCGGTTTTTGTCAAAGGGGCGCGAGGCGCTTTGCGGGTCATCGTTGCGGGTCGAAAGAGCGCCCATCACATTCATCCCGGCCATTGAAATTGCGGTAATCGAGGCTTCCGCTCCGCCAGCAATCATCACGTCCGCTGCGCCACGCCGAATCATCTCAGACGCCTCGCCAACTGCGTTGGAACCGGTGGCGCAAGCCGTCGCCAGGGCCATATTCGGGCCGCGCGCACCAACCCGAATGGCAATCGCGCCCGCCGCGCCGTCCGAAATCATCATCGGAATTAAAAAGGGGCTAACACGGTCTGGGCCTTTTTCGCGCATCACTTCCACCTGCTCCAGCAGCGTGGACATGCCGCCAATGCCGGTGCCAATCAGCACGCCGACCCGCTCGCGGTTGTTTTCATCAACCGTCAGCCCGGCCTGCGCCAGGGCTTCAAGCGCAGCAACGGTAGCAAATTGGGCAAAGCGGTCCAATTTGCGCGCATCGCGGTGACCGAGCAATGCCGAGGAATCAAAATTTTTCACTTCAGCGGCAAAGCGCGTCTTGTGGCGGCTGGCGTCGAACAGGGTAATAAAATCAGCGCCAGACTTACCAGCCATGAGCGCCTGCCAGGTAGCAAGCATCGTATTTCCAATCGGGCTGACAGCTCCCAGCCCGGTAACAACGACTCGTTTTCGCATAATTTTCTCCTCGTGTTAGAGTATCGCCAGATATAACACAGGCAGAGGGAATTGGAGGCGTACAACGTCCGCTACTGACGCATCCAGCGCCGAACCGCTTCGACTGGATGTTGGTGCTGCTGCATGGCGTCCAACAATCTGACAGGTGAATCAGCCATGCACAACAGCTGGCGATGTTCCGGAAAAATAAAGCCCTCACGCTGGGCGTGGTCAATGACGGCGGTCAGCGGGTCAAAGTAGCCGCGCACATTCAGCAGACCGATGGGTTTTTGGTGAATGCCAATCTGCCCCCAGGTGATGGTTTCAAAAAGCTCATCAAACGTGCCGAATCCGCCAGGCAGGGCAATGTAGCCTTCAGCGAGTTCGTACATACGCGCCTTGCGCTGATGGATAGTGGCGGTCACTTCCAGGCGCGTCAATCCGCCCTGTGCCAGCGCGGGGGTATTCATACTCTCAACGATGACACCAATCACCTGCCCGCCCGCGGCCAGTGCGCCCTCTGCCAATGCGCCCATGATACCGGTTTTCCCGCCGCCGTAAACGAGGGTGATGCTGTTTTCTGCCAGTAGACGCCCCATCTGACGACCTGCGTCTTTGTAGTCAGGATGAATGTCATCCGACGAGCCACAGTAAACACAAATTGAGTTCATAAGCCTCCAAAACGAGAATTCCTGTCAAATCTTCACGCACGGTTTTGACGCCAGCCCACTGGCGTTATACGAAGATCGTATCGGTAGTTAACGCCGCGTGCAAACAGGAACTGGTAATACCACATCTTTGTTTTTCTGTGTAAAGCGACATTTATGCCACTTTTGACTGCGTGGGCAAGTTGGCGCAATCAGCCTTTACGGTTGAACGCACAATACAAAACTGCTGGCAGGAGCCAGCAGTTTTGCAAATCAGGAGAAGAAACCTTATCCCTTCAGCGCGCCCGCCATCAGGCCGCGCAAGAAGTATCGCCCCAGGAAGATATATACCAAAAGGGTCGGTAAGGCCGCCAACAGCGAACCCGCCATCTGCACATTCCAGGCAATAATTTGACTGCCGGCCATATTATTGAGCGCCACCGTAATCGGCCAGGCGTCCGGGTTGGTCAAGACCACCGCAAAGAGAAAATCATTCCAGGCCGAGGTGAACTGCCAGATAAGCACCACGACAAAGCTGGGGATGGAAAGCGGCAGCAGAATATAAAAGTAGGTCTTGAGCAAATCTGCGCCATCAATGCGCGCTGCTTCGATGAGTTCTTTCGGGATGGTGGCGTAATAGTTGCGGAACGTGAGCGTGGTAATCGGAATACCGTAAATGACGTGCGCCAACACCAGCCCCGGCAAGCCGCCATACATGTTGATGCTGCGCATAAATTCCACCAGCGGAATGAGAATGCTCTGGTAGGGAATGAACATGCCAAATAAAATCAGCGGGAATATAACATCGGCGCCGCGAAACTTCCAGCGCGCCAGCACAAAACCGTTGACCGAACCCAAAATAGACGAGATAATGGCCGCGGGGACAACCATGTTGATGCTGTTCCACAAATACGGCGTCAGTTTGGCGTAGGCTTCGATATAGTTATCAAAAGCGATGCTGGAGGGTAACTGCCAAATGGTTTTCAAACTGACTTCGTCAAAAGCCTTGAAACCGGTCACAATCATCAGGTACATCGGAATCAGGTAAAAAGCCGTCATGAAAAGGAGCGGCAACAAAAGCAGGTAACGCCACTGAAATCGAAAAGGCACGCGCGATTGGAAGAGATTCATACGTCTGCCTCATTTTTGAGATTGTAGTAAATGTATGGAATGACCAGCACAGAAACCACCAGCAAGAGCAAAATGGAAATGGCCGCGCCTTTGCCAAAGAAATAACCGTCAAAGGTGACCTGCCACATATAAATAGCCGGGACATCCAGCGGAAGTTGTTTTCCGGCAATCGCCACAATCAGGTCAAAAACCTTGAGCGAGATGTGGCCGAGAATAATCATGGCGCTCAGGGTAATCGGGCTAATCAGGGGAAAAATGATGTGGCGGTAAATCTGCCACTCGCTGGCGCCATCCACACGGGCGGCTTCACGCAAATCATCCGAAATGCCGCGCAAACCACCCAGATACATCGCCATCGTATATCCCGACATCTGCCAGATGGCGGCCAAAGCAATCGCGGCAATGCCCCAGGTAGGTGTGGTATGCCAGCGATTAATCAGAAAATCGAGCCCAAGCGAATGAAAGAGTTGGTTGAAACCGCTGATACGGCTGCCCGTCGCCGGGTTCATCAGCCAGCGCCAGACAACGCCGGTGACGATGAACGAAATCGCCATTGGAAAAAGAAAAATATTGCGGAAAAAACTTTCGCCCGGCAAGTTCTGGTCGAGCAAAATCGCCATAAACAGTCCCAGCACCAACGAGCCGCCAACAAAGACGACCGTAAAAATAACCGTGTTGCGAATATCAATATGAAAACGCGGGTCGGCAAAGAGTTCAAAATAATTTTTCAGCCCCACCCAGGTGTAATCGGGCAAAAGCCCCTTCCACTGGCTGAGCGAAACCCGCAGAGACCAGAGAATAAACCCATAGACAAAAATTCCCACCGCCACGATGGACGGCATGACCAGCGCTATAGAAATCAGGGTGTCGCGATTTTTTATCTTAGGCATGGGCTTCCTCCGCCATCCAAAAATCTACACTGCTCTTCCAAAAAAACACCGATAGAGGGCGCATTGGTCGCGCCCTCTATCGGAAAAGAAAACTATTTGCAGGGGCCAGAGGCCTTGCAGGCAGTCACGAGCGCAGCCTGGAAGGTTTCAACATTCTGGTCGGCCAGGAACAGGCCAAGAGCGGTGTTGATGTCCGTCTTCCAGGAGTCATTGGCAACCACGCCGTGCGTCAGCGAGCCGACAACGACGTTGCTGGACCAATCCGCCATGGCAGATTGCAGGTAGACGCCGAAGAGCGCCGGGTCGCAGTCAGTGCGGGCGCAAATGGAGCCTTTGACCGGGTTGAAGGCTTCCTGACCAGCCTTGGAGCCAGCCACTTTCAACCAAGCCGTCGCGCCGTCCGCGTTGGGGGCGCCAACGGGCAGAACGAAGGAATCGGACAGGAATTGGAAGACGCCAACTGTGCCAGGAACCGGCGCCCAGCCATAATCGGTATTGGGGGTCTTGCCCAGTTCGCGGAAGTAGCCTTCGGCCCAGTCGCCCATCACGTTGAAGGCGGCGTCGCCATTGACAACCAACTGAGCGGCATCTTGCCAGGTCAGGGAGGAAGCGTCGCTGTTGACATAGGTCAGGGCTTTCTTGTAGTTTTCGATGCCCTGTTTGGCTTCGGGGCCATCCCAGGCAACACTGCCGTCCCACAGACCATTGTATTTCTCGGCGCCGAGCGTGCCGAGCATAACAGTCTCGAACAGGTGCATGGCCGTCCACTGCTCGCCCATCGCCAGCGGCGTGACACCAGCGGCCTTCAAGGTGTCCATGGCGGTAAACCACTCGTCAATGGTGGTCGGCACGGTAATATTGTTGTCGGCCAGCAGTTCGGGGTTGTACCACATCACATTGGCGCGGTGAATGTTGACCGGCACCGAGTAGATGTTGCCATTCTGCGAGATGAGCGGGATAAGCGTCTCGGGCATGACAGCCAGCCAGCCTTCGGCCTTGTACAGGTCGTTGAGCGGCTGAAGTTGATTGGCGGCGACATAGGTGCCAATCAATTCCTGCCCGGCGTGGCCCTGCCAGGAATCTGGCGGATCGCCAGCCTGAAGGCGGGTGGCAAGCACGGCGCGAGCATTGGTTCCAGCGCCACCGGCAACAGCGGCATTGGAGAATTCAATATCGGGGTATTGCGCCTGGAAGACCTTAATCATCGCGTCCAGGCCAGCGGCTTCACCGCCGCCCGTCCACCACGAGAAAACTTCCACCTTGGACGGGGCCACAACGGGGGCTTCGGTTGCGGCGGGCGCTTCAGTTGCGGCAGGAACTTCCGTCGCGGCGGGCGCGGCGGTTGCGGCAGGAACTTCCGTCACAGCAGCAGGCCCACAAGCGGCCAGAACAAAAGCAGCCAGCAAAAGAACACTGACCAGGGTAAAACTGAACTTTTTAGCGTACATCTCTTACTCCTTTGTGAAACGTTTGAATGACCGTCGCGGACGGCAAAACACCAGCCCGACGGATAACGATTACAATTAGTTTACCCAACGCGCCAGCCCAACTCAATCAGTTTACGGACACAAGACGGACAATCAGCGGACATGAACCAGCAAACCTTTAGCAGTCTTTTTAAAGACCTGATTTCGCGCCTGTACGACCAGGTAGCGGTAGAAACGCACCCGCTGGCCGGTTCCTTTCCCGCGCCACAAAAGGCCACACAACGCCGCGCCGAAGCCATTCAACAACTCATCCTCGCTGAAATCGAACACTTGCGCCCCGACGAAAAAGAAGCGCAAATGCAGTCGCCCGAGTGGCGGCCCTATCTCATTCTACGCCAACGCTATGCCGATGGGCTCGACCCGCGCGCCATCGCCGCCGCGCTGTTTATTGGCGACCGGCAATTTCGCCGCGACCACAGCCGCGCCCTGCAATCGCTCAGCGCCCGCATCTGGCAAATGCTGTTTGCGGCAGAACAAACGCAACCAGAAACCGGAGAAACCAGCCAGCCCGATTTCGAACTTCATCCCGAAGCGCTCGACCTGAACGAAATTACCCAGGGCGTGCTGGATGTCGCCCATCGGCGTCTGGAAAGCGAAAATATTATCATTGACTTGCGCCTAAGCCCCGGCCCGCTGCCCGTTCACACCGACCGCGTTCTGCTGCGTCAAATTTTGCTCAGCCTGCTCAACTACATCATGCACCTGCGCGGCGCACCCAATCTGTACATCAGCACTAACAACACCGAAACGCCCGTCATTCAACTCGAAATGGAAAGCGACGAACAGTGGAATCACGCCCAAAATGACGAACAAGACTCGCTGCAATTTGTCCGCCGTTTAAGCCAGCGCCTGCCGGCCCGGCTGGAAGAGCATTATCCCCCCCCCGGCGCAAGCGGAAGAACCCATCTGCGCCTGATTTTCAGCGCCGCCGGACGAAAAACCTTACTGGTGATTGACGACCAACCCGCGGCGCTGAAAATGTTCCAGCGCTATCTCAGCCGCACCACGCTGGAAGTAATTGGCCTCAACGACCCCACGCTGGCGCTCGCCACCGTTCAACAAATCCGCCCCGCGCTGATTGTGCTAGATGTAATGATGCCGCGCGTAGATGGCTGGGAAGTTCTGCAAGCCCTGCAACTTGACCCACTCACCCGTCACATTCCCATTCTGGTCTGCTCAGCCTGGGCCGAGCCACAGTTGGCGCACTCTTTGGGCGCGAGCGCTTTTCTCAAAAAACCGGTCATCCAAAAAGAACTGCTCGAAGCCGTGACGCGCCTCGGCCTTTTGGAGTAACCATGCGCTGGATACAAACCGCCAACGAAGACTCGGAACTGCAAGACCTGATGCGCGCCACCGCCAGCAATCTGGTCTACACCATCGCCGGGCTGTATTTGACCTGGCACATCATCGCCACTCTTGGCTACCCGCAGTATTTTAGCCCCAGTCTGTGGAGTATTTCAATTTATATGCTGGCGCTGACTCTTTCCACCCGCCGGCTGATGAAAAAACGTTACCTGACGGCGCAACTCTTCTGGCTGGCCGGGTTGACCGGGGCGGTGATTCTGGCCTACGCCATCTACCAACGTGGCGAGATTCTCTTCTTTTTGACGCTCCTGCCGCTGCTAGCCGTCGTCACCCTCGGCATCCCCGTCGCCGCCGCAATTACTGTTTTCGTCAACCTGATCGGCTGGGCGCTGATACGTCAGGGCGGGTTGCCGCAACTTTATTTTTTCTTCTTGCCGCTCGCCAGTCTCTTTACCACCGTTTTCGGCTGGGGCGTCTCCAGCAATCTGTTGCAGGCGCTCAACACCGCTTCCTACCATTATCACGAGGCCCGCCGCCTGCTGGAAGAAACTCGCGATCACCGCGCCGAAATCAGCCGCATGTTAAAAGACCGCAATCAAGTCAATTATCAATTGGAGCGCATGAACGACATGCTGGTCGCCGCGCGCGTTCAGGCCGAAGATGCCCGTGAGAACCGTAACCGCTTCATGCTGGCCGTCAGTCACGAATTACGCAGTCCGCTCAACTTCATCATCGGCTTCAGCGACCTGATGATCAACGCCCCCGAAACCTACGCTCCACTTGAAACCTGGCCGCCCGGCCTGTACGACGACGCTCAGGAAATTTATACGTCCAGCAAACATCTGATGCGCTTGATCAATGATATTCTCGACATGGGCAAAATTGACGCCCGTCAAATGACGCTCTACCGCGAAAAAACACAAATCGAACAAGTGGCGGCGGATGTTCGCAAAATGCTCGCCAGCGCCTTTGCGCAAAAAGGAATCGAACTGCGCCTGAACCTGGCCCCCAGCTTGCCCGCCGTTTCGATGGATACGACCCGCATCCGCCAGGTTTTGATTAACCTGCTCAACAACAGCCTGCGTTTCACCGATCAGGGAAGCGTTACCCTGCAAGTGGAAAAACAAGCCGACAGCCTGCTGGTCAGCGTGATTGATACCGGAACAGGCATCGCCGCCGAAGATCTGCCAAAAGTCTTTGACGAGTTCCGCCAAGTGGGCGAAGAAAACTGGCGCCGGCGCTCCGGAACCGGTCTGGGGCTGTACATCAGCCGTCACTTCGTCGAGCTGCACGGCGGAAAAATGCACGTTGCCAGCACGCCCGGCCTGGGAACACGTTTTTGGTTTACTCTGCCGCTGGAAAATACCACACTCCCCGAAACAAGCGTGACGGGCGAGGAGCGCCCCGACCCGCGCCGCGACAATCGTCTGCTGTTGCTTCTCTCGCCCCGCGCCGAAGATGCCAGTCTGCTCCAACACAGCACGGAACGATACAACCTGCAACGGGTGGAAACCATCGCTGATGCCGAACAAGCCCTAAAAAACCAATTTCCACGCGCAGTCATTCTCACTGGCGGCGTAGACGACCTGCCCATCACCAGCCTGCCCTACGACTTACCCATTCTGCGGCTTGACCTGCCCCGCCCCAGCAGATTCAGCGCCAACCTGCGCACGCACCTCGTCAAACCCGTGCGCCGCGAGGTTTTTCTCAGGGCAATTGAAGCACTCGGCGCAGACCTTGCCACTCTGTTGGTGGTAGATGACGACCCGGCCATGACGCGCTTTGTCAGCCAAACCTTGCGGGCGCGCAAATCCGGCCCAACCTTGCGCATTTTGAGCGCACACGATGGCGATCAGGCCAGTATCCTGCTGGCCGCCAATCGTGTAGATGCAATTCTGCTCGATATGGAACTTCCCGACGGCAATGGCTGGGACTGGCTACAGAATTCACCTGCGCTGGAAAATATTCCCGTGATTGTTATTTCGGCGCAGGACGTGGCCGAAACCAGTCTGGCAAGCGGCAAAAGCGAACTCACTCTTACCCTGCGCCGCCCGCTGACAATTGTCGAAATGCAACAGATACTCAACCTGGTTCTGGCAACTTTTCCACCGCAATATCCATAGCAGGACAACGCTGGCAAGTCTTGGCTTGCCAGCAGGCAAAAAACTGAAACACCAAGAAACTGGTGATTGATTACCCACAAATCACCAGGCCTGGGCTTTCTTAAAGTCAAAAAACACCTAACGCGAATGAGCAAATTCCACAAATTTTACTGGGGTTATTCGCGCCATTCATCAATTCACGCTGTTCGCGATAAAAAGCATCGTGACTTCAAGAAACCCCTGTAAAGACTCAACAGAAAATCCTTGAAAGCCCCCCAAGGTGATGATATAATCGGCGGGCTTTACAGCATGGTGGCTGTAGCTCAATGGCAGAGTGCTTGACTGTGGATCAAGATGTTGTGGGTTCGAGCCCCATCAGCCACCCTAAAAGGTCTCCCACTTCGGGAGGCCTTTTTCGTACAAAGAAAAATTCTCCATGACCCTGCAACTCGACATCTCTGCCTTGACTCTGATTGCCGCTGCCATTCCTGTCAGCATCCTGTTCAACCTGCTCATCAGCCCGTTCGCCATTGCGCTAACGCGCCGCCTGGGTCTGATTGATATTCCCGGTTCTTCTCCGCACAAACAACATGCCGTCCCCACGCCCCTGGCTGGGGGCTTAATTTTAATGGTCAGCCTGCCCCTTCTCATTACTCTGTTTGGCCTATGGCAGCGTGAAACCATTTTGCTTGTTGTGGCCGCGTCAATCGTTTTCTTATTTGGCCTGCTGGATGATCAGTACGGCTTTTCTGCCACACAAAAATTCGCCGGACAAACCCTGGCAAGCCTGCTTTTGCTGTGGGGAAATATCTCCGTCCATTTTTTTGACGCGCTGCTGCTACAAAGCAACCCGACCCTGACGGTCTGGCTCAACGCTGCGGTGACACTCTTCTGGCTGGTGGGCGTCATCAACGCCTTCAACCTGACCGACAGCATGGACGGGCTGGCCTCCGGCCTGGCGGCGATTGCCTCCGGCTTTTGCACCATCTTCTCCCTGGCGTCCGGACAAACTTCGATTGCGTTACTCAGCGCCATCGTTCTTGGCATCAGCGTCAGCCTGTATGCCATCAATATCACCCCCGCCCGTTCTTTTTTAGGCGATTCTGGCGCACAAACGCTGGGTTTTTTGCTGGCCGCCATCGGCATCTTGTACGATCCACTTGACGCGCCGCAAGGTTCCACCTGGTTTGTTCCCGTTTTGCTGGTCGGCGTCCCCATCTTCGATACCACGCTGGTCACCCTTTCGCGCCTGCGGCGTGGAAAACCCATCTTTCACGCCGACTTGGGACACACCTATCACCGCCTGGTACGCGCCGGATTTTCGGCGGGACAGGCAGTGCTTTGCCTGCAACTGGTCGCCTTTCTCCTCAGCAACCTGGCTTTTCTCGCCATTTTTCTGCCGCCGCCCGCCGCAAGCGGGTTATTTATTTTCATCTGCCTGCTTGGGCTGGCAGGAATTGCCTGGCTGGAAATTAAAGTTGGAGTGGGCGAATAGTTTTTTGGCATAAAACTTGCAACCTTTAGCCTGAAGTACCTGCAAAATAAGGTATAATTTCAGAAAGGTTGTGGTTACACGATGTTTACCAGCGCGCAACGCCAAATTCTCACCCATAAACCGCTCATCACCGCCCAACTGACGCAGAGCATGAACCTGCTGACGCTCAACGCCGCCGAATTGCGCCAAACCGTGCAACGCGCCCTGGCTGATAACCCCGCCCTCGAACTGACAAAATCGCCACGCTGCCCGGCCTGCCACTGCGCCACTTTGCGCCCTGGTCTTTGCCCGCTTTGCGCCCGGCACGAGAATGCCAGCGTGATTGTTTTCACAGCCCCCTCCAGCCAATTTTCTGACACGCGCCGCGTCCGCAGCGGCGACCCCTATGCCGAACCCGTCGAAGCCGAAAGCGCCGAGACCACCAGCCTGGCTGTTTACCTGCTGCGCCAGATTGCCCCCGAACTGGCGCGCGCCGACCGTCCCATCGCCGCGCACCTGCTGGCCGGGCTGGATGACGACGGCCTGCTTCACCCTACCGCGCCCGCTGAAATTGCGGCTTATTTTCACGTCGCCTTGGCGCAAGTCGAGGCGGTGCGCCGTCAGATTCAGCAAGTGCAACCTGTCGGATGCGCCAGCCTCGCCGCGCGCGAGGCGCTGCAAACGCAGCTCGACTCGCTCGAAAGGGAAATCCCCGCCGCGGCGCGCGCTTGCCTGGGGCAGTTTGAACTCTTCAGCCGCCAAAAATTTTCAGAACTGGCGGCCCTGACCGGACTGACAGAAGATTCCCTGCGGGAGGCGGAGCGCTTCATCGCCGCGAATCTGACCCCGTATCCGGCGCGCGCCTTCTGGCCGGGAAATCCACAGCCGGAAACGGGCTACCGTACCCCAGATGTCATCATCCGCCCGCTGGATGAGCGCCCCGAAGCGCCGCTTGTGGTCGAAATCGCACAACCCTTCAACGGCATTTTGCGCATCAAACCGCAATTACGCCAACAAAACAACACGCAAGACTCCGAACCCTGGCGTGATGCGCTGGAACAGGCCAGCCTGCTGGTGAAAGCCTTGCACCAACGCGCCAGCGCGCTGGAGATGATGATGACGCGCATCGCCGCTCTGCAGCGCGAATTTATTTTGCGCGGTGATGCCTATTTGCAACCGCTGACCCGCGCGCAGTTGGCCGAAGATTTATGCCTGCACGAATCAACCATCTCGCGGGCAGTGGCCTCGAAAACGGTGCAGTTACCAGGCGGGAAAATCGTCCCGCTGGCACGTTTTTTCGAGCGCAATCGCAACATTCGCGCGGCATTACGCAGGCTGGTGAGTGCTGAAAACCGCCCGCTCAACGATGACGAGCTGGCGCGATGCCTTCAGCGCATGGGATTTGCCGTCGCCCGCCGCACAGTCGCCAAATACCGCGAGTTGGAACACATTCCCCCGGCGCGCCAACGTCTGGCGCAGGAGCGAGCCGCATGACAACTTCGCCACTTTCCAGCTATATTCTTGCGCCGCTTCCTTCCTGGCAGGGCGCGCTGCCCGCTTCAGGCCAGTTTTCAGCGTTGCTGAACGCCATCAGCGACGCCACCATCGTGATAGACCGCGCCAGCGGGCAACTGGCATTTGCCAATCGTGGCTTTTTTGAGATGACGGGTTTCTCGCCGCTGGAAGATGACATCCCCAACGCAGCCACGCTCTTGCCAGAGTTGGAAGCGGGCTGGTCTTCGGGCGAAGAACGCGAAACACGTTTCTTATTACCGGGCAAAAAAACGCTAGCGATGTGGGTTTCTGTCACCTGGCTGGACAAACCCGGTCAGTGGCTGTTAATTCAACTGGTGCCACTGGAAGTGCATCGCTGGCGCGCGGCGCAGATGCGCCGCGAAGACCAGTGGCTGGATGCGCTGGAGCATCTGGCTGAATTGACCAACCAACCCGACCTGGATAGCGCCCTTTACACCGCACTGGAAATTGGCAAAAACCTGCTCGGCGCACAAACGCTGGGCATGTACCGCGCTGATATTCAACTCTTGCGGCTGGCGCGAGTGCTAACACTGGGAACGGATGGCGACAAGCTGCCAGCGTTTCTGGCGCTGGAGAAGCCTGCCGCCACCTATACCCCATCGCTATGGCTTTCCGGGCAACACGCCGTGACCGAGTTGCAACAAGCCGCGCGCACAAACGACCTGGCCTCCATCGTCTCCGCGCCCATTGAAATAAACGGAAACCGCCTGGGGCTGCTGGTCGCCGCCGATTTGCCGCCAACCAACGCCCGCCAACTGATTGAAACGCTGAGCATTCTGGCCGCGCACATCGCCGCCACCCTTCAGCACTACCTCGCCATCAACACGCTCAACCGCTCGGTCAAAGACTCACAGCGCGCACTGGCAATTCAGGATGCAATTGCCGAAAACACGCGCGATGGCATTTTTTTGTTGCATCCGTCGTTACGGGTGCTGGATATGAACCCCGCCGCCGAGTTGATTTTTGGCTACACCAGCGCGGAAGTAATCGGCGTCCCCGTAGACAACGTCATCATCGGGCTGGATAATCTCCCCGCCGGGCTGCGCATGGCGCTGGAGGGAGTCGCCTCACCCGACCTGGGCAACGCGCGCCTGCATCGCCGCTCCGGGCAGGTTTTTCCGGCGCATTTGCAACTTCTACCCGTCAAAGTAGGGCGCGAGTTAATCAACATCGTCGTATTGGTACGCGACATGAGCGAACATGAAGAAATTCGCGCGCGCACACAACAGTTGGAACAGCGCGCCCTGCTGGGCGAAATTACCGCCATCTTTGCCCACGAAGTCCGCAACCCGGTCAACAACATTTCCACCGGCCTGCAACTGATGGAAATGCAACTACCCGCCGACGACCCAGGCCGCGATCTGGTGGAACGCCTGCAAACCGACTGTGGCCGCCTGACGCACCTGATGGAATCGGTGCTGGCATTTGCCAAACCGATGGAGTACAAAATCGTTCCTACCAACCTGAAGCAAACATTGGCCGTCTTGCTGGAACGTTGGCGTCCGCGCATGGCGCGGGCAAATGTTGAGCTAATTTTCAAGGTGGAAGAAAACATTCCCCCGGTGCTGGCCGATGCGCGCGCGTTGGAGCAGGTTTTCACCAACCTGGTCAGCAACGCCATCAACGCCATGCGGCAGGAGGGCGGCGCGCTCGCCGTGCGGGTAGAAAAAGCCGACGAAACAGCCGGACCGCCGCAGCTAAGAGTCAGCGTCTCCGACACCGGGCCGGGCATTCCCGCCGAATTGCGCGAAAAAATCTTTCAGCCCTTCTTCACCACCAGCGCTCAAGGCACAGGGCTGGGGCTGGCTATTACTCAACGCATCATTTTGGCGCATAAAGGCAGTATTCAAGTGGAAAGTTTCCCTGGCGGCACAATTTTCAAAGTGTTTTTGCCCGCATTTTCAGAAAGGAAAAATTAACATGAGCGCAACCATTCTCGTAGTAGACGATGAGGAAAATGCTCGCCTGATTTTGACCCGGTTTTTGACTTCCAAAGGATACGATGTACTCGGCGCGGCAACCCTGGCAGAGGCGCGCGCCTGCCTGCAGCGCGGCGAAGCGGATGTTGTTCTGCTCGACGTGCAATTACCAGATGGCTATGGCCCCAGCCTGCTGGAAGAATCGGCCCGGTTGGAAGCGCACCCGCCCATCATTCTCGTTACCGCTTATGGCGACATTGACATGGCGGTAGATGCCATGAAAAATGGCGCACACGACTTTTTGCAAAAGCCAATTCAACTGACGCGGCTGGAAGAATCGCTGACACGCGCGCTGGAAGTCGTGACTATGCGCCGCGAATTGGCGCACTTGCGCAACGCCCAGCGGCGCGGCCAGGATTTTGTGACCGGCTCCAGCACAACAATGAAAACCCTGCTCGACCAGGCCGGACGCGCCGCGCGCGCCTCCGTTTCGGTGCTGATTACCGGCGAAACCGGTACCGGCAAAGAAGTGCTAGCGCACTTCATCCATGATGGCGGTCCGCGCGCCGAAAAGCCCTTCATCGCCGTCAACTGCGCTGCCATTCAGCCGACCATGCTCGAATCAGAGCTATTCGGCTACGAAGCCGGAGCGTTTACCGGCGCCGACAAGCGCAAAACCGGCTTGTTGGAAGTAGCCGACGGCGGCATTTTGTTCCTGGACGAAATCGCTTCGATGCCGCTGGATATCCAAGCCAAACTCTTGCGGGTGCTGGAAGAACGCGCCTTCCGCCGCGTAGGCGGCACGCACATGATTAAGGTGGACGTACAAGTACTGGCGGCATCCAACCGCCCGCTCGCACATCTGATTGCCGAAGGCCTCTTCCGCGAAGATTTGTATTACCGGCTAAAAGTAGTGGATGTACACATCCCGCCCTTGCGCGAGCGCAAAACGGATATTTTGGAATTAGCCGGTTTTTTTGTGCGCCAAAACAACGCCCGCATGGGCTTCAACATTCAAGATATCACCCCGCGCGCGGTTGAAATGTTGCACGCCTACAACTGGCCGGGCAACGTGCGCGAATTACGCAACGCCATGGAGCGCGCCATGCTCTTCTGCGACGACCCCGCCATTGACGTACCGCACCTGCCCGCAGATATCCAAAAATGGGGCGATTCGACAAACTAATACGATAGAATGGATTGCATTATGAAAAACGCTCCACAATCCATCAACATTGATTATTTACTGGAACACCTGCCAGGCTCCTACACCACCTTCGACCGCGAAAACGTCATCCGCGCCTACGATGTGGCGGCAGTAGCCCACGCCGGACAAAAACGCGCTTCGGGGGAAGCCTACATTACCCATTGCGTCGCAGTCGCCAACATTTTGTCTGAAATGCTAATGCAGCCCGAAGTTGTCATTGCCGGGCTGCTGCATGATACCGTTGAAGATACGCCCCTGACGCTGGACGATTTAAGCAAACAATTTGGCGAGGAAGTTGCCAAATTAGTCAACGGCGTGACCAAGTTAGACAGCCTACCGCGCGTCTCACGCACCGACCGCATGAGCGACGAGGATGAACCCGAAGAAGAAACTCTAACGCCCGAACAGATTTCCAAACACAAGCGCCAACTTTCCAACGAAACCATCCGCAAGACCATCCTGGCAATGAACGACGATGTGCGCGTCGTCCTCATCAAACTGGCCGATCGGTTGCACAATATGCGCACGCTGGGCTATACCAAACTCGAAAAACAAAAGCGCATCGCGCAAGAGACTCTCGATATTTACGCCCAGCTTGCAAATCGTTTGGGCATCTGGCAAGTCAAGTGGGAATTGGAAGACCTGGCCTTTCGCTACGTCAACCCCGAAAAATATAAAGAAATTGCCGAACGAATCGCCGAGCGCCGCTCTGTGCGCGAAGAACAAATCAGTCAGATTGTACAAACCTTGCAAACCGCACTTTCTGATGTGGGAGTTCAGGCTGAAGTTAAGGGACGCCCGAAACACATCTACTCCATCTATAAAAAAATGGAACAAAAAGGGAAGACATTTGATGATGTCAAAGACATTCGCGGAGTGCGCCTGATTGTGCCCGATGTCCCGGCCTGCTACGCCGCACTGGGAATCATCCACACCCGCTGGCGGCCCATCCCAAACGAATTTGACGATTACATCGCCGCCCCAAAAGACAACTTTTACCAATCGCTCCACACCGCCGTCATGTACGAAGACGGCAAACCGCTGGAAGTGCAAATTCGCACCCCAGAAATGCACCAGGATGCGGAATACGGCATCGCCGCTCATTGGCGTTACAAAGAAGGCTCGTCACGCGACGCCAAATACGAACAGCATATTTTGCGGCTGCGCTCGATGATGGAGTGGAAGGAAGACGTTAGCGACGCGCAAGAATTTCTCGAGTCGATGAAATCGGACGTGTTCAAAGAACGCGTTTACGCCTTCACGCCAAAGGGTGATGCAATTGACCTGCCAAGCGGCTCGACCCCCATAGATTTCGCCTACCACGTCCACACCGATATCGGCCACCGTTGCCGCGGCGCAAAAGTGGATGGCAAACTCGTCTCACTCGACTACGCCCTAAAAACCGGACAAAACGTTGTCATTCTAACCACCAAGCAGGGCGGCCCCAGCCGCGACTGGCTCAACCCCAACCTCGGGCTGGTCAAAACCCAACGCGCCCGCGCCAAAATTCGCGCCTGGTTCAAAAAACAAGACTACGAGCAAAACCAGAATCAGGGCCGACAAATGTTGGAGCGCGAGCTTCGCCGTCTCGGCCTGGGCGAAATCAATCAGGAAACACTCGCCCGTCAATTCGAATATCGCAATACCGACGACCTGTTCGTCGCTCTCGGCTGTGGTGACCTCAACATTAGCCGCGTCGTCAGCGTTATCGGTGAACAAACTCTCGATACCCCCGACAGCATCGAAACATCACGTCCCAGCGGAATAGACACATCTGGGCAAACCGTCGCTGTCCGCGGCCTGCGCGGGTTACTGACTCCATTAGCAAAATGTTGCAACCCGGCCCCCGGCGACCCAATCATCGGCTACATCACTCGCGGACGCGGCGCAAGCATCCACCGGCAAGATTGCCCCAACATTTTACGCGCTTCCGTCAAAGAAAAAGAACGCTTGGTCAAAGTTAGCTGGGGCGACCACGAAAATCGTTACCCGGTTCCCATTCGCATCTACGCCTTCGACCGTCAGGGGCTGACCAGCGACATTTCCAAATTGCTCGATACCGAGGGCGCCAACATCACCAACTTCGCCGTCCATGTAGACCAAGACAGCCCGAGCGCAGATGTCGCCGAATTTCACCTGACCATAGAAGTCAAAAGCATTGAACATCTTTCGCGCATTCTCAGCCGCATCGAGGCTGTTTCCAACGTGATGGAAGCCCAACGTCTGCGCGGGGGCTGACGAGGGGTAAAAGGTAAAAGCCTGGTGATTGCTCACACCTTTGCTCCACTCTGCAAAGCGACATAAATGTCGCTTTTGTCCGCAGGACGAAAATTGGCGGCTAGTGCCGGAACTTTATAAAGATGCAGGGTAAAAACGGAAAGTTCCGGTACAGTGGGTAATCGCCAGTAAAAGTCTCTTGTTCCGACGGGGGAAAATAGGGTAAAATCGCACGCGCCCGAGAAAAAGGGTGCGCACGCGCAAAAAAGATGCTGACACCCAAATATGGCAACCGGAGAATCAATGGATAAAAAACTCTACTGGGGAGCAATTTTTGCCGCGCTGGCTGGCATTGCTATTTCAATCTACATGACCATCTTCAAACTGACCGACAACGCCGCCATGTGCCTCGGCAACGGCGGCTGTTCGGTGGTCAACGCCAGCAAATACTCTGAAATCTACGGCATTCCGCTGGGAATCATTGGGCTGATTGGCTATGCCGCCATAGCGCTGGTCTTGTGGTTCGAGCAAAAACACCCGCTTCTGCACAAATACGGCAACATGCTTGCCATGGGCATGAGCGTCACCGGCGTACTATACAGCGCCTACCTGACCTATCTCGAAATCTACGTCATCAAAGCCCTTTGCCCGTTCTGCGTCGCTTCGGCCATCGCCATCAGCGTCGCTTTTATTTTCACCTTTACCCGCTTCATTCGCAACGAAAACTAGGAGGAAACAATGCCCCGTATCCGCTGCCACTATTCTGATTGCGTCTTTTTAGACGAAGGCTACTGCTCTGCCGCCGCGGTGGAAATTGACCCCGATACCGGTTGCGCCACCTACTCTCCCAGCGACGCTGCCGCCGTGGAAGAAGAATGGGAAGATGAAGAAGAGCTGGAAGAATGGGAAGAAGATGATACCGAGGAAGATAGCGAGGACCCCTGGGCTGATGAAGAAGAATTCTAGCGCCAGAACACTCAACGATAAAAAAATCGGGGTTTACTCTGGCTTTTGATTCTGTACCCCAGCGCCAGCCAGCGCGTACATCAACACCCCGGCGGCCACCGCCAAATTGAGCGAAGTCGCCCGCCCAAGCATGGGAAGCGCCACCCGTTCCGGGCAAGCCGCTAAGTGCGCCGCGGAAAGCCCTTTTTGCTCCGAACCAAACACCAGCGCAGTCGGGCGCGTGTCCGCCCTGAGAGCGCGATAATCCAGCCCGCCGCGCGCCGAAGTTGCCACCCGCCGCAGCCCCCGTTCGTTGGTCCAACAGATAAAATCGTCAAAGGAAGCCTGGATAATCGGCTTCCAGAAAATCGCGCCCATGCTGGCGCGTACCACCGAGGGGTGATAAACGTCCACACCATTTTCCAGCAGAAAAAGCGCCTCACCGCCGGTCGCGTCCAGCGTCCGCAGAATTGTGCCCACGTTGCCAGGGTCTTGCGGCGCAACCAGCGCCACCACAAAACCGATTGGCCGCACAAGAAACGCATCCAGAGCGAGTCGCTTTTGCCGGGCAATAGCGGCCAGGCCCTGAGGATTTTCCTTTTCGGCGAACGACTCAAAGGCCTGGGGCGTAACTGGTTGACAGCGTATTCCGTCCGCCTGCAAACGCGCCAGCAGCGCGCGAGCAAAATCGCTGGTCAGCAACTCGGGCGCGTAGAGAACCATTTCCAACGGCCAGCCTGCCTGCGCGGCCTCGCCAACATGCAGAATCCCCTCCACCAGAAAAAGCCCGCTTTCATCGCGGGCTTTTCGCTGGCGCAAGGCACGCGCCTGTTTGATCAGTGGGTTCGACAGGCTGGAAATCGGGTCGGGCATGTTGGTATCCTAACACTGCAAGCAGTTTAGCCGAGTGCGCCGACGACTTGTTCCACTTCGCTCAAAATTTCACCGGATTTCACCAGCGCCTTCATGGTGTTGTGGTCGTTGTAAAGCGGGCGGTCTACTTCCAAATGGGCAACGTGGCGGCGGATGACTTCGTGGGCTTTGGAAACGCCTTTGCCAGGGGTAAATTCGCGGAAGTCCAATGCTTGGGCGGCGGCCATCAATTCGATACCAATGACACCATAGGCGTTATCCAAAATCTGGGTATTTTTCAAGGCGGTGTTCATGCCCATCGAAACAAAATCTTCCTGGTCGGCGGCGGCAGGGATGGATTGAATACTGGCCGGGGCAGAGAGAATTCTTTGCTCGACAATCAAATGGTCGGCGGTGTACTGGCTGAGCATCAGCCCGCTATAAAAGCCGGGTTTGTGAGCGAGGAAAGCGGGCAAACCGCCGCTCAAAGCCGGATTGGTCAGGCGATTGAGACGCCGTTCCGCCAGGACGCAAATCATGGTGATGGCCGCGCCCGCCATATCCATCGGCAGGGCTACCGGCGACCCCTGAAAATTGGCGCCTGTCAGCGTGAGATTTTGCGTAGGGATGAAGATGGGATTATCGCCAACGCCGTTAAGTTCAATTTCTACCTGTGAGCGGGCGTAGGCGATGGCGTCGCGCGCCGCGCCAATCACCTGCGGGGTGGAACGCATCGAGTAGGCATCCTGCACCTTGGTTTTCATCTTACCCGAAGCCAGGTCGGAGCCTTCGACCAGTTTACGAATGTTGGCGGCGGAGGCGATGGCGCCTTTGAAGCCGCGCAGTTCGTGCAATTGCGTGTTATACGGCTTGAGGTTGCCGAGCAGGGCTTCGATGGACATAGCGGCGGCAATTTCAGCCTGATGCAACAAGCGTTCCATGTCATACAAATTGATGGCGCTGATGGCCGTCAGCAGGTTCGAACCGTTGATGGCGGCCAGGCCATCGCGCGCTTGCAATCCGGGGATGGGGATGCCCGCTTTTTCCATGGCAAGCCTGCCGGGCAGGCGCTCACCGTTAAACCAGGCTTCGCCTTCACCCATCAGCAAGAGCGCGGCTTGCGCCATCGGCGCCAGGTCACCAGATGCGCCAACGGAGCCTTTGGCGCAAACAACCGGCGTGACGCCTTTGTTGAGCATGGCAACCATCGTCAGCGTAATTTCTGGGCGGCAGCCTGAATTGCCGTGCGCGTGAACATTGATACGGCCAGCCAGCGCGGCGCGAACGTGCTCAATGGGCGCCGGGTCGCCGATACCGGCGGCATGATTGTAGATGAGATATTTTTGAAATTCACGCACTTCGTCATCGCTGAGCAAATGTTCAGAAAACTCGCCAATGCCGGTGTTGGTGCCATACATAATTTCGTGGGCGGTCAGCTTTTGTTCGAGCATGGCGCGGCAAACCTTGATGCGTTCAAGCGCGGCGGGAGCAAGCTGCACCTGCTCGCCATGACGGGCAATGGCGACCAGTTTTTCGATGGTCAGGGTGGAACCATCCAGAATAATGGGCATGAAATTCTCCTTGGGAAAAATATGTGCGGTAAACGTTTGGCTTGTATAGTCAAACCAGCACTACGGCTCGCCTGGTGATTGCCCAGAAGCCGCCAAATTGTGCCGCAGTCAAAAAGCGACATAAATATCGCCCTATGTACCGCGACATTTATGTCGCCGTGCAAGGCAAAGCCAAGATGGGTAATCGCCGAGGCTCGTAACCTGCATTATTTTACATCCAAATCACGGCCCCCAACGCGGTTGCCAGTCACAGTAATCGTTATCGGTTAGGCGGGTTAGTTGCGACCCGTCCAGCCGCAACGTATAGATTTCACAGCCGTTGACATCGCCATAGCGGTCAAAATAGGCGGTAAAAGTGACAAATTGTGAGTCGGGGGAAAAAGAAGGCCCCTGGCTGTTGCCGCCTGCGGGCGTTATCTGATGCGGATTGGCGCCATCGGCGTTCATCAGAAACAACTCACGCTGCCAGGGCTGGCCGGAATAAGTAATCAGCCACAGGCCATCGGCAGACCAGTCGTTGCGCCCACGCAGGTTGGGCAGGTTGGTAAGACGCTGAAAGTCGCTCCCATCCAGACGCACGCTGGCAAGCTGAATGCCGTAGCCCGTCACCGGCGAGGCGAACAGGACGCGCCCGCCATCTGGCGACCAGGACGGGTCCCAGCCATTCTTGTAGAGCAGATGCGGGTCAGAGCCATCGCGCTTCATCAGCCACACATCGGTGGCGGCAACGCCATCGCCGCGGGTGAAGGCGATTTGCTGACCGTCAGGCGAAATTTCGGGTGCGGTCAGAATGCCGATTCCGGCAGTCAGGCGGCGAATGTTGCCAAGCAAATCCATCTCGTAAAGATCGTATTGCCCCTGCCCCGAAAGGTTGGAGGAAAAAACAATGCTCTGACCGTCGGGAGCGAACGATGGGTAGTAATGTTTGGCGGAGTCGTCGCTGGTCAGGCGGCGCCGATTGGAACCGTCAGCGTTCATCAGACAGATTTGGTCGTTGGCGCTGGTCTTGAAAATCTGGCAGACGTAGACAATTTTTCCAGGGCCGGCAGGCGTTGGCGTCAGGGAAGGAAAACCCGTCGAGGCGGCGGGCAGGCCGGGGGTCGGCGGGTTTGACGTGCGCGGGGACAGCGTCAGGGTGGGGAGCGGGTTCGTAACGGGGCGATTCAGCCAGAAGAGGCCGAGAATCATTAATCCACAAAACGCCAGCACAACCAGCGCAAACGCCGAGAACAGAATTCCAAAAGCAATGCGATTTCCGGTCATGGCGAGGTGGTGCTTGCCTGTGCGCGCGTCATACGGTAAATTTGGGTGTCATTAAAAACACCAGCCTGAAAAAGTTCGAGAAAGGAAGCCACCAGGCTGGGGTCAAAATATAAACCGGCGTGCTTTTTGACGTACTCCAGCACCGATTCTTCGGTGCAACCTTTGCGATAGGGGCGATTGGAAAGCAGAGCATCCCAAACATCCACGATAGCAAAGATGCGTGCGGCGATGGGAATTTGTTCGCGGCTGAGGCCGCGCGGATAACCGGAACCATCCCAGTGTTCGTGATGACAATAGGGAATGTCGAGGGCCGGGCGCAGGTAGATGATGGGGTAAATCATCTGGTAGGCGTATTCGGGGTGACGGCGCATTTCCTTCCACTCGTCTTCGTCGAGCGGGCCGGGTTTTTGCAGAATATGGTCGGGAATTGCCATTTTTCCGATGTCATGGAGCAGTGCGCCGCGCCGTAGATGAACAATTTCGTCTTCGGTGACGCCAAGGGCGCGCGCCAGGCGGACGGTCATTTCGGTAACGCGCTGGGTGTGGCCTTCGGTTTCTTTATCGCGCAGGTCGAGGACGCGCGACCAGCCTTCGATGGTGGCCTCATAGGCTTCTGTCAGGTCATGATGAGCGCGCTGAAGTTCGAGCTCAGCGCGTTTGCGTTCGGTGATATCGCGGATGATGGAGATGGCGTAAGTTTCGTTGCTGACTTCAATCAGTCTGGCAGAGAGCAAGCCAATCCAAAGCGAAGCATCACTTTTTTTAAAAACGCCTTCCATGTTTTCAACCTGCCCCTGAGATTGCAAGGCTTCCTGAAAGCGCTTGGCTTCGTCGGGATGTTCCCACAGGCTGAAGGTCAGGTTGTTTTTTCCGATAACTTCTTCGGGCGCAAACTGGGTCAGGTGCGTAAAGCCCTGATTGATTTCGATGATTTCGTTATCGGCAAAACGCTGAATGCTAATGGCATCGGGAGAAATGCGGAAGGCTTTGGAAAATTTTTCTTCCGAAAGCCGCAGCGCCAATTCAGAGCGGCGTTTTTCGTCACGCAAAGTTTTTTCGTGCAGGGCGCGTTCGATGGCCTGGCCGAGGCGGCTGAGGCGGTCTTTGAGCAGGTAATCCGCCGCGCCTTGTTTCATCGTTTCGACGGCGGCTTCCTCGCTGATGCTTCCGGTGAGAACGATGAAGGGAATGTCCAACCCGCTTTCTTGCAACAAACGCAGCGCCTGCAAAGCGGTAAATTGGGGCAGATTGTAATCAGCGAGAATCAGGTCGGGGGATTCTTGAATGGCCGCGAGATAATCAACGCGAGTATCTACTCGTTGGTGGCTGATTTGGTAGCCGGCGCGTTTTAATTCATACAAAACCAGGTCGGCGTCGGCGGGTCTATCTTCCAAAAAGAGTACCTGTAATGAGCCGGGCATTTTTTCCCCATTTAATAAACGGGTGACTGGTTGAGTAATAGCCAGTAAAGGCCAACATCGCGGACAGCGGCGGTGAACTGTTCAAAATCTATGGGTTTGACAATGTAGCTATTGACTCCCAGGTTGTAGGTCTCGACAATATCGCGCTCTTCGCGCGAGGAAGTAAGCACAACAACCGGCACAGAGCGGGTCACAGGGTTTGACTTAAGCCGCCGGAGCACCTCCAGCCCGTTGACCTTGGGAAGTTTCAGGTCGAGCAAAATTAGACGCGGCGCCTGGACAGTCGAATTTTCCCCTGCTTTGCCAAACAAATATTCAAGCGCTTCGGCGCCATCGCGAGCGTGATGAACCGAATTGGCAATTTTGAACTTTCGCAATGCATACATGGAAAGTTCCGCGTCATTGGGGTTATCTTCCACAAGTAAAATTTCAACGGGGGGTTGCGGCATGTTTCACACATCCTGAACGTTGTTTTAGTATACCAGCGGCGGGAACATTGTGTAGCAAAAACTCAAGTTTGCGCTACTGTAAAGCCAAATTGATATTCCAAGATTCAGCCATGCGCCAAAGTTATTGCGGCAGAGAAAAGTAGAAAGTAGTACCCTGCCCCAGATGAGATTCGGCCCAGGCATTGCCGCCGTGTCTGCGAACGATGCGGTGGACGATGGCTAGCCCAACACCGGTACCTTCAAATTCTTCGGCGCGATGCAAGCGCTGAAAGACGCCAAAGAGTTTGTCGGCGTAGCGCATATCAAAGCCGACGCCGTTATCACGCACAAAGTAGACAACCTCACCCTGGCGAATTTCGTTGCCTATTTGGATACAGGCCGGATGACTGTTTCGGCTGAATTTGATGGCATTGGAAAGCAGGTTGACCCACACCTGAAACAGGAGCGTCGGGTCGCCGTCACAGTTGGGTAAATTGGATAGCATGGAAATTTCTACGGGGTGGCCGCACTGCTCTGGCTCAAGAATTTCTATTGCCCGTTGAATAAGCGCGGCACAGTCCACCGGTTGTTTGTTGAGCGGCTGTCTGCTAAAGCGCGAGAAAGCCAGCAAGTCGTCAATCAAATTACCCATCTGCCGGGCGTTCTGGCGAATGACTTCGATAAAGCGCGCAGATTCTCCCGCCGGACTGGCGCCAAGTTCGTCCGACAACAGGCGCGCAAAACCATCTATGGCACGCAACGGAGCGCGCAGGTCGTGCGAGATTGAGTAGGAGAAAGACTCAAGTTCGCTGTTGGCCGATTCCAATTCAGCGGTGCGCGAAAATACGCGCTGCTCAAGTTCTGCGTTCATCTGACGAATTTGGTCTTCCGCCAATTTTTGCTGGGTGACATTGCGAAAAAGTGAGCCCAGCCGGGCGCTGGTTTCGGTGCGAATGGGAAAGATAATTTGCTGAATATAAAGTTCTTCACCACGCAGGTTGCGGATGGTGGATTGAACGGGAGCATGGACATATTGCCCGGTTTCATCGTCCAACACTTTATGAATTAATGCCAGGTAATGAGTGTCTACATCTTCTAAATTAGAGTCGGGGGCGAGAATAGCCTGAATTTTCCAGGCGGGTTTTGACAAGATGTCTTTTCGTAATATTCCTGTCATTTCTTCCATGGCGCGGTTCCATTCCAGAATTTGGCCGGACGCATCGAGCAAGGCAAAGCCATCGGTGAGTTGTTCAACAATCGATCGGTACATTTCTTCCGAAACACGCAGAGCTAATTCGGCTTCTTTGAGGCTGGTGATTTCGGTGGCGTTGAAGATTGCCAGTTCCACCCAGCCTCGGTCAATGACCGGGGTGAGGGTGCAAGAGAACCAGCGCCGCTTCGCGTCATTGGAAAAGGTGTCAAATTCAAAGGCAATGGATTTTCGGTCGGAAAAAACTTGTGCCAGGCATGCGCGTTTTTCTTCTGCAGTTGCGCCGGGGAGCAATTCTTCAATCGTCGCGCCCGCCTGTTGCGAAACGGTCAATCCATCAACGGAATGGTTGACAAAGAGCGCAACCCCCTGCCGGTTGATGGTCATAATCAGTTGCGGGGCGCTTTCCATCAACGTGCGCCAGCGTGTTTCAGCCTGGCGCAGCGCGTCTTCGGCCAGTTTGCGTTCCACCGATGTGGCAATTTGCGCCGTCAGAAAGGCAAAGGTCTCCTGGTCCACTTTTGTCAGGCGGTGCGCGAGGTCGTAGTTTCGAATCGCCAAAACGCCCAACACGCCGCGCGTAGTTTTTAGCGGAGCGGCCAGCCAATCTACACAAGGCAAGGTGTCTTTCAGCCCCAACTGCGCTATTGATTCGGGCGTGAGTAACATTGGCTCACCAGCCCGTAAAACGTGAGCAACCAGGCCCGCATCGCCGACGCTATGCGCCGCAGGCCAGGATGCGCGCTCATCAAAATGATAGGGAAATGCCAAGGCATTACGAGTGGTGTCAAGAAAAGCGGCCATAAAGTTTTTGGCGGGCAAGACCTGCGCCAAAATTTCATGTACCAATACGAAATATTCGTACAATGTTCCCGTGGAAAGCCCAGCTTGCGCGATGCGAAACGTGGCGGCCTGTATTTGTTCGGCGCGGCGGCGCTGATCGATGTTGCGCAGGGTAAGAAGCATGCGCTCCTGCCCGTCAAGAGTTGCCAACCGCAGGTTAACCTCCACCCAAAACTCACGCCCATTTTTGCTGCGGGCGCGCCACTCAAAAACCTGCGGGCCATGACGACTCACGCTTCGTAGAGCCTTCAGCGCGGCGCGGCGAGTGTACGGCAACCCGCCCGCGCCCAGATCCATGACCAGTAAACGGGAAATTTCATCATGCTGGTACTCAAACATTTCCAGAAATTTTGGATTTGCTTCAATGATTGCGCCAGTGCGAACACCAAGTACCAGAATAGCATCATTAACCGCGTCGAAAATGGCGCGAAATCGCTCTTCACTCTGGCGCAACGACGTGTAAGCCTGGCCCAGTTCGGCCACTTGTACTTCCAGCCCCTGCACCAGGCCGTGAATTTGCTCATCTGTGCCGTTGATAGTTCTGGCGAGAACGCTTAATTCGTCTTTCATTTCATTAGCATTGAGATGTGCGTGAGACTCGCCCAGCCCCAACGCGGCGGCGGCGCGGGTAAGTTTGCGCAAAGGTGCACCAATAATCACCCAGATGACCGCGCCACCCGCCAGCGAAACGGCAATCAGGCTGAAGGTTAATTGCAAAGATGAAACGCGAGTCAACACCGCCAGCGTGCCCGCCAGCGCGGAAGCCGAAACTTCCACCACGTCCACCCATTCAGAACCAGCGACATGAGCGTAGCCGATCACCCGCTGATGAGGCCAGTCAGCAACACTGCCCGAGTCGCTGGTCATGATTTGCGTCAGCACCGCTTCACCGTAGCGCGTGCGCACCGAAGCGCCAACCATTTCCTGGCTGGGATGCGCCACGATCAGCGTGTTTTCGTCCACTATAAAATGTATTCCGTTTTGCGGCTGGCTGGCTTGCACGTACTTTCTGACGCGGACCGGGTCGTCTGCCAGGCGCGCCAACACCGACGCATTTGTTTGCGCCTGTTCAAGACGTGTCTGTAGCGCAATAGCATCAAACGCATCCGCCACGTTATGCCGAACAAAAACCGCCATTACCACCAGGGGCAATAGCGAGAGTAACAAAAACCATACCGTTAGTCGTAGTGCTATGGAAGAAGAAAATTTTTTCATGGGATGAAAATCGCGCTAATCATATCATTATTCAAAAACGTTCCGAGGCTTCTTAACATTCTCGCTCTTGTCATGTTCAGGGATGCTCTTCGGCCCGTAACATCTCAAAGCCAGCGCAAAGGATATAATACGCTCAACCTTCACCCGCGTCTGGAGCATCCCATGACCAAATTTCGTATTTTGATTCATCTATTTGCGCTCATCCTTATCAGTCTGTCTGCCTGTCAAACAGAAAACAGCAACACGCCGCTGCCTGTTTCTCCGCCCACCTCGCAGGCGCTCGTGCCGGCCACGCCCCTGCTCCAACCAACCGCCACGCCATCCACGCTGGAACGCTACTACATTCCCGCCTATTATTCCACTTTTTACGGTGATATCATCATTGCCTCGCAAAAGGAAGAAGTGCTCACGCTCTACTCTGCCATCAGCGAACAAAAATTACATTCACTGTTAAGCGTTTTTAAAGAGCACTATCCCTGGATTACCGTCTCTGTTGTCGAAAGTGACGATAGCGGCGTTTTTCAACGCTACACCGAGGATCTTGCCATCGGCCAAAAAACCGCCGATCTGCTTATCTCTGCCGACACCGGCGCCTGGCAAAAAATCATTGGCGAGGGTCAACTCATCACCTACCAATCGCAAGAAGGTGTCTATCTCCCCACCTGGGCGCGAAGCGCCATCGGAATTTATGCGCTTGCCAGCGATCCATTGCTCATCGTCTACAACAAAACTCAGGTACGCGAGCGCATCAGCAGTATGAGCCAGATCGCCGCGCTCAACCCCACCACCTACCGCGGTCGCATTCTAACGCTCGACGCCGAAGCCAACGCCGTAGGATTCGTCAGCAACTGGTTTTATGCCACCTTTTCAGGCAATGCGGCCTGGACTATGCTACGCCAAATCGGCGCAACTTTCCCTGTCTTGTACACATCATCCGACGAGTTGCTACTGGCCGTCGGCGAGGGGCAGGCCGCCGTCGGCTACTTTTTGCCAGCCAGTGATGTTTTTCCCCACCTGCAAGAACATCCCAACCTGGATTGGTCTTACATCAAAGACGGGCAACCCATTCTAGTCGAAAACATGGCAATTACTCAGGGCGGCGAGAGCGCCAACAGCGCCAAACTGCTGGTAGATTTTGTTCTCTCGCAAGAAGGCCAGATGGCGCTGGCGCAAGGCGGTCTGACCCCTTACCGCCCCGATGTATATGACGTAACCACCCTGCACATTGACCGCGTCGGGCAGGAAGTCGGCGCAGAAAACATCATCTATTTTTATCTCGACCCGGCCATCGTCCAGCCCGGCGTGCGCGAAGCCTTTCTGGCGCGATGGAATCAGGCCATTGGCAAAATAATTCCCGAAGCTACAGTCACACCCTAAATGCAATACTGTTTAGATAAGGAGTCCAACGTCTCCCGACTTTGGCGCCAACGTCGGGAGACGTTGGGCTCCGACAACGCTGACTAAACAGTATTGACCCTAAATGTCAGTTGTCACTTTGTAGACCGTTCCGCCAGCGACACGGCAATCAGAGTATCGTAATGCGCCGTTTGACGGAAACCTTTCAGCGCCAGTTCTTTCCGCTTCGAGACGGTAACCGTCCCGGAACGCAATGCCGTCAAAACCGAATCGTAATCAGCGGGATCACACACCAGCGTCACCCGCGCGTGATTTTTGGCCGCCGCGCGAATCAATGTCACTCCACCGATGTCAATGTTTTCAATCAATTCATCATACGAAACATCCAGCCTGGCAAGTGTGGCTTCAAACGGGTAAAGATTGACGGCCACCAGGTTTATAAAATCCCAGCCGAGGGCCAGCAACTCGGCATGGTCAGATTCGGTGGGACGCGCCAGCAAACCGCCATGAATGGCCGGATGTAACGTTTTGACCCGCCCGCCCAAAATTTCTGGCGAATGCGTGTACGCCGCTACATCGGTGACAAGCAAACCGTTCTGACGCAGCAATTTAGCCGTGCCGCCCGAGGCAAGTAACTCCCACCCAAGCGCGGCGAGACCTTGGGCAAATTCAACAATTCCAGTTTTATTGTAAACAGAAAGAATGGCTTTAGGCATGGGGACTCCGAGAATTAGGGGATTGAAAATTAGAAACACGACCCACTACAAGCGCCCGCATCGTCTCCACCAAGAGACGATGCTCGGCGGCGTGAACGCGGGCTTCAAATTGCGCCAACGCTTCACTAGGCTGAAAAGGAACGACCTGCGTCGCCAGCACGGGGCCGTCATCCACGCCTTCGTCGGGGACGAGATGAACCATAATGCCGGTATGGTCAATTTCACCGCGCTGAAAAGATGCGTAGGCGCGTTCGATGGCGTGCGTGCCGGGGAAAGTTCCCGGCAGGGCGGGGTGCAGGTTGATGACGCGACCGGGAAACCGGGATAAAAAGTTGGAAGTTAGCAGGCGCATCCAACCGGCCAGAACGATGTAATCGGGCTGAAAGGTGGCGACGTAATCGGCGAGGCGGGCGTCATACGCGGCGCGGGGTTCGCCGTCCGATTTCGAGAAGGCCACCGCCAGCACGCCAGCCTGCCGGGCGCGGACGAGGCCATAGACGTCAGGTTTATTCGAGATGACGGCGGCCACCGAGGCTGGAATTTCGCCCGAAGCGCAGGCGTCGAGAATGGCTTGCAGGTTGGAGCCGTTGCCGGAGATGAGGACAACCAATCGTTTCATGTGATTCATTCGTTTACCGGTTTTCCAGTTAGACAAATTCAGAGAACCGGACAACCGAACAACTGGACAACTGGACAACCGAACAGCTGGACAACTGGACAACCGAACAACTGGACAACCGAACAACTGGACAACCGGACAACCGGACAACTGGACAACTGGACAACTGGACAACTGGACAACTGGGCAACCGGATAACTGGATAACATGATTTTAGTGATGGAACAGGCGCACGCCGGTGAAAGCCATCGTCATCTGATAGTGGTCGGCGGCGGCGATAACGTCCGCGTCGCGCGCCGAGCCGCCCGCCTCGAAAACGTATTTCACGCCAGAAACGGCGGCGCGGTGAATGCTGTCAGAAAAGGGGAAGAAAGCGTCCGAGCCAAGCGAAACATCGCTCAGTTGGGCGAGCCAGGCGCGCTTTTCGTCAGCCGTGAGTTGCTGCGGGGTGGCAGTGAAAATTTCCGGCCAGGATTCTTTTTCGGCGGGGGTCACATCCTCGCGCAGGAATTGGTCAATGGCGTTGTCACGCTCCGGGCGGCGAATCTCCGGGCGAAAGGGCAAATTCAATACCGCCGGATGCTGTCGCAGCCGCCACAAATCGGCTTTGGCTCCGGCCAGGCGCACGCAATGCACGCGCGATTGCTGCCCCGCGCCAACGCCAATCGTCTGCCCGTCTTTGACAAAACAGACGGAGTTGGATTGGGTGTATTTGAGCGTAATCCAGGCGACGGTCAGGTCGCGCAGGGCGCCTGCTGGCAGGTTTTTGTTGGCGGTAACCAGGTTGGCGAAATCGGCGGGGGTGACGAGGCGCTCGTTGCGGCGCTGTTCCAGGCTGACGCCAAAAACCTCGCGGGTTTCGCTGGCGGCAGGCTGATAGGCGGCGTCCATTTGCAGGATGGTGTATTTGCCCTGTTTCTTTTTCTTGAGCAGTTCCAGCGCTTCCGGCGCGTAGGCGGGAGCAATCACGCCATCGGAGACTTCGCGGCTGATGAGGCGGGCGGTGGAAACATCCACCGTGTCGGAGAGCGCAATCCAATCGCCAAAGGAACACAGGCGGTCAGCGCCGCGCGCGCGAGCGTAGGCGCTGGCGAGCGGCGAGAGTTCCAGGTCGTCCACAAAGTAGATTTTGCGCAGTGTCGCCGAAAGCGGCGTGGCAACTGCCGCCCCCGCCGGACTGACGTGTTTGAAGGAGGCCGCGGCGGGCAGGCCGAGCGCGACTTTCAACTCGCTGACCAATTGCCAGGAATTAAGCGCATCGAGCAGGTTGATGTAGCCGGGCGCGCCGCTGAGCACGGTCAGCGGCAAATCGGCTTCGCCGCGCATGAAGACGCGGGCGGGAGATTGGTTGGGGTTGGCGCCGTAGCGCAAAGGGAGAGAACTCATAGGATTTCCGATTTTGGATGGTTTATACCAGCAGGGTTTTGCCCGCGCCGGAGACAAGTTCGCCGATGATAAAGGTCGGTTCGGGGATGAGTTGCTGAAATTCGGCGGCGAAGTTTTTATCCACCACCGCCACCATGCCGATGCCCATGTTGAAGACGCGGTACATTTCGTCCGTGGCGATGCCGCCCTTTTGCTGAATCAACGTCCAGAGCGGCGGAAGCGGCCACGAGCCGAGATGAACCCGTGCATCGAGAGTTTCCGGCAAAATGCGTGGAATATTTTCGATAAATCCGCCGCCGGTGAGATGCGCCAACGCCTTCAAATGCGGATCACGGATGGCAGATTGCAAAATATTAAGATAAGAACGATGCGGCGCGAGCAGCGCATCGGCGAGGGAAACACCCCATTCCGGAAAAACCGTCTCCAGGTCAGAGTCGGCGAAAACCTTGCGGATGAGCGAAAAGCCGTTGGTGTGCGGACCGCTGGAGCGCAGACCAATCAGCGCATCCCCCGCCCGCAGTTCGGCGGTGCGCGGCAGAATCCGCTCCCGCTCCAGCACACCGACAATCGTCCCGGCAACATCGAATTCGCCCGGCTGATAGACGCCCGGCATCTCCGCCGTCTCGCCGCCGAGCAGAACCATGCCCGCCGCCCGGCACGCCTCGGCGATACCGGTCACAATTTCGGCGGTGTGTTCGGGAATCAGTTGAGCGGTGGCGAAATAATCCATAAAAAACAACGGACGCGCACCCTGAACCAAAATATCGTCAATGCAGTGATTGACAATATCCTGCCCGACGCCGCGATAGCGCCCCAGTTGCGCCGCCAGTTTGACTTTGGTGCCAACGCCATCGGTGGAGGCGACTAGCACCGGGTTTTGCATGATTTTCAGCGCCGAGGCATCGAGCAGCCCGCCGAAAGAACCAATTCCGGCCAAAACAGCGGGCGTGTACGTGGAACGGACGGCGAATTTCATCAACTCTACAGCGCGGTTGCCAGCGTCAATCGAAACGCCGGAATCGGCGTAGGCGGAATCGGGAGCGGATGGCTGACGCGAAGCAGACAAACGGATGGCCGCCATGCCCGGTGACGGAATATCCACACAAAAAGGCCGTCCTTCCGCCACGCGAAAGCGAATCGGCGGAACACTGGATTTCCGCGCCGGAGTATCAGAATTGGCGGGTGGCAGGGGCGGCAGATTCATTCCCGGCGCCTTGTGAATGACCCGGTAAAGATGTTTTTGCCAGTCTGAAACAATTTGCGGCTTAAAAAGCCGTTTCTGCTCCAAGCGCGAGCGGCCAAAGTTGTACAACATTCCAATCGGCGAGCTGGTTGCGGTCAAGTAGGTCAGCACCTGGCCGACTTCGTCCATCGTCAACAGGTGAGAAAACGCCTTGCATTCGAGCACCAAGCAACCTTGCACCCACAAATCCAAATAGAGATAACCAATCAAAGACTCGTCCACCCAAACTTCAACTTTTTTCTCAACTTCAACTTCCAGGCCCTCCTGTTGGCACAATTCCGCCAGGCGGCGCTGATAAAAAATTTCTTTGTGGCCCGGCTTTAATTCGTTGTGAGTACGCATGGCAAGGCCATTGACCAGGAAAGTCAAATCATCAAAGTTCGTTTTCACAAATCCGGGGGTATTTGTCATAGAGTCTCCAAAATCATCCGTTTTTCCGTTTCGCGCAGTCCTCTCGCACCGTATTCCGCATCATGCGCTTTTCCGCTTTGCGCAGCCATCCACTTTCAAATCCGCTTTTCCGCTTTGCGTAGCCATCCGCTTTCAAATCCGCTTTTCCGTTTCGCACAGCCATCCGCTTTCAAATCCGTGAATAACGCCTGCCGGGCAATATCCTTGCGATATTGCATCCCGTCAAATTGAATTTGGCCCACCGCCGCGTAGGCCGATTCTACCGCCATTGGCAGAGTCTGCGCCCAGGCAGTCACGCCCAAAACCCGCCCGCCGGAAGTAACCAACCGGCCATCAGCGTTGGCCTTCGTCCCGGCGTGGAAACAGACGGCGCTTTCGGGCAAGACACCAATTGAGATCAACTGCCCGGTCTGCGTCTTTTCCGGGTAGCCCTTCGCTGACAGCACCACGCTGACTGCCGCCCCCGCTTTCCAGCGGATTTCTGTTTCAACCAATTTTCCATCCACGCAGGCTTTGGCAATTTCCACCAAATCCGTTGCCAGCAGCGGCAATACCGCCTGAGTCTCCGGGTCGCCAAAGCGACAGTTGAACTCCAGCACGCGCAGGCCGTCCGGGGTGAGCATCAGCCCGGCGTAGAGCACGCCGACAAACGGATTCCCTTCCAGCCACAGGCCGCTCACCGCCGGTTTCAGCACGCTTTCGAAGGCTTCATCCATCAGTTCCGCGGTCAAAATCGGTGCGGGAGCATACGCGCCCATGCCGCCGGTATTCGGCCCCTGGTCATCGTCAAAAATCCGTTTATGGTCTTGCGCCGCCAGCATCGGGGCAACCGTTTTTCCATCGGTAAACGCCATCAGCGAAACTTCCACGCCCGTCAGCCGCTCTTCGATGACCACCTCGCTGCCCGCTGCGCCAAACGCGCCGCCTTCGAGCATCTCCCGCAGAACGGATTCGGCCTCGGCTTTTGTTTCCGGCAAAATCACGCCCTTGCCCGCCGCCAGGCCGGAGGCTTTAATCACAAGCGGATACTCCACCTGCCCCAGATACGCCAGCGCATCGGATAATCGTCTGAATGTGGCGAAGCGCGCCGTTGGAACTTGGTGGCGCGCCATGAAGTTTTTGGCAAACGCTTTGGAGGACTCAATCTGCGCTGCGGCCTGGCTCGGCCCAAAACAGCGGATTCCGGCCCCGGTCAGCGCATCCGCGATTCCATCCGCCAGCGGCGCTTCGGGGCCGACTATCACCAAATTAATTTGTTTTTCCCGGCAAAAGCGGATGACCGCCGCGTGGTCATGAACATTCAAGGCCACATTTTCGCCACACTGCGCTGTGCCCGGGTTGCCGGGCGCGATGTACAACTTCGTCAACCTGGGCGACTGCGCCACCTTCCAGGCCATCGCGTGTTCCCGCCCGCCAGAACCAATGATAAGAATCTTCATCCTGCGCCTCCTTTTGTCATTTTGCGCCTCGCTCGAAGCCGGTCTTCACGCTCAACAAATCCACCGGCACGGGGTATTTCCCCGTAAAACACGCCTGACAGAATCCATCCGCCTGACCGACAGCACGCATCATCCCCTCCAGCGAAAGAAAAGTGAGCGAATCCGCGCCCACTTTTTTGCGAATTTGCTCCACCGTGCGCTGATGCGCAATCAAATCGGCGTACGTTCCCATGTCCACGCCCATAAAACACGGATGCGCAATCGGCGGGCAGGTGATGCACATGTGCACTTCTTTGGCGCCCGCCTGCCGCAGCAAACGGACGAGCGGCCCGGTCGTGTTGCCGCGCACGATACTATCGTCAATCACCACCACGCGCTTATTCAGCACATTTTCGCTGATGACATTGAATTTCAGCGCCACACCGCGCTTGCGCAGCGAATCGGTCGGCTCAATGAACGTCCGCCCCACATAACGATTTTTGACAAAGCCATCGTTGTATGGGATACCGCTCGCCCGCGCAAACCCAATCGCCGCCGGGGTGGACGAATCCGGCACCGGAATGACCACATCCGCCATCTGCGCATCCGTTTCATATCCGTTTGTCCGTTCCGCCGCAGGCCATCCGTTGCCCAATCCGCTGCCCCACCCGCTGACAAATTCGCGCGCCAGTTCCTCGCCCAACTTCTGCCTCACGGCGTGGACGTTGACTCCGTCCCAAGTCTGGTCGGGGCGGGCAAAATAGATGAACTCAAAGACACACTTCGCCGAGGGTTTTATCGGAGCCAGCGCCTGCGTCACCGTCAGCGCATTGGCCGAAAGCGTCACAATTTCGCCCGGCTGCACATCACGGATGGCTTCACAGCCCAACGTCCGCAAGGCGCCCGTCTCCGAAGCGACAGCGTATCCGCCGCCCGGCAGCGGTCCCACACTCAGCGGGCGGAATCCCCATGGGTCGCGCACTGCATACACGCAGTCGCGCGTCAAAATCGTCAGCGAGTAGGCTCCCACCCATTTCTGCATGGCCGCTTTGATGCGTTCTTCCCAACTCGCACCCGAATCGCGCGCCAGCATCATCGTCATCACTTCGCTGTCCGACGACGACGAAAATCCCACGCCCTGCCGTAGCAGCGTTTCGCGTAGCGCCGCCGAGTTGACCAGGTTGCCGTTATGCGCCAGCGCCAGCGGACCGTTCATTGTCTCTATCATAAACGGCTGCGCGTTGCGAATTTGCGAAGAGCCGGTCGTCGAATAGCGCGTGTGACCGATGGCGTAATGCCCCTTCAGTTCATCCAGCGTGGACGGGCGAAAAACCTGCGTCACCAACCCCACATTTTTATACAGCGAAAGCGTCTGCCCGTCGGCCACGGCGATTCCGGCGGCTTCCTGCCCGCGGTGCTGCAGCGCAAACAACCCAAAAAACGTCATGCGCGCCACGTCTTCGTTGGGCGCAAACACGCCAATGATGCCGCATTCTTCACGGGGAGATTCGCTCAAAAAGTCCATAAATTCCTAATTTCCAATTTCTTCATCATCCTTCAAAATTTTCTCCGCCTGATTTCTCTGGAAGCGGAGCACAGATTCGCGCACGTCGGCATTTTGCAGGCCGAAAATTTTCGCCGCCAACAGCGCCGCGTTGAGCGGCTCCAGCACCAGCGCCGGGGCCACGCCCGAGGGCATCCGCAGCGACGAGTAAATATCCGCGCCACCAAATGAATCGGATGGCGGCGGGCAGGCAATCACTGGCGCGCTGACCGTGCCATCCGTAAATCCGCTCAGCGCGTTGCTGCGCCCGGCGACCGTGATGTAAACCTTCGGGCGCGGGTCGGCCTCGTACTGACGCAAAATTTTCAGCGTGTGCGCCGCCGTCTTGTGCGCCGAGCCAATCCGCAGCGCGGTTTCCAGGCCAAACTGCTGGCAGGCCGCCGCAATTTTTTGGCAATGCTCCCAATCCGCTTTGCTGCCCATCAAAATAATGACCAAAGGGTTCATGTTCATGTTCGTTTTCCTGTTTACCTGTTTACTTGTTTACCGGTTTACCTGTTTACCGGTTGTCCAGTTTACCAGTTTGCTGCCCGCGCCAGCCGCTCTTCGACCGGATACTTCCCCGGCACGAACTCCTGCCCGGTCAGCATTTCGTAAATGGTGATGTAGCGTTCGGCAGCCGCCGCCCACAATTCATCCGGCATGGGCGGAATTTCGCCCTCACCGCGGTAGCCCTTTTCGGCGTAGGCCAGGCGCACAAATTCCTTGTCGAAGTTTTCCGGCTCCTCGCCCGCCACCACATGCGCCTCGTAACTGTCCGCTTTCCAGAAGCGGGATGAATCGGGGGTGTGGACTTCGTCTATCAGCAAAATTCGGCCATCCGGGGCAATGCCGAATTCGTACTTGGTGTCCACCAAAATCAGGCCAGATTTGCGTGCCAAATCCTGTCCGCGTTTGAAAATCGCCAGCGCGGCGGCCTGCACCTGTTGCCAGGCGTCAGCCTCCAGCAGACCGGTCGAAACCACTTCGGCGCAAGTCAGGCGCTCGTCGTGGCCGCTCGCGCCGCCTTTCGTCGTCGGCGTAATGATCGGTTCGGGCAACGCCTGATTTTTCCGCAGTCCCTCGGGGAAGCGATAGCCGTAAATTTCGCGCTCGCCCAGATTGTAGCGATACCACAATGCGGTGGAAGTCACGCCGCTGATGAAGCCGCGCACAATCACCTCGACCGGGATGGGGACGACTTCGGTGACGATGGCGGCATTCGGGTCGGGGATGGAAAGCAGGTGGTTGGGAAGAATGTCGCGCGTCTGCTCAAACCACCAGGCCGAGAGTTGATTCAGCACCTGACCTTTGTATGGTACTTTGGCGAGAATCCGGTCGAAGGCTGAAAGCCGGTCAGTGGTGACGATGAGCCGTCTGCCGCCCGAAAGCGGATACCACTCACGCACTTTTCCGCTTTGCTTGCCGGGCAGGGGCAAATCGGTTTCGCCACAGGCGAGAGGGAGCAGTTCGAGTAATTTTTGACGTGAAATCATAAAAAACCTCGTGGTTGGGGTAGATGGTTATCCGGTTCAACGGTTATCCAGTGCTCCGGTTGGACGGTTATCCGGTTGTTTGGTTAAGCGGTTATTCAGTTTCAACCGGAAAACTGGATAACTGGAAAGCTGGATAGCTGAACAACTCTCAACCCCGCAAAACATATTGAACGCCGTTTTGGAACAACGCCAGCCCGCTGCCGCCAATTTCGCCGCGCGTGTGACGGGGATGCTGCCAGGGGTGAATATGATTTTCCGGGTGCGGCATCAGACCCAGAACGTTGCCCGCCGGGTTGCAAATTCCGGCAATATCCAGCGCTGAACCGTTGGGATTGGCGGGATAATCGCCACGGGCAGGAGCGCCATCCGGCAAAACATAGGTCAAGGCGATTTGGTCGCTGAGAGTCAGCGCCGTTATACGCAATTCGCTGTTCGCTTGAAAATTACCTTCACCGTGAGCGATGGGACAGAGAATGTTCTCGTCCAGCGCCTGTGTCCACAGACATTTTTGCGAAATCGGGGCAAGATTTACCCAGCGACATTCGAAATGACCCTGTTCATTAAAAGTTAATGTGACCAAAGATTTGCCGTCTTCCACTTTCCCGGTGCTACCCGGCAAAATTCCCGACTTAACCAGCGCCTGAAAACCGTTGCAAATACCGATGACCGGTTTGCCAGCAGCCACAAAAGCGGCGATTTCTTCGGCAAAGTAGGAGTTCAGGTCGAGCGCCAGCAGTTTGCCCGCGCCGAGCGCGTCGGCGTAGGAAAATCCGCCAGGGAGAATGAGCAGTTGATAATCGGAAAAACGTTTTTTCCCGGCGCGCAGTTCGTTCAGCGGTGCAAAGACCGGTTCGGCGCCGGCCAAAGTCAGGGCTTCGGCCACGTCTAGGTCGCGGTTCGTGCCGCGGGCTTGTAAAATCAGTGCGGAAGGTTTCATGTTTGATGTGTCAGGTGTCAGGTGGCAGGAGGTGGGGAGGCAGGTAAACGAGTAAACAAGTAAACAGGTAGACAGGTAAACGGGTAAACGGGTTTCCGTGTCTACGTGTCTACGTGTCTACCTGTCTACTCCCCCCCCGCTCCCGTGAATGCTTGAACAAGGTCGGTGACGGGGATTCCTTCGCCAGCGATTTTTAGGACAGGTTCGGCGATGACGTGGCCGATTTTCGTCAGCGGCAGGGCGGCGAAGAGTTTTTTAAATTCGGCTTCAGCGGCGGGAGAAATTTCGGCTAGTAAACAGCCGTTCGTCTCGGCGAAACAGGCTTCAGCGGGGATGGATTCGTCAAGAATCAGGCCAAGGCGGCCTCCGATGCACATCTCCGCCGCCGCCACTGCCAGCCCGCCTTCGCTCAAATCATGGCAGGAACGCACCAGCCCGCTTTGGATGGCCTGATGCAGGGCGCGGTAAACGGCTGGAGCCGTTTTCGGCACTTCAGGCACAGACGAGTCGCGGATTACTGCCAACTGCTGACTGCCCAGAAGATAAAGCGCATTGCCGGTTTTTTTCAAATCCATCGTGATGGCGGTGTTCACGTCGTCAATGATGCCGAGCGCGGAAATGAGCAGGGTGGGTGGGATGGCGTGGCGCTGGCCGTCGTTGCCGATGTATTCGTTGTTGAGCGAATCTTTGCCGCTGATGAAGGGCGTGCCGTAAAACAGGGCGGCGTCGTGACAGCCGCGGCAGGCTTCGATCAGCGTGCCGAGCGTTTCGGGGCGCAGCGGGTCGCCCCAGCAGAAGTTGTCGAGGACGGCGATGCGGTCGGGGTCAGCGCCGACGGCGACGGCGTTGCGGATGGCTTCGTCCATCACCGCCCAGGCCATGCGGTAAGCGTCGCGCTTGCCGTATTCGGGGTTGATGCCGTTGGAGAGCACAATTCCGCGCGCGCCGCGCGTGCCAATCGGCTTGAGAACGGTGGCATCAGAGGGGGCGTCTGCTTCGACGCCGGTCAGCGGTTTGACGACGGTTCCGCCCTGCACTTCATGGTCGTAAATGCGGATGGTGGCGGCTTTGCTAGCGGTGTTGGGATGGGAGAGAAGATTGAGCAGTTTTTCAGTGAGCGGGTTTTCCGGTTGACCGGTTGTTCGGTTTTCCGGTTGACCAGTTGTCCGGTTCTCCGGTTCGACCGGTTGAACTGAAGAACTGGATAACGGGATAACAGCCTTGAGTTGCCGCTGCGGAATGCCCTCGTGCAAAAATTCGTTGTCCAGTTCGAGAACCGTTCTGCCATCATAACGGATGATGATTTTTCCGTCAGCGGTAAATGCACCGATGTCGGTCAGCTCAGTGGCGAAGGTGTCGCACAATTTCTGCAAGGCGGGCAGGTTTTGGGGCGGAACGGCCAGCACCATGCGTTCCTGCGCTTCGGAAAGCCAGATTTCCCAGGGCACCAGGCCGGGATATTTGAGCGGGACGCGCGTCAAATCCACGTCGCCGCCGCTGACGGAGGTCATCTCGCCCACGGCGGAGGACAGCCCGCCCGCGCCGCAGTCGGTGATGTCGGTGTACAGCCCCAAATCGCGGGCGCGGGTGATGACGTCAATCAGCCCCTTTTCGGTAATCGGGTCGCCGATTTGCACCGAAGCGCCAGAAACTTCGCCGGTCTGAGCGTCCATCGTCATGGAGGAGAAGGTCGCGCCGCGCAGGCCGTCGCGCCCGGTGCGCCCGCCGAGCACGATGATTCTGTCGCCGAGGCGGGGATTTTTGTGATGTTTCCCTTTTGGCGCAATTCCGACACAACCGCAAAAAACCAGCGGGTTGGCGGTGTAACCTTCATCGTACAAAATCGCGCCGTTGACGGTCGGAATACCGATTTTGTTGCCATAATCCTGCACACCCGCCACCACCCCGCTCTGAATGCGGCGCGGATGCAACACGCCATCCGGCAGGTCATCGGGATTGAGATTTTGCGGGCCGAAGCAGAGCACATCGGTGTTGGCGATGGGTTTGGCGCTGACGCCGAGAATGTCGCGAATCACTCCGCCGACACCGGTGTTCGCGCCGCCAAACGGCTCAATCGCGGACGGGTGATTGTGCGTCTCGGCCTTGAAGGAAATCTCGAATTCGTCGTCAAAGTCAAGTATCCCGGCATTGTCCACAAACGCCGAAATCACCCACGGCGCGGCGATTTTATCGGTGGCGGCTTTGAGGTAGGTCTTGATGAGAGAGTCAATTGTAGACAGGGAAACAGGTACACAAGTACCACGATCAGATTCCTTGTCTCCTTGTTTACCTGTATACGTTTCTACTTCCACCCGCGCCTTGAAGGTCTTATGCACGCAATGCTCGCTCCAGGTTTGGGCGAACATCTCGAATTCAATATCGGTCGGGTCTCGGCCTTCACTGCGGAAGTAGCCCTGAATGGCCTGCATTTCGGCCAAATCCAGCGCGGCGCGGCGGGTGGATGAAACGGACAAAAGTTCATCAGCGGATAAGGAACGGAGGGGGATGATTTCCACCTCGCCGCTCGATGCGGCTTCTTCGGGGAAGGACGGCGCGATTTCGCCCAGCGCCCAATGTTGGATGACGTTATTGGCGAGCAGTTGTTTTGCCAGCCGCTCCACCGGGAAACTGGAAGGACGGTTCTCCGGTTGTCCGGTTTCCCAGTTCTCCGGTTCTCCGGTTTCCCAATGCAGCAGGAAGCGCAGACCCGTCGCCGCACGCTGAACGCCCTTGAAGCCCAGTTCATGCGCCGCGCGGACGATTTCCGCCGCCACCGGGTCGGTCACGCCAGGGCGGTAGGCGGCTTCCACCACCTGCGCCGCCGAACCTGAAATTTGAAACGTAGAACTTGAAACCTCCTGCGTCACCGGGTCGCTTAAAAGTTTGAGAGCCAACTGCTGCATTTCTTCCTGCGAGAGTTGGCCCTCAATAAAATACAAATCCTGACATTCCAGCCTTTTCAGGTCATGGAACCCCAGCGCCCGGGCGTCCGACAAAAAGCCCGCAGAGCGCGGGTCGGGATACTTGAAAGAGACAACAAAACGATAAATGGTCATGCTTTTCACCTTTGAGCAAAAGTCAGCCCAATTTTACCCTGCTAAATTTGTCTAGTCAACACTACCTCTCTGGTGATTACCCACATCCTTGCTTCCCCTGCAAAAGCGACATAAATGTCGCTTTTGCCCACAGGGCGAAAATTGGCGACTTTTGGGTAATCGCCAGTGTCTCTGCGAAAATATTCTGCTAATCCTTTTGCATGAACAGTCACCCAATTTTATGCTTTTGTAACCCGCTCCGCAAGTATAATCTCATTGGTGATTACCCACATCTTTGCTCCACCTTGCGAAACGACATGAATGTCGCTTTTGTCCACAGGATGAAAATTGGAAACTGGTGGATAATCACCAGTAATCCCGTTAAATACAAAGGAGATTCCCATGGCCCAAAACTGGCAAAAAATGGACAACGCGGCATGAAAAAACACATCATCCACCGGCTGATGATTTTCGACGCGCTGGCGCTGACGGCGTTCGCCGCTTGGTGGTTTTTGCGTCCATCCCCAAGCGCTCCCCGCTTCGATGGAACGCGCGCCCATGCAGATGTGGTCACCCAGGTCAATTTCGGCGCGCGCATTCCCGGCAGCCCGGCCAGCGCCCGCGCGCGAGCCTACTTCACCGAAGAATTAACCGCCGCGGGTTGGGCGGTTTTGGCCTTGCCCGGCGTCAGCATGGGACATGATTTCGTCAACATCACAGCCAATCGCAGCGACAGGCAGCCCGAAATTCTGTTGGTGGCGCACTACGACAGCCGCATGGCCGCCGACAACGACCCCAATCCAGGCAATCACGCCCTGCCGGTGCCTGGCGCCAACGACGGCGCTTCGGGCGCGGCGGTGCTGCTAGAACTGGCGCGGGTTCTCCCCGCTGAAGCGCCCGTCGCCCTACTGCTAGTGGATGCCGAAGACCAGGGCAACCTGCCTGGCTGGGACTGGATTCTCGGCTCGAGAGAATTCGCCGCTCAGATGGCGTATCGCCCGCGCGCGGTGATTTTGCTCGACATGATTGGCGACGCCGACCTGAATATTTATCAGGAACGCAACTCTGACACGGCGCTGACCGCCTCAATTTGGGCGACGGCCAAACGCCTGGGCTACGAATCGCTTTTTATCCCGCAGCCCCGCTACCGGGTAATTGATGACCATGTCCCCTTCCTCGAAAAAAGCCTGCCCGCCGTAGACCTCATTGACCTGGATTATCCCTACTGGCACACCCTGGCCGATACGCCCGACAAAGTCTCGGCGCACAGCCTGCAAGCGGTAGGCGACGTGCTCTTGCAGTGGATTTTAGAAAACCCATAATTACAAAACTGAAACGCGTCCGATTTGCCAAAATGGTTAACCTACGCTAAACTATAGCCATGAGTGCGCAAGAAACACTTGCCAAGATTCGTCAGCCATTACAAATGCGCGTGGCCAACAGCCTGGCACGCGGGCTGGGCGTGCGCGAAAATTTTCAGTCACAGCTCAATCGCTTTTTTGAACTGCTAGAGCAGGCGCTGGTTTCCGGTGACCCATCATGGCTGGATTCGATTCTCTTCGAGTGGTCTACAGCGCGCACGCAAACCGATTTGCAGGAAGGTGAACGCAACGTCGCCGAACTACTCAACAAAATCGTCATCCACTCATTGGATACCGCCCGAGAAAACCTGCCCGAAGGCGAGGCGCTTGAATTGATGAGTGGGCTGATGCCGCTCTACCTGCACGCCATCGAAAAAGTCGCCAGTTACGAAAGCGAAAGCCGCGTCAATTACGTTTCCAACGAATTACTCACGCTAAAGACCAAATTAGAACGGCTCGATAAAAGCAAATCAAACTTCATCGCCGTAGCCGCGCATGAGCTCAAAACGCCGCTCACGCTTATCGAAGGGTACACCGCCATGATTGGCGACCTGCTCCCGCGCGAAAACGACCAATTACACATGCTGGCGCAGGGCGTTCACAACGGCATTCGCCGCCTGCGTGAAATTGTAGACGATATGATTGACGTATCGTTGATTGACAATAACCTGATGGCGCTCAATTTTCAACCCGTCTGGCTCAATCGCATTCTCAACCTGCTCAAAGCCGATTTCAAAGATTCAATCGCCAGCCGCAAACAAAAAGTTGAGATTCGCAACTTTCCCGGCAGTGAAGAATTGCTCTTTGCCGATCCGGAACGCATTTACCAGGCGCTTAAAAATCTCATCAGCAACGCCATCAAATACACGCCCGACGGCGGTTCCATCACGGTGGACGGACGCACCCTGCCCGGCTTCATTGAAATCACCGTCAGCGACACCGGCATCGGCATCGCCCCGGAGAATCAGGATGTCATCTTTGAAAAATTTGGTCAGTTGGGCGACGCTTCTCTGCACTCCAGCGGCAAGACCAAATTCAAAGGTGGCGGCCCGGGGCTGGGATTGCCAATTTCCAAAGGCATCATCGAATCCCACGGCGGCACGCTGTGGGTTGAATCGGAAGGTTATAATGAAGCAGCCTGTCCCGGCTCAACATTCCATGTACTTTTACCACTGCGCACCCAACCCAGTGACCCAAGACTGGCAAAACTATTTGGCGTAGCCCAACTGCCAGAAAAGCCACCAGAAAACTACCCGCAAGCGCCCTAATCCACGGGCATTTCGCTTCCCAATGCTATTTGACCCCAAAACGCTGAAAACCTATGTCAAAAAGAACCCCCGAACCAACCAACCCGCCGCGTGAGCGGGCTTTTTTAGTTGGCGTTGAAGTGTACCAGAGTAAAAATCTGCTCACGCTGGAAGATTCGCTTGCCGAATTAACCCTGCTGGCCGACACCGCCGGGCTGGATGTCTGCGGCGAAACCACCCAAAAACTCGACCGCCCAAACGCCGAAACCTTCATCGGCTCCGGCAAAGTGGAAGAAATCAAAGCCCTGGCCGAGGAAACGCTGGCGCAAGTTGTGCTGTTCGACAGCGAACTCAGCCCGCGCCATCAACGCGAACTGGAGCGGCTGCTGGCGCCCGTGCGCGTTCTCGACCGCACCGCCCTGATTCTGGACATCTTCGCCCAGCACGCGCGCACCGCTGAAGGCATTCTGCAGGTTCAACTGGCGCAGTACGAATATTTCCTGCCGCGACTGACCGGTCAGTGGACGCACCTGGCGCGCCAGGCGGGTGGCCGCGCCGGCGGCGTCGGCCTGCGCGGCCCTGGCGAAACCCAGCTGGAAATTGACCGCCGCGAAATTCGACAAAAAATTGCCCATCTCAAACAAGAGTTGGAAAAAGTGCGCGCCCATCGCATGCGTTACCGCGCCCAACGCAAACGCAACAAAATCCCCACCGTCGCCCTAGTCGGCTACACCAACGCCGGAAAATCCACCCTACTCAACCGCATCACCAAGGCGGATGTCTACGCCGCCAACCAACTCTTCGCCACGCTCGACCCCACCACCCGCCGCGTCGAACTGCCCGGCGGCTACGGCATGTTGCTGACCGACACCGTCGGCTTCATCCAAAAACTGCCCACCACCCTGGTGGCCGCCTTCCGCGCCACGCTGGAAGAAATCTCCGAAGCCGACTTGCTGCTGCATGTGGTGGATATTTCGCACCCGAATGCCATGGCGCAATTTCAATCGGTGCAAAAAACGCTGGAAGAAATCGGCGCCACCCACATCCCGGCAATCACCGCCCTCAACAAAGTTGACCGGCTGGCAGACCCACAACAGGCCGCCGAAATCGCCACACAATTTCCGCATTCCATCGCGCTTTCAGCCACCAAAGGCATCGGCCTGCCCGAACTGCTGACGCTGATGCGCCAGGAACTCTACGAAACCTATGTGCCCATCAATCTCTGGCTGCCCTATCAGCAAGGGCAACTTATTTCGTTGATACACGAAAGCGGCCAGGTCGAGCGCATCGAACACGGGCGCGGCGGCGTCCAAATTCAGGGGCGCGTCCCCGGACGGCTGGTGGCCCAACTGCGCGAATTCGAAAAATCCAAACCAAGCGCCGTGCCGGAAGAAGAGGAGATTGTAGATGACACAGTGGATTTCTAAGCTACTCGACTCAGCCTCAGAGTTTTTTGCCCATCGCAAAGGACTGTTGCCACTGGCCGGGCTGGCGCTGATTGTGGTTAACCTGATTCTTGCCAGCCTGCTGCCCGCCGATAATTACCTCGTCCGCGCCAACTTATTTCTGCACCTGGGGCTTTTGCTCGCCATCTTCGGGCTGATGCTTTCCTGGGCGCTTTAGACCACACCAGGTAATCTCCCATCCAGCACATCCCAATTATCCTGTCAGATCACAAAGGAGCCAAACCTTATGACCACCCCTCCCCGCTGGGACTTGAGCAACGTTTTCCCTTCCCTAGAATCGCCCGAATTTGAAGCCGCAATTACCGCCGTCAAAACGCAAATTGCCGAGCTGGAAAATTTTCAGCGTGAAAAAATCAACGGAACCGGGCCCGCCGCCCCCGCCGCGGAAGTCGCCACGCTGCTGGGCGAAGCCGTTCAGCGCATGAATCAACTCTCCACCCTGGCTGGCACCATCGGCGCGTACATCCAATCCTTTGTCACCACCGATTCGCACAACGTTCTGGCGATGAAGAAAATGTCCGAATTCCAGCAGGTGATGGTTCGCCTGCAAAATCTCTCCACTCAGTTTCAGGCCTGGGTCGGCACGCTGCAACCAGCGCTGGAGACGATTCTCCCACTGAACGAAACCGCCCAGGCGCACGCCTTCAACCTCAAGGAATACGCCGAACAGGCAAGATATCTGATGAGCGAATCTGAAGAAAGCCTGGCAGCCGAACTCAGCCTGAGCGGCGTCAGCGGCTGGAACAAATTGCAGGGCACCATCACCTCGCAAATGACCGTAGAATTTGAACTGGACGGGAAACTGCAAAAAATGCCCATGCCCGCCCTGATTAATCTGCGCTCACACCCCGACGCCGACACCCGCCGCCGCGCCTACGAGGCCGAAAACAAGGCCTGGGACAGCGTGCGCGAAACCCTGGCCGCCTGCATGAACGGCGTCAAGGGCGCGGTCAACACCCTCAACAGCCGCCGCGGACGCGAAGACGCCGTGCACGCCTCGGTTGACATGGCGCGCATTGACCGCGCCACACTGGAAGCCATGCTGGCCGCCATGCGCGACTCGTTCCCCGTCTTTCAGCGCTACTTCAATGCCAAAGCCAAAATTTTGGGCAAAGAAAAACTGGCCTGGTGGGACCTTTTCGCCCCGGTTGGCAATGTGGAAAAAACCTACACCTGGGACGACGCGCGCGCCTTCATCCTTGAAAACTTTGGCAAGTTTTCACCCGAACTGGCCGCTTTCGCCCAAACCGCCTTCGACAAAAACTGGATTGACGCCGAACAGCGCGAAGGCAAGCGCGGCGGCGCCTTCTGCATGGGCGTTCCAGCGGTCAAAGAAAGCCGCGTGCTGTGCAACTTCGACGGCTCACTCGACCAAGTCAGCACTGTGGCGCACGAACTAGGGCACGGCTTCCACAACTATTGCGCCTATCAGGCCGGGAAAACCGAAATTCAACAGGAAACACCGATGACCCTGGCAGAAACGGCCTCCATCATGTGCGAAACCATCGTCATGCAGGCCATGCTCAAACAAGTCAGCGACCCGCAGGAAGAATTCGCCATCCTCGAAACCATGCTCACCGGCGATTCGCAGGTCATCGTGGATATTTACTCGCGCTACCTGTTTGAAAAAGAAGTCTTCGAGCGCCGCGAAAAAAGCGAACTGAGCCCCGACGAACTGTGCGACATCATGGAACACGCTCAAAAAGCCACCTATGGCGAACTGGATTCGTACCAGCCCTACATGTGGACGTGGAAACCGCATTATTACTACGCCGGACTTTCCTTCTACAACTATCCCTACGCCTTCGGCCTGCTTTTCGCCACCGGGCTGTACGCCATCTACCAGCAACGCGGCGAAGCCTTTGTGGCCGACTACAAACAACTGCTGGCCGCCACCGGCCAGGCCAGCGCCGCCGAACTGGCCGCCCGCTTCGGCATTGACATCCGCACCAAAAAATTCTGGCGCGACAGCCTGAAAATCATCGAAAAGAAAATCGAGCGCTACGAAGCGCTGGCCGCCTAACCCTCATGCCCCAACTTCCGCTCTTCGCGCCTCAAACCTGGTCGGTGACGGAACTCACCCGCCGACTGCGCCGCCTGCTGGAAGATGACCCCGCCCTGCAAGACGCCTGGGTACGTGGCGAAATCTCCAACCTGGCGCGCCCAGCCTCCGGCCACATCTACTTCACCCTGAAGGACAGCGGCGCGGCGCTGAAGTGCGTCATCTGGAAAGGTGACGCGCTGCGCCTGCGCAGTTTGCCACTGCGCGACGGACTTTCGGTGGAAGCGCACGGCAAAATCGGCGTTTACGAACCCGGCGGACAATATCAATTGTATGTGGACACCCTGCGCCCGACCGGCGAAGGCGATTTATACGCCGAATTTCTGCGCCTGAAAGCCGCACTGGAAGAAGAAGGCCTCTTCGACCCGGCGCGCAAACGCCAAATCCCCGTTTTCCCGCAGCGCATCGGCATCGTCACCTCGCTGACAGGCGCGGCGCTGCGCGATATGCTGCACACCCTGCGCCGCCGTCAGCCGCTGGCGCAGGTGATTTTGGCGGGCTGCGCCGTGCAGGGCGAAGCCGCCCCGCTGGAAATTGTCGCCGCGCTGCGGGCGCTCAACCGCCACAAGCCGGAAGTGATTCTCGTGGCGCGCGGCGGCGGCTCGCTGGAAGATTTGTGGGCCTTCAACGACGAGCGCGTCGTGCGCGCCATCGCCGCTTCGCCCGCCCCGATTATTTGCGGCGTGGGGCACGAAACCGACTTCAGCCTGGCCGATTTCGCCGCCGATTTGCGCGCGCCTACCCCCACCGCCGCCGCCGAACTGGCCTCGGACATCACCACCGATGGCCTGGCAAAAGTACTGGATGAGGCGCGCCAGGCGCTTCCCGCGGCGCTGGCGGCGCGCCTGCAAGCCGAAAAGCTGGCACTGAGCGGACGAAGAGCGCGGCTGGGGTTTGCCTCACCACGCCGACAGCTGGCAATCGCCCGTCAGCGGCTGGATGACGCTCAGCGGCGCGCGGCGCGCGCAATTGTTCAGCGCCTGCAGTTGGAAAAAACGTCCCTGCGCGGAACGCATCAGCGGCTGGCGTCGCTCAACCCGCTGATGATTTTGCGGCGCGGCTACGCCGTCGTCACCGACAGCCAGGGAAAAATTATCAGTTCAACGCAACAAGCCCCGGCAGGGTCACTGCTCGTCGTGCGCGTGGCCGAGGGGCAATTCAAAGCCCGGGTGGAAGAACCCGGCAAAGGTGGCTGAGATGTCCCAATCCCCCAAAAAAATTGAAAACTTAACCTACGAACAGGCGTTTGCCGAACTGGAAGAAATTGTGGCCGCGCTGGAAGAGGAAAGCCGCCCGCTGGATGAATCGCTTGCTTTGTATGAGCGCGGTCAGGCGCTGGCAATGCGCTGCGCGGCGCTGCTGGAAGCGGCGGAACTGAAAGTAAAGCTGGTCAGCGGGCAGGATTTAATTCCGTTTGAAGAAGAGGCATGAAATGGATTTTTGGGCTATTTTGCACAACCGCCCGTTGGAAGTAGGCCTGATTGCCTGGGCGATTGCTCAAACGATAAAACTGCCACTGTATTTTTTGCAGCATCACAAATGGTCGTGGGCGCCGCTGTTGAGCGCCGGCGGAATGCCCTCTTCGCATTCGGCGCTGATGGTGGGAACGACCATGGGCACCGGCCTGTCGCTCGGGTTTGATTCGGCGGCGTTTGCGCTGGCGGTGGCGATGACGATGATTGTGATTTATGACGCCGCCGGGGTACGGCGCGAAGCCGGTCGGCACGCCGAGGCGATTAATATTTTGTTCGAGGAACTGCTTTCGGGACACCCGGTTTCGGATAAACAACTGCGCGAAGTGCTGGGTCACACGCCGCTGGAAGTGGCGGGCGGCATTGTGCTGGGAATTCTCGTTGGCATCGCCTCCTGGCGGTTCGGCGGATAAACTTATTTCAAAAAGGAGAAACGAAAATGGATGAATTAGTTACGCTGGTTTCCAAAAAGACGGGCCTGCCCAAAGAACAGGCAAAAATGGCGGTAATGGTGGTGGTGGATTTCATCAAAGCGAAACTGCCCCCGGCCATGGCCGCGCAAGTGGATGGATTATTGAACGGCACTGGCGCCGATGTTTTTGGCGCGGTGGGTGATGTGCTGGCGGACGGCAAAATTGACGCCAGCGACGCGGCAACCCTGCTGGGCGATTTGTTCGGCGGCGGAAAGAAGAAGTAATCAGCAATCAGTGAGTGGTGAGCAGTACAAAAAAAGGCGGCCAGAGCGGTCGTCTTTTTTTGTTTGTAGCGCGACATTGAAGTCGCGGTCAGCAGCGAAAGCGGCGGACAAGTTTTTGCAGTTCAGGCGGCTTTTGCAACGCAAGAACCAGCGCATACATCATTCCGCCCAGGGCGACGCCGCCCAGACCAACCAGCCAAGGACTGAAGGCGCCGGAAAGCCTATTCCAGAGCAGCAAGCAGAGGCTCATCACCAACGCGGCCAGCGCGGCCTGCCCAAAAGCGGAGAAAATTTCAGAGCGCGGCAGGCCGCCCGGCAGACGGCGGTTCATCAGCGTCAGCAGCAGCAACGCTTCGAGCAGAGTCGCCAGGCTGTTGGCGAGCGCCAGGCCGCCGAGCGGCATCCAGCCATTTTGGGTGAATAGACGCGAAAAGAAAAATGAGAAGAGAACGTTGAGCGTCATCGCGCCCGCGCCGACCAGGACGGGCGTTTTTGTGTCGTGAAAAGCGTAAAACGCGCGGGCGAGAATTTCCAGCACCGCGTGGCCGAGCAGGCCGCTGGCGTACCAAATCAGCGCCCAGGCGACCATTGCGGTGGAGGCGGCGGTGAAAGAACCGCGCTGGAAAAGCATGGCAACCACCGGTTTGCTGAGCAACATCAGACCCAGCATGGCCGGAAAAGCGAGCAGCAGCACGCCGCGCAAGGTTCCCGCCAGCGTTTGACGGATTTCGTCAAACTGGCCGAGCGCATACTGGGCCGAAAGCGTCGGCATGGCGGCGGTGGCGGTGGATTGGGCGATGACGGCCTGCGCCATGACCATCAGCATAAAACCGTAAGTGAGAGCGCTGACGCTGCCCGCCGTCATCTGCGAGGCCAGCCAGATATTGACCCAAAAATTGAGTTGGACGATGGCAACGCCGAACAGGCGCGGCCCCATCAGGCGCATCACTTCGCGCACGGCGGGGTTGCTCAGGCCGAGCGAAAAAGTATATTTGCCGCGTAACTTCATCAGCGCGGGCAGTTGCAGCAGCAGGTAAAGCGCCGCGCCGAGCACCACGCCCCAGGCCAGACCGTAAATTCCCAAGGCGGGCGACAAAATCAGAATGCCAAAAATCCAGCCCAGCTGGTACACGGCGGGCATCAGCGCGGGCGTCAGAAAAATATGTTTGGCGTTCAAAATTCCCACCGTCAGCCCGCCCAGGCCAAAAAGAACCGCCGTCAGCAGTTGAATGCGCACCAGTTGAATGGTAAGTTGGTACAGATGAAAGTTGTAAAAAAGACCGGGAGCGAGGGCGTAGCGCACAATCTGCGGGGCGAACCAGGCCGCCAGCGCCGCCAACAGGCTGAGGGCGAGCGTGAGCAGCGTCGCCGCGCCGGAGGCCAGTTTCCAGGCCGATTCTTCATCGCCCCGCACGAGGAACGCCGTAAAAGTCGGAATGAACGAGGAGCCGAGCGCGCCGCCGCCGACGATGAGAAAAAGCGTCTCGGCGACGCGGTTGGCGGCGTAAAAAGCGTCGAGGTCGGGGCTGGTGCCGAAAGCGCGCGCGACCAGAATGCGGCTGACGAGGCCGGTCAGTTGGCCGATAATCAGCGCCACGGCAACGGTTCCGGCGGCGCGAAACAGGCTTGGGCGGGGCAATGTTGGCTTCACGGGGCAGGATTATACCGCAGGCGAATAAGAACACCCGTGCTATAATTTGCGCTTCAACCGAAAGGACAAAAACATGCTTAAACGTTCCATTTTTTCCGCGCTGGCCGCCCTGGTGCTGGCATCTCTGGCTTGCGGCGCTCCGGCGGATTTGCCGGGCGTGGTGACGGCTGTGCCGCCGACTACCGCCGCATCCCTGCCCGGCGGCCCGCTGGCGATTGATGTTGGCTTCGCCTACGCCGGACCATTTTACGAGGTCTACTTTACCGACCCATTCAACCGCGCAGCGCAAATGCAGGAAGGCGGCCCGGATATTCCACTGGTGGCGGCGATGGACAAAGCGCGGCTTTCGCTGGATATGGCCGTGTACAGTTTGAGCCTGAAAAGCATCCGCGACGCGCTGACACGCGCTCAACGACGCGGGGTACAAGTGCGCGTGGTGATGGAAAGCGACAACATGGACCGCGACATCCCCAATTCTCTGGTAGCAGATGGCATCCAAATCATTGGCGATCGGCGCGAAGGCTTGATGCACGACAAGTTTGTCATCATTGACCGCGCCGAAGTTTGGACCGGCTCGATGAATTTGACGACTTCCGGGACGTATGACGACAACAACAACCTCATCCGCGTTCGCTCGACCAAAATTGCCGAAAATTACACCACCGAATTTGAAGAAATGTACGTGCGCGACCTGTTCGGCCCCGATGCGCTGGCAGCGACGCCCAACCCGGTGGTGACGGTGGACGGAATCAGCGTGGAAACGCTTTTCTCGCCCGATGACAAACCCGCCCGCCGCATCGCCGAACTTTTGCGGGCGGCCACTTCCAGCATCTACTTCATGGCCTATTCCTTTACCGCCAACGAGTTGGGCGCTATTTTAATTGACAAGGCGCGCAACGGAGTCACGGTGGCCGGGGTGATGGAAGAAGAACAAATCAAATCCAACCAGGGCAGCACCGAATTTGACCCGTTTACACAGGCGCGCATGGATGTCTACGCCGACGGCAACATCGGCCTGATGCACCATAAAGTCTTTATCATTGACGAACAAATCGTCATTTTGGGCTCCTACAACTTCAGCATGAGCGCCGAAAAGCGCAATGACGAAAACCTGCTGATATTTTTCGACCCAAACCTGGCCGCGCAATATCTGGCCGAATTTCAGCGGGTGTATGCAGAGGCAAAACGGTAACAGCGCGCGTGCCGCGTAACTTTTTCAATGCTTCCACGACACAGAAGATGTAATTCATCCAGTATTTTTTTTGTGGAGGCCCATGAAATCCAACCGTTCTTTCCTGTTTTTTATGCTAATTTTGACCGCGCTCTTGCTCTCAGCCTGCGGCGCAGCCCCAGCCGCGACAACTCAACCACAAACATCTGCAAGCAACCCTCACAGCGCCGATGTCGCCTTCGCCGGTACGATTGAAGCCATCAACGGCGACCAGATGACCGTCGCCGGGCAGACTTTCAGTGTAGCATCCAGCGGCGGCGTGCAGAACTTCCAGGTCGGTCAATTCGTTCAGGTACGCGCCACCGTTCTGGCCGATGGGCAAATTCAGGCGCAAAAAGTGGAGATTGCGAGCGACCCGTCCCAAGCGCCGGTAGCCGCCATTCCTGCCAGTGTTGACGCGCTCATCACCCCCGAAGCAACCGCCACAGTCGGGCCACTTGCCACCCCCAGCGCTTCTGAAACACCCGCCCCGCTCCCCACCGCGCAGGAACTCACCGCCATTGTCGAAGCCATCAATAACAGCATTATCACCCTCGGCGGTCAGACCTATGTCATTGCCAACATCGCCACACTCCCGAGCCCGATTCAAATAGGCGACACCATTCTCTACATCCTCAATGCCGATGGAACCGTCACCATCAATCAAGTAACCATCGTAAGCGCTGGCGTCAGTACTGGCACTGGAACAGGCGCTGGAACAGGTACAGGAACAGGTACCGGAACCGGAACTGGTAATGGTAATGGTAATGACGACGATGGCGGCGACGACGATGGCGGCGGCGACGACTAAACCATCTCTCCCCTCCCACAGTCTCCCCGAAAAATCTGGGGAGACTGGCTTACTTTCAAACTGTTGTATACTTGGCATGTCGGGATGAACAACCAACTAACCCTTTCCCGCGCTTTGCTCTCAATGCCCATTTCCGCCACCGTCCCATCTCAAGACGAGATCAATGGCCTGCGCAATTTTGATTCGCAGGCCACCGGCGCTATTTACGACCGCTATTTTCCGGAAGTCTTCCGCTTCGTGTGCTATCGTCTAAACGATGAGATACTGGCAGAAGACATCGCCAGCGACGTTTTTGTACGCCTGCTGGAAGCAACACGCAACGGACGAGGACCCAACAGCAACCTGCGCGCCTGGTTACTCAGCACCGCATCCCACGTCATCACCGACCATTTGCGGAAAATTTATCGGCGTCCCACCGAAGCCCTAAGCGACGACCATCCTGACCCGCAGGAAAATCCCCTGCGTGACGTGGAACAAAGAGAGCGCGAAATCCACATCAAAGCCGCCCTGCAAACACTCACCGTGGAGCAACAAAACGTTATCGCGCTCCGCTTTGGTCAGGGATTCTCTCTCGAAGAAACAGCCCAGGCGCTCAAGAAAAACGTCAACGCCATCAAACAACTTCAATTTCGCGCCCTGGCGGCGCTCAATCGCCAGATGGTTGAAATACCATGAGCAAAAACTTGTACGACGTCCTCGAAACCTGCCTGACTGCGCTCGACAGCGGCGCAGATCTTGAAACCTGCCTGAATCTCTTTCCTGCGCTGAGTGATGAACTACGCCCTGTGCTGGAAACCGCAGCCCAGGCGCGCGCCGTCGCCGTGAACACACCCCCCGCCAACGTTCAGCGCCGCGGAAAAGCGCGCCTGCTACAAGCCGCCGCCGAAATGCGCGAACAAAAAGCCGCCGCCCTGCCCTTCTGGAAACGCAAAAACAACGCCGGGCACTCCTTCCGCCTGGCCTTCAGCGCGCTGGCTGTGATTGCCTTCATGCTCACCGGAGGTACCGGGCTGGTATCCGCATCCTCCAGCGCCCTGCCCGGCGACCACCTCTATCCGGTCAAACGCGGCTGGGAGGATGTGCAGCTGGCTTTTATCTTCGACCCGCATGAACACGAACACCTTTCTCAACAATTTGAAAAAGAACGCCTAGATGAAATTCACCACCTTTTCGACACTGGCCGCACCGAACACGTCTACTTCCAGGCTACCGTGGAACAACAAACCGGCAATGTTTGGACAGTAGACGGAGTGCAAATTCTGATCGAACCTGAAAGCCAGATTGACCCCGGCATTGTCGTTGGCGCGCTGGTCGAAATCAAAGGCGACACCGAGAACGGCGGCGTGCTCAAGGCCGACCAGATTCGCCTGCTTGCCCTGCCAAGCGTCACCCCCACCACGAGCCCGCGCGAAGACATTACCGCAACCCCAACGCTTGTGACTACGCCCGAGCCCAGCCAGGATGCTTCCAAAGACGAAATTCACGCCGGGAGCGAGACAGAATATCAGAACGAAACAGTCTCCGAAGGCGAGACATTCGAAGCCGAAGTAATTCTGCCACTCGCATCAACACATCACGACGCAGAAAAAGACAAACGCAAATCAACCGAGGACGTTCCTGAATCAACGCCATACCCTGATTCGGGCGACGAAGACAACAGCCAAGAATCCAGCCCGACGCACGACGGTTAACTCCGCACGCCTGTTCTTCTCGCTGCTTGATTTTCTTATCCAAAGCGGAGTACATTTATACCCGATGGCATCTCGTTCTGATAAAAGGTGCTATTAGCGCTCACAAAAATTCCGGCATTGAACAGGAAATTAAGACTCTTTATTTTTCCGTTCTCGGATAAAAACAATACCTATCAATGCGGCCAATATCAGACCCAATCCGAGAAAAACCAGGAACTGGTAAATTTGCAGAGCACTTTGCACAATATCTGGCAAAACATCTACGGCCAATTGTGTATACCGTGTGATATAAGTTTCTTCACCAACTGGCACTGGGCGCTGAGCGGATTGTTCGATCCAGCCACGCACTCCGCTCAGAAAGACAAACCCTGAAATTGCAGCCAAGAAAATGACACATCCGGGGCTGCCCAAGCGCCCGAAGCGGTATCTGAAAAAGATAAGCAAACCGAGAAAGAAAAGTGATACCAGCCCGAACGCAGCGAATATTCTCTGAAGTTTGCCGTGCGTGTCTGCGCTGATGAAGCCTAGCGGGCCAACGCCTCCTTCCAAGCCTTTTTGCATTTCAGGGCCGGTGATGAGACTTGCCAGCCCTTGCGGCCCGGCACAATAGAGAGGTTCAGCCCACTGCTGAAAAAACCACAAGCGCGCTTCGCTGGGGGTCTTTCCGGCAATATCCTCTGCCCGAACAACAATCTGCATCCCCGGAATGGGCTACCACTCTCCGTTTGGGGATTCTGCAATTTTCTGGCGTATAATTTCTATATCACCAGAAACGTCCATACCTCCGCTTTCGGCGCTATAAGAACTCGCCAGAGTCACTGTCAGGAGAGCAATGCCTCGCTCTGGAGCAGTAACTTGCATCAAGATAAATATCAAAAAGGTAATGTTCAAAAGGAACAAAAGTAGAATGCCAGTGAGCCACTTGGCGTCTACATGCCAGTACGGTCGAGGGTTAAGCGATTTATTTGTGCCCATTTTGAATGTCCTCTCAGTTTGCCTTTTGCTATCACGCTACAGAGCGACCCAAGCACGGCGCTTCGGGAGGCAAGCCTTACATGTGTTGGTTTGGAAATTCGTAATTTCGCCAAATCTTCAGCGAATAGGCAATTGTAAGCATGGGTATTTTTCATAACCAGCAGTTTCATAATACCGCGAAAGCGGCATTGAAACAATCCCGTCTCCAATGGCAACTACCCACATCTTATATCGCGGGGCGAAAGCCAATACTGTTTAGATAAGGAGTCCAACGTCTCCCGACGTTGGCACCAAAGTCGGGAGACGTTGGACTTCGACAACGCTAACTAAACAGTATTGCAGTTAGAAGTGTATCCACGCAAATCATGTCAGGGATGGAGTCGAAAATCTTCCGACTTTCGTGCAAAACCAGGCCCTTTGCAGGGCGCTTCGCGAAGATTTTGCGCTCCACCCGCTCCGCTCTGACAACCTTTGCGTGCACACGTTAGAAGTTGTCCCCCGCCAGATTGCGGCTGTAGCATGGTATGATTTGCCGTGTTAATGGGCTCCTGTGAAATCTGTTTTGGTAAAAAACAAGATTATCACGCTTTGAGCCCATTACCGTCTTCTCTCACCCAAACCAGTTGGCAGAAAAAATGAAGTCTAAACCCCATCAGGCTGAGATAAAATGCGCTTTCTTCAAACATTTACCACTTTTCCCAAAAAACATTTGGGATATGTTTTGGTCATTCTCCCCATCCTTGCCTATTATCTAAACTGGGCCGCCAATCCATCTTACTGGTTTCAATCTGACCCCGGAACCTGGTATTTTTTGGATTCCCTTTCAGCTTTCAAGGGACAATCTTATACCTATGTAGACCATCCTGGGACGCCGCTGCATTTGATAGGTTCGTTCCTTCTGGCTTTAACCTACCCATTTTTTAATACGTCAACAGAATTTATCGCCTTTCATCTGCGACGGCCAGAGATATTCTTTTTCATGGCGCATACGTTCTTGGCGGTCATGAACGGCATCACTGCCATCGTTTTTTATCATGCAGTCTCCACCACACTTAAACACGCCCGAATGCTGGCGGGCATAGCGCTCAGTTGGGCCTATTTTGGCTTTCATATTTACAGCTACCACTCAATTGCCTTTTGGTCACAAAACTCTCTTAATTTTGCTTTTGGTACCTTATGGTTGCTTTGGTTATTTCTGGAGATACGAAAAGATCGGACGTTGAGTAAATCCAAGGTTTTCTTGCTCGGCCTTGCGGCTGGTATTTTGACGGTTGCCCAATTTTATTTTGCGACCTGGCTAATAAGCGGCATCGTCACCCTATGGATATTCGCCTTGCGACTGGGAAAATCGCGTCTGGAAGCTGGCAAAGATGCACTTTGGTTCACCTTTGGAGGCGCCTGGGGAATTATCAGTATGCTCATTCCCATTTATAAGGAAATTCCCCGCTTTGTAAACTGGTTTTCAAGGAATCTGACGCATCAGGGATTGTATGGCACGGGTGAAAAAGGCATCTACTCGCTGGAACTCATTCCAATCAGCCTGCACTACTGGTGGACAACCATTCCCCTGCTATTGATTCTCTTGGTCGGCGTTTGGATAGTCATTCTTGCGCTCGGCTTTATCATCCGTAAAAATGCCATCAAAATTTCCCCCAGTCTATTTGCGATGACCGTGGGACTGTTTTTACAAACCGCCATTCTCATGGCAGGGCTCAGCAAAATGGTTACAAGATTGCGCCACAGCCTTTCCATCGCAGCCGTCGCGCCTGTGTTACTGTTTCTGGCGCTGGCCTTATTGGAAAAAACAAAATGGGGAAAAACCTGGGGACATTACGCGCTATACGCCACACTTCTGCTTGCGGCGGTTTGGACTCTGCCAGAAAAAATGCAAATTCAGCAAAAAAGTTCACTGGTCGAATACCAGGCGGCGGTTGCGCGGTCTCAAACAATTGACAACCTGGCAAAACTCAAAAAAGTGGACGAAAGCGCGATTGTCGTTGTCTATTCGTCCGGCACGCCCATGAAATGCGCCGGGTTGCTCATGGCTGACAACTGGCTACAAAAATTTGGCGCAGAAATAGCCAAGATTTGTCCCAATCAATATGCCATTTACGATTTCAACATCAACATTGAATTTAACTATTCGACTCCCCACGAAGTAACCGTCCTAAAAGATATTCCCTGGGACCTGGTTGTCTGGCCGGGCAACGGTTCAAGAGTACCCCAATATCTCCTGGCAACCGGAGCAAAAAACATCCCCAATTCATGGAACAACCGTTCAAAATGGTTTTTTATGCGCGCTGAATATCCATAGGGCCAAACAATGTCAAAGGTTTTCGCCTGGATAAAACAGAATTATCTTTACGCCCTCGTGTTGTCTCCCGCGCTACTCGTCTGGCTTTTTTGGGCATCTCGCCCCAGCTACTGGTTTAACAGCGACCCGGCCGCCTGGTATTTTCTCGATTCGCTGGCCGTTTTTGCCGGAAAACCCTACCAATACGTTGACCACCCCGGCACGCCGCTTCACCTGATTGGCTCGCTGCTGCTGGGGCTGGCCTCCCCATTCTTCGCCAACCGCGCAGATTTCCTCCAATTTTTTATTTTTCGGCCAGAGATTTTCTTCTTTCTGACCAATTTTTTTCTGCTGGCGATGACCATTTTCACCCTGCTGGCGCTCTACCAAACCGCCCTCACGGCCCTGAAAATTGACCCAAAACCAACCGCCATCGCCCTGGCCTGGATGTATTTTGCCCTGCACCCGCAGGGATTTAATTCGCTCACCTACTGGTCGCACAATTCCTTCAATTTTATTTTCGGCACGCTCTGGCTGGTCTGGCTTTATCGCGCCGTTCAAAACGGATTGCCGGGCGGTAGAAAAATTTTCCTACTGGGGGCCGCCGCCGGGGCGCTGGCAATGACTCAACTGTACCTGCTGGCCTGGCTCGCGGGAGGCTTCGTCACCATTTTCAGCCTGGCCTGGCAAACGGGGAAATCGCCGGGGCAGACGCTGAAAGCCTCCGCCCTGTTTCTGGCTGGCGCGCTGCTCGGAATCGGCGCCATGCTGCTGCCAGTTTTCAGCGCCCTGCCGCGCCTGTCGAACTGGCTGACGCGCTTGCTGGGCAGTGACGGACTCTACGGCAGCGGCCAGCAGAGTTTTTACTCGCTGGCGCTGATTCCTGCCAGCCTGACTTTTTGGGCGCAAAACATCCCACTCGTCCTTTTGGCGCTATCGCTGGCGCTGATTTTGCTGACCAACCGCCGCCGCCAGCCACCGCTCACGCCACCAGATTCCGCCATGCTCTACGGACTGCTGATTCAAACCGCGCTGCTGCTGCTGGCGCTGAGCAAAATGTTCTATCGCGTGCGCTATACGCTGGCGCTGGCGGCGATTCTGCCCATCTTGTTTTTACTGGCGCTCAAATGGAAGGAACAAAGCGGCGCATCCAGCGCCTGGCTGACGCGCGGCCTGGCCCTGGGCATTCTTTTGGCGACCGGCTTTTCCGTGTCGCGGGAACTACTCGACTTGAACAAAAGAGCCGCCATCGAAAGCGACGCCGCCCACGCCCGCTCGCTGGCCGTCGCTACGCTGGCGCAGCGCAAAAATGTGCCAGAAACCAGCCTGGTGATTGTCTACGCCTTTGGCACACCGCTCAAATGCGCCGGACTTTTGCTGGCCAATAACTGGATACACGCCTTCGACCGGGAAATTGGTGCGTTGTGCCCCAACCAATACGCGCTGTACGACTTCGCCTTCGACGTGCGCCTGAACACCCCCTACCCCGTCGCCGCCATCGAAGAAATTCCCTGGGACATGGTCATCTGGCCCGGCAACGGCTCACCACTGCCAGCCTATCTGCAATCTGTCGGCGCGGAAAATATTCCCAGCCGCTGGGGAATCAATCGCAGCAAATGGTTTTTCATCCGCCCCGGCAGCCAAAAATGACCCTCATCAAAAAAATTCCCTACGCGCTTTTGCTGGCCCCCATTTTGATTTACTGGGGCTATTGGACGCTGAATTCCAGCTACTGGTTTCCGCCCGACCCAGGCGCCTGGTATTTTCTCGACTCGCTGGCGGTTTTCGCCGGAAAAACCTACGTCTACGTTGACCACCCCGGCACGCCGGTTCACCTGATTGGCTCGCTGCTGCTGGCGCTGACCCTGCCCTTTTTTAAAAGCCGGGAAAGTTTTATCGCCTATCACATCGCCCGCCCGGAAACTTTTTTCTTCATGGCGAATGTTTTTCTGCTCGCCATCAACAGCCTGACGGCCATTCTGTTTTACCAAACTGTGCGCGACAGCCTGAAAAAAGACAAAACCCTGCTGGCGCTGGCGCTCAGCCTGATGTTTTTTGGCCTGCACCCGCAAAGTTACGAATCGCTGACGTTTTGGTCACATAACTCGTTCAACTACCCCTTTGGCGCGCTCTGGCTGATTGGGCTTTACCGCGCACTACGCCCCAACCTGCCGCTAGACTGGAAAAAATTGGCGTTTTTGGGCTTCACCGCCGGGACGCTGGGCATGACGCAAATGTACTTCCTCGGCTGGTTGGCGGCGGGGACGCTGACCACGTTCATTTTTTCGCGGCGGCTGGGGCGAACAACCCGCCGCGCCAGCGGCGACACCGCCTGGTTTGTGGGCGGCGGCCTGCTCGGCATTGCGGCCATGCTGGCCCCCATTACCCACGAAATTCCGCGCTTCGCCAGCTGGTTCACGCGCATTTTGAGCAATACCGGCGTCTACGGTAGCGGCGCGAGCGGTTTTTACACACTGGAAATGATTCCGCAAAGCCTGGCGTTTTGGGCGACCAGCGTCCCGGCGCTGATGGCCTATCTGCTGGCCGGGCTGACACTGCTGGCGGCGATACTTCTTCTTCAACGCAAATCCGCGTGGAAAATTTCCCCCGCCGACCAGGCCATGCTGACTGGTCTGCTGGCGCAAATCGCCATGCTGTTGGTGGTGCTGAGCAAACTGTATCTAAAACTGCGTTACATGCTGGCGCTGACTGCTGTGCTGCCGGTGCTGCTTTTCCTGCTCTTCAAGATACTCGAATCCGCGCCGGGAAATTTTGGCCTGCTGCGGCGGACGCTGGCTCTGCTGGCGCTGATTGCGGCCGCCGCAGCTCTGCCGGGCGCGCTCAACATTCAGGCAAAAAAAGCCTTCGTCCAGCGCGACGCCGCGCTGGCGCGCTCGCTGGTGGTCACCAAACTGGCGCAGTCGCGCCATGTGCCAGAAACCGACATCGTGGTAATCTACGGCTCCGGCACGCCCATCAAATGCGCCGGGCTGCTGATGGCAAATAACTGGATTCGCGCCTTTGACCGCGAAATCGCCCGCCTGTGCCCCAACCAATTTTCGATTTACGACAGCGCGGTAGAGATTGAACTGAATATCCTGTATCCCGTGCCCCAACTGGACGAAATCGCCTGGGACGTGGTCGTCTCGCCCGGCAACCATTCCGGCCTGCAGGATACGCTGCGCGCTGCCGGCGCTGTCAACGTTCCGGGCGCCTGGGGCGTCAATCGCGCCGCCTGGTTTTTCATCCGCCCCGAACCGTAGCCCGCCGCGTGGCGTATAATTCTGCCACCCCATTTCAAACGGAGAACCCCATGACTTTCACCTTGCTTGAAGAACGCGCCATTCCCGAAATCGCCTCCAGCGCCCGCATGTACCGGCACGACAAAACCGGCGCGCGGCTTTTATCGGTAATCAACGGCGACGAAAACAAATCGTTTGGCATCACTTTCCGCACGCCGCCGGCCACCTCCAACGGCGTGGCGCACATCATGGAACATTCCGTGCTGTGCGGCTCACGCAAATACCGCGTCAAAGAACCGTTCATCGAACTGGCGAAAAGTTCGCTCAACACCTTCTTGAACGCGATGACCTACCCCGATAAAACCTGCTATCCGGTAGCCAGCACCAACCTGAAAGATTTTTACAACCTGATTGATGTCTACCTCGACGCCGTGCTCTACCCGTTGATTACGCCAGAAACCCTGCAGCAGGAAGGCTGGCACTACGAAATCGAATCGCCCGAAGCGCCGCTGACCTTCAAGGGCGTCGTCTTCAACGAGATGAAAGGCGCGCTCTCCTCACCCGATGACCTGCTCGGCGAACTTTCACAGCAATCGCTCTACCCCGATACGCCCTACGGCCTCAACTCCGGCGGCGACCCGGCGGTCATCCCCGCCCTGACCTACGCAGATTTCAAAGCCTTCCACGAGACCTATTACCACCCATCCAACGCCTACATCTACTTCTACGGCGACGACCCCGAAGCAGAACGCCTGCGCCTGCTTGACGAGTGGCTGAACGCCTTCGAGCGCAAAGATGTCCAGTCGGCGCTGCCGCTTCAGCCGCAGTGGAACGCCCCCCGGCAGGTGACTCACGCCTACGATTCCGGCGATACGCCCGACGCCAAAGCCTACTTCAACCTCAACTGGCTGATGCCCGCCGTCGGCGACCCGCTGACCAGCCTCAGCCTGTCGCTGCTCGCGCACATCCTGCTGGGAACTTCGGCCTCGCCCCTGCGCAAGGCGCTGATGGACAGCGGCCTGGGCGAAGACGTGACCGGCGGCTACCAGGACGGCCTGCTGCAAGGCTACTTCTCCGCTGGCATGAAGGGCGTCGAAAACGGCAACCTCGAAAAAGTGGAGCAGCTGATCCACACCACGCTGAAAGACCTGGCCGAAAAAGGCATTGACCCGGAAACCATCGCCGCATCGCTCAACACCATCGAATTTCACCTGCGCGAGCAAAATACCGGGCGCTTCCCGCGCGGGCTGGCGCTGATGCTCGGCGCGCTGGATGTCTGGCTGTACGACGGCGACCCATTCAACGGGTTGGCTTTTGAAGCTACGCTGCAAAAGGTCAAAACCGCCGCGCGCGCGCCGCATTATTTTGAGAATTTGATTCGCCGCCACTTCATCGAAAACCCGCATCGCACCAGCCTGCGCCTGCTGCCAGACGCGGCAGAAGGCCAACGCAAAGCAGACGCCGAAGCCGCGCGGCTCGAAAAAGTGAAAGCAGGCCTGAGCCGCCACCAAATTGACGCGCTGATTGCCAACGTGGCCGCTCTCAAAAAACGTCAGGAAACCCCCGACAGCCCCGAAGCGCTGGCAACCATCCCGGCGCTAACGCTTCAGGATATTGACCCGAAAATCAAAACCATCCCGTGCGCCATCGAAACTTCACGCGGCACGCACATCTTCAGCCATGACCTGCCCACCAACGGCATTCTCTACCTCGACCTGGGCTTTGACCTGCACCCCGTCCCGGCGGAATTGCTGCCGTTTTTGGGCTTCTTTGGGCGCGTTTTGCTACAAATGGGCACCCAAAGCCAGGATTACGTCAGCCTGATTCAGCGCATTGGCAAAAATACGGGCGGCATTCGTTCCGCTGCGCTGATTTCCACCATCCGCGAGAGCAGCGACTCGGCGCTCTACTTTTTCCTGCGCGGCAAGGCCACTCTCGACAAGGCGGGCGAACTGCTCGCCATTTTGCAGGACGTTTTGCTGACAGCCAATCTCGACAACCGTGAGCGTCTGCGCCAGATTGTGATGGAAGAAAAAGCCGAAGCCGAAGCCGGGTTAATTCCCGGCGGGCACGGCGTGGTCAGCGGGCGGCTTGCGGCGCGCTTCAGCGAGGCGGGCTGGGTCGGCGAACAAATCGGCGGGTTGGAAAATCTCTTCTTCCTGCGCCGCCTGGCGGACGACATCGAAAAAGATTGGGATGCGGTGCTGGCGAAACTGGAAACGCTGCGCCGCCTGGTCATCAACCGCGCCGGAATGGTGGTCAATCTCACGCTGGATGAGGCCTCCCGCCAAAAAGTTTCCCCGGCGCTGGAAGCGCTGTTAGCCAGTCTGCCGGCTTCTGCCGGTTCGACGGGCAGCCCCTTCCCCTGGAAAACCAGGCCGCAAAACAACGAAGGCCTGACCATTCCGGCGCAGGTCAATTACGTTGGCAAGGGCGCAAATTTGTACGCGCTCGGCTACGAACCGCACGGCTCAATTCACGTCATCCGCAACTATTTGGGCACGACCTGGTTGTGGGAAAAAGTGCGTGTGCAGGGCGGCGCCTATGGCGGATTCAGCACCTTCGACACGAACAGCGGCGCCTTCGCCTACTTGAGTTACCGCGACCCGAACATTTTGCCCACGCTGGCAAATTATGACGCCACCCCCGGCTTTTTGCGCGCCCTCGACCTGAACGAAAGCGAATTGACCAAATCCATCCTCGGCACGATTGGCGAAATTGACGCCTATCAACTGCCCGATGCCAAAGGCTGGACGAGCATGGCGCATCACCTGACCGGTTACACGGACGAAATGCGTCAGCAAACCCGCGCCGAAGTGCTGGCAACCAGCGTCAAAGACTTCCAGCGTTTTGCCGAAACGCTGGAACAAGTCGCCGCCCACGGGGAAGTGGTGGTGCTGGGTTCTGCCGAGGCCGTTGAAAAAGCCAACCAAGAAAAGCAGGGCTTTCTCAAAGTGAAAAAAGTGCTGTAACGCGGATGCCGCGCCTTTCCCAATAAGAAACTCCCCGGCAGCCGGGGAGTTTCTTTGTTCAGGCCGATTGCAGCGCCTGGCGAATTTTGCGATAGGTGATAATCGGCCCGTCGCCAGGGATGAGTTTTTCACCAACGTCCAGGCGGCTGGCCTTCGGGCGCTGGGTTTCCACAATCGGCTTGTCCTGGCGCTCAATCACCAGATTGCCGAGCGAGCCAAAGCAGCCGGTTATCTGCCGCAAAACGGGGATGGCGACGCGATGATAAAAGCGCAGGTACATGAGCGTATTCTCTTCGTCAATCGGCGCAAAAGCCACAAAGACGCGGGTATCGTCCGCAATCCAATTGTGCCAAACGTTGGGAAAGCGAAATTGCAAAAACGGGTGACGGGCCGGTTCGGGCAGTTCGCTGGCGCGTTTTGGCTTTTGGCCGCTGTCCACTTCGTTGTAGACCCAGATATTGAGCAGGGAATCTTCGGGGAAGAAATGCTCCACGCGCACCAGCGGCCCATTGACCAGCGTGCGGTTGCCGCGTCCGATGGTGGTGCGGTGAACAAAAGGCAGGTGCACCACGTCGAGCTGATTTTCAATGGCGCGGCTGTAGTGCGTCGCCCAGGGGTCGCGCAGCGTGGCGTACACCATGCCGTCGTCAATCGCCTCGAAAAATGGCAGCGGCGGATAACTTTCACGCGGCTCGCCCCACCAGAGATAGACCAACCCGTGCGCTTCGCGCACCACATAGGCTTTGGCCTGCATGGCCTTGGGGATTTCCGCGCCGCGCCCGTTGGCCGGAATGAGCGTACATTTGCCGCTGGCGTCAAATTCAAAACCATGAAACGGGCATTGAATGCACTCGCCCTGTAATTTTCCCGCGCTGAGCGCCACGCCGCGATGCGGGCACAGATCGCTCATCAGGCTCAATTCGCCGCGCGCGTTGCGCCAGGCAACCATTTTCTCACCCAGGCGGGTAACGCCGATGACTTTGCCGGGCTTGATTTCATCCGATTCGAGGATGGCATACCACTGATTGGGAATCATATTCCTCCTTGTGAATGTTGGCGCAAGTATACTGCGCCACGCCGTAACACACCCCCAAAAAATGGGACACGGAGCCGGACGGATTGCGCGGAGAATTTCAAAAATCCGTCCACTCCGTTAACTCCGTGTCCAAACTCCGCGGCATGAATGTCGCGCTACAAGAGCAAACTCCGTGTGACTCCGTCAACTCCGTGTCCCAAACTCCGCGGCATGAATGTCACGCTACAAGAGCAAACTCCGTGTGACTCCGTCAACTCCGTGTCCCAAACTCCGCGACATGAATGTCGCGCTACAAGCAATACTGTTTAGCTAGCAGTTTCGGAGTCCAACGTCTCCCAACGCTGGCGCCAAAGTCTGGAGACTTTGGACTCCTTATCTAAACAGTATTGACGCTAACTGAAGAGCGCTTTGACATCTTCGGCGGTGATATTCTTGAAGAAACTGCCGTCAGTGGTGATGAGTTGTTCCACCAGGTTTTTCTTGCGTTCCTGCAACTGCAAAATCTTCTCTTCGACCGAATCACGCAATATGTATTTGTAGACGAAAACCGGTTTATCCTGTCCAATGCGGTGAGCGCGGTCACTGGCCTGCATTTCCACGGCGGGATTCCACCACGGGTCAATGTGGATGACGTAATCAGCGGCGGTCAGGTTCAGGCCGACGCCGCCCGCTTTCAGGCTGATGAGGAACAGCGGCAGAGCCTGATCGCTTTGGAAGGCGTCCACTTGTTCCTGGCGGTTATTGGTCTGGCCGTCAAGGTAGGCGTAATGAATGTTGCGGCTGTCCAACTCAGCGCGCAGGAGTTTGAGCGTTTCGACAAACTGGGAAAATATCAGGGCCTTGTGACCTTCGGAGAGCAGGGTCTCAATGTTTTCGAGCAGCATCTCAAATTTAGCCGATTCGCCGCGATAGGTTTTATCCACCAACAAGGGATGAATGCAGATTTGGCGCAGACGCAGCAGGCCTTCCAGAATTTTCATGCGGGCGTTATTGACGCCCTCGCCGTCAATCAGCCCCAGTAGCGCCTGGCGGTATCGCTCGCGAGTGTACGTGTAAATCTTGCGCTGGGCAGGCTCCATCTCGCCGTAGATGACGCGCTCGGTACGCGGCGGCAATTCGGGCGCGACTTGTTCCTTGGTGCGGCGCAAAATAAACGGGTAGACCATCTTGCGTAAAAGCTGAGCGGTATCCGCGTTGGCGTCGCGTTCAATTGGGCCGCCGATTTCAGATTTGAAGTAATCCAGATTGCCGAGCAGGCCAGGGTTGAGAAAGGCGAATTGCGACCAGAGTTCAAAGGAGGAGTTTTCAACCGGCGTACCGGTCATCACCAGGCGATGGTCGGCCAGCAACAGCCGGCAGGCCTTGGCCGATTGCGAAACCGGATTTTTGATGGCTTGCGACTCATCCAAAATGGCGTAGTGGAAGCGATAACCGCGTAAGAGTTCGATGTCTTTGATGACCACTCCGTAGGTGGTGATGACCAGATCGTACTGGTCAAAAACGCTGGTATCTTTCTCGCGGGCGTAGCCGTGATATTCCAATGCGCGCAGGCCGGGGGTGAATTTTTCGATTTCGCGCTGCCAGTTGGTGAGCAGCGATTTCGGCACCACTACCAGCGCAGCCTTGTTGGCTTCGTTCTTCTCTTTGATGGCTTGCAAAAAAGCCAGTACCTGCACTGTTTTTCCCAGCCCCATATCGTCGGCCAGACAGCCGCCGAACTGATATTCGCGCAGAAAATGCAGCCAGTCCACACCGGCTTTTTGATACGGGCGCAGTTCCGCCGTCAGATTTTGCGGCAACGACTGAGGCGTGATGCTGGTAAATTCGCGCAAGCGCTCGCGGCGGCGCTTAAATTCATCGTCCGAGTTGACGCGTTCCGATTCGCCCAGCAACTGGTCGAGCAGGGTAACTTGCTGATTGGAGAAGCGCAGGCCGTCTTCGGTTTCCTCGCCCAGGTTAAATAAATGTTTGTAACGGTCCAGCCATTCTTGCGGCACTTCGCCCAGCGTGCCATCGCCCAGTTTGATATAGTTTTCGCGGCGTTTAAGCGCCCGGCGCATGTCTTTGAGCGCAACGGGAAGGTCGCCATATTGAATAACGGTGTTCAGGTCGAACCAGTCAATGCCGGATGAGATGTTAAACGAAATGGTCGGCTGATGGCGGTTGATGCGTACATTTTTGATATTTTCTTCGCCGTAGACTTCAAATCCAGCGGCGACTGCCTTGGGAACGTAGTGCATCAGAAAATCAATCACGTCCACTTTGGCGCGGAGATTAAACAACCCAACGCTACCCGTGACACGCTTTAAGCCAAAATTACTGACCTGGCTGAAGGCGGCTTTTTCGACATCGGCGGCGCGGAAAATACGGGTAAAGGTGGCCGTTTCCACGTCGTAGGTGGATGATGTTTCGGGGATGCGTGATTCGTATGGTACCTCGAACTTCTCGTAGCCAAATTTTAGCCAGACATTCAGAATGCTGTTTTTTTCTTCCAGATACAAGCGCGGTTGGGGTTGTTCGGTAATTTCGCGGACGTTGATGCCGCTACCGGTGAGCGTAAATTGAGCAGCCAGGCCAGGCAGGTAGTTTTCAAGAAAAATATCTTTTTCTTCAGCGGGAATGTGGATGCGAGAAGCCTTGTTGATGTTTTCAACTTGCTCAACGTCCATGTTTTCCTGGCCGGGAATGAGCGTTTGGTCAATCATCAACCAGAGTGGGTTTTGTGAGACGACAGCTGGCTTTTTTGTCACCTTCCATAGCGCATCGCCCAGGCGGAGATGAAATTTTAATCGCAGGCCGCCGTCTTTGCTATTTTCGATATCAAGCAAGACGCTGGCGCTTTCGCGTGAGATGGTCAGCGGGCGGTTATGGCTGATGAAAATGTCTGATCCGTAGGTGTTTTGACCCGCGTAAAGCGGAAAATTTTCGTCGCGCAGAATCTGCAAAACGCCGGGGAGCGCGGCGGTTTGGCTGCTATCGGCATAATAAGTAGAGCTACTGCTTATTTTTGCAATCATTTGTGCCAGGCTGACAATTTGCGATGGCGCATTGAGGCAGGCTTCGGGCTTGAAATTTTGTTGGCTATGAGCCTTAAATTGCGCACGCGCGGTGGGTGTATTTGCTAAAAACTCAATCATTTGCTCCTGATTGCTCCAATCGGGCAATGATCTATTTTGCAAAATTGGAATTTGAGCAACCGGCGCAGTGAGCGGCTGAATTTTCCAACCACCATAATTGTCGTAGAGTGCAAAAGCCAGCAGGTAGTCGGCTACTTTTTGGGGCGCTTCGTGTTGCTTGCGTGGCGCATTTTGGGTAAACAGCAAATGGTTTTCCCACGATTTTTGGATTTCGGCGCTCAAAATTTTTTGAACCGTAATGGCGGCAGCGACAACGTGCTTGCAAATGCGGAGTTGTTGACCGTTTGAGCAGGTGCATTTGGTGAGCAGCTGGTTGTTTTCCATCTTCAGCGTGACATTGTACTTTTCAGGTGTTTTGTCGCTTACCAGACATTCCAGGCTTGTATCGGTGTAAGCAACCACCTCTACCTTGTCTTGTGCAAACAACATTTTTCCGGCATCGGCAATTTGCCAACCAGCATACTGATAAAAGCGGTTATATTGCAATAACTCGGCAAAAATTTTCTTTTCGGCAAATGACATGGCACACATCCTGATAAATTTTTTTTGGCATCTGATTATAACCGTAATTTAATCTGGTTATTTTTTAGCCAAAAATTTTTAACTGCTCACTTATTTGTTCTTTCGTCTTTTTCGGCGGGGGGATCGGAAACCTTATTACATCGGCGCATGAAATTGCCTACTTTCGAAAGGGAACGTGGGTTGGCATCAGGCAAGCAAAAAGCATCGAAGGCTTTCACCTCCGATGCTTTCTGCTTACTGACAACTGATTACTGCCTACTGTTCTTCTGGCAGCCAGCAGCACAAGACCAATTCCTTGGCGGCTTTGACCTCGTCCATGCGCCCAAAGGGCGTGCTGTGCGGGGCGGTTTTGATGATTTCGGGGTTGGTTTTGGCTTCTTCGGCAATCGCAATCAGCGTGTCGGCAAACCGGTCGAGGGTGTCTTTGTTTTCGGTCTCGGTCGGCTCAATCATCAGCGCCTCATGCACAATCAGCGGGAAGTAGTTTGTCGGCGGGTGGAAGTCGTAATCCATCAGGCGTTTGGCAATATCCAGGGCGCGGATGTCGGTGCCTTCGAAGCGGCCTTCCATGACGAATTCGTGCATGCAGGTGCGGTCAAACGGCACGCGGTAGGTTTTTTCCAGCCGCGCCTTGAGGTAATTGGCGTTCAGCACCGCGTACTGTGAGATGTCTTTCAACCCTTCGCCGCCGTGCATGGCGATGTAGGTATAGGCGCGTACCACACCGCCGCCAAAGTGGCCGTGAAAGGCTTTCATGCGTCCGATGGTGTGTTTGGGCGTGACAAAGCCGTAGAGCGGCGGATTTTCGTCGTCGGCTTCTTCGATGATGCCAACTAGCGGGGTAGGCAGAAAATCGGCCAGTTTTTCGGCCACGCCGACCGGGCCGGAGCCGGGGCCGCCGCCGCCATGCGGCACGGCGAAGGTTTTGTGCAGGTTGAAGTGCATCACGTCGAAGCCCAAATCGCCGGGGCGGACGATGCCGAGCAGGGCGTTCAGGTTCGCGCCGTCGGCGTACATCAGGCCGCCGCAGCCGTGAACGAGACCAATCACTTTTTCGATGTGTTCGTCGAACAGGCCGAGCGTGTTCGGGTTGGTCAGCATCATCCCGGCGACGGTGTCGTCACACTGCGCTTTGAGCGCGTCCAAATCCACGTTGCCGCGCGCGTCGGAGGGGATGGTGACAACGCTGAAGCCGACCAGGCCAGAGGAAGCCGGGTTGGTGCCATGCGCCGCATCGGGGATGAGCATTTTCACCCGTTTGGCGTCACCGCGCGACTGGTGGTAGGCGCGCATCATCAGCACGCCGGTAAATTCACCGTGCGCGCCAGCCGCAGGTTGGAGCGTGACCGCCGCGAATCCGCTGATTTCCTTCAGCCATTCCTGCATTTCGAACATCAGCGCCAGGTTGCCCTGCACGGTTTCGATGGGCTGCAGCGGATGGGTGTGCAAAAAGCCAGGCAGGCGGCAGGTGTCTTCGTTGATTTTTGGGTTGTATTTCATGGTGCAGGAGCCGAGCGGGTAGAAACCGCCATCCACGCTGTAGTTATATTTCGAGAGCGCCATGTAGTGACGGACAACATCCACCTCAGCCAGTTCGGGCAGGGGCAGGTCGCCGCGCAGCAGGTCAGCCTCCGGCAGGTCGAAGGCGGGCACATCCGCCTGGGGGAAGGTCACGCCGGTGCGGCCCGGGGAAGACAATTCAAAAATGGTTGGCTCAATCATTGAGGGCCTCCTTCAAAACTTCCACCAGGCTGTCAATTTCGTCTTTGGTGTTCATTTCGGTCACGGCCACCAGTAGGTGATTTTTGAGAGACGGGTAATCCTGGCCCAGGTCGTAGCCGCCCAAAATGCCATGTTCGAGCAGGTGCGCGTTGATTTCGGCCACCGGCTTGGGCAGGCAAAGCGCAAATTCGTGGAAGAACGGCTGGCTGAAGCATAATCCCACGCCGGGCAGTTTGCTCAGCTCGCTGGCGGCGTAGTGCGCCTTCTGATAGCAGAGATTCGCCACCTGCTTCAGGCCGCTCTTGCCGATGACGGAAAGGTAAACCGCCGAAGCCAGCGCCAGCAAGCTCTGATTGGAGCAAATGTTGGAGGTGGCTTTTTCGCGTTTGATGTGTTGCTCGCGGGCGGTCAGAGTGAGAACATAGCCTTTTTGGCCGCGCGTGTCAACGGTTTCGCCGACCAGACGTCCGGCCATTTTGTGGACGTATTGTTTTTTGGTGGTGAAGAAGCCCAGCGAGGGGCCGCCGTACCACATCGGAATGCCGAGCGGCTGGCCTTCGCCGACGACGATATCCGCACCCATGGCGCCGGGCGTCTTGAAGAGCGCCAGCGCCGTCGGGTTGGCGATGACGCAGACGAAAGCGCCCTGGGCGTGCGCGGCCTCAATCAGCCGGGTGTAGTCGAAGACGCGGCCAAAGAAATCGGGGTATTGCACCATCACCAGGGCGGTGTTCGCGTCAATCAGCGGAATCAGCGCTGCTGGGCTGGCCTGCAAATCGGCGGCAGAGTCGTCGCCCACCAGCGTCAGGTCAATTCCCTGGGTGTAAGTGCGAATCACCTCGCGGTACTGCGGGTGAATACTGGTCGAAAGCACCACCTTGCGGCGTTTGCCGCGGAAGTTGGCGAAGGCCATGTTGACGGCCTCGGCGGCAGCGGTTGCGCCATCGTAGTGGCTGGCGTTGGAAAGGTCCATGCCAGTCAGGGCGGCCATCAGGCTTTGGTATTCAAAAATGGCCTGCAGCGTGCCCTGCGAAATTTCCGGCTGGTAGGGAGTGTAGGCGGTGTAAAACTCGCCGCGCCGCAGAATGTGGTCAACAACGGCGGGGATGTAGTGGTTGTACATGCCCGCGCCGAGGAAGGAAACCAGGTCGCCGCGCACGCTTTCATTGGCGCTGGCGAGTTCATCCAGCAGGCTGGCGGCTTCCATTTCGGTCAGCGCCGGGGGCAGGTCTAGTTTGGGGAAGCGCACACTGGCGGGAATAGCGTCAAAAAGCGCGTCCAGGCTTTTTGCGCCGACCGTTGCCAGCATCGCGTCCCGTTCAGCGGGAGAAATCGGGATATAGGTCATGAGTTTACGTTTTCGGTTGTCCGATTGTTCGGTTGTTCGGTTGTTCGGTTGTCCGATTGTTCGGTTGTTCAGTTGTTCGGTTAAACTGATTAACTGGATAACTGGATAACCGATTAACTGGATAACTGGATAACGAATTAATGCGCCCGGGCCGCGCAATCGGCGTCATAGGCTGCCGCATCCAGCAGGGCAGCGCCATTGCCGCCTTCGATTTGGATGAACCAGGCCGCGCCGTACGGCTCGCTGTTGATGGATTCGGGCGCTTCGGCCAGGGCTTCATTGACGGCGACGACTTTGCCGGAAACGGGGGCGTACACATCCGAGGCGGCCTTGACCGATTCGACCGAGGCGATGGCCTGCCCGGCGCTGACGGTGTCGCCCGCGCTGACCAGGATTTCGACAAAAACAATGTCGGACAGTTGCCCCTGGGCGTAGTCGCTCAGGCCAACTTTGCCGCTGGCGGCATCGAACCACTCATCAGACTTGGCATATTTAAGGGTGGACGGGGTAGTAGACATAAAATTTTCTCCTTCTTTAGGATAACGTGGAAACGAAAAGGGCGCACAAATTCAATTGTGCGCCTCTGTAATTTGGCCTGAGAGATTATCCCGCGTTGGCGGGATTTGCCCCATCGGCAGCCGCACGCGCGGCATTTTCCAGAAGTGAATCAGCGCAGAGTCCTTTTGCCTGAGAGTTTCGCCCGTCCCGGCTGGGAGCGGGTTTGCACCTTCGGCGCTCACGCATAACAGTTCTAACTGTTGCACGTTCATCTCTTCTCTGCGGCTGTGCAATTGTACTGCAATTATATGAATGACTCCACTACCGAATCAGGGCAATCGCATCTAAATTGCCATTACTTCGGGCTTTTTGAATTTTTGGAGCACTTGGTTATAAATCGCCAGCCTATTGTCTGATATTCATTGAGTTTAGGGAACTTTTTGTGGAGTACCATCGGTCTTTAACACCGCTATTTTGACTCTCTTCTCTCCATGTAGACGTAATTTCCAGCTTTTGCAGCAGGAAGGCAACCTCGCAAGTTGTAGCTGCTCAATTTAGCACCTGACAATGACGCTTCAAACGCTTTTCGACTCATCTTTCGATTATTTTTTTCACCCGGTATCAATTATTGGTGCAACGGGTGGGGCATAGACCGATGTTGGGATACCCAGCGCCTTTAGGATGCGGCGTTGCAGGGGCGAGAGCGGTGCGACTTCGTACTGCGTCTGGTTTTCTGTTTCAAACCGATAAAGGGTGATGTTGTCAAAGGCTTGCAACAATCGTTCGGCA